>NZ_JBQFQX010000001.1:0-781812 GCF_056537105.1 Ruegeria sp. CH11
GCGCCCCTTGCGCCACCTGCCTCGGTCCCATCATCACCGCACCTCCACTCTCAAAAACGAGTGAATCAGCGACAGGCAAACCAATCAACGGAATTTTTCAACACTATCTCCGCACTTCCGTCATTAGGTCAGTAGTGCTTGATGTTTGGAGCAGTATTTCACGATGCAGCCCGACGATCGGACTCAAATTTCTCAATGCAACGAGGCAAAGATGCGAGACGTTCCAAGTGACGCAGTTGCCAGAGAGTAGATCCCCACTTCATCTCGCTGAAAATATCTTGAGGGAGGGCGCTGGCCGCCCAGGTGATCACATTGAGAACGAGGTGCCGCAGCCGCAGGACGAAGTCGCGTTTGGATTCTCGATCACGAACCTTGCGCCGATCAGTTCCTGCGTAAAGTCGATTACCGCGTTTTCCAGAAACGGCAGCGAGATTGAATCGACGATAACCTTTTGGCCTTTGCCCTCTAGCACAAGGTCATCCTCTTTTGGTTTGTCCAGCGCGATTTCGTATTGAAAACCGGAACATCCGCCACCCTCAACGGCGACGCGCAGGGCTTGACCCTGATCTGCGGCGCCAATCTCGGCCAGTCGGTCGAAGGCGCGTTCTGTGACGGTTGGAGGCAGATTCATGCCGGACTCCAAAGGTTTATTTCCTCAGCACAGTACAATATATGAAATCAAAAGACAGGCGACAAGGATAAGACCATTGGAACGAGCGGGTTTTGCTTCGAACCCGGGCCGCGCACGTGGGCGGCTTGTGCCCGAAGAGGAAAGCAGTTTCCGATCGTGCTTTCAACGCGACCGTGATCGGATCATCCACGCCAGCGCGTTTCGGCGGCTCAAACACAAGACGCAGGTCTTTGTCGAACATGAGGGCGACAGCTATCGCACGCGACTGACTCATTCCATCGAAGTGGCGCAGGTGGCGCGCACGATTGCGGGGGCACTGGGGTTGAACCCCGAGCTGACCGAGGCTGTCGCGCTGGCGCATGATCTGGGGCACACGCCGTTCGGGCATACCGGCGAGGACGCATTGCACTCTCTGATGAAACCCTATGGGGGGTTCGACCATAACGCTCAGGCCATTCGGATCGTAACCAAGCTTGAGCGTCACTATGCTGATTTCGATGGTTGCAATCTGACTTGGGAATGTCTGGAGGGGATCGCCAAGCATAACGGCCCCGTCACGGGGCAGTTGCCCTGGGCTCTTGCGGAATGCAACAGCGGCTTTGATCTGGAACTGCACACGCATGCCAGCGCCGAAGCTCAGGTGGCGGCATTGTCAGATGATATCGCCTACAACAATCATGACCTGTTGGACGGCTTGCGTGCCGGGTTGTTCACCGACGCGGAAATTGGCCAATTGCCCATCGTCGGCGCGTGTTACGCCGAGGTAGATCGCAAATACCCTAAGTTGGATCCATATCGCCGCAGGCACGAGGCGCTGCGCCGCGTGTTTGGTGTGATGGTGGCAGATGTTATCGACACTTCAAGGGCATTGCTTACCGGGTCCAACGCGTTGACGGTCGAAGATATTCGCCATCTGGGTTATCCGGTCATTCGCTTCTCGGCAGACCTGTGGGCGCAGCTAAAGGAAATCCGCGCCTTCCTGTTTGCGCGTATGTATCGCGCCCCCAGCGTCATGCAGGTGCGGGCTGAGGTCAGCAAAGTGGTCGAGGAGTTGTTTCCCATCTACCTCGACGATCCCAAACAGATGCCCGAGCGATGGCATGAGGATATTGAGGCAGCAACAGACGAAACGGCGTTGGCGCGGATCGTGTCTGACTATATCGCCGGTATGACGGACCGTTTTGCGTTGCAGGATCATGCACGGCTGTGTACCGGCTGATCATTCCGTCAGTAGAACATTCTGCGGCAATTGTGACGCTCCATTCCAGCGTGCAGCCGCAATATCTATCGGTGTTCAAGCCACATGGCCGCCTCTGGATCAGCGACGCGGCGGAATGCGGCGGTCGATCCGCGCCTAAACTGATCGCTTCCATTGACCTTGTCGCATTGCGTGATAAACCGCCCGACAAGCAAAAGGACATCCGAAATGAACCTGTTTTCCGAGATCCGCGGCCTCGTACTGGACGCGCTGACCCAGATGCAGTCCGACGGTGCTCTGCCCGAGGGGTTGAGCTTTGATAACGTGGCAGTCGAGCCGCCGCGCGACGCGGCGCATGGCGACATGGCGACCAACGCGGCCATGGTATTGGCCAAACCTGCCAAAATGAAACCGCGCGACATTGCGGATGTGCTGGCGGGCAAGCTGGCAAACGACAATCGCATTACCAGCGCCGAAGTTGCAGGACCGGGCTTTCTGAACCTGCGGCTGGCGCCGTCGGTCTGGCAAGGCGTTCTGGCAGCGGTGCTGGAAAAGGGCACCGACTATGGTCGCTCGACCATGGGGCAGGGGCAGAAGGTCAACGTCGAATATGTCTCGGCCAACCCAACCGGTCCGCTGCATGTGGGTCATACGCGGGGCGCGGTATTCGGCGACGCACTGGCGAGTTTGTTGGCGTATTCTGGCCATGACGTGACCCGCGAGTACTACATCAATGACGGCGGTGCGCAGGTGGATGTGCTGGCGCGGTCAGCGTACGAACGCTATCGCGAGGCCAATGGCCTGAGCCCGGAGATTGCAGAAGGTCTGTATCCCGGTGACTATCTGATCCCAATCGGCGAGGCGCTGAAAGAGACATACGGTGACAGTCTGATCGACAAGCCCGAGAGCGAGTGGCTGGAAGAGCTGCGCGAGTTCGCCACCGATGCGATGATGGATTTGATCCGTGCCGACCTAAAGGCGTTGGGTGTCGAGATGGATGTGTTCTTCTCGGAAAAGTCGCTCTATGGCACGGGCAGGATCGAGGCTGCGCTGCAGTCTCTGACCGACAAGGGCCTGATCTACGAAGGCGTGCTGGAACCGCCCAAGGGCAAGAAGCCCGAGGATTGGGAACCGCGCGAGCAGACCCTGTTCAAATCGACCGAGCACGGCGATGACGTCGACCGACCGGTAAAGAAATCGGACGGCAGCTGGACCTATTTCGCACCGGATATCGCCTATCACTATGATAAGGTGACCCGAGGCTTTGACGCGCTGATCGACGTATTTGGCGCCGACCATGGTGGCTATGTCAAGCGGATGAAAGCGGCGGTGTCGGCACTGTCCGATGGTAAGGTGTCGCTGGATATCAAGCTGACTCAACTGGTGAAGCTGTGGAAGAACGGCGAGCCGTTCAAGATGTCTAAACGGGCAGGGAACTTTGTCACCCTGCGCGACGTGGTTGACCAGGTGGGCCCTGATGTGACCCGTTTCGTGATGCTGACCCGCAAGAACGATGCGCCCTTGGATTTCGATTTCGACAAGGTGCTGGAACAAAGCCGCGAGAACCCAGTGTTCTACGTGCAATACGCCCATGCGCGGGTCATGAGCGTGTTGCGTCGCGCTGCTGAAGCTGAGATTGCTGCGGATGATGCAACTCTCAAAGGGGCAGATCTGAGCAAGAACGATCACGCCTCGGAACTGACTGTTGCCAAAAAGCTGGCCGAATGGCCGCGTCTGGTCGAAATAGCCGCTCGCACCAACGAACCGCACCGGGTTGCCTTCTATCTCTATGAATTGGCTGGGGATTTCCACGCTTTGTGGAACAAGGGCAATGACGAAACCCAGTTGCGCTTCATCCAGGATGGCGATGTTGCCACAAGCCAGTCAAAAATCGCATTGGCCCGGGCCGTTTCTGTTGTGATTTCAGCGGGCTTGGGTATTCTTGGCGTCACTCCGGCGCAGGAGATGCGGTGACCAACACCGCCCGAACCGCCGGTCTGAGGCAGACAAGAAATGACCCGCGCGCCACGTTTTAAGGCGCAATCGGGCGGTGAGGCGGAAATGGCGAGTTACGATTACTCGGGGCAGGCGAGCCCCGAGCAGATGTATTACCCGAATCAAGCGCATCCCGAGGATGCGTATGACTATTCTGACGACATGCACGCGTATGACGACGCGCCGCGCGGCGTCGCAGGGCTTGGCCGCGTGGTCAACTTTCTGGGGGCTGCGGCCTCGCTGGCGCTTGTGGCAGGGGTTGGGGTCTGGGGCTACCAACTGGTTATGCGCGACGTCAGCGGTGTGCCGGTTGTGCGCGCCATCGAGGGGCCGATGCGTATCCAGCCTGAAAATCCGGGCGGGACTCTGGCCGATCATCAGGGGCTTGCCGTAAACACTGTTGCCGCAGAAGGGTCGGCAGCCGCGCCAGCGGATCGTCTGATCCTCGCGCCGCGACCCGTTTCGCTGACGGACGAAGATACTCCGATGGGTGTTCTGAAGCCGACCAAAGCGGTGCATGTGGTCGAGGAAGAGATTACCCGGGAAGATGCCACGAAACTGCGACAGAGCGCAGTTGACGCGCTGGTCGCCGAAATTGCAGGCGAGGCAGAGACCGATCCTGCGGTCGAGGGCGGCGTTCAGGTTGCCTCTCTGGCAATCCTGGATGACGAACCCGCCATCGATCCGGCTGATCTTGCCGCATTGCAGCCCGATCCGAAAATCGCAGCGTTGCCCGGCGTACGCCGTTCGCTGCGGCCAGTGACGCGCCCGGCGCGTGCAACGCAAAGCGGGATTGCCGCAAATAGCAACACCGAAGCGACGATCAATGCCGCCGTCAAAGCGGCTGCCGGATTGGATGTCGCACCCGACACGCTGGCCAAGGGGACGCGTCTTGCCCAGCTTGGTGCCTATGAAAGCACCGAGGTCGCCAAGGCCGAGTGGAACAGGATCTCTGGTCGCTTTGGGGATTATATGAATGATAAACAGCGGGTTATCCAGAAAACTTCAAGTGGTGGCCGCATATTCTATCGCCTCCGTGTTCTTGGCTTCGACGACCTGAGCGACTCGCGTCAGTTCTGCGCAGCGCTGGTCGCGCAAGGGGCAGACTGCATTCCGGTTGCCGTGCGGTGACGTTTGGTGCGGTGATCACCGACGCCGAAGGGTTGCGCCTTTCGGCAGATGAAAAAGCCCTGTTTCGCCAGATGAACCCGTTCGGGTTCATACTTTTTGCTCGCAATGTTGATACCGCCGATCAGGTCCGCGCCCTTTGCGATGACTTTCGCGATGCGGTCGGGCGCGAATGCCCGATCACCATCGACCAGGAAGGGGGGCGCGTTCAGCGCCTTCGTTCTCCGTTGGCGCGCGAGTGGTTGCCTCCGCTAGACCACGCCGAGACTGCAGATACGCAGGCCGAGCGCGCAATGTACCTTCGGTATCGCCTGATTGCTCATGAACTCCGGTCGCTGGGGATCGATAGCAACTGCGCGCCGATGGTGGACGTGGCCCGGCCCGAGACACACGCTTTCCTACGCAATCGCTGTTATGGAAGTTCGGTCGAGCAGGTCGCGCAGATCGGACGGGCCGTAGCGCAGGCGCATCTGGATGGCGGTGTTCTGCCTGTGGTCAAGCACATGCCCGGACACGGGCGTGCCACGCTGGACAGCCATCACGAACCGCCACATGTCGATTTGCCACTCGAGGAACTGGAACTCGCGGATTTCGCGCCGTTTCGTGCGCTGAATGACTTGCCGATGGGGATGACCGCGCATTTGGTGTACGATCAGATCGACCCGCAGCCTGCAACGATTTCACGCAAGATGATCCGCTTGATCCGAGAACAGATCGGGTTTGACGGGTTGATCATGACCGACGACATCTCGATGAAAGCGCTTCGCGGCACCCCGGCCGAGGTTGCGGGTAAAGCTCTGACCGCCGGGTGCGATGTTGTTCTGCACTGCAACGCATCCCTTTCGGATCGCGAGGCCGTTCTGAACACCGCAGGCGAGATGACCGATGCGGCACAGACCCGCGCAGAGCGGGCTTTGGCCATGCGCACGGCACCTCTGGCGCTTGACATTCAGGCCGCCGAGGCGGAACTATCTGCCCTCATGGGCGGGCAGGTATATGTCGGATAACCTTTTCAGCGAAGACCCGATCTCGGTCGCCGATCGTTTGGCCGCCGAGGCGCTGATCGTTGACGTAGACGGGTTCGAAGGCCCACTGGACGTGCTGCTGACTTTGTCACGCACACAGAAGGTCGATCTGCGGAAAATTTCGGTTCTGGCCTTGGCGCAGCAATATCTGGCCTTTGTCGAACGCGCCCGCGCGCTGCGGATCGAGTTGGCCGCAGACTATCTGGTGATGGCCGCCTGGCTGGCCTTTCTGAAATCGCGCCTGCTGCTACCCCCTGATCCCGACGAAGAAGGGCCGACCGGCGAAGAACTTGCCGCGCATCTGGCGTTTCAGTTGGAACGCCTGCAAGCCATGCGCGATGCCGCCGCGCGTTTGATGGCGCGCGACCAGCTTGGCCGCGACTTTTTCAAGCGCGGGCAGGGTGAGGACATCCGGCGTATTCGTACGGTCACATATTCGGCGACCTTGCTGGACCTGATGCAAGGCTACGCCCGCATTCGCACAAGGGACGAATTCCGCCCCTTTGTAATGGATCGCGACGCCGTCTTCACGATGGAGCAGGCACTGGAACGCATGCGCCCGTTGATCGGGTTTGCAGGAACCTGGACCGATATGGAAACCTATTTGCCTGACGGGTGGGAGAGTGATCCAGTGCGCAGGCGGTCTGCCACGGCAGCGACCTTTGCGGCCTCGCTGGAACTGGTGAAAGAAGGACATATGGAGATCAAGCAAAGCGAGACCTTCGCCCCGATCCAATTGCGCAAGAGGACAGAAACCCGTGACTGACGCCCCCGAAGAGACCGGCACCCTGTTCGAAGCGCCACCCTTGGCGGAACAAGAGCGGATGGTCGAGGCGGTGCTGTTTGCCAGTGCCGAGCCGGTTAACATCGCCGACCTTGAGGCGCGGATGCCCCATGGCAGCAATGCCGCGCAAGCGGTTGAAATGCTTCAGAAACGTTATGAGGGGCGCGGTGTTCGCGTGGTTCAGGTGGGTGAGGCATGGGCCATTCGCACCGCGCCCGATCTTGGCTTTCTGATGCAGAAAGAGACGGTCGAAACCCGGAAACTCAGCCGCGCGGCCATCGAAACCTTGGCGATTGTTGCCTATCATCAGCCCTGTACCCGCGCCGAGATCGAAGAAATCCGCGGCGTGTCGGTATCACGCGGAACCATTGATCAGCTACTGGAAATGGAGTGGATCAGGCTGGGTCGCCGCCGAATGACACCGGGGCGCCCTGTGACGTTTGTGGTAACGCCGCAATTTCTGGATCATTTCGGGCTCGAGAATGCACGCGACCTACCTGGACTCAAGGAATTGCGGGCGGCGGGGTTGCTGGAAAACCGCCCGCCACCGGGGGCAGTGCCACTTGGGTCCTCAGAAGATCACGAAGACGAAGACCAATCGGAACTGTTCGAGGAAGAGTGATCGCGCAGCCCTTATGTTGCCGCAAGGACAACCTATCTAGGGTGTCAGAAAACGGAGACAACAATGAACGCCAACCGCATCATCGATATGATTGTTCGCCGTGTCGTGCGCCGTCTTGTAAACAAGGGCGTCGACAAAGGATTTGATATGGCAAGCCGGACGGGCGGCCCGGATCAAGGCAAGCCTGACCCAGAAGCAAAACGTCAGATGCAGCAGACCGCCAAGAACCAGAAGCAGACGATGCGGCAAGCACAACGACTGACGCGGCAGGCGCGCAAGTTCATGAAATTCTAAGGGGTTATCCTGCGGACCTAAAGTGCTTGGACAGCTTCAAACCCTGTCCCTGATAGTTTGATGCAATCCCAGCCCCATAAAGCTGCGTGGGCAATTCTGCCATCTTCTCATACACCAGCCGTCCGACAACCTGTCCGTGTTCCAGCACGAATGGCGCCTCGTGACAGCGGACCTCAAGCACACCGCGTGAGCCGGCACCACCCGCCGCGGCATGGCCAAAGCCCGGATCAAAGAACCCTGCATAGTGGACGCGGAATTCGCCGACCATCGCCAGATAGGGGGCCATTTCGGCTGCGTACATCGGCGGAATATGCACGGCTTCACGGCTGACGAGAATATAGAACGCGCCCGGATCCAGGATGATACGTCCATCCGTGGTGCGGACCTCTTCCCAGTAATTCTGCGGCGCGTAGCCGCCAATGCGGTCCAGATCGATCACGCCGGTATGGGGCTTGGCGCGATAGCCCACCAGATCGGACTCGGGCAATTGCAGATCGACCGAAAACCCCAACCCGTCTTGAATAACGGCAGGACCATCAACCAAAGGTGAGTCGGCATGGAGCGCGCTTAGTTCAGTATCGCTCAGAACCGCCTGACCCTGCCGGAACCGGATCTGATTCAGTCGCATGCCCGGGCGCACCAGGACCGAAAAGGAACGCGGGCAAATCTCGGCATAGAGAGGGCCAGTGTACCCCGCCGGAACACGGTCGAACTCGGTGCCGCCATCGGTGATGGTTCGGGTCAGCAAGTCCAGCCGCCCGGTTGAGCTTTTGGCGTTGGCCACTGCATTTGTTCCCGGGGGCAGGGCCAGAGATTCCATCAACGGCACCAGATAAACACAGCCCTTTTCCAGAACCGCACCTTCGCTGATGTCGATGCGGTGCATCTCAAATTCCGCCAGACGGTCCGCAACGCTGCGACCTTCGCCCGCGAGGAACGAGGCGCGCACACGATAAGCGACTGTACCTAAACGCATATCCAGGCTGGCAGGTTGAATCTGTTCCGGAATGATCGCAGGTTGCGCGGTGATCTCACCCCGCTCGATCATTGCCTGTATCTGCTGGTTTGCGCATACGCCTGTCATTCCGATCCCCCCTGATGCCAGAGCGGGATCTGGCCTGTTTGCCATAAACGTCGGTGTGATTTGGTCGGGCTAGCAGGACTCGAACCTGCGACCTTCCGTCCCCCAGACGGACGCGCTACCAGGCTGCGCCATAGCCCGACGTTGCAGCGTTCATAAAGACTTTCCCGGCAGGGGCAAGAGGAAATCATCGCCTTTTTGTCTTATCCCGCGGCTTGTGCATCGACCCGGTTCAGCCAGACGCGCAGGTCCTTGGCGATGGGCGCGATCCGCGCCAGCAACGCGTCGTCGAATTCGGAGCGGTTCCAGGCCAAAGACGTGATACCACCCATAAGAGGGGCGGCGTCCACTTCAGTTGCCTGCGGTGATTCTGGCTGGCTGGCGACTGCTTCCGGCACGACGGCGGCGTCGGCAGTGTGCGCGGCCTGATCCGGAGGTGTGTCCAACTCCATCCTGATCTGCTCAGCCGCAGGCGCGGGTTTTGCCGAAAATGGAACAATGGTGCTGTCCGTTGCCCCGTCTTCGGCTGCGGGATCGTCCAGACTGGGCGACAGCGAGGCAACATGAGCAACGCCCTGCTCTCGTAGGATACGCTGAACGCCCTTGATCGTGATGCCATCCTCGTGCAGCAGCTTTTTGATACCGCCCAGCAACCGCATGTCGTTGGGCCGATAATATCGCCTGCCACCCGCGCGTTTTACGGGTTTGACCTGTGTGAAACGACTTTCCCAGAATCTCAGGACATGAGCCTGAACACCGAGCCAATCCGCAACTTCACTGATTGTGCGAAACGCGTCGGGGGACTTGCTCATCTTAACCGAACCTCGGGGTTATTTCCGGTTCCCAGCGGCGACGCGATCTTTCATCAGATGCGACGGGCGGAACGTCAGGACGCGGCGGGGCTGAATGGGCACTTCTTCACCGGTCTTGGGGTTGCGGCCTATGCGGGCTGTTTTGTCTCGAACGCTGAATGTGCCGAAAGACGATATCTTGACCTGTTCGCCGCGCACAAGTGCGTCGGACATGTGGTTCAAGACGCTTTCAACCAGTTGCGCACTTTCATTGCGTGACAGCCCAACTTCGCGAAAGACGGCCTCGCTCAGATCCATTCGAGTCAGTGTTTTATCGCCCATGCTTATTCCCCTGTAGATATCAGAGCATAGGGTGAGGGGAAATTCGCTGTCAATATCAATGAATTGCGTGAGGGCACGTAAGCCGGATTGTGCCGGTTACCAGCGTAGGGCAACCGCACCCCAGGCCAGACCGCCTCCGATTGCTTCGGTCACGATCAGATCGCCGGGCTTGATCTGGCCCCGGTCCCTGCCAACGGACATCGCCAGGGGAATCGATGCGGCGGACGTGTTGCCGTGATCCTGAACTGTGACCACGACCCGATCCATCGGCAGGCCCATCTTTTTGGCAGTGCCCTGAATGATTCGGATATTGGCCTGATGCGGAACGATCCAGTCGACATCGTCACCGGTCAGACCGGCGCGTTCCAGTGCAACTTCGGCGGTTCTTGCAAGTTTTTCAACGGCATGGCGGAAAACCTGATTGCCCTGCATGCGCAGGTGGCCCGTCGATTGGGTCGAAACTCCACCATCGACATACAGCAAGTCCTTATAACGACCGTCGGAGTTGAGGTCGGTAGCCAGAATCCCGCGATCCTCCGAGGTACCTTTACCCTCCTGCAGTTCCAGAACCAGCGCGCCGGCCCCGTCTCCAAACAGAACGCAGGTCGACCGGTCGGTCCAATCCATGATCCGGGAAAACGTCTCGGCACCGATGACCAGAACGCGTTTGGCCTGACCAGAGAGGATCAGCGCGTTGGCGTTGCTGAGCGCATAGACGAACCCGGCACAAACCGCCTGAACGTCAAATGCAAATCCGTTGGTCATTCCCAAACGGGCCTGAACCATCGTCGCCGCTGAGGGAAAGGTCAGATCGGCGGTCGAGGTCGCTAGGACAATGGCGTCGATATCGCTTGCATCGAGTCCGGCATCTTTGAGTGCCGCCTGCGCGGCATGGGTTGCCAGATCAGAGGTTGTTTCGCCTTCTGCGGCAAAGTGGCGGCGTTCGATCCCGGATCGGGTTCGAATCCATTCGTCGGTCGTATCCAGACTGTTTTCAAATTCGGTGTTGGGGACAATGCGCTCGGGCAAATAATGCCCAACACCTACAACAACTGAACGGCCTGCCATGCTTGGGTACTGCCTTTTTTATTATTCCGACTGCGATGCAGATTGCGCGGCATCTTGTGCAAGCGCGGCTGTGGATGCAACCCGTGCCGCCAATTTTTCAGAGAAGCCGGATTCGGCCAGGGTAAAAGCCAGCTTGACCGCAGCCGACACCCCGGTTGCATCCGCACCCCCGTGCGATTTGATCACCGTGCCATTCAGACCCAGAAACACACCGCCATTGACGCGGCGCGGGTCGATCCGCTTCTTCAGACGGTTCAGGGATGTGATGGCAAGGATCGAGGCCAACCGAGACAGGGGCGAATACTTGAACGCCTCGCGCAGCAGATCGCCGATCAGGCTTGCCGTGCCCTCGCCGGTCTTGATCGCCACGTTCCCGGTAAATCCATCCGTTACAATGACATCCGCCTTGTCGCCCGGTATGTCGCTGCCTTCCACAAAGCCCACAAACTCGAAGTTCGCCTGTTCAGCGAAATCCGTGATCATCGCGTGGGCTTCTTTCAACTCGGCGCGGCCTTTGTGTTCTTCGGTGCCGACATTCAGCAAGCCGATCCGGGGTCGGGCCAGCGCCATGCCGTTCCGGGAATACGAGGCCCCCATCAGCGCATATTGCAGCAAATCCTTGGCATCGGCGCGCACATCCGCGCCCACATCCAGCATGACGTTAAAGCCCTGCGGGTTGCGCGATGGCCACAGAATTGCAATCGCCGGTCGGTTCACGCCCGGCAATTTGCGCAGCCGCATCATCGACAACGCCATCAGCGCGCCGGTATTGCCGCAAGAGACGGCGCCATGGGCCTCGCCCTGACGCACCGATTCCAGCGCAGACCACATCGAGGTCTGCTTGCCATTGCGCACCACCTGGCTGGGCTTGTCCTCCATCGTGACCACGTCAGGGCAATCACGAAAAACGACGCGCCCTTCAAGGACACGCCGTTTGGCAACCAGTTTGCGCAGTACGGTTTCCGGCCCGTGCAGGACGAACCCGATCGTGGGGTTCTTGTCCGCAGATTTGGCTATGCCCGCGACAACGGTGGCGGGACCCGAATCTCCGCCCATCGCGTCAACCGAGATGATGATCCGTCCGGTTTGCGTGGGCTGATCCGTCATGCCTTGGCCTGCGTCCGATCAGGTTCAGGCCGCGTCTTCGTCCAGGTCGATTTCGTCGGCCTGCGCGACGACTTCGCGATCGTCATAGTGGCCGCAGGACGCGCAGACGTGGTGCGGGCGCTTCAGCTCACCGCAGTTGGGGCATTCGTTCGGGTTTGCAGCAACCAGAGCGTCGTGTGCGCGGCGGTTGTTGCGACGCGACTTGGAAACTTTGTTCTGTTGGACGGCCATGGTCTCAACCTTTGTCTATTTAAGGGCCAACAGATTCGCTGTGGGCCGGGTTTCATTCTTCGTTTTTCTCGTGGTTTGACGCGCGTTTAGGGTACATGCCCCACGTTGTCCAACCCAAATTCCGATGAGCGCGCGAAAATACTGCGATTCTCGGCATGTTCAAGCGATTTTTCTGAGCGCCTGCTATGACAGGAAATCAAACCTCTGTCACTTGTCTTTTTTCAATGCGTCGCGCAATTCCGCCAACCCTGCGAATGGTTTGACGTCCTCGTCGGTCATCGCCTGTTTTCCGGGTTCGGTATAATCTGACGGTCCCAACTCTGCGCCGTCCTTTCGAGGATATTGGGGCAAGGCCAGCGAAAGCGCCTCGGCCATGACCGCAGATGGGTCGATTTCAGCGCCAAGGGCTTCGGTTTCGTCATCTTCGGGCATCTCAAACTCGGGTTCGTCCGGTTCGTCCCAATCGGCCAGAAAGACCCGGCGCACCGGGGTTTCGATCCGGGTTGTCACCGGCTCCAACGAGATCACGCAGGGTTGAACGACGGTTGCGCCAAGCTTGGCTGTCAGAACCCAGTCGCGCTTACCCTGCGCCTGCACAGACCCCACAAAGGACAGCTTACGAAGACCCAGCAAGCCCAGGTCTTGTTTCAACGCGTCCAGCTCGGCGGTTCCGGGGCGCAGTTCGAACAACGTGGCGGCGTTCTGCGAAAGATCCGCGACGCGCAAGGGGGAGGGTGTGGTCATTTTTGACCCTTTCTTTGTGTTGAACCACGGCAGCGGTTTCTGTAATCGGATAGAAGTCGCGCGCGGCCAAGACAAGAGGGTGTAGGTTTTGAAGGTGAAGAACAACATAAAACCGATGATCAGACTGCTGGCATTTGGCAGCATCCTGGCCGCGGTCGCATGCACCCCAATCGTCAAGAAACACGGATATATTCCGCCGCCCGAGGAATTGGCGGAAATCAAGGTTGGTGTTGATACCCGCGATACCGTGATCGAGGCTATCGGCGCGCCGACCTCGTCTGGTGTGGTGCGAGATTCGGACTATTACTATGTTTCGTCGCGCGTCCGTCATTACGGTCCCAAACGGCCCGAGGTCGTTTCGCGCGAGCTGGTGGCCATCAGCTTTGATCAGCGGGGGGTCGTGCGCAATATCGAACGCTTTGGCCTTGAAGATGGTATTGTCGTGCCGCTTGACCGGCGTGTGACGGATTCCAGTGTTCAGGACAAAGGATTCCTGCGGCAGCTGCTGGGCAATATCGGCAACTTCAACCCGGCGAATATCCCCGGCGTCAACAACTAAATCTCTGATTGGTCTTGCAGCTTCACGTGACGGTCACAATCTTTGTGCTAGGGACGTGGCAGAGACAAGCGGGTCGGCAACTGCGGAGTATGCGACCATGGTCAGAGCAACTGTGTTGAATGCCGAAGTGCTGAACCGGGGCCGCTATCGCGCCAGGCTGGCGCAGTCGGCGCGTGATATCGCGGCGGCCCAGAACCTCAGAACACGTGCCTTTGCGACCGATCAACTCGACCGGGATGAGTTCGATGCGCTGTGCGCACATATTCTGGTTGAGGATATGCGCGAGGGTGGGCAGTTGGTTTGCTGTTTTCGGATGCTAACCATCGAAAGCGGAACTCAGATCGCAGACAGTTATTCTGCCCGCTACTACGACCTTTCCGCGCTGCAGGGCTTTGGTGGGCGGATGGTCGAGATGGGGCGCTTTTGCGTTCATCCGGACTGGACCGACCCGGATATTCTGCGCGTCGCCTGGGGGGCGATGACGGCCTTTGTCGACCAGAACGATGTGCAGATGCTGTTTGGTTGCTCGTCTTTCGCGGGGACCGAAACCGAAGAATATCTGGATGCATTCGCCATGCTCAAGCATCGGCATCTGGCCCCCAAGCGCTGGCTACCAAGGGTCAAAGCGCCGGATGTGTTCAAGTTTGCCGCGCGCTTGCGCCGTCGGCCCGATGCCAAGAAGGCCATGCTCAGGATGCCGCCGTTGCTGCGCACCTATCTGATGATGGGGGGCTGGGTCAGCGATCATGCGGTCGTCGATCGGCACATGAATACGCTGCACGTGTTTACCGGGCTTGAAATTGGCGCGATTCCCCCAGCCCGCAAACGTCTGCTACGGGCGGTAGCCGGGTGATTTGAGTATTTCAGAAAAGGTGAAGCCGGGGCGTTGACGCGTTCGTCCAGCCGGTTTAGCTGGCGGGCATGGCGAGAATTCCTTTGTTGCAGATGTCCGGTATTTCCCTGACCTTTGGGGGCGATCCGGTGTTTTCCGATCTCGATCTTGTGGTGCAGCCGGGTGATCGTGTCGCGCTTGTCGGGCGCAATGGCTCAGGCAAATCAACCTTGATGAAGGTGATGGCTGGTTTGGTCGAGGCCGATCAGGGTGACATTGTCATCCCCCCCGGAAAATCTGTGGGTTATATGGAACAGGATCCCAGCATGCAGGGCTTTGCCACGCTGGGTGACTATGCCGCCAGTGAGTTGGAACCCGGGGAGTTGTACAAGGTCGAACGCGCCGGTGAGGGGTTGAAATTCGACCCGTCACGCGCGGTCGAAACCGCCTCGGGCGGTGAGCGGCGCAGGGCGGCGCTGGCCAAGCTCATGGCCGAGGCACCGGATTTGATGCTGCTCGACGAGCCCACCAACCATCTGGATATCGAAGCGATCGACTGGCTCGAGCATGAGTTGGGCGCAACCCGCGCGGGGTTCGTTCTGATCTCTCACGACCGCGCGTTTCTGCGCGCCCTGACACGCGCAACCCTTTGGATTGACCGGGGCATGGTGCGGCGGCAGGAACAGGGGTTCGAAGCCTTTGAGGCCTGGCGCGACAAAACCTGGGACGAGGAGGATCAGCAACGCCACAAGCTGAACCGCCTGATCAAGTCCGAAGCGCGCTGGGCTGTCGAGGGCATCAGCGCCCGCCGCAAGCGCAACCAGGGCCGAGTGCGCGCGCTGCAGGCGCTACGAGCCGAGCGTGCCAGTCAGATCAAGCGGCAGGGAACGGCGGCAATGTCGCTGGACGCGAGCCCCAAATCCGGGCGCAAGGTGATCGAGGCCAAAGGGTTGGCAAAGCGGTTCGACGACAAACAGATCGTGCGAAACTTTGATCTGCTGGTGCAGCGCGGTGATCGAGTGGCCTTTGTCGGCCCGAACGGCGTCGGCAAGACGACCTTGCTGAATATGTTGTTGGGCCGCGAGACGCCGGATGAAGGCACAGTAACGCTGGGTACAAACCTTGAGGTTGCCGTGTTTGATCAGGCGCGCGCACAATTGGACCCCGAGATGACCTTGTGGGACAGCCTCACCGGCGATCCCGAAATGCGCGTCTCGGGCAAGGCAGATCAGGTCATGGTGCGGGGTGCGCCCAAGCATGTGGTCGGGTATCTCAAGGAGTTCCTGTTCGACGATCAACAGGCACGGGCGGCTGTCAAGTCTCTGTCGGGTGGGGAAAAGGCGCGTCTGCTCTTGGCCAAGCTGATGGCCAAGCCGTCAAACCTGTTGGTGCTGGATGAACCGACCAACGATCTGGACGTTGAAACGCTGGATCTGTTGCAGGAACTGCTGGATGATTTCGACGGCACCGTTCTGCTGGTCAGCCACGACCGCGATTTTCTGGACCGCGTTGCGACCACAACCATCGCGATGGAGGGTAATGGCCGCGCCACCGTTTATGCGGGCGGCTGGACGGATTATGTCACCCAACGAGGCGACGTAGTTGAAAAAAGTGAAATAAAATCAAAGGTAACGAAACCGAAGATAAAGCAGGAAGCAAAGCAGAAGACGGGCCTTTCATTCTCGGAAAAACACCGTCTGGAAAAACTGCCGGCCGAGATCGAACGGCTTGAAGCCGAAATAGCCAAACTGGAAGAGTTGATGTCCGACCCGGAACTGTTCACCCGGGAGCCGGTCAAATTCCAGAAGGCAACCGAAGCGCTGGTCGAACGGCAGGATAAGCTGTCAGCTGCGGAAGAGGAGTGGCTGACCCTCGAAGAAAAGGCCGAAGGGGCCTAGGATCGGACAGGACGCGCCGGATTGCCGACAACCGTCTGTCCTTCGGGAACGTTTTTGGTCACCACAGCTCCAGCGCCGACGATCGCATTGTCGCCAATCGTCACACCGGGCAGGATGATGGCACCGCCACCAATCCAGACGTTGTTGCCGATCGTGACGGGCAGGGCGATTTCCAGCCCCCGGGCGCGCTCAGCCGCGTCTTTGGCATGTTGGGCGCAATAGACCTGCGCATGCGGACCAAACATCGTGTCGTTGCCGATCTGGACGCGCGCGGTATCCAGCACAACACAGCCAGAGTTGAAGTACACGCGCTCGCCCAGATGGATATTGATGCCATAGGCGCAATGAAAGGGCGTTTCGATTAGGCAATCTTCGCCCGAATGTCCTAACAGCGTGCGCAGGGCCGGGGCCATGCCACCCCGCGAGTCGGGGTCGCTTGTATTGTGGGCGTAGACAGCGCGGCGGGCATCTGCGCGTATGGCGTCAAGTTCGGGATCAAGGCAGCAATACCAAGTCCCGGCCTCCATTTTCTCGCGTTCGGTCATGTGATTGGTCTAGCGCATACGCAGCGCACCGTCGATGCGAATAACCTCTCCGTTCAGGTATCCCATCTCGACGATGAATGCGGCCAGTCGGGCGTATTCGTGCGGGTCACCCAATCGCGGCGGGTTGGGAACATCGGCTGCGAGTTGCTGTTGCACCTCTTCAGGCAGGCCGGCGAGCATCGGGGTCATGAATATGCCCGGAGCGATGGTCATCACCCGAATGCCAGTCGACGCCAAATCGCGCGCCATCGGCAATGTCATTCCAACAACTCCGCCCTTGGATGCAGCATAGGCTGCCTGACCTTTCTGGCCGTCAAACGCGGCGATCGAGGCGGTGTTGATGATCACCCCGCGCGCGCCCTCTGGATCGGGGTTGTTCGTTGCCATCTCGGCGGCCGCCAGGCGTGAAAGGTTGAAAGTTCCAACCAGATTGATGTCGATGGTGCGTTGAAACGCGTCCAGAGGATGCGGGCCATCCTTGCCGACCGTCTTGATGCCATAGGCGATGCCGGCGCAGTTCACCGCCACGGTGATCTGGCCCATGTTTTGCTTGGCTTCGGCAACGGCTGCGGCGACCGAGTCAGCGTCGGTCACGTCGGTCTCGATAAAATTGCCTCCAAACTCGGCGGCAACCTTTGATCCGCGCTCTGCATCGCGGTCCAGAATGGTAACCTGCGCACCTTCGGCAGCAAAGTGACGGGCTGTCGCTTCGCCTAGACCCGACGCGCCGCCCGAGACGACTGCGGCTGTATTGGAAATGCGCATCGCGACCTTCCTCCATGGATATGAACACTCGTTCATTAAACCCATCGCGGGCGGCCTGTCCACAGGTTTTGAGCGTCAGCGATCCTCAAGGAAAGCTCAGCAAGCCTTAACAATCGCTTCATGCTCGGTGGCCATGTCGGGTTCAGACAACCGGAAGTGGTTGGGTGTACATCACTCAGGAGGTAGTGAGATGTCAAAGAGTTCAAAGCAGAGGTTGGGCGCGATCATGGCCGCGCCGGTCATAGGTGTGTTTATGGTTGGCAGTGCGGCGGCGGCGCCTGAAACCTGCAACTGGAAAACGGCGCGGGATCTTGCAAACGCCGGCGACTACGCCGCTTTGTGCGATTGCGCGCAAGTCACGCCCAGCTTTCTGGATCGTCTGCAAAGCAGGTCGGACTTTGAAACGACACTTCAAGTAACCGCCGCGCAATGCCCGGGGCTGGCCAGTCTTTTGACAGATCTGCCCACGGCGAGCCTTTCAAACGCTGTTGGCCTGGGGAATGCGGGTGAAAACCGGTACTCCGATGGATCTGATTTCGACCGCTCATCCGATGCGTCTGGTGGCGGAACAGAGACTGGCAACAACAACTCCGGTGGAGGCGGTAACAACGCAGGCGGCGGGGGGTCCGGGAACGACAACCCCGGTGATGGCGGCGATCCTGGCGATGGCGGCAGCGACCCGGGTGACGGCGACGGTAAAGGCGGAGGCAAGGGCGGCGACGGAAAAGGCGGCGGCAAGGGCCGCGACGGAAAAGGCGGCGGCAAGGGCGGCGACGGAAAAGGCGGCGGCAAGGGCGGCGACGGAAAAGGCGGCGGCAAGGGCGGCGACGGTAAAGGTGGCGGCAAAGGCGACGGTAAAGGTGGCGGCAAAGGCGGAAAACGCTGATGCCGCGAACCTGAAACGCACCGGCAACGACGCGTAATACGAAAACGGCCATCCCAAAAAGGATGGCCGTTCTTTTACGTAAGTGACCGGCAGGTCAGCCTTGCTGCACCAGCGCGTGACGCTTTTTCCCGGCGCTCAGCTTGATCGGCGTCGAAAGCGCGCCCGCGTCGATCATCAGCCCGGCATCGGTCAGCGGCGCGTCGTTCAGCTTGGCACCGTTTTCTGCAATCAGGCGCTTGGCCTCTTTGCCCGACTTGGCCAGACCCGATTTGACGATCAGTTGAACGATCGAGATCGGCAGTTCTGCGTCGGACAATGTGAGCGTTGGCAGATCGCCTCCAACTCCGCCTTTTTCGAACACTTCGCGCGCGGTTGCCTCTGCGGTTGCTGCGGCTTCGGCCCCGTGCAACAGGGCGGTCACTTCGTTGGCGAGGCGGATCTTGGCTTCGTTGATCTCGGCCCCTCCCAGCGCGGCCAGACGGTCGCACTCGTCGACCGGCAGTTCGGTGAAGATCTTCAGGAAGCGGCCCACATCCGCATCGGTGGTGTTGCGCCAGAACTGCCAGAACTCGTAGGAACTCAGCATGTCGCCATTCAGCCAGACCGCGCCGCCCTGCGACTTGCCCATCTTGCGGCCATCGCTGGTGGTCAAAAGGGGCGTCGTCAGGCCATAGATCTCGTGATCCAGCACCCGGCGAGTCAGGTCGATGCCGTTAACAATGTTACCCCACTGGTCGCTGCCTCCCATCTGCAGAACACAACCATAACGGCGGTTCAGTTCGAGGAAGTCATAGGCCTGCAGGATCATGTAGTTGAACTCGAGGAAGCTGAGCGATTGCTCGCGATCCAGCCGAGATTTCACGGACTCGAATGACAGCATCCGGTTGACCGAGAAATGCCGCCCGATATCGCGCAGGAAATCGAGGTAGTTCAGACCGCCCAACCATTCGGCATTGTTCAGCATCAGTGCGCCGGTCTCGCTTTCGTCATAAGACAGGTATTTCGAGAACACCTGCTTCATGCCCGCAATATTTGCGTCGATCTGTTCGGGGCCAAGCAGCGGGCGCTCATCCGAACGGAACGAGGGGTCGCCCACCTTGGTGGTGCCGCCGCCCATCAGGGTTATCGGTTTGTGGCCGGTCTTTTGCAGCCAGCGCAGCACCATGATGTTCATCAGGTGACCCACATGCAGCGACTGCGCAGTGGCGTCATAACCGATATAAGCAGTTTGCACCCCACTGATCAGCGCGTCGTCAAGGCCCTGATAATCGGTGCAATCGGCGAGAAAGCCGCGCTCGATCATCGTGGCGATGAAATCCGATTTGGGGTGGTAGGTCATATCGTGCCCTCGGGGTTACTATTGCGGGGCACTGTATAGGCGGCGTCAGAGGCAAGGAAAAGCCACCTTTTCCAAGAAAAACGCGGCTCGCGCAGGATGTGTCTTGCCTTGGCTTCGCGTTACCGTGCAGGTTGTGCGAAACACCCGGCACGGCGGGCGATCAAAACAATGAGGACAGTGTGAGCAGGGTCATCAGCAAATCAGGTGTTCTTCGATCGTTGGGGGCCATGTCGGGCACGTCATTGGACGGCGTCGATGCTGCGGTGGTCGAGACTGACGGACAGGCGATCTTTGGGTTTGGTCCAAGCGGGTACCGCGCTTACTCGGATGAGGAGCGCGCTACGCTGCGTGTTGCACTGGGTCAGTGGCACGGTCCGGACGTCGATATCTCGGCCGAGTTGGTAACGCGTGCGCATGCCGAGGTTTTGTCGGAGTTCGAAGAGGTGGACCTGATCGGTTTTCACGGTCAGACATTAGCCCATGAACCGCGTGGGCGAGGGACGTTGCAGGTGGGCGATGGGCTGGGTCTATCGCAGGCGCTGGGGCTGCCCGTAGTTTGGGATTTCCGCAGCGATGATGTGGCGCTTGGGGGGGAGGGCGCGCCGCTGGCCCCGTTCTTCCATTTTGCCTGTGCCAAATGGATCGAAGCGCAAGAGCCGTTGTGCTTTCTGAACCTCGGTGGCGTCGGGAACCTGACTTATGTCGATCCGACCTTCGGTGGACCGGAAGAGCCGGGCGCGCTGCTGGCGTTCGATACCGGTCCGGCGAATGCGCCAGTGGACGACCTGATGCAATCGCGGTTGGGTCAGGCGATGGATCGGGATGGTGCAGTTGCGCGCGGTGGAACCGTCGAGACCGGTGCGCTTGAGCTATTTCTGGCGGAACCGTTCTTTTCCAGAATGCCGCCAAAGTCTCTGGACCGGAACGACTTCGCCCAGATGATCGAACTGGTGCAGGAACTCAGCGATGCGGATGCAGTCGCCACCTTGACCGCCATGTGCGCTGCCGGCGTAACGCAGGGGATGGAGTACTGTCCGAAACCACCCAGCCGCGTGCTGGTCACCGGTGGAGGGCGGCACAACCCCGTTCTGATGGAGATGCTGCGGGTCGCGCTGGATTGCCCGGTCGAACCGGTCGAGGCCGTTGGTCTGGACGGTGATATGCTCGAGGCGCAGGCATTCGCCTATCTGGCCGTGCGCGTGGCGCGCGGCCTGCCGACCTCATGCCCGGGAACAACCGGTGTCAGCGCGCTGGTTGGGGGAGGGGTCGTGTCATCTCCAGCGCGGGGCGCTGTGGTTGGCGGGTAGGGGCGCTGCGCCCTTCGCAAGGCAACTCCCGGGATATCTTTGGTCAGATGAAGAAGCGGATCTAGCGCCGGAGCGATCGTGCGTAATCTGCGGTGAACCGGCCATAACCTTCTGAGGTTGATTGCAGGTGATCCTGTGTCCAGCGGTGAAACGCTGGCAATTGGTGAAAAGGTACGTTTGGAAAGGCGTGGTGTTCCGCGTGGTACGGCATGTTCCACGCCAGAAACCGTATCAGCCCGTTGGTGAATGTGGTGCGCGAATTCTCCAGCATATTTGCGACCGGAGGACATAGCCCATGCTCTGCCAGAAGGTAGAGGCGCAGGAATGGTTGGCCCACGATTGCGGGCAGTAACCAGATCCAGAACAAAACGGGCGTGTATAAAAGGCTTACTGCCGTCAAAGTGTACAGTGTAAGCAGTGCGACCGCCTCGGTCCTGATTGCGCGGTACTGACGGCGGGGCAGGTATTCGGCACTGATCCGCCCTTTTGCGTTGTCGAGCAATACCTGCGCCATGCTTGTCCAATACGGCCAACCGCTAAGGTAGACGGCAAGGCTGCGCCAGCTCTCAGGCCGAGGTTTGCCATCAAGTTCGGGGTCTTTGGTCGGGTGGTTCGTCCATTTGTGATGGGCGAGGTGGAAATAGCGAAACCAGGTGAAGGGCAGGCAGATCGGGACCGAAACGAGGTGGCCGATTGCGTCGTTCAGCCAACCAGATCTGAACGGCGTTTTGTGTGTGCATTCGTGGCTGAGCGTGAACAGGAACACCAGCAAAAGGCCCTGAGGCAGTATCAACAGTGGCCAAAATGGAACGTGCAGGGCGATACCGGAAGTGGTCAGGGCCAAGGCGCCAAAATATAGCAAAAGGTGCTTTAGGCCCGCTGTGTCCGAGCGCCGTTGTAGCCTGTCTTTGGTTTCGGCCGGGATCGAAGCGATCAGGGCGCGGTGGTCCATCTGGTCACTCCGTTGGAATGTCGAAACCGGGTTCTGCCAGTTCGAACCCGTCAAATTCAAAGCCGGGCGAGACGGTGCAACTGACCAGAGTATACGCGCCGATGCTGCGCGCGGCTTGCCAGTGGCCCACTGGGACAATGAGTTGCGGCGCTCCTCTGGCCAAGTCTGGTGTCAGCAGGTGATCGGTTGCCGGGCCGTCATCGGTGGCGCTGAGCGACAGAACCAGCGGCGCGCCGCTGTGGTATAGCCAGATCTCGGTTGCGTCCACCTTGTGCCAATGGCTGCTTTCGCCGGCTTGCAATAGAAAATAGATGCAGGTGCCGGTGGCGCGGCCGGGATTGTCGGCGCGCCAGGTCTCGCGGAACCATCCGCCCTCGGGATGGCATTGCAGGCTCAGGTGGTCGATGATCTGTTGCGGGGTCATGGGCTGTCCTTCAGTCGCTTCGCGATTATGCATGACCCGCGCTGATCCGCTATGGCAATCGCGCGAATAGGCCATATGTTTGGCGCATGACCCTGACAATCCCGTTTGATAACAGCTATGCCCGACTGCCGAACCTGTTTTATGCGCGACAGGCCCCGGTTCCCGTCCGCGCACCGCGTCTGATTGCGTTTAATGCTGATCTGGCGAGCGTGCTGCGGGTAACGCCGGGAGAGGTTGCCGAGATGGCCGAAGCGTTTGCTGGGAACACGCTGCCGGACGGGGCAGAACCGCTGGCGCAGCTTTATTCCGGTCATCAGTTCGGGCACTACAACCCGCAATTGGGTGATGGCCGCGCGGTTTTGCTGGGCGAGACGGTCGGCACCGATGGGGTGCGCCGCGATATTCAGTTGAAGGGCTCGGGCCCGACACCGTTCTCGCGCCAGGGGGACGGGCGCGCCTGGCTGGGGCCGGTTTTGCGCGAATACGTAGTGTCCGAGGCGATGCATGGGCTTGGTATCCCGACCACGCGCGCGCTGGCGGCCGTTGAAACCGGTGAGATTGTGCTGCGCGAGGGGCCGATGCCTGGCGCGGTTCTGACACGCGTCGCGCAAAGCCATTTGCGGGTCGGCACGTTTCAGGTCTTTGCGGCGCGGGGTCAGTTGGACGGATTGCGAATGCTGACCGACTATGCCATCGCGCGACACTATCCGGACGCTGACGGCCCAATGGGTCTGTTGCGATCTGTCCGGGACGCGCAAGCCCGTCTGATTGCGCAGTGGATGAGCGTCGGGTTCATTCATGGGGTTATGAATACCGACAATTGCTCGATCGCGGGCGAGACCATCGACTATGGCCCTTGTGCTTACATGGATGTTTATCATCCAAACACGGTCTACAGTTCGATTGATCAGATGGGGCGCTATGCCTATTCGAACCAGCCCGAGATTGCCGTTTGGAACATTGCGCAGCTTGCGACCGCTTTGATCCAGCAAATGGATGACAAGGATGCCGCCGTTGAAGAGGCGACCGAGATCGTTCACGCCATGCCCGACTTGTTGCAGGAAAACTGGCTGGAGAGATTCCGTGCCAAAATCGGTTTGGCGACGGCCGCAGAGGGCGATCTTGAGCTTATCTCGGACCTTTTGACCCGCATGGCGCAGAACCAGGCTGACTTTACCAACACGTTCCGGGCGCTGGGCAGCGACGCGGCGCGTGATCAGTTCATTGATCCTACGGCATTCGATACGTGGGCCGAGGGCTGGCGCGCGCGACTTGAACCAGAACAATCCCCTGACGCGGTCATGCAGGCCGTCAACCCGGCCTTTATCCCACGCAATCACCGGGTCGAGCAAATGATCAAGGCCGCGGTAGCGGGCGATTTCGAGCCGTTCCACAGATTGAACACTGTTCTGGCAAATCCTTACCAGAGCCAGCCCGACGCCGTAGACCTGACCCACCCGCCAGCCGAGAATGAGGTGGTTCAGGCCACGTTCTGCGGCACCTGACGGCGGCCAAGAATCTCGAATTGCAAACAGGCCTCGGAATGCTCGATAGGCAGGGTAGGCGAGATCAGCCCGCTGTCCGCCAGCATTACCGATTCCCGTTTGAGCTGGATTTCCCGGCCAGCCTCGGATTTGACATAGGTCCCCGAGGTGCTGCGGTCAGACAGGATCAGCTTGCCGTCCTTCATGCTCAGCACCGCGTGCAGGCGTGACACCCAGGGCTGGGTCAGGATGACGTCGCAATCCGGTGACCGGCCAATCGTCAGCTCCCCATTGTCATGGCAGCGCCACGAGCGATCTTCGTGGCTGAGAACCAGCGTCAGTCTCTCGGCGCTTTTCCAGTGTTCTTCGGTCCGACCATAAGAAAGCGGCAGTCGGGTCTGTGTGAACGGGTCCATCGCCGGGCTGATCAGCGAATGCGCCATGAACTGTTCCGTCAACCCTTTGAGGTTGAGCCGCCCAAGCGGTTTCAGCATCCGGCGCAGATCGCCCTGCAACATCGCTGCGACCCCGTCGCTGACGCAGGCCTCACCGGGATTGGCTGCGGTGGCCAGCCGGGCGGTGACATTTACCGCTTCGCCATAAACACCCTTTTCGGCAATCACGATCGGGCCGCAATGCACACCCACATGCACCGATAGCGACGTTTCAGGAGACCCCTCGATCAGGTTCAGTGCGGCATTCAGCGCGGCGTCGGGGTCCAGAAAATAGCTGAGGACATCGTCGCCCTTCTGTCCAACCTGCGTACCGCCATGCTCGCGCAGAACGCGCCGCAGTCGGTCCAGTTCCAGTTGGATCAACCGTTGCGCCTCGCCATCGCCAACCGCCTTGTACAGCGGTGTGCTGCCCGAGATGTCGGCGATTACAAGAATGGCAAAAGTTGTATCCACGGTGGATCCTCGGGTTCGGTTCAGGGGCACTTTAACGGCACTGTCCGTTCTGTACACGTGATTTACGTTCACACACAGCACTTTAGGGTTAAATCCTCTTCAGAATTCCGTTTGCGATCCCAATCAGCGTTGTTTGCCAAAGCTACGGGAAAATCGGGTTGCACTGGGCGCTGGGCGTGGCACTGTTGGAATTCGCATATTGACCCGAGCGCCATGACACCCTCACCAACCCTTCGCATTGCCAGCTACAACATCCAGAAATGTGTCGGTTTGGACTTTCGTCGCCAGCCGCAACGCATCATGCAGGTGCTGGCAGGGCTGCGCGCCGATATTGTGGTGCTGCAAGAGGCGGACAAAAGGCTGCCTCCCCGCCCGGCAGCGCTGCCGCATTTCATGCTGGATGAAGCTGGCTGGCAGATCGTCGATCTCGGGGGCGCGGGCAGCCTGGGGTGGCACGGCAACGCAGTGATCTGGCGCGGAGACGCGATAAACGTACGCAAGACCGGCCATCACGACCTTCCGGGGTTCGAACCGCGTGGTGCGGTGCGCGTGGAATTCGACACCCCGATCGGGCCCTTGCGGGTGATGGGTATGCATCTGGGTTTGCTGCCCGCCTCGCGCCGACAGCAGATCACCCATATCCGCCGATGCGATTCTGATCTGGACAGTATGCCAACGGTCTGGGCCGGAGATTTCAACGAATGGTCCCGGCAGCCGGTCCTGGACCATCTGGTGCCGGATATGCAGTTCCTGCCACCTGTTCCCAGCTTTCCGGCCGCGCAACCGCTGGGGGCGCTGGATCGCATCGCGTTGGGGCAGGGGTTGCAGGCCAGTGGACATGGGGTGCATGACGCGCGACCGGCGCATATCGCCTCAGACCACCTTCCGATCTGGGCCGACCTTCAGCGTGTTGCCTGAATTGCCCTAATTCTGATGTGGCGCAAGCGCGTCAGACATATTAAGACAGAGAACCGAACAGTTCCGAGGGTAACAATGTCCGACACGATTATCGCCCGGTGCGAGGCCAAGGGCCTGCGTATGACAGGTCAGCGCCGTACCATCGCGCATGTGCTGCAACAAAGTGAGGACCACCCGGACGTTGAGGAACTATATGCTCGTGCCTCGGCCGAAGACTCGGGGATTTCTATCGCCACCGTCTACCGAACAGTAAAACTGTTCGAAGAGGCGGGGATTCTTGAACGGCTTGAATTCGGCGATGGCCGCGCGCGCTATGAAGACGCCGAGCGGGATCACCACGACCACCTGATTGACATGCAGTCGGGCGAGGTCATCGAGTTTGTCGATCCCGAGATCGAAGCACTACAAGAAAAGATCGCGGCCAAGCTGGGCTATAAGCTCAAAGGTCATCGGCTGGAACTCTACGGCGTCCCGCTGGACAAGGACTGACCCATCAGGAACCGCGATTGACCGCATCACGGCACTTCATCGAAGCTGTCGCAATCGGGCTTGCGATGTCGGGAAAGTTGTTGTTTTGCTGACATGAGGGCTCGGATTTTGCCGACCTGTCCCAATGGAAATACGCATGAACAACGTAAACGGCATCCTGCTGCTTGTCGGATCGATGGCAGCTTTCGCGATCGAAGACATGTTTATCAAGCACCTGTCGGTCACCGTACCGACCGGGCAGATTCTGATTGCGTTGGGCGTCGTTTGCGGCCTGACCTTTGCAATTTTGTCGGTGGCCACCCGCAAACGGATCTTTGACCCCGCAGCATGGACGCTCTTGCCGCTTGCGCGCGCCGGGGCCGAGGGGGTAGGCGCGGTGTTGTTCGTGACCGCGCTGTCGCTGATCGATCTCTCCACAGTCGCAGCGGTGTTTCAGGCCCTGCCGCTGGCGGTGACAATGGGTGCTGCGCTGTTTCTGGGCGAAACCGTCGGTTGGCGGCGTTGGAGCGCCATTGGTGTTGGCTTCATCGGCGTTTTGATGATCATCCGTCCGGGCCTCGAGGGATTCCAGCCGGAAACTCTGCTGGTCGTCGCCACGGTCTTTTTGATCGCGGCACGTGACCTGATCACGCGCAAACTGGATGTGCGGGTGGCGTCCACGGTTGTTGCGATGCAAGCCTATATTGCCGCAATCGTGGCCGGGACTGTACTGATGATCGCCACTGGGCAGTCTTTGACACCGGTGCAATCCGCGCAGGTCGTGCCGTATCTGGCTGCCGTTATTTTCAGCATGTTGGGTTACTATGGCATCGTCGCGGCGATGCGGGTGGGCGAGGCCTCGGCGATGATGCCATTCCGATATACGCGCCTCGTGTTCTCGATGATTGCAGGCGTGTTGATGTTCAATGAACGCCCAGACGCCATGACCCTGGCCGGGGCCACGTTGATCATCGGGTCGGGTCTTTACACCTTTGTCCGAGAACGTCGATTGGCAAGGCAATTGGCTGTCGCCTGATCGGTGTTGGCGCAAACAGCAGGCTGTTAGCCCTAAAGGCAGGAAAATATACGTGTTAGCGATAACGTGACCGGTTTACTTTTCGCCGGTTGCTGCTATGACGCCTGCAACTGAATGCAGCCATAGGGACGGGCCTCATGAGCACGATCATCGACATCCACGCACGCGAAATTCTGGACAGCCGGGGCAATCCTACGGTCGAGGTGGACGTGATTTTGGAAGACGGCACCATGGGCCGCGCGGCGGTACCTTCGGGCGCGTCGACCGGAGCCTATGAGGCGGTTGAAAAGCGCGATGGCGACAAGTCGCGTTATATGGGCAAAGGCGTGCTCGAGGCTGTCGCCGCCGTGAACGGAGAGATTGCCGAAGAACTGGTGGGTTTTGACGCGACCGAGCAAGTGGCCATCGACGCCGCGATGATCGAGTTGGACGGAACCGAGAACAAAGGTCGTCTGGGTGCCAACGCCATTCTGGGGGTCTCTCTGGCGACGGCCAAGGCGGCGGCAGATTTCACCACGCAGCCGCTATACCGCTACGTAGGAGGCACCTCGGCCCGCGTTCTGCCGGTGCCGATGATGAACATCATCAACGGCGGCGAACACGCCGATAACCCCATCGACATTCAGGAATTCATGATCATGCCTGTTGCAGCCAGCAACATTCGCGAAGCGGTGCGCATGGGTTCCGAAGTGTTTCACACACTGAAGAAAGAGCTGTCGGCAGCAGGTCTCAGCACCGGGATCGGGGATGAGGGCGGTTTTGCCCCCAACATCGCCAGCACCCGCGAAGCGTTGGATTTCATTCTGAAATCCATTGAAAAAGCGGGTTACAAGCCGGGCGACGAGATCCACCTCGCATTGGATTGCGCTGCAACCGAATACTACAAGGATGGCAAATACGTTCTGTCCGGCGAGGGCAAAACGCTGACCTCGGAAGAAAACGCAGCCTATCTGGCGGCGCTGGTCAACGACTATCCGATCATCTCGATCGAGGATGGCATGTCCGAAGATGACTGGGACGGCTGGAAAGCCCTGACCGACGCCATTGGCGACCAAGTGCAACTGGTGGGTGACGACCTCTTCGTGACCAACCCCGAACGTCTGGCCGAAGGGATTGATCGCGGCTGTGCAAACTCGATGCTGGTCAAGGTGAACCAGATCGGTTCGCTGACCGAGACCCTGCGGGCCGTCGATATGGCCCATCGTGCGCGGTATACCAACGTGATGTCGCACCGCTCGGGCGAGACCGAAGACGCCACCATTGCCGATCTGGCGGTGGCAACGAATTGCGGTCAGATCAAAACCGGCTCGCTGGCGCGGTCGGATCGGCTGGCCAAGTACAACCAGCTGATCCGTATCGAGGAATCGCTGGGTGAAATCGCGGAATACGCAGGCGCATCGATCCTAAAGCGATAAGCTGACCGCCCTGCGCAAATGACGCCGGCCTCTGTTTTAGAGGCCGGTTTTTCTTTGCCATCCTTTGCGCATGCGCCTTTTGCCGGAGCGGTAGAACCAATTGCTTGCGAGAAAATTAGGTGCTGTCATAGCTTTCGGGTAAGGTTGGTGGAACGTAACCAGCAACAGATGCGGTTCTGTTGCAAACTCGCGGTATGATTGCTTAGTGAGGATATTCAGATGACGGTTAAAAACATTCTCGGCTGCGCGGCCGTTTTGATGCTGCCCCAGGTTGCCTGGGCAGGCCCACCGGCGCCGGCGGTTTGCGCCAAAATGGTTGCGAGTGATGTCAGCGGGCAGATCACGATGGAGGAATGCCTGTGCACCTATCAGGTGGCCAATCAGGTGCTGGATGACGACATCAAAGAGCTATTGTTCCAATCGTGGTACACGGGCGAAAACGTAACCGATCAGTTGAAAGCATTGCCAAATCCCAAGCGTGTCCCAAAGCAATTCAGCAGGATGGAGCGGGGAATGAAGCAGAATTGCCCAAAAGTGAACAATTACTGAAAATTGGTGGAACTGGTGAAAAACACCTTTGCAAGCATGCTTATGTGTGAACTTGTTCATATATAAACGCGTCCAAATTTGCTATCCTGCCTGCGTTGCAGAAAGGAGAGCGCGATGTCTGCCTCAAGAATCCTTCTCGTCGTTTCCCTGTTTTCCTTTGGAATTCTGGCCGCCTGCACCGAACCTGGCACCTATCCGATCACCGGAAAAGAGGTGTCGCAGGATGATCCGGTACGGGAAATGTACAACCCGGATCTGATTTTCCGCGGCGAATCCCGCTAGAGCGTTCTGCTCATCAGCATATAGCGGTCGCGCGCTTTGAAGCCTGACCGAAGATACAGCTTTTGTGCGGTCGCGTTGGTGCGGTCGACCTCAAGATGCAGAGCGGTCAGCCCGGCATCTGCCAGCGCTTTTGGCAAATCATGTAGCACTTCGGTCGCAATCCCGCGCCCGCGCACGGCGGGTCGGATATAGATTTCGTCGACAAACGCGTCCATACCGCCAAATTCAACCGACCAGCCGAATGTCAGGATGATGTAACCCAGTGGCGCGCGGCCCGGTCCGATCAAATAGATGCAGCCATGAGGGATACCTTCAAGCAGCGGAGACAACGCATCGCGCCGTATATCATGGTCCTGTTCGATGCCGGATTCGGCATGAAACGCGGCGACAAGCGCCATCAGACGGTCAAGATCGTCCGGGCGCGCAAGGCGAAGTGCAGCAGTCATAGACGGGCCAGCCTTTCGGTCAGCAGGGCAAAAAAGCCATCTGCGTCAACGTCTCCGATAAACAGTGCATTCGGTGGGTGATCGGTCACGCCCCACCAGTCGGCAACCGTCATGCCAAGGGTCAGTTCCGATTGCGTTTCGATCTGAACGTTGACGTGACGACCTTTGAAAAGCTCGGGCTGGATCAGATAGGCGGTGACGCAGGGATCGTGCAAAGGCGCACCCTCGGATCCGTACTTTTCCTTGTCGAACCGTTCGAAGAAATCGGTCATTTCGGCCACGGCATGACCAACCTCGCTGTTAAGTGCGCGGAAGGCGTCGTTCCGGTGCGGGGTGACAAGGGCGTCATGGGTGACGTCCAGCGGCATGACGACGATATGAGCGCCGGATCTGAACACGATATCAGCGGCTTCCGGGTCGACATAGATGTTGAATTCTGCGGTCGGAGTGATGTTGCCAACCTCGAAATAGGCCCCGCCCATCAGCACGATTTCCTGGACCCGATCGATGATATCGGGGGCCTTTTCAAAGGCCGTGGCAATATTGGTCAGCGGTCCCAGCGGGCAGAGCGTCACAGTACCCGGCTCGTGCGCGCGCAGCGTTTCGATGATGAAATCAACCGCGTGCCCGTCTGCCAGTGCCATGTTCGGGTCGGGCAGGACCGGGCCATCGAGGCCGGTTTTCCCATGCACATGTTCGGCTGTCACCAGATCCCGTCTCAGGGGGCGGTCGCATCCTGCATAGACCGGGATTTGCGTGTGACCCGCCAATTCGCAGACGATCCGTGCGTTTTTGGCCGTCAATTCCAGCGGCACGTTGCCGGCGACAGCCGTGATGCCCAGAACCTCGATCTCTTCGGGGCTGGCCAATGCCAGAAGGATGGCGACGGCGTCGTCCTGTCCTGGGTCGGTGTCGATGATAATTTTGCGGGCGGTCATGCTGTGCCTCCGGGGTCTCGAAGCGCGGACACTCGCAACTGTTTTCCCACTTGTCCAGCGGTTTCAGGCATCCGTCGGCGCATCCACCGGCGGGAGTTTGCCATTGGCCCGATGCTCGTCGGTCTTTACCTCGTCCCACAGCGCGTCCATCTCGGCCAGATCGCTTTGCGCGGGCGTTTTGCCACGGGCCGCCAAGCGCGCCTCGACCTGTTCGAAACGTCGGGTGAACTTGGCGTTGGTGCGACGCAAGGCGGCCTCGGGTTCGATGCCCAGATGGCGACCCAGATTGACCATGACAAACAGCAGGTCGCCGAATTCATCCTCAAGCGCATCGGGGTCCTTGGCATGGCGCGCTTCTTCCAGTTCGGCGGCCTCTTCCGTGATCTTGGCAAGGACATGGCTGGCATCGGGCCAGTCGAACCCCACGCGCGCGGCGCGATTTTGCAGCTTGTGCGCCCTCAATAGGGCAGGAAGGTTGGCCGCCACTCCGTCCAGCGCGCCCTTTTGTTCCTTTCCCGCACGCTCGGCAGCTTTGATCGCCTCCCAGTCCACGGTTTGCTGATCTGCGGATTTGTCCCGGGATTCGTCGCCGAATACATGCGGATGGCGCGCAACCATCTTGTCAGACATGGTGCGCACCACGTCCTGAAACGTGAAATGCCCGGCCTCTTCTGCCATTTGCGCGTGGAAGACGGACTGGAACAGCAGATCGCCAAGTTCACCCCTCAATTCGTCATAGGCTTCGCGCTCGATCGCGTCGGCAACCTCATAGGCTTCTTCGATCGTATAGGGCGCGATGGTGCCGAAATCCTGCTCGATATCCCAGGGACAACCGGTCTTGGGGTCGCGCAGGCGGCGCATGATTTCCAACAGGCGCTCGATACCCGCATCCGTATCGTGGATCAGAGAGCTTTCGACCATTGCGAACCCTTTCATTCCGGTGTCAGATGCATCCATCCCGCAGTCCGGATCAGGAGTCCACCCTATATGCCCGTCGTCAACCGAATTGCCGAGTTCACTGCCGATATGGAGCAATGGCGGCAGCATCTGCATACAATCCCCGAACTGGAATTCGAATGCTTTGAAACCGCAGCTTTTGTTGCGCAGCGGTTGCGAGAATTCGGGGTCGATGAACTGCACGAAGGGATCGCGAAAACCGGAATGGTTGCCATCATCAATGGACAGGCTGATGGCCCGACAATCGGTTTGCGGGCCGATATGGATGCCTTGCCGATTGCTGAGGAAACAGGGCTGGACTACGCCTCGAAGAACCAGGGCAAAATGCATGCTTGCGGCCATGATGGGCACACGACGATGTTGCTGGGCGCAGCGCGCTATCTGGCAGAAACGCGGAACTTCAGCGGCCGGGTCGCGCTGATCTTTCAACCTGCCGAAGAAGAGGGCGGCGGTGCAGGCGTCATGGTCGAAGAAGGCATCATGGAGCGGTTCGATATCGCTCAGATCTACGGTATTCACAACGATCCGGGGAATCCTGAAGGCGCGTTTCACACTACGGCAGGCCCGATCATGGCGGCTGTGGACACGTTTGATATCCACGTTCAGGGACTGGGTGGCCATGGGGCACTGCCGCACCAGACCAAGGATCCGGTAATGGCGGCCTGTGGGATCGCTCAGGCCATTCAGACCATCGTCAGCCGCAACCACTATGCGGTCGAGGATCTGGTTGTCTCGGTCACCCAAATCCATGCCGGTACGGTCAATAACGTGATCCCCGATACCGCTTATCTGAACGGCACTGTGCGCACCTTTGATCCTTCGGTGCAGAAAATGGTGGTCCAGCGGATGGAGCAGATCGTGCAGGGGCAGGCGGCCTCGTACGGGGTTGAAGCAGAACTGGATTATCAGATCGGTTATCCAGCGACGATAAACGACGCGGACAAAACGGCCTTTGCCGCAGACGTCGCCCGTGAGATTTCCGGTGCCGAGCGTGTGGTTGACAACATGAGCCGCGATATGGGGGCCGAAGATTTTTCGTACATGTTGCAGGCCCGACCGGGTGCTTATCTGTTTCTGGGGCAGGGCGACGGCCCGGGCCTTCATCATCCGAAATACAACTTCAACGACGACATCGCGCCGGTGGGGGCATCGTTTTTTGCGCGCCTTGTCGAAATCGCACAACCTTTGGACAGATAGAGAGACGCAATGTCATTGGAAGATTCGAAAAACTACGTCGATGAGGCGTTTACCAACGCGGACCTCAAAGGCGTCTCGTACGAGAACACCTTTGGCGGGGCGACTTCATTCCTGCGGCGTTTGTATACCAAGGACCTGACCGGGGTTGATATCGCTGTCACCGGTGTGCCCTTCGATCAGGCAGTGACCAATAGGCCCGGCACCCGCCTTGGCCCACGTGCCATCCGCGAGGCCAGCACGTTGCAATCGCCGGACGAACCGTATGGCTGGCCGTTCAAAGCGCTGAGCGAACTGGCAATCACCGATTACGGGGACCTTGCCTTTGACTATGCCAATATTCCTGATTTTCCCGATACTTTGACGGACCACATCCGGACGATTCTGGCAGCCGATGTCGCCTCGGTCGTACTGGGAGGAGATCACTATATCAGCTTTCCGATCCTGAAAGCCTATGCCGAGAAATACGGACCGATGTCATTGCTGCAATTCGATGCGCATTCGGATACCTGGGCGGACGACAATATGGACCGCGTGGATCACGGAACCATGTTCTACAAGGCGGTGAAATCGGGAATCGTCGACCCCAAACGCTCGGTTCAGGTCGGTATCCGCACGACGAATGAGGACACTCTGGGCGTCAACATCATCGACGCGCGCGAGGTCTATGAAGCGGGCCCAGCGGCTGTGGCGCAGAAGATCAAGGGTATCCTGGGCGACAGTCCGGTCTACCTGAGTTTCGACATCGACGGTCTTGATCCGGCCTTTGCCCCCGGCACCGGCACACCGGTCTGGGGCGGTCTAAGCTCGATCCAGGCGCAGATCATCTTGCGCGACATTGCCGGGATCAACATCAAAGGTGGGGACGTGGTCGAGGTCTCACCCCCCTATGACACCTCTGGGGCAACCGCGATTGCGGGTGCGCATGTGGCGACGCAGATCATCTGTCTTCTGGGGTGGAACAAACTGACCTGAGCCCAACTTTAACCTTTGGTTAGCCATATCTCCGGTATTGGCTTGTTGAGGTGATCAGGCAGGACGGGAGCTAAGACGCAAATGAACGATTTCAATCAGCCCATCAGTGGCAACGATCTGGCCCGGTTTTCCGGTCCGAACACGTTCATGCGCTTGCCACAGGCGGCCTCGCTTGCGGGATTGGATGTTGCGGTTCTGGGTATCCCGATGGATATCGGAACGTCCTGGCGGTCGGGCACGCGGTTCGGGCCGAAACAGATCCGGTCCGAAAGCGCGATGATCCGGCCTTACAATATGGCGACCCGGGCCGCGCCCTTCGACAGCCTGCAAATCGCCGATATCGGGGATCTGGCGATCAACACGTTTTCGTTGGCGGACAGTCTGAAGATCATCAAAGACAGCTATGACGGCATTCTGGATCAGGCAGTGATCCCGGTCGCGATGGGCGGCGATCATTCGATCACGCTGCCGATCCTGCGGGCGGTGGCAGCGAAGCACGGGCCGGTTGCCTTGGTGCATGTCGATGCCCATGCGGATGTGAACGACGAAATGTTTGGCGAAAAGGAAACCCACGGTACGGTGTTTCGCCGCGCTTACGAGGAAAAGCTGATCCTGCCGGACAAAACCTTTCAGATCGGTATCCGCGGCTCGGGCTATGCTGCCACTGACTTTACCGAGGCGCAGGACTGGGGGTTCCGTCAGTTCCCCGCGTGGGAGTTGTGGCAACAGAACCTGACCGAGATTGGTGCGCAGATCCGCAAGACAATTGGCGATCATCCCGTCTATGTCACTTATGACATCGACAGCCTCGATCCGGCATATGCCCCGGGCACAGGCACACCCGAGATTGGCGGGCTGACCACCCCGCAGGCGCTGCAACTGATCCATGCATTGCAAGGCATCAAGGTCGTCGGGTGCGATCTGGTCGAGGTGTCTCCGCCTTATGATCCTTCGGGAAACACGGCTTTGACCGCGGCGAATATCCTGTTCGAACTGCTGTGCATTCTGCCCGGAGTGACGGCGCGGTAACACAGCGCGATTTGCCTTGTCGAAACCTCCGTTCCGGATAGTCTTCCCGGAAAGGACGCAAGCGAGATGGTAAAGATGGTTCTCTGGTTGATTATTGGGCTGGTTTTGTTGGCCGGGGCTTACGTGCGGTTGGCTCCATCCGATCCGATCCGGTGGCATGTTGCCCCGCTAGGGGACGTGCGAGACATGAAAAACGGAGTGGTGCGGGTTGTCGAAACCGGCCCCGACAGTCTCGCCCGTCTGGACGCCATCATTCGAGCGACCCCGCGCACTACCGTTCTGGCCGGTTCGGTCGACGAGGGGATGATCACCTATATTACCCGTACCAAAGTGCTCGGTTTCCCTGACTACACCACAGTGCGGCGGGACGGTGATACGTTGCGTATTTACGCGCGCTCGCGCTTCGGGCGGAAGGATTTTGGGGTGAACAAGGCGCGGGTTGAGCGGTGGTTGGAGCAGATGTAAATCTTTGAGCGTCAACGAGGGTTAGGATCAGCAGATTGAACGACTACGAGCGGAAATTCGGGAACGCTCAGGCAGAGATGGAAGCCGCTGGGCTTAGCGACCCTGGTGATGTTGTCATAATCATCAGGTATCTGAGAGCATTGGGTTTCGAACCAAGGCACTTTCCCTATTGGGAATCTCCTTTATCCTACGTGTATTTATTTCTCTTCTGCTTCGTTTTTGCAATCGCAGGCTGCGTCTTGTTGGCGTTCGTGTTCACGATTGAAATCCGTATTGCCGAAATTGTACGGCTCGCTGTTATATTTGCGATTGCCGGAACCATTTTAGCATTTGTGGGCAAACTGTATCAGCGAAAAAAGTGCAACCTGAGTAGATGGTCTGATTTGTAGTCAATCACATTGTGCCGACGCTTGTTTTAGGCACGTCTGATTCAGACCTAGGCTGCGACAACCACGACGACAAACACCCTTCCTGAACCTCGCGCCACATCGGCACGTTCAGCGACATCTGGCACTGGGCCATGAACATGCGTCCATCGACTTGCAGGCAGATCATCTCGCCGAGTTCCACACGTGTGCCGGATTTGTCCGTACAATAACAATCCTGAACCTTGCCTCCTGGACCGACAACATCGGCGAAGGCGGGAGTCGAGAGCAGGGTTAGGGCCAGAACAATTCGTTTCATACCAATCAACCTAGCACACCGTCGGCCCTTGACCAAAGCCCCGCGATGAGAGACACCGCCGGGATGATCCCCGAAGAACGACTTGAACAGATCACCCAGCGTTTCCAATACCTCGAAGCCGCCATGGCCGATGGCGCCTCGGGCGGGGACATCGCTGTGCTGGCGAAGGAATATTCCGACCTCAAACCGGTGGTTGATCAGATCATGGCGTGGCGGCAATTGGTGGCCGATCTGGCCGAGGCCGAGGTGATGCTGTCCGACCCGGACATGAAGGAGCTCGCCGAAGAGGAAATCCCCGAACTTCAGGCTCGTATCCCCGAGGCAGAACACGCCCTGCAACTGTCGCTGTTGCCAAAGGACGCAGCGGACGCTCGTCCTGCGATGCTGGAAATCCGCCCCGGTACCGGTGGGGATGAGGCCGCGCTGTTCGCGGGTGATCTGCTGCGCATGTATCAGCGCTATGCCGAGGCGCGGGGCTGGCAGTTTGAGATCATTGAGGAACAGGCATCCGATCTGGGCGGGATCAAAGAAGTCGTCGCGCACATTAAGGGCGAAAACGTCTTTGCCCGCATGAAATACGAATCCGGCGTGCATCGCGTGCAGCGCGTGCCCGAAACCGAAAGCGGCGGGCGAATTCACACCTCGGCGGCCACCGTTGCGGTTCTGCCCGAGGCCGAGGATGTGGACATTCAGATCGATGCCAATGACATCCGCATTGATACCATGCGCAGCTCTGGCGCTGGTGGGCAGCATGTCAACACCACCGACTCGGCGGTGCGGATCACGCATTTGCCCACGGGGCTGGTGGTGACAAGTTCCGAGAAGTCGCAGCACCGCAACCGTGAAATTGCGATGCAGGTTCTGAAAACACGCCTTTATGATCTTGAGCGTCAGCGCATCGACAGTGAGCGATCAGCCGACCGTGCCAGCCAGGTGGGCTCGGGCGATCGGTCGGAACGGATCAGGACCTATAATTTCCCGCAGGGCCGCATGACGGATCACCGTATCAACCTGACGCTCTATAAGCTGGATCAGGTGATGCAAGGCGATCTGGATGAGGTTATCGACGCATTGACCGCTGATGATCAGGCGCGGCTTTTGGCCGAGATGGCGCAATGATCGCTGCGCTGACAGCCGCTCAGGCAATGGTTGCCGCAACGGCGCGATTGCGCGCAGCGGGCGTGCCCGATCCGGCGCGGGATGCCCGCGTTTTGCTGGCCCATGCGGCCAAGATTGAAGCCAGCCGCGTGACGCTGATTGCACCCGAAGAGTTGGCCCCCGACATTGCCGAACGCTACGATACCCTGATCTCGCTGCGTGCGGTTCGTGTGCCGGTGTCGCACCTGTTGGGTGAACGCGAATTCTATGGCCGCCGCTTCCGCGTCAGCCGAGACGTGCTGGACCCGCGCCCCGAGACCGAGGCGCTGATCGAGGCCGCGCTGAGCGAACCTTTCGATCACCTGCTGGATCTGGGTGTCGGCTCGGGCTGTATCCTGATCACATTGCTGGCCGAACGCACCAGTGCCAGCGGAATTGGCGTCGATCTGAGCGAAGCCGCCTGTCTGCAGGCCAGCGCAAACGCGGTACAGCACAATGTGCAGGATCGCGCGGATATTCGTCAGTCCAATTGGTTCGCTGCGGTCGAAGGTGAATTCGACCTGATCGTGGCGAATCCGCCCTATATCTCGCGGGAGGAAATGCAGGACCTGTCGCCCGAGGTGCGCGAGCACGAGCCGCGTATGGCCCTGACGGACGAGGGCGACGGATTGGCGGCGTATCGTCACATCGCGGCCTCAGCGCCGGACTTTTTGACCCCGGGCGGGCGGATCCTGGTCGAGATCGGCCCAACACAGGGCGCGGCGGTATCGGCGCTATTCGACGCAGCGGGCCTCTACGATATCCGCGTGATCCCTGACCTGGACGGTCGCGACAGGGTCGTCAGGGCCAGATTGCCGGGTTGAATGCAAAAGGTGAGGCGTAAAAGCGCCGGTTGAGGTAAAAAACCTGCGAAAAGTCTCACAAACCCCTTGTCTGCACCCTCAGGACATGTTTACTCAGGGTAGTCGGAGAGGCCGACGCTGTTTCAGCGTACCCCTGACGCCAAGCCCAAAAAGTCGACGACACGTCATGGCAAACGCCTGAAAGTGACGTGAGATACGGGTCGACAGACAGCGAATTGACAAGGCTGACGTAAAGTAAAATGAGATCCTCGAAATCCCGTTCTCGGGCCAAGAATAACCGCAATCGTCCTTCGGGCGGCAACGTCGTAAACCGAGTTTTCGACAGCTCGGGTCCCGAAGGCAAGGTGCGCGGTACCCCGCAGCAAATCATTGATAAATACAACCAGCTTGCGCGCGATGCGCAGCTGTCCAATGACCGCGTGGCCGCCGAAAACTTTCAACAGCACGCCGAACATTACCTTCGGCTGCTCGGCGAAGCGCAGCGTGAAATCGAAGCCCGCCGGGAAGAGCAGGAGCGGCAGAACCGTGAACGCCAGGCCGAGCGGGATCGTGAGCGTGCCGAACGCCAGGAACGCGAGGCCGCGCGTCAGGCCGACCCGGCCGAGGCTCCGCAGCCGGATGTGATGGGCTTTGACGCAGAAGCACCGGTTCAGCCTGAAAGCGGGCTGGTCGAGACACCGGAAAGCCAGAGCGCCGAGCCTGCTGCGCCAGAAGCTAAAGAGCGCAAGGAAAAACCCGCGCGCCGCCCGCGCACGCGCAAACCAAAGCCCGCGCCCGAGCAGGCCGCTGGCGACGGCGATGCCCCCGAGGCGGCGGAATAGAATTTTCTCCAGAACGAGATAGAAGAACCCCGGCAATTGGCCGGGGTTTTTTTGTTAGCTGTGGATTTGCCTGGCCAGTGCACAAAAGGCTTCCAGCGAAATTTGCTCGGCGCGTTCGGTGGGTTTGATACCGGCTGCAATCAGGCGATCCTCGATATCCGGTGCTACACCTTTTAGCGAGGCGCGCAGCATCTTACGGCGTTGGTTGAACGCCGCCGCAACGACGCGCGACAAGGTGGCGGCGTCTGCCGGGTAACGGGGCTCCGGCAGGGCGGTCAGGTGGACGACGGCGCTCGAGACTTTGGGCGGCGGGGTGAAGGCGCCGGGCGGCAGGGACATGGCGATGCGAGCATCGGCTCGCCATTGCGCCAGAATTGCGAGACGTCCATAGGTCTTGCTACCGGGTTGCGCAACGATACGTTCGGCAACCTCGCGCTGGAACATCAGGGTCAGGCTCTTCCAGAACGGTGGCCATTCCGGCGGCGTAAGCCAGCGCACCAGAAGCTCGGTGCCGACGTTATAGGGCAGGTTGGCCGCGATCCGGATCGGTGGCGTTAGATGTGCCAGCGGGTCGATTTCCAACGCGTCGCCATTGATCACCTTAAGCCTTCCGGGGTACGCGGCAGCGATATCGTTCAGCGCAGCGATGCAGCGGGTGTCTTTTTCCACTGCAACAACCTTGCGCGCGCCTTCGGACAGCAGACCACGGGTCAGGCCACCGGGGCCGGGTCCGATTTCCAATACGTCGCATTCGGTCAGATCGCCCGCCTGTCGCGCAATCTTGGCCGTCAGGTTGAGGTCGAGCAGGAAGTTCTGGCCCAGCGATTTTCGGGCCGAAAGCTGGTGCGTCGCGATCACTTCGCGCAGAGGGGGGAGGGAGTCGATGGCGCTCATGCGTTACCGTGGCGTGGATTTGTGGACGCGCGCCATAGGTTTTTTCCTCCGGCGTGGATAATTTTGACCAGACGAAGCATCAGCGCGTCCGCGCCATGTTTTGCGCAAGCTTCAGGGCCTCGATCAGGCTGGTCGGGTTCGCGCAGCCTTGTCCGGCGATGTCCAGCGCGGTTCCGTGATCCGGCGAGGTCCGGGTGAAGGGCAGGCCCAGAGTCACGTTCACTCCACGGTCGAAATCAAGCGTCTTGATCGGGATCAGGGCCTGATCGTGGTACATGGCGATCGCGGCGTCATACCGGCTGCGCGCGGCGGCATGAAACAGGGTGTCCGCGGGGTGCGGTCCGGTCACCGTGTATCCATCGGGATCGAGGTCGGCCAATAGCGGGGCGATCCAATCCATTTCTTCGCTACCCATTTTGCCGCCTTCACCTGCGTGCGGGTTCAATCCGGCCACCGCAATTCGGGGATGCACGATCCCAAATTGCGTTTGCAGACCGCTTGCGGTGATGGCGATGGTCTCGCGCAACACATCCGGTGTCAGTTCGGCCGGAACGCGCGCGAGAGGAATGTGGATGGTGGCAGGTACGACACGCAGTTGATCACTGGCCAGCATCATCACCACGCGCCTGCGCCCTGCAAGTGCCGCAAGAAACTCGGTGTGGCCGGGATAGGAAAATCCGGCGCCATCAATCAGGGCCTGTTTGTGGATGGGTGCGGTGCACAGGGCAGAGGCTTTGCCGGATTGCACCAGCGACACGCCTGTTTCAATCGCATCGATAACGCATGGTGCGTTGATCGGATTCAATTGGCCGGGCGTTGCCGGTGCGGCAAAGTCCTGGTGCAGAACGGGCAGGGCTTGGGCGCAGATTGCCTGCGCTTGGCTCAGGTCTTCGATCTGCTGGGCGGGGGTGCCATCCGGCAGATGCCGGGCATCGCCGATATAGACAAAGGGGCAGGTGTCACGCAGCGTGTCCCATGCCTTTGCAGCGATCTCAGGCCCGATCCCGGCCGGTTCACCGCAACTGAGCGCGATGGGACGCGTCATTGCTCGATGATGATGGCATCGGCGCGCAGCTGTTCCAGCAGGCTTTCGGCAAAGGCCTGCAACCGCTGCTGCGTCAGCGCGTTGGCGACATCCACGCGCGAGGTATCCTCACCCAATACACGGGTTCGGTTGCACATCATCAGGAACACAAGCGTCTGGCCATTGTTACGGGTCAGGGCGGTCGACACCTCGTTGGGGTCGAGTTTTGCCAGCTCCAGCGCCACGTCGCGCGGGATTTCCGAAGGGCTGACGGACTTGCGGTCAAGAACTTCGGGCGGTTGGCCCTTGGCGACTCCGTAGAGGTCGTCGCAGGTATCCACGCTTTCTTTCAGCTTGGCCGCGGCGGCCAAAGCCTCGGGACTGCGCCCGCCGGGGATGTAATATTGCAGATAATCGATCTTGGAATAGGTCGGTGCGCCCGACGCGACCTCGCGGATGCCGCGCATCTGAAACAGGGCAATAGCGTTTGGCAGGGTCAAGGGATCTGTGATCTCGCCATTTTCCAACCCCAGGATGACGGGTTGCAACGCGGGTGGCAGGTTCGTCAGCGACAGCCATTCGAGCCGACCGCCATTGGTTCGGGTCTCGGCCGCAGAATACTGTGCGGCGGCTGAGGCGAAAGCATCCTGACCCGTAACACGGGAGATATCTTCGGCCAGTGCTTCGGCTTGTGGCAATGTCTGCGGCGTGACCGGTATGATGATCTCGGACAGCAGCACCTGAAGACCGCCGCCACCGCCTTGACCCAGTGCGCGGTCGATCTCTTCCTCAGAGGGGCGGGCCTGCGAGACAAAGCGCGCCCCGATGAAATCGCGCCAGGCGACTTGGTCGCCAATGAAGTCGCGTACCGTTTCCTGTGAAACCCCGGCGTCATTGAGCAGTTTCAGGAACTGTTCGGCGCTCAGGTTGCCGCGGGCGGCGAATTCGTCGATGCCGTTCTGGATGTCCTCGGGTGCGGGTTCAATACCTGCTTCGCGCATCGCCTGCTTGCGCAGACGTTGATCGATCAGGGCTTTCCGCACCTCGTCCTCGGCACTGCCCGGAACGCCAAGCAGTTCGAGAAACTGTTGCCGCTGCTCCAGTTCGTACCAGGTCACAATGTCTTGATTGACCCGGATCGCTGGTGAGAACAGTCCTTGAGCGAGAGTTTGCGCGGGCATGAATGGCAGCATGGACGCGGCCAGAATCGGCAGAATCGAAACGCGGTGCGCGCGGCGGACCATTTGTGTGAAACCTAAGATCAACTGCATCTTTTCTTGTACTTCTCACCATCGCTTTCGACAGAGTACCCGGTCAGGGCCACGCTAAAGCCGAATTCCGTCGTAGGATCAATACTTGATGTGGATGTAAATCGTCTACTGGCGGTCACATTAAATTCCACACATTCGTTACTGTACGTAACGGCAAGTCCGGCGCGGATCGGTTCGGATGCACTGAAATCATAGCGCGCGTTCGCGCGTGTCAGCCAGTTTTCGTTGATCCGGTACCGCCCGGTCACCAAAAGTTCCGAGATCTCATCCCCACCAGTTTCCACCGGATCGGGTTTGAGCCAGACATAGCTGCCCGACACGCCGGTGTCACCATTTGTCCAGGCGGTGCGGAATTCGGCCTTGGTAAAGCTTAGATCACCGCTCAACAATCCGCGCGCAGCGACAGTCAGCCCTTTGCCATTGCGTAGTTGACCGGCCAGCAGCAAATCTGATGATGTGCCTTGCAAGCCAGAAGACAGCGTGAAATCCGGGTCCGCGCTGGTGCGGAAAACCTGTCCGACGGTCGCCAGCGCCTCCCACCCGTCGGTGTGATAGCGGGCCCAGTTCAGGCCCACCACGGCGGTGGCACTGTCTTCGCGTCGGTCCTCTGCCGGGAAGCGCGACAGAGACAGCAGATCGCCCTGATCGAATTCCTGAAAGGTGCTTTCGTCGTTGGGAACGTCGGTGTTCGTCACATGGGCCCAGCCGATTTGTGCAATTGGTTCCAGATACTGGGTTGCACCGCTCTGTTCGCGCCGCACCATTGGGTAGCGCAGCGTCAGCGCCGCGCGAGGTGTCGACCGCGTGACATTGTCGGGATAGTTGCTGTCGTCGTAGATGTTGAACGTGTCGATCGAGGCACCCAGTCGCGCGTCCGCCCGTAGGCCCGTCGCAAATGTCCAGCTACGTAGCCAGGCAGCGTCAAAAGTGGCGCGGGCCACGTCGCGACCAATGATATCTTCGTCGCTGGTGCGCTGGTGCGCATGGCCGATGAAGGCCAGCCGAACCTCTCCGCCCACAGGTTTCGGGAAATATCGTTTGCGGTAGTTCAGATCGAACACGCGCGAGGGGATCTCGTCCTGCGGCTCGCTGTCACGAAGCGACTTGTAATGGATAAACCCTGTTTTGAAGGCTGTGTCTCGCCGGATCCGTTCAACCGATATTTCGCTGCGCAAGCGGTCGAAATCCGGCAGGCCGTAGTCGGCAAGGTATGAATCGTCCGACGTGGTTCGGATATCGAATTTCAGCCTATAGCCTTTTCCGAGTCGGAACCGCCCATCGGCGAAAAAATACCCCCGGTCCTGGTTGGGACGCAGATCGTCGCGGGTGAAGGCACCACGCAGGCGGATGTCACCGCGTTTAAAGGCTTGCCGGTATCGGAAGCCCAATGTGCGCGTTTTGGCAGAGACGTAGGGCGTCAGTGTCAGGTCTTTGTGGTCGCCGATCCGAATGAAATAGGGCACCTGCAGGCCCGTGCCCAGTTGCGAGGTGGTACGGATCGACGGCACCAGAAAGCCCGTTGCCCTCTCGAGCGTCGGGTCGGGCAGACGCAGAACCGGAAAGTAGAACACCGGCAGGTCGAGAATGCGGAACTGCGCGCCTTCGAAATAAAGTTGGCGTTCAAGTTGGTCATGCGTGACCTTGCGCGCCCGGATCTGCCACAATGGGGGCCGCCCATCGGCGCAGACATGGCACGAGGTCGCGGCCACCTTGCTGAATTGCGTGTACCGACCCGCCGCGCGTGTGGCCTGAACCGAAGCGATCTGAACCTGTTGATCGAAAACCATTCGCGCACCGGTCAGTAGCCCGTTCTGAATTCCGTCATCCAGTTCGGCAGAATCGGCCAGCAGCGTTGACTGCCCCGCCTGATCAATTCGGATTGGCCCGGTCAGAGTCAGCGATCCTGTTTCGCGGTCATAGACGACACTTTGTGCGGTCAGTTTGACATCACCCTGATAGGCCTCGACATTCCCTTCGGCCACTAGCTTGCGGTCCTTGGTGATAAAGATCGTGTCAGCTACCAGCAACGCAGGTTGGTCCTGCCCGGCAGGCGACTGTTCTGCATCTGGCGCATCGGACTGGGCCAGAGACACCGCGGGCAGCGACAGGATCAGGGCGCTGGACAATAGCAGCGAAAGCAACGACCGCATCAGCCGTCCTCCGCGTGCAGCAACAGGCCAAGCGACAGCAGGATCGCGGCAACGGGCGGAGCCCAGGCTGCGACCATTATCGGCAGTTGCCCGTTCTCACCCAGGATCTGAGCGAAGTTGCGGACAAAATAGATGCCGAACCCCAGCAAGACCGCAGACAACACTGCGACTCCGGTTCCGCCAAACCGTACGTGTCGCATGGTGAAGGCGGCACCGATCAGGACCATCGACACCAGAAACAACGGCCGGGCCAGTTCGACCTGTAGCCAGACCTCGTACTGTTTCGTCGAAAACCCAGCCTCGCGCAGATCGCGAATCAATTGTGGCAGATCGTAGATCGACACCGAATCCTGCTGGCCCAAAGTGTCGATAATCCGATCACGGGTCAGCGAAGTCGGCAGTTTCAGTACCTCGTGGTTGATGGCGTTGGCCTCGGGGTTCAGATCATCCTGGATGGTCCAGACCTTTGCGTTGTGCAGCGCCCAGTTCCCATCTTCCAGCACCGCCGTTTCGGCAGCGATCTGTTCAGTCGGTTTGCCGTTGGGCAGAAAGGCCGTGATGGTCACGTCGCTCAGGCCGAATGACTCGCTGTCCAACATGCTTTTGGCGTGAATAACGGATTGCCCGGTGGCAGTGCCCTGACGCAGCCACAGTCCTTCTCGGCTGATCGAAAGGGTCGAATCGCCGTTGTTTCGGTACCTGTCCGACAGGCGCTGAACCTCTTCCGATGTGGCCGCTGCGATCGGGTTCAACATGGAAACCGCCAGCGCGCCGATCACCAGCGCCAACAGCACGGGGGCGACAAGGGCGCGAATACCGGACCGGCCAATGGCGCGGGTCACCACCAGCTCGGAACTGCGGGCAAGTCCAACGAACAACGCGATTGTTGCCAGAATGACCAGCAACGGCAGCATCTCGCTGATGGCAGCAGGCGTGTTGAGCAACGTGATCTGCAACAACTGGCCGAACGACAGGTTGGCGTCATCAAACCGGCGCACCTGCTCCACCAGATCAATCAGGATCAGAAGCGTCAGAAAAATACCGCCGATGACGAAAAAACTCTGGAGGAAGCGGCGGGCGAAGTAACGGTCGAGGATCACGCAGGACCCTCCGAATTTCGACACCCTGCGGGAATCGCCTGTGCAGCGTCCCGGCACGCGTAGATGCGCGACGGCTTATGCCTGCCGATTGGTCTCAAATTTCTTCCCCCGAGCCTGCCGGTTATTTTACGGCGACCTTAATGCAATTGCGGGTCGGGGAAAACTGCTATCTGGTCAACTGCCGCAGTGCGGGCTAGGTCTTGGGCAATGCATTTTTCAGGAGCATGATATGAGCAGCCTCAGACCGGTCCGTTTTCAACCATTCGATCTGGACGGGATCGCGCAAGCGCCCGGACGCGTCGCGGTGATCATCCCTGCTGAAGGCAAATTGGGCCCGGCGGCGCGACGCGCCAATCGTCTGACAAAAGGGGCCCTGGCCCGGCTGGTCGAAAGCGAAAGGTTTGCCAAGGTGAAGACCGGCGACGTGATCTCGCTGGCCTGGCCAACGGGAACCGAGGCCGAGGCGCTGGACATCCTGATCCTGCCGCGCCGTCCCGATCCCGACGAGGCGCGCAAGGCTGGGGCAAAGCTGGCGAAGCTAGCTGGCAACAAGGATGTTCTGGTCATGGCGGGAAATCAGCTCCGCACCGAAGATCTGACGCTGGGTATGGTGCTGCGCAGCTATGAGTTCGACGCGCACAAGAGCAAAGAGGCTGACGCGCTTGGATCCATCACCATCAGCCACAACAAACCCGACGAGGTCGAAGCCGCGTTTGCCCCGCTATATGCGATCGCCGATGGCGTTCACATGACCCGTGATCTGACCAATGAACCGGCCAATGTGTTGACCACCACCGAATTTGCCAACCGCCTGTCCGAGATGCAGGAACTGGGGCTTGAGGTCGAGGTTCTGGAAGAGGACAAGCTGGCCGAACTGGGTATGCGTACGCTGCTGAGCGTCGGGCAAGGCTCGGTCAGCCCGTCGAAAGTTGTCGTGATGCAGTGGAAAGGCGGCGATGTGGATGACGCGCCGCTGGCTCTGGTCGGCAAGGGCGTTGTGTTTGACACCGGCGGCATCTCACTGAAACCGGCGGGCGGCATGGAAGACATGACCATGGACATGGGTGGCGCTGGCGTTGTTGCGGGCACCATGCGCGCGCTGGCCAAACGCAAGGCCAAGGCCAATGTGGTGGGGCTTGTCGGGTTGGTCGAAAACATGCCCTCGGGCAACGCGACCCGGCCTGGGGATGTGGTCAAGTCGATGAAGGGAGACACGGTCGAGATCATCAACACCGATGCCGAGGGCCGCTTGGTTCTGTGCGACGTGATGTGGTACGCGCAGGATCGGTTCAGCCCGGTCGGCATGATCGATCTGGCGACGCTGACCGGAGCGATCATTATCGGTCTGGGACATCAGAACGCTGGCGTGTTCTCGAACAACGACGTATTCTGCGACGCGTTCCTCAAGTCTGCCAAGGCCGAAGACGAAGGCGCATGGCGGTTGCCGCTTGGGCAGCCCTATGACGATCTGCTGAAATCGCGCATCGCCGATATGAAGAACGTCGGCGGACGGGCGGCGGGATCGATTACCGCAGCACAATTCCTGCAACGGTTTGTCAAAGAGGATACACCGTGGATTCACCTGGATATCGCCGGTGTCGCGTCGGTCTCGTCCGAGACGTCCTATGCCCCCAAAGGGGCAACCGGATGGGGTGTTCGCGCCCTCAGCCGATTTGTACAGGACAATTTCGAGTGACCTGATGGGGGCAGTCTACTTCTACCACCTGACGCGACAACCGCTGGAGCGCACGCTGCCGGTTCTGCTGGACAAAGCCCGGCAGGCCGGTTGGCGGATCGCCGTGCGCGGCACCGATCCCGCGCGGTTGGACTGGTTGGACGAGAAACTGTGGTTGGGACCCGAGGACGGGTTCCTACCGCATGGTCGGGACGGTGGACCGCATGACGCGGCGCAGCCCGTTCTGTTGACCTCGCAAATGCAGGCCGCAAATGAGCCGGCCTGCGTTATGGCGGTGGACGGTGCAACGGTGGCGCCTGACGAAGTGGCGGCGCTGGAGCGGGTCTGCATACTGTTTGACGGCAACGACGACACGGCGGTCCAGCAGGCGAGGGGACAGTGGAAAGCGCTGACCGAGGCAGGGTGTTCGGCGCAATATTGGTCCGAAGAATCCGGCCGGTGGGAGAAGAAGGCGGAATCCTAGGTGTTTCGCCTCATGGAGTTCAGGAGTTTTTAGTATGAAAATGAATCCTTTAGGCCGTACCGGCATCATGGTGTCTGATTTGTGCCTTGGCACAATGACCTTTGGAACCCAGACACCAGAGGCCGAGGCGCATCGACAAATGGATATGGCGCTGGACGCCGGAATCAATTTTGTCGACACCGCCGAGATGTATCCGGTCAACCCGGTCTCGAAAGAGACCATCGGTCGTTCCGAAGAGATTCTGGGCACATGGAACGCCGCCAACCCCGCGCGTCGGGGCGACTATGTTCTGGCGACCAAGCATTCCGGCGAAGGATTTATGCATGCGCGTGACGGCGCGCCGATTTCGGGCGAAACGATTCCGCAGGCCATCGAAGGCTCGTTGCGTCGGTTGCAAACCGATTGCATCGACCTCTATCAGTTTCACTGGCCCAATCGCGGCAGCTACATGTTTCGCCAGAACTGGCACTATGACCCCTCGGGCGGGAACCGGGATGCGGTGATCGCCGACATGCGAGCCTGCCTCGAGACGTTGCAGGAGCAGGTCGACAAGGGTAACATCCGTGCCTTCGGTCTATCGAACGAAAGCGCCTGGGGAACCGCCCAATGGGTGCGATTGGCCGATGAGATTGGTACGCCCCGTGTGGCCTCGATCCAGAACGAGTATTCGTTGCTTTGTCGTCTTTTCGACACCGATCTGGCCGAGTTGTGCCTGTTCGAAGAGGTGGGCCTGATGGCCTTTTCCCCTTTGGCCGCCGGGTTTCTGACTGGGAAATATCAAGGCGGTGCCGTGCCCGAAGGGTCCCGAATGTCGCTGGTGCCAAATATGGGTGGGCGCAAATCTGATCGCGTGTTTGACGCGGTTTCTGCCTATCTGAGTATTGCTGAACGATACGGTCTCGACCCGGTTCATATGGCGTTGGCCTGGTGCCGGACCCGGCCGTTCATGATGTCCGCGATCTTTGGTGCCACGACCGAAGCGCAGTTGCAGCACATTCTGGATGGGGTCGAGATGGAACTGCCGGACGCGGCGCTGGCTGACATCGCGGCAGCGCACAAAGCCTTTCCGATGCCCTACTAGCCCGGCTGGCGGGATTTACCCGCCTGCGAAGTTCACAAAGGTTGTGAGTGTCAGTGATGCGTGGGTTGGCCGCTATCCTGCCGCAGATCCCGCGCGGACAAGCCGTGCGCGGTGCGGAATGCGCGGGCGAAACTGGATTGCGACGCAAACCCGGTGGCCGCGGCCACGTCCAGCAGCGACATGTCGGTATCCGTCACCAGCCGCCGGGCCTCGGCCAGTCGCAGTTGAAGGTAGTGGTCCTGCGGCGTGGTGTTGAAGCGCAGGCGAAACTGTTGTTGCAGAGTGCGCGGGCTGGTGCCCAGTGTTTCCGCGATATCGACCAGTGGCAGTGGATCGTCCAGCGCGGCAGCCATAAGTGAGTTTGCCTGTTCGGTCAGCGGCGTATCGCGATGCTGCACGTTTGGCTTGGTTTCGGATGGTGCGACGGTGATGTCTTGCGCAAAGACGCTGGCGACGCGGGCGGCAAATCCAGCGCCAAGACGCTTGGACATGATGTGCAGCATCAACTCGACAATCGGTACCGCGCCGCCCGCTGTCAGACGGCTGCCCGAGGCTGTGAAGCGTTCGGAACTCAGCTCAATCTTGGGAAACCGGGTGGCAAAGGCGGCGTGATCCTCTTGCCTCGGTGCAGCGGCATGTGAATCCAAAAGCCCTGCCTCGGCCAGCAGCCATTGCCCACCATCGATTCCGGCCATGGCTGCACCTGTGTCGGCAATACGCTGCAATCCGGTCAGCAGCGCCGGTGTCGCGTGTCGTACCGATTGGAACCCGGCGATGACGATCATCAGGTCGCAGCGATCAAGACGGGCCAGCGGAATACCGGGCACCAGCAACGCGCTGCTAAGCCTGACGGGATCCGCTGTGGCGGTTACATAGTCCCAGTCAAATGCGGGCCGGTCGGCCAGCCGGTTCGCGGCCCGCATCGGATCGACGACCGAGGCGAAACTCAGCGTACTGCATTCGTCCAGAACCAGCACGGTCGTTTTCAGCGCCCGGTGTTCGGGTTGCAGAATGTTGATTGCGGATTTCATCAAGTTCGATTCGCATTGTGACAAGTGATAGGCCAAGGCTGGCGCAGACACGGGTCCAAAGGCAAACCGGTTTCGGGGGAGAAGGCTGGGGATAACCCAAGCCAAAATTCTGTATATTGTGGGGAAAAGTCTCGGGCCCTAAATTCCGCTCGTTCAGGCGCAACCGTAGGGTCGCGCCTGGCTTGGTTTTTGGGGTCAGTTAGTCATTAACCTTGGTTCGGTCCGCGAATCTGGCGAATGGTCTGGCGAACAGCCTGCCAGTCCTGTGCTTGCTGCTGGTTTCCGGCCGCCTCGCATTCACGCATTTTCTGGGCGGCTTCGGCCTCGGCGCGGTCTCCGTGGGCGGTGTAGAGCGCCCGCGCATATTGAGCGGCTTTGAGTGCGTCCATTACTGTCATCCTCCTTGTCTGGGGCGGATTGCCCGAATGTTCACGCAAGGCGATCATACTACAGGATGGCTGGATTGGCATCTGCCACTTCGGAGCCGCCTGAAATCTTGGCCCGTAATTGCCGAAGATGGGTCGGAACATCGCGCGCGGTCAGGTCAGCTTCGCGCACTAACGTATCGAAATGATGAGAAAAAACTTCGATTCGATTGCGGTCGCGGAACGCCATGTAGTGCCCACCCGCATAGAACGCACAAAGCATGGGACCGAAGATGGTCATCGGGGCGCTGTAAAGCCGTTTTGCGTCAAACAGATAGAGCCGCAGGCGCGGATAAAGCTGCTCACACAGCTCGATCAGGTGGTCGATCTGTTCAAGTCGAACCTCCTGCGCCAAACCCTCGTAATAGCCGGTTGCCTGGGCAAGACTGCGGATTTCATACATAGGCATCGCGATCTCGTAATCTGACTGCGCGCTGCGCATCCAGGCAAGCCGGTCGGCAGAGGCGCCGATGGCCTGATCCGCCGTGCGTCCAAGATGCGGTGCATATTCCCATTCCAGCACGGCACGGGTTTTCAGCATGTCGGGCAGGGCCGCGGGAACATAGCGTATCTTGTAACCGGCGGCTTCGCGGTGCCATTCAAAGATGCGTTCGTCCACCAGCGCCCGCGGGGCCTTGGTCAAAGACAGCGAGCTTGCCAACAATTCAGCGGCGCTTTCAGGGCGGTCGGACAGACTGAGCAGCCAATCCGCCGAAACCCCCAGCGCCGAGGCGCAAGACCCAACAACATGCGCATTGGGTAGGCGCGCGCCCGACCCGGTCAGCAATTGTGAGACGGTCGAACGGTCCACGCCAATGCTGCGGGCCAATGCGCTTTGGCTTACATTTCTGTCTTCCATCGCGCGGGTCAGACGTTGCCGGAACTGCAACGCCCGGCCGCGTTTGTCAATTTTTTCAGTCATGTGTTTGAAAATATCACGACTGATGAATTTTGTTAATCATATTCAGAATTCTCAATTCCCGCGAATGTCCGTAACGTTTTTAACAAAGCAATAATTATGGGGTCCGGAATGGAAACGCGACGAAGATCGGTCGTGAAAGCTATCGTATGGAATGCGATGGGGTTGGCGGTCATGACTTTGGTGGGTTTGATCGCCACCGGTTCTGCTGCGGTGGGCGGTGCGTTGGCGGTGGTGAACACGGCCATCGGTTTGACCATGTACGTGGCCTATGAACGTATCTGGGCCGGTATTTCGTGGGGCCGAAATGGTTGAGCCCACGTCCCCCAAAACCACAGAATGGATCACCGCTGGCCTGATGGCGGCCTGCTATGCAGCATGGCTGGGCGTCGTCTTCTGGTTGGCAGAGGGGTCCCTTTGGGCGGCAATACCAGCGATGGCGCTGGTCGCCGCGCTGCATTCATCGTTGACGCACGAGGCTTTGCACGGCCACCCATTTCGCGTGCAATGGCTGAACGAGGCCGTCATGTCGTTGCCGTTGACTCTGTTCATTCCGTTCAATCGGTTTCGCGACTTGCACTTGGCGCATCATCTGGATTCGAACCTGACCGATCCCTATGACGATCCCGAGTCGAACTATCTGGACCCATTGGTCTGGGCATCGTTGCCCGCATGGCGAAAGCGCCTCTATGCGGCGAACAACACGTTGCTGGGGCGTATTCTGTTGGGCCCCGCCATCAGCCAGATCGCCTTTTTCGGCGATGAATGGCAGGGTGCACGGCGAGGGGATTGGGCAATCCTGCTGGCGTGGGCCCTGCATATGCCCGGAGTCATCGCAGTGTTGTTGGTCGTCGCGATGTCACCGATGCCGATCTGGGCCTTCGTGCTGTCGGCATATCTGGGTCTGGGTCTGGTCAAGATCCGCACCTTTCTGGAACACCGCGCACATGAAAAGTCGCGTGCCAGAACCGTTATTGTCGAAGACAAGGGCTTGTTGGCATTTTTGTTTTTGAACAATAACTTGCACGTCGTTCATCATATGCATCCCGCGGCCCCTTGGTATCGACTTCCAACACTTTATTGGTCTGGCAAAGACCGGTATCTGGCTTGCAATGAGGCCTATGTTTACCGGTCTTACGGGCAAATTTTCCGCGAATACTTGTGGCGTGCCAAAGACCCGGTTGCGCATCCGCTCTGGCCAAAGTCCTGATTTAACGACAGAACGGGGATCATGAGTTTATGGATTCCCGTCACCATCGCTGCCGCGTCTTTCCAGACTGTGCGGTTCATGCTGCAAAAATCGCTCAGCACTGTAAAGCTGTCGGCTGCGGGCGCTACGTTTGCCAGGTTTGCCTATTCGGCACCGCTTGCCCTTTTGGGCTTACTGGCAGCGCTTTGGGGCGGCGGGATGGCACTGCCGCACTTGCCCGGCCTGTTCTGGCTGTTTGTTGTCATCGGCGGAACCTCGCAGATCTTAGCGACAATCTGTGTCGTGGCCCTGTTCAAACAGCGCAATTTTGCGGTTGGGATCACGTTTAAGAAAACCGAAGTGATCCAGACTGCGATCGTAGGCTTTCTGATCCTCGGCGATCAGGTCTCAGCCGGGGCTTTCGTGGCAATCCTGCTTGGATTGATTGCGGTTTTAGTGCTGTCGAAGGCGCCAGACGGGCAGGGTGCGTGGTGGCGGCATCTAACCAATCGCGCGTCACAACTGGGTCTGGGATCGGGCGTTCTGTTCGCGTTTTCAGGAGTCAGCTATCGCGGCGCGTCTCTGCAACTGGGCGATATCGACGCCTGGTTTCGGGCGCTTGTCACACTGGCGGCGGTGGTGACGTTCCAATTTCTCTGCATGTGGCTGTGGTTGCTGTGGCGTGACAGGGCCGAGTTGCGCGCAGTTTGGGAGACACGCCGAACAGGCGTGTTTGTCGGTCTCACCAGCCTCGGCGGGTCCTTCTGCTGGTTTCTCGCCTTCACCTTGCAGAACGCGGCCTATGTCAAGGCGCTGGGGCAGGTGGAATTGATTTTCAGCCTGCTGGCGTCGATTTTGGTCTTCCGCGAGACCGTCACCCGGCGCGAGGTCGCCGGTATGACGCTGTTGGGGCTGTCAATTTTGGCATTGGTTCTGGCGATCTAGCCTGCGCGGCGTTCATCAAAGCTAAGCGCGATGAAGCTGGGCATATGGTCGCCCATACCCACAACCGCAGGGCCCGCATCACCGCGACGGTCACGGCCTCTGGGCTCTTTGTCCTTCTTGCGCTCGCCTTTCTTGGCATCCGGCGCCTTTGATTTTTTCTCGGACTTCGGCTTTTCGGGTTTGGGCTCGTCTTTGACCGGATTGTCGATGCGCGGGATGTCTTTCTGGATCAGCTTTTCAATTGCATCCAACGCCTTTTCATCGCGACCCGAGCAGATTGTCATCGCTTTGCCTTCGCGCCCGGCACGGCCTGTTCGACCGATCCGGTGGACGTAATCCTCGGCATGACCTGGGACGTCAAAGTTGAACACATGGCTGACCGAAGGAATATCCAGCCCGCGCGCGGCGACGTCCGATGCAACCAGCAACCGCAGTGAGCCATCGCGGAACCCATCCAGCGTTTTCATACGCTGCGACTGATCCAGATCGCCGTGGATCGCAGCGGCGTTATAGCCGTATTTCTTCAGCGATTTCGCGCAAATATCCACATCGGTCTTGCGGTTGCAGAAGATGATCGCGTTGGTGCATTTGTCGCCTTCACCGTCGATCAAGGCGCGCAGAACCTTGCGCTTGGCGCTGGCTTCGCGGTCGCGGCGACCGCCTTTGAACATGACGACACCCTGCTCGATGGTCTCGGACGCGGTGGCCTGACGGGCAACCTCGATCCGGGCAGGGGCGGACAGGAATGTGTCGGTGATCCGTTCGATCTCGGACGCCATCGTGGCCGAGAAGAACAGCGTTTGACGTGTGAAGGGCGTCAGCGAGAAGATGCGCTCGATATCAGGGATAAAGCCCATGTCCAGCATCCGGTCGGCTTCGTCCACCACCATGATCTGCACACCGGTCAGCAGCAGCTTGCCGCGTTCGAAATGGTCCAGCAGACGGCCCGGAGTGGCAATCAGGACATCGACACCGCGATCAATCAGAGCGTCCTGTTCCTTGAAGCTGACGCCGCCAATCAACAGCGCTTTGGTCAGCTTTACGTTTTTGGCGTAAGTGTCGAAATTCTCGGCCACCTGTGCGGCCAGTTCCCGTGTCGGGCACAGCACCAGCGACCGGGGCATCCGCGCACGCGCTCGGCCACGGGCCAGCAGCGTGATCATCGGCAGCGTGAAACTGGCTGTCTTGCCGGTGCCTGTCTGGGCAATGCCCAGAACATCACGACCTTCCAGTGCAGGGGGAATCGCACCTTCCTGGATCGGAGTGGGGGTTTCGTATCCGGCTTCCTCAATGGCTTTGAGGACCTTCGGGTTCAGGTTCAGTTCGTTAAACTTTGTCATGTATGTCCGGTAGTTGCGGACACTAGACCTGGCCCGCGCGTCTGAAAAAAGTGCCGGGCCCGGATGGCCACGCGCAAGTTGCGCGGTGCGGCTTGGGCGGGACATAACAAAATCGTGGGACAGGGTCAAATGAAGAGGTCTTAACCCGACGAAACTGCTGCTTGGCCGCATATTCCCGCAACAATTCAGGTGCTTCCGGGGAAGTGTTTCGCTACTTTTTCGTCCAGTTTCAATGGTCTGTGCCGAAGCAGGCCGTGCGCGTTCAGCCGTGCACGAACCTCGGGCTCGGCCCCACTCAATTCGTCGTAAAAGGCACGCAGGCCGGGTTCACCCTGTTCCGCTTCTATCCAGCTGAGCAACTCGTGCATGGTCAACCCTCCCAATTGACTGGGGGCGTTGGGCGACTTCGCGGGCTGGTAGGACCCGCGTTCCAGACGAAACCGGTAATGTGCTTGCCAATGCTCCCAATCGGGTGCGTGTCTGTGGCAAAGCTCGATCTCGGGCAGCTCTAGCTTGGTGGGTAGCAGTTCATTGCTCTGATAAATATTGTGGATGCGGTCTTTGACATATTTCAGGCCGGACCGAACAAAAAGCTTGCCCTGAACGTGACCAAGAAATCCGGCCCGGACAAACCCTCCGAAATTGGGATAGAGCGTTTCGACAAGCGCGGCGCGGTCCGGACCTGAGGGGATATACGCCTTGTACATGTCGTCGTCGCCCGACAGCGCTTCGATCGGACGAATTCGTGCGGAAGGTACGTCTGCAGGTACATCAGCCAGGACATCCTTTATTGGAGCGCGCGGCCACAGAAACTCATCAATGTCGATATGAAGCAGCCAATCCAGATCGGTCTGGCGATAGATGAAAGTCGCGTTATGGGATTGTCGCACCTGATGTTTTTCGGGCCGTTCGATCTGGCGCCGTTGCCAGAAACCTTCGTTGCAAACCCGAATCTCAATCTTCGGGTGCTTGCGCAACACCCGTACCGCGCGCCGGTTGGGTTCGTCCAGAAACAGGTGCAGACGATCGACGCCAAGGTCGATGTGGTAGGCCGCAAACCCCAGAATTTCGTCAAGTGGCGCGCGGGTTGTGCACACAATTCCCCAAGTCGGCCTGCCTTGCGTCATGCCATGCGCCATCGATGTCGCCGGGGCCGGGCTGGGTGAGGGGCGCGGGGCGTTATGTCATCATCTCCTTCGTCGCTGTCAGGTTCAACTCGGGGTAGTCGCGGACAACGCGATCGATATCCCATTGCAGGCGTGTCAGATAGACGATGTCGCCGTCATGGTCATGGGCGATGTGCTGTTTGTTGGCGTTGACGAATTTTTCGACTGCTGCCTTGTCGCCGCTCACCCAGCGGGCAGAAGTGAACTGAGACGCCTCAAACCGAACAGGCAGCCCATATTCCATCTCAATCCGGCTGGCGAGTACCTCGAATTGCAGCGCACCGACGACGCCCACAATGAAGCCCGAGCCGATTGAGGGTTTGAACACCTTGGCGGCGCCTTCTTCTGCAAACTGCATCAGGGCTTTCTCCAGATGCTTGGCCTTCATCGGATCACCGGCCCGGACCCCTTGCAACAGTTCCGGCGCGAAGGAGGGGATGCCGGTCACCCGGATCGCCTCGCCTTCGGTCAGCGTGTCGCCGATGCGCAGTTGGCCGTGGTTGGGGATGCCGATGATGTCACCGGCCCAAGCCTCTTCGGCCAGCTCGCGGTCAGACGCCAGAAACAGTACGGGGTTGGAAATCGCCATCGGCTTTTTCGACCGCACATGCGTCAGTTTCATGCCGCGTTTGAAATGGCCCGAGGCCATGCGTACAAAGGCCACCCTGTCGCGGTGCTTGGGGTCCATGTTGGCCTGCACCTTGAAGACAAAACCCGCGACTTTTTTCTCGTCTGGGGCGATCTGACGGGGTTCGGCCGACTGAACCTGAGGCTGCGGGCCATAAGCCCCGATTCCTTCCATCAACTCCTTCACACCGAACGAGTTGATCGCAGAGCCGAACCAGATCGGGGTCATGTGACCTTCAAGCACCGCCTGCGGGTCGAGCGCAGGCAGCAATTCGCGCGCCATCTCGACCTCTTCCAGCAGTTTCTCCAGCAGATGTTCGGGGACGTGTTCTGCCAGTTTCGGGTCGTCCAGCCCGTTGATCTGGATGCTTTCGGCTACCTTGTTGCGGTCGGCGCGGTCCATCAGTTCCAGCCTGTCGCGCAGCATGTCATAGCAGCCGATGAAATCGCGACCCACGCCAATTGGCCACGAGGCCGGGGTGACGTCGATGGCCAGCATTTCCTGAATTTCGTCGATGATCTCGAACGTATCGCGGCTTTCGCGGTCCATCTTATTACAGAAGGTCAGGATCGGCAGATCGCGCAGGCGGCAGACCTCGAACAGTTTCTGAGTCTGGCTCTCGACTCCCTTTGCGCCGTCGATCACCATTACGGCGGCATCAACGGCGGTCAGCGTGCGGTAGGTATCCTCGGAGAAATCCGAGTGACCGGGCGTATCCACAAGGTTGAACCGGAAGTTTCCGTAATCAAAGGACATCGCCGAGGCCGAAACCGAGATACCCCGATCCTTTTCCATCTGCATGAAGTCCGAACGCGTGCGCCGTGCCTCACCTTTGGCGCGCACCTGACCGGCCATCTGAATCGCGCCCCCGTAAAGCAGGAACTTTTCGGTCAGCGTCGTCTTGCCCGCATCCGGGTGCGAGATGATGGCGAATGTCCGGCGCCGGGCGATCTCGGGCGGCAGGGTGGGTTGGTTCGAGGTATCAAGCATATTCGCGCGTATAGGCGGGGAATCCTGCAGAGGCAAGACAAAGGGGCTGGTTCGAATCGTACGCTTATGGCAATAAGAACATATAGTGAACAAAAGATGGAGTGGATCAATGGATTTGAAAGAAATCGCTAACGAACTGGTCGCCGGATGCCGTGAAAATCGGGCCAAGGAAAACCTGGACAAGCTTTATGCTGCCGATGCGGTCTCGGTCGAGGCTGCGGATACGATGGGCATGGGCCGTGAGACCAAGGGCCGCGACGCGATCCGGGGCAAGCATGAATGGTGGGAAAACGCGCATGAAGTTTCGGGCGGTTCGATCAGCGATCCGTTCCCGCATGGTGACGACCGTTTTGCCGTGATCTTCGAGGTAAGCGGCAAGGTGAAGGAAAGCGGTGAAACCTTTGATATGAAAGAGGTTGCCGTGTACCACGTTGCTGATGGCAAGATCGTACGGGAAGAGTTCTTTTACTGATCCATGAACGGTCGCTGGTCTTCCCTGATGGGCCGGTGCTAGATGTGCTGCAAAGACAGGGAGGATCAGTATGGACCTGGGAATAAAAGGAAAACGTGCGCTGGTTTGTGCCAGCAGCAAAGGTTTGGGCTTGGGCTGTGCCGAAGCGCTGGCCCAAGCCGGGGTCGATCTGGTGATGAACGCGCGCGGGGCGGACGTCTTGGAGGCTGAAGCCGCGCGTCTGCGCTCTGAACATGGCATAGAAGTCCGGACCGTCGCTTGGGACGTAACCTCTGCCGACGGTCAGGCACAGGTGATTGAGGCCGCGCAAGGCATTGATATTCTGGTGACAAACGCTGGTGGCCCGCCGCCGGGATTGTGGTCGGACTGGAATCGAGAAGACTTCGTCAAAGCGCTGGACGCAAATATGCTGACACCGATCGCCTTCATGAAGGCGTTGTTGCCGGGAATGATCGACAGGGGCTGGGGCCGAGTGGTCAATATCACCTCGCAATCGGTGCGCGCGCCGATCCCTGCACTGGGGCTGTCAAATGCAGCCCGAACCGGGTTGACCGGCTATGTCGCCGGCACGTCCCGGCAGGTGGCGCCGCATGGGGTCACGATCAACAACCTGCTGCCCGGCATACATGCCACGGACCGAGCGGTTTCGTTGGATAGCGGCGTCGCGGAGCAACAGGGGATTTCGATCGACGAAGCCAAGGCAGCGCGCGCTGCGACGGTTCCCGTGCGCCGTTACGGTACGCGGCAGGAATTTGGGGCAACTTGCGCCTTCCTGTGTTCGCAACATGCTGGGTTTATCGTCGGGCAGAATATCCTTCTGGACGGTGGCGCGACCAATCTGACGATGTGACCATGGCACAAAGCTTTTCGCTGAAAGATCAGCTGTTTAACGTCGAAAAGACAAGCTATCTGTCGGGATTGTTCTCTGCGGCGGACCCGGAATTTGATGGGTCAGCCTTTGAGGCTCGGGTCATGTCACGGCTGCTTGAACTTGAGCTGAAAGAGCGGATCGCCTGGATCGCCGAATGTCTGCAAGAGGCAGTACCCGGGGACCTGCCGACGATTGCGCCTTTGCTGCTGCGGGCACTGCCACCGCCTCTGGATCCGGGCAAGTCGGATGATGATTTCGGCGATTTCATTTTCGCACCGCTCGGCGATTGGGTTGTCGCGGTCGGGCTGGACCACCCTGAACTGGCGCTGGATGTGCTCGAGGAACTGACACAGAGGTTTTCGATGGAATGGGCAATTCGTCCCTTCCTGAACCACCACCCCGAAACCGTGATGATGCGAATGCAGGCATGGTGCGGGCATTCCAGCTATCACGTGCGCCGTCTGGTCAGCGAAGGAACCCGGCCCAGACTGCCTTGGGGGCAGGCGGTTTCGCTGGACCTGTCTGACCCGTTGCCCCTGTTGGATCGTTTGCATGGTGACCGAACGCGATATGTGACGCGGTCCGTGGCCAATCACTTGAATGATATCACCAAAAAGGACCCCGATCTGGTACTGGACCGCCTGCAAGGTTGGCGGGACGGCGGGCAACAGGACCGGGATGAGTTGACGTGGATGACATCTCACGCAGTTCGCGGGTTGGTCAAATCTGGCCATCCGCGCGCAATGAAGATGTTGGGCTATGATCCCGAGGCCGAGATTTCAGCGTCGATCGCTTTGTATGGCGATGCGCGCATCGGTGGCGTGCTCGAGTTTGAGGTCGCGCTTAAGGGGGAACAGAACCAGCCGGTTCTTGTGGACTACATCATCCATTTCATACGGCCTGGTGGCAAGGTTTCGGCCAAGGTTTACAAACTGAAACAGGCTGCATTGAAGGGGGGTGAACTGGTTTTGAAGAAGTCCCACAAGCTTAAAGCAAATGCCAGCACCTTTACCCTGATCCCCGGCGCGCACCGGCTGGAGGTTCAGGTCAACGGGCGCGTGCGCGCTGAAGTTGACTTCGAACTGTTGGGCTAAGCCTGCCGAGCGATTTTTCACGCTTTTGTCAGGTCATACCGGCCCCGATTGCGCTATGTGCGATGCCGAACCAGTTTCGGACCGACCGTTCAGATAAGGAATGCCAATGAAACATGAGGCTGTGCAAAATTACTATGGCGAAGTGCTGCAGGGCAGCGCGGATTTGCAGACCAACGCCTGCTGCACGCCGGATGACATGCCCGACCATGTCAGGAAAATTCTGTCGAAAATTCACGATGATGTACTGACACGTTACTATGGTTGCGGGTTGATTGCGCCTTTGGATCTGGAAGGGATGCACATTCTGGATCTAGGCTGTGGCGCGGGGCGCGATGTCTATGCCCTGTCCGCCATGGTGGGTGAGACGGGGCGTGTCGTCGGTGTCGATATGACGCCCGAGCAACTGGACATCGCCCGTGCGCACCAGGACTTTCATGCGCAGGCGTTTGGGCACTCGAATAGCAATGTAGAGTTTCACCATGGCTATATCGAAAAACTGGAAGATCTGGATCTCGAACCGGGCTCATTCGACATAATCGTCTCGAACTGCGTGATCAATCTAGCCACGGACAAAGCAGCGGTTTTGCGCGGGGCGCATCGGTTGTTGAAGGACGGGGGCGAGATGTATTTCTCGGACGTCTATGCGGATCGCCGGGTGCCGCAGGCCATGGCAGAAGATGAGGTTTTGTATGGCGAGTGCCTGTCGGGTGCGCTGTATTGGAACGATTTTCTGACACTGTCACGCGCTGCGGGCTTTGGTGATCCACGCAGAGTGACGCATCGTCCGCTGACCATCGAAAACCCGGTGCTGGAGCAACGCGTTGCACCGCTCAAGTTCCTTTCCGCCACGTATCGGCTGTTCAAGCTACCCGCACTGGAAGCGGCGTGTGAGGATTACGGTCAGGCCGTCATCTACAAAGGCACGATACCGCACGCCCCGCAGGAGTTCGTGCTGGATGACCACCATGCGATCGAAACGGGCAAGGTGTTCCCTGTTTGCGGCAACACCTGGATGATGCTGCATGACACCCGCTTTGCCCGGCATTTCGACTTTATCGGCGACTTCGCCACCCATTACGGGATTTTTGAAGGCTGCGGCGGGGATAGCCCGTTTTTCGATCAAGGTGAAAGTGCCCCAGCCAGCTGCTGCTGATCCCTTGCGCCGGACGGACGGGGTTGTTATCCCCGTCCAAGCCCGATGGAATTGATCGGGAATGGAATCGGGGTCCATCAGTGACAATGAACGCAACGCCTCCTCGTCTGGAAGTCCGCAATCTTGTGGCCCGGTTTGAGGGGCGGACCGTCGTCGATGACGTCTCGCTGAGGGTTCAGGCCGGGCAGGTGACCTGTCTGCTTGGGCCGTCGGGCTGCGGCAAGTCTACCACCTTGCGCATGATTGCCGGGGTCGAGATGCAAAGCGCGGGCGAGATCTTTGTTGACGGCAAACTGGTCTGCGACACGGTGTTCCGGGTGCCGCCCGAGCGACGCGAGATCGGCCTGATGTTTCAGGATTTTGCCCTGTTTCCGCACCTTAGCGTAGCAGACAATGTGGGTTTTGGGCTCAAAGGCGGTAAGGACGAAAAACGCGCCCGGGTCGAAGAGCTTCTGAACCGCGTCGACTTGATGCGTTACGTCGATGGGTTTCCGCACCAACTGTCAGGGGGTGAGCAGCAGCGCGTGGCGTTGGCGCGCGCATTGGCTCCTCGGCCGCGGATCATGTTGATGGACGAGCCGTTCTCGGGCCTCGATAACCGGTTGCGTGACGGAATCCGTGATGAAACGCTGGCGATCCTGAAAGAGGAAGACGCAGCGGTACTGCTGGTGACGCACGAGCCCGAAGAAGCGATGCGCATGGCCGACGAAATTGCCCTGATGCGCGGTGGGAAGATCGTGCAACAGGGAGCACCGTACAACGTCTTCACCCGTCCGGTTGACAAGGCCGCAGTATCTTTCTTCAGTGATGTCAATGTGTTGCGCTCCAAAGTGAATGGCGCTTTGGCCGAGACGCCCTTTGGTCAGTTTCTGGCGCCGGGTGTATCCGACGACACCGAAGTTGAAATTGTATTCCGGCCGCAACATGTCCGCCTTGATTTTGACCGCAACGGCAAAGGACCGCTACCAACCGCGACGGACGGCGTTGCCGCGCGCGGTGTGGTCGAGCGCGCTCGTTTCTTGGGCAATGAAAGCCTTGTCGAATTTCGGATGGACCATGATGGCTCGGTCCTCAAAGCGACTGTTCCGAATGTGTTTGTGCCTCAACCGGGTCGTGTCATGTGGCTGACCGTGCGCCGCGACCGGTGCTTTGTCTTTCCAGCCTGACGCGCGGACCTGCCGATTTCCTTCCAAGTGGTGCGCGAAAGCCTCAGAATGCGGTTGGGCATTGCTTGCCGCAGCGCGAGGGCGGGTCTATCAAGGGAAAAACTTGGGGCTGGGGCAATATCATGCGCATTCTTCTGACCAATGATGACGGCATCAACGCGCCGGGCCTTGCCGTGCTCGAGGCGATTGCCGGGGAACTGGCAGGTCGCGATGGCGAGGTCTGGATTGTCGCCCCCGCATTTGAGCAATCGGGCGTAGGGCATTGCATCAGCTATACCCACCCGTTCATGGTCGCAAAACTGGCCGAACGTCGCTTTGCCGCCGAAGGCTCGCCAGCGGATTGCGTATTGGCCGGGTTGCACGAAGTCATGAAAGATTGCCCGCCCGATCTGGTTCTATCTGGGGTGAACCGCGGCAATAACTCTGCGGAAAATACGTTATATTCCGGCACGATAGGCGGCGCAATGGAAGCGGCGCTTCAAGGTGTTCCGGCGATTGCGTTGTCCCAGTACTTTGGGCCGAGAAACGCCGATCTGGACAATCCGTTCGAGGCCGCGGCGCAGCACGGGGTCGATCTGGTCAGGCGCATTCTGGATGCAACGCCGAGCGGGCAAGAAGACTATCGACTGTTCTACAATGTGAACTTCCCACCGGTTCCGGCCGACGAGGTTCTGGGAACGCGCGTCGCCCCGCAAGGGTATCGTCGAGACACGCGGTTCGCGGTCGAACCGCATAGCTCTCCGTCTGGTCGGCGTTTCCTGTGGATCAAGGGGGGGTATCAGCACAACCCGACAGCGCCCGGCACCGATGCGGCAGTGAACCTGGATGGCTATATCTCGGTCACACCGATGCGGGCGGATTTGACGGCGCATGATATGCTTGGCGCGCTGAAGGCGATCGAATGAGCGGACTGGACCCGGAAAAGACCATGCAGTTTCTGTTCTCACTGCGTTCGCGCGGGGTGACAGATGCGCAAGTTCTGGCAGCGATGGAGCAGGTGGACCGTGGCCTGTTCGTCAAGGGCCTGTTCGCCGAGCGTGCCTATGAGGATACGCCGCTGCCGATTGCCTGCGGACAGACGATCAGCCAGCCCTCGGTTGTTGGGCTGATGACACAGGCGTTGAAAGTGCGGCCGCGTGATACGGTGTTGGAGATCGGTACAGGCTCGGGCTATCAGGCCGCGATCCTGTCAAAGCTTGCGCGCCGGGTTTACACGGTCGAACGGCACAAGCGTCTGGTGCGCGAAACAGGTGAGCTGTTTCGCGCGTTGGGGATGACCAACGTGACCGCCATGCTGTCGGACGGGTCTTTCGGTTTGCCCGAACAGGCCCCGTTTGACCGCATCATTGTGACCGCAGCAGCAGAAGATCCGCCAGGGCCGCTCTTGGCGCAGCTTAAAATCGGCGGTATCATGGTGCTACCCGTGGGCCAGTCGGACGCGGTGCAGACCCTGATCCGGGTTACCCGCACCGAGGACGGTCTGGACTATGACGAATTGTTGCCCGTCCGTTTCGTGCCTTTGCTTGAAGGACTTGGAAAGGACGAGGCGTAAAGGTTTATTACGATATTTGCGCCAGAACCCCGGAAAACAGGGGCAGGTGTTGAGGACAGAATGATGAGAGCAGTTTCAAGATCAGCCATGCGCCGATACGTGGTGGGCGCAGCCACCATTGCCCTTCTGGCCGGGTGCGAAGGGCCTTTTGACTACGACTTGCGCGGCAATGTCGGCGGATTTTCGACCGCAGACGCTGCGCTGGCGGCGACCACTAGTCGCCCCGCGCCGGATGCACGCGGCGTCATCACCTATCCGAACTATCAGGTTGCTGTGGCAAGATCCGGCGATCGGGTTACCGATGTGGCCAACCGGGTCGGCCTTCCTGCAGCGGAACTGGCCCGCTTCAACGGCCTTCAGGCCGATGACGCCCTGCGCGACGGAGAGGTCCTGGCGCTGCCACGGTCCGTTGGTGGCGGCAGCAATGTGGATATTGCCACACTGGCAGGCTCGGCAATCGACGCGGCACCTGAAACAGGGGGCGTACGCACCACGACTTTGGAACCGGTTCAGTCTGCGCCTGCGGCAGCACCCGCGCCGTCCGGACCGGAACCCATTCGGCACAAAGTCAAGCGCGGCGAGACGGCCTATACGATCTCACGCCTGTATCAGGTACCAGTCGAGTCGCTTGCGGAATGGAACGGGTTGGGCTCGGACTTCATGGTCCGCGAGGGGCAGTTCCTGCTGATCCCGATCAAGGATCAAGCCGCGCCGACACGCAGCGCAGCGCCTGCCGCAGCGACGACTGCCGCAATCACGCAGCCGGGGCAGGGCTCTCCGACTCCGACGCCACCCAGTGCGACGCAGCCCCTGCCGGATGAAAAGGTTAAACCGCTGGCAGAGGCCGCGCCCGCCCCGGATGTCACGGCCGAAGCACCGACCAACAGTGGGTCGTCAGCTTTGGCGCTGCCGGTGTCAGGCAGGATCATCCGGTCTTATGAAAAGGGAAAGAACGAAGGCATCGATATCGCGGCCTCCCCCGGCACATCCGTTAAGGCTGCGGACGGCGGCACCGTTGCCGCTGTTACGGCAGATGCGGATCAGGTGCCGATCATCGTGGTGCGGCACGCAAACGATCTGTTGACCGTTTATGCCAATGTCGAGGGGATCACGGTCAAGAAAGGCGACCGGGTGCGGCGCGGGCAGAAAATTGCGGCGCTGCGCGGAGGCGACAATGCCTATGTGCATTTCGAAGTGCGCAAGGGCTTCGAATCCGTTGATCCCGAACCCTATTTGAAGTGAGTCGAATGGCCCGCATCGGGCCATGCCACCTGCGGGGATATTTTTGGCCAGATGAAGGTCGGATCACGCGTGCGGATCGTAATCGCTCAGGCGTTTTCCGGGTTCATCAGCAAAAAGCTCGGGCAGGGCGGACACCGCTTCGATCAGATCGATGCGGAAGACACGGAAACCATCGCGCAACTCGCACCACGCGGTCAGGGTCCAAACCCGGCCCCAGTATTCCATATGCAACGGGCGAATAGTGCGTTCGGTCATCACGCCGTCGATACGGCGGTAGGACAGACGCAGTTTCTGGCGGGATTTGATCGCCGAGCGGATCGGGGCCATATGCGCCAGTCCGCGGGCGGCATCCGCAAAGGGGTAGACGGCAAATTTCCAGGTATCGGCCTCGGCGATGACCTGTGTCGGTAGCACCGCATCAACCTTGTTTGCCAACGACTCTGCCGCAGCCTTGAGATCGGGGTCGGCGGCCTCGGCCACGATTGCCATGCCGAGGTTCAGCGCCTCCAATTCAGCCGGTGTCAGGTTCAATGGCGGCAGCGTTATCTGGTCGCGCACCATATAGCCGACACCGCGTTCCCCTTCGACGGGGACACCCGAGGCGACCAAGGTGTCCATGTCGCGATAGATCGTGCGGACCGACACTTCGAGCCGGTCCGCGATGTCCTGCGCCCGGTGCAGTTTACCGTCGCGCAGGATCTGTATGATGTCGAACAGACGGTCAGTGCGGCGCATGACGGTCTGTTCTGACATTGGTTATGTGGTCATGTTCCATAGTACATTCTCGTGGCGCATCTTTTCGCTGCCGGGTTTGATGGCCGCCATCAACGCGGGAGCAAACTCCTGCTGGGGGAACTTGGCTGCCGCATTCTGAGCGGCATCCATATCTTGCCAGACCACACAATCCGTCCAGCACCCATCATCGCCCTGACTGAGGTGACGATGAACAAAGCCGGGCGCGGCACGAACAAACGCTTCGGACGCTTGGCTAAGCTTGACGAAGTCTTCGGCCGTGGTGCCGTCTGCGAGGGCGAAAGTGACAAATTCTGCGACTTGGGTCATGTGAGTCTCCGTTGACCAGGTTTCGATGCCCAGCTTTTACGCCCCTGCAACTGACATAAACCTGTCAGTTGAGAAAAACCAGCCCGCAGAAAATGCGCGATTTGCTCAAATTTGAGTGGTGAAAGGACCTGCCGCGCTTTTGTTGATGCGCGTCCGGGCGTAGACACAGGGCCAGATCATATTCCCGGCGCGCTGCGCCGACGTAGAAGGAGACAAGACATGCTTAACAATATCGGCCTTCCCGGTCTGTTACTGATCGCCGTTGTGGTGCTGGTGCTGTTTGGTCGCGGCAAGATCAGTTCGCTGATGGGTGAAGTGGGCAAGGGCATCACGTCGTTCAAACGCGGCGTCAAGGAAGGCGCTGACGAGCTGGAGCAAGACGCCGCCGAAGTGGCCAAGGATGTCACGCCCGAGACTGACAAAGACAAGGTCTAAGCGCAGATGTTTGATCTGGGCTGGACCGAACTATTGGTCATCGGCATCGTGGCCCTGATCGTCGTGGGGCCCAAGGATCTGCCGGTGTTGTTCCGCAATGTCGGTCGCTTTGTCGGCAAGGCGCGCGGCATGGCGCGCGAATTCAGCAGCGCCATGAACGAGGCTGCGGATCAGGCGGGCGTGAACGAGATAAAAAAGGGCCTGAACGCTGCGGCGAACCCGGTCGGTAGCGCCATGGACAGCGTCAACGAGGCGGCGCGGGATGTGGCCAAATCTTTGGACCCAACGAAGTTCGACCCGGAAAGCGAAACCGGCAAACTCGCCGCTGAACGCGCTGAGCAAGCGAAGAAGATCCAGGCAACCGCTGCGCGCTCGGCAGCCGAGCGCAAAGCCAAGGAAGCCGCTGACGCGCTTGCCAAGGCTGAAGAGGCCGAAGCCGCGCTGAACACCGAAAGCAAGTCATGAGTAAAACGGACGAGATCGAGGACAGCTCGGCCCCATTGATCGAGCATCTGGCAGAACTGCGGACGCGGTTGATTCATTCCGTTGTGGCCTTCCTCATCGGGATGATCATCTGCTTTACGGTCGCTACGCCGATCTTCAACTTTCTGACGCAGCCGTTGTGCGAGGTTCTGACCGAGCGCGGACAGGATTGTGGACTAATCTTCATCTCGCCGCAGGAAGGGTTCTTTGTCGCGATCAAAGTCTCGCTGCTGGGTGGGTTCATTTTGGCCTTTCCCTATATCGGGATGCAGATGTGGCGCTTTGTTGCGCCGGGTCTGTATCGTTCGGAAAAGAACGCGTTTCTGCCCTTCATGTTGGCCTCGCCATTTATGTTCCTGTTGGGGGCAAGCTTTGCCTTTTATGTTGTAACGCCGCTTGCATATGACTTTTTCTTGGGTTTCCAACAGTTTGGGGCAGAAGGCGAGCCTGTTTCCGAAGGGGCTCAAGCTGCACCGTTGAGCGTCGTTTTCCAAGGTTCGGCGCAAGAGTATTTGAACCTGACGATCAAGTTCATCGTGGCCTTTGGCTTGTGTTTCCAGTTGCCAGTTTTGCTGACGCTGATGGGCAAAGCCGGGTTGGTGAGCGCGCAGGGGCTGGGTGAAGTTCGAAAATATGCCGTGATCGGCATTCTGGTGCTGGCCGCCGTGGTCACGCCACCGGACGTGATCACCCAGATCATTCTCTTCACGGTCGTCTACGGACTCTACGAAGTGTCGATCTTCCTTGTCGCCCGTGTCGAGAAAAAGCGCGAAGAACAGCTGCGTGCTGACGGCTACTACGATGATGATGAGGCCGAGGCCGATGCGGAAATGATGCAGGAAGAAGACCAGAAATAACCTTTCGACGCATCGCAATTAGCGCGCCAGTAATGGCGCGCCTTTTTTACTGAAGGCTCTTGTTGCGCCAACCGTAACGTGGTTTGAACCCCCGAAACCGACCGGAGGAGCCGATGGACGACCAAGCCCTAAACCGTATCGCAGATGCTTTGGAACGCATGGCCCCGGCACCTTTGGCTGCGCCCGACTTCAACGCGGCCCCGGCCTTTGTCTGGCACGTGGAACCGGACAGGCTGGAACCGGTCGTTCAAGTCAACCGCGTCGATTTGGACCTGTTGGTCGGCATCAATCGCTCTCGCGATACGCTGCTGGACAATACGCGCCGATTTGCCGCTGGGTACAAGGCCAACAATGCGTTGCTGTGGGGTGCGCGCGGGATGGGGAAATCCAGCCTTGTCAAAGCGGTTCACGGAACGCTGCAAAGCGAACACCCGGACCTGAAGCTGGTCGAGCTTCAACGCGAGGATATGGGCTCGGTCGCGCGCTTGCTGAATCACCTGCGCGCGTCCTCGCATCGGTTCATTCTGTTCTGCGATGACCTGTCCTTTAGTCACGATGACCAACACTACAAATCGCTCAAGGCTGTGCTGGACGGTGGTATCGAAGGCCGTCCCGAGAACGTCGTCTTCTACGCCACCTCGAACCGTCGTCACCTGATGCCAAGGGATATGATCGAGAACGAACGTTCAAGCGCCATCAACCCGTCCGAGGCGGTCGAGGAAAAGGTCTCGCTATCGGATCGGTTCGGCCTTTGGCTCGGCTTCCATCCCTGCGATCAGGATGAATACCTGGCGATGATCGACCGTTATTGCACGGCCTACGGCGTCTCAGTTGACGCAGAGACTCTGCGGGCCGAAGCGATCGAATGGCAGGCCACACGCGGAGCGCGTTCAGGCCGTGTGGCCTGGCAGTTCTTTGTCGATCTGGCCGGGCGCAACGGCGTTCATATCGCTTGATCCGGCCGCGTCATCTCGCCAAAAATTTCCGCCACCAGAGGCATGACCCGAGGGGCCATTCCTATAGCATAGCCAGAATACGAGCGGCTTCATCTGCTGGGCTGGTCAGCGGGTCACGATCCTCGCCGGGGTGAAAGCGTGCGCGTACTGCCGTCGGCATCGGTGCCGGTTCCACAATCGATACACGCGGACCGGTTCGTTCGGTCTCGACCGCCCAGCTGCGTGCCAGTGCCATCTGTGCCGCTTTGGTCGCGCCATAGATGCCATAGAACTTCTCGCCTGCTTTGGGGTCGTCAAAGAACACCGCATGGCCGGTTTCGCCCAGCAACGGGGCGACATATGGAATCAGAACCGAGGTGGCCGTAGCGTTGGTACTCACAGCCTTGGTCCATTCCTTGGGATCCACAAAATGTGCAGGCGTCAGGGCAGAGGTGTGGACCGCGGTGTGGAGCCACAGATCGACCTTGCCCCAGCGGTCGTGAATGCCCCTGCACAGGGTCGCCATGGCGTCAGGGTCCGTGATGTCCATCGGGGCCAATGTGGCAGAGCCACCTTTGGCCTGGATGCGGTCGTCCAGTTCTTCCAGTCCACCAGTGGTACGCGCGACGGCAACGATGTGATACTCGGGCGACAGGGCCTCTGCCAGCGCAGCCCCCAACCCACGAGAAGCGCCTGTGATGAGCGCGATTTTGGTCTGATCGGTCATAGGCGCGGTTTGAACGCCAGAACGAAGGGCGTCAAGCCCGGATCAACTTCCGGGAATTGCAATCCGTCGTGTCTGCCCGCTTTGTTGCAGCATGACGCCGTGTTCATCAATTGCCATGACCTTGCCAGAGGCAACGCGACTGCCGAGTCTGACCTCTTTTACCCGGCCCGAGGCCAGGCGCACTAAGGCGCGCATTTCAGATTTGGGGCCAAATACCCCAAGGACCGAGACAGTGTTTTTCTTAAGCGCGCCCTTCTGCGTGGCCGCGCTTTTGACAGCGGTGTTTGACATGGATTGCGGTCAGGGCATGGCCCCGACCCCTTAAGCTGAGTGGTGTCAGGCGCGCGGGCTATCAAACAGCGTCAGTGAGGAAAAGCCCCCAAGCGACGCGGAATCGTGACGCTGGCTATGCACGGGGCGAAGTCCTTGCAATTGCGGCGGGTTCTTATCCCATACGTCGGCGGAATTTCACCGCCTCACTCAATTGCCTTGGCGTCAACTTTTGTCTCTCAGCTGCCGCTGATCAGCGACCGATTCGCGTTACCCCGACGCCAGTTTGGCGGCGTTCCACGATCCACCCACAACCTGCATGTCTTCGCGTTTCTTGCTGACCCGGCTGCTGTTCTCCAGACTGTCCAGATATTCCTCTTCCAACCCGGTGACGTAATTGCCGTCAAAGCACGAGCAGTCAAAGGCTTCGATATCCGGATTGCCCTCTTTGGCGGCCCAGATCAGATCGTCGAGATTTTGATAGAACAGAGCGTCTGCCCCCAGTTCTTCGCGAATTTCCTCGATCTCTTTGCCATTTGCGATCAATTCATGCCGGGTGGGCATGTCGATGCCATAGACATTGGGGTATTTCACAGGCGGTGACGCGCTGGCGATATAGACTTTCTTGGCACCAGCTTCGCGGCACATCTGCACAATCTTCTTGATCGTGTTGCCACGCACGATCGAGTCGTCGATCAAAAGCACATTATGCCCGTCGAACTCCAGCGGAACTGCGTTCAGCTTGCGGCGCACCGATTTCTGTCGTTCGGCCTGTCCGGGCATGATGAATGTGCGCCCAACATAGCGGTTCTTTACCAGCCCCTCGCGATAGGGAATGCCGGTGATCTTGGCGGCCTCAAGCGCAACGGGGCGGGCGCTATCGGGGACGGGGATGATCCGGTCGATCTGCAGGCCCGAGTCCTGAATTTGCTTTGCCAGCGTTTGCCCCATACGCATCTGAGTTTTGTAGACAGACACGCCATCCAACAGCGAATCCGGGCGGGCCAGATAGACATACTCGAAAATGCAGGGTGTCAGCTTGCCTTCGACCGCCTGGAACTCGTGCATGTTCCCGTCGAGGTCGATCAGGATCGCCTCACCAGGGCGCAGGTCGCGCAGCTTTTCGAAACCGTTGATGCCGAATGCCACATCCTCGGAGGCAAATGCATAATCGTCGCCATCACCCGGAGCTTCGCGTTTGGCGACCGAAAGGGGGCGGATGCCATGCGGGTCGCGGAAGGCCAGCATGCCGACACCGGCGACCAAACAGATCACCGAATAGGCGCCCTGCACACGCTCCATCGTCATCTTCACGCCGGCAAACAGATTGCGGATTGGATCGACGTTGCCGTTGACCTTGATGGCATCTGCAACCTTGTCGGCCAATACATTCAGCAGCACCTCGGAATCCGAAGTTGTGCGCAGGTGGCGGCTGTATTTTGCCGTGACTTTCTCACGCTGCTCTTCGGTGTTTGTGATGTTGCCGTTATGGACCAGATAGATGCCATACGGCGCATTCACGAAGAATGGTTGCGCCTCGGACGCGCTCAACGAACCGGCTGTCGGATAGCGCACGTGACCGATCCCGACCTTGCCCAGCAGCGTCTCGGCGTCATTGGCGTTAAACACGTCCTTGACCAGCCCGTTGGCTTTCTTTTCGCGAAAGAACTCACCCGAATATGTGACGATGCCCGAGGCGTCCTGACCCCGGTGCTGCAGCATCAGCAGCCCGTCATAGATTTCCGCAAACACATCATGCGTCCGGCTTGCGATTCCCAAAATCCCACACATGTACGGGCTCCAATTTCTATGACGATGATGTTCTGATTTGATTCAGCAATCGGGATCGACGAGCTTGCCGTGTGTCGCTTGAGCAACCGCAAATGACATACTTGGGTACGGGCAAGGTTCACACGCTCCGATTCCGTGGCTGTTCCGGCCCTCACATACTGCCTTACGCAGCCCTTGTCATCAAAGGATCACATTCACCTTTTGCCGCAGTCACGTTGCGAATTTGGCAACAATCCTTTGCTGTAGGTGACAAAGCACAGGGCATGTGCTGTCATGACCCAGCGATGGTCGCACATCAATGGCCGGAAATCCGGGGTGGGGAACAACAGATGTGGCAAAACAAGCCAGGACCGAAGAAGGACGAGCCAGTCAAGCGACGGTGCCATAGATGCCGGGGGATGGGTCGCGCACCCTGCGAGATTTGCAAAGGTACCGGCGAAGTAATCAAGGGTCGGGATATACAAGGCAACCCAAACAGGGCGCGTTGCGACGGCTGTTTCGGTCTCAAGACGATCCGTTGCGCAGTCTGCGGCGGCGAGGGGTTCGTCTAAGAAAAAAGCCCGGCGCAGGCCGGGCATTCTCTGGCAATCTAATGATTAAACCGCCGGTTATTCGCTTGCGGTGCCTTCGGTGCTGTCCGCTTGCGGTGTCTCGGCATCGGCCGCGCTGTCTGCGGTGCAGCTTGCGACCAGCTCTTCGTACTGTGTGGTCACCCAGCCCAGTGCTTCTTCTGGGTTCTGCTCTTCGATCCGGTCGCTGAACTGTTCGAACACCTTGGCCGACCGGCTTTCGTCAACGATCGTGTAGGACTGGCCGGTCATCACGGTGTCGTAGACAAAGAACGCGATGGCGACCAGAAGGATGCCGCGCGCGATGCCAAAGAAAAAGCCCAGTGCCTGATCGAGCCCGCCCAGAGCGGACCGTTGCACAAGCGAGGAAAAGAGCGGGGTGAAAATGCTGACCACGATCAGTGCGACCGCAAACACCGCCGCAAAGCCAGTGATGACCGATAGTTCGCAGCTGTCACGCAAGAAATCCCCAACGACTGGAATCTCCTTGACCAGAGGAACCACTTGCGGTGCGAAAATGAACGCCAGAACCGCAGCTGCAACCCAGCCGGCGATGGCAAGGACTTCGCGTAGGAACCCACGAGAGTAGGCAAGAATGCCCGACACCACGACGATCAGGGCAACGACCCCGTCAATTATTGTAAAACCTTCCATGGCCCTCGCCTGTTCTTTTCTGCCCCTCAAGGCGCGACTTTAACCTGCTCCGAAGGTTTCGCCAACAAACCCAACCAAATCAGAGGGTCGGGTGAGTGTCAGACCTGCCACAGTGCCGGTTTTGCCACCCGCCGGAGCAATTGCCGCCGTGAAACCAAGTTTTTGCGCTTCTTTCAACCTGTTTTCGGTCTGTGAGGCGGGTCTAAGTGCCCCGGATAGCGAGATTTCTCCGAAAACGACCGTATCTGCGGGCAGGGCGGTGTCTTCGCGGGCGCTGAGCAGCGCGGCGGCCACTGCCAGATCAGCGGCAGGTTCACTGATTTTCAGGCCCCCAGCGACATTCAGATAGACATCGAGACCTGCAAAGGGAATGCCACAGCGTGCCTCAAGCACCGCGAGGATCATCGCCAGACGCCCGCTGTCCCAGCCCACAACGGTGCGGCGGGCCTGCGAATGGGGCGAGGGGGCAACCAATGCCTGCAACTCCACCAAAACAGGGCGGGTGCCTTCGATACCGGCAAAAACCGCCGATCCGGGGCTGGGCGTGCCGCGTTCGGACAGGAACAGGGCCGAAGGGTTGGTGACTTGGGCCAGCCCCTTGCCCGTCATCTCGAACACGCCGATCTCATCTGCGGGGCCAAAGCGGTTCTTGACCGCGCGCAGGATGCGGAACTGGTGGCCGCGCTCGCCTTCGAAATATAGCACTGTGTCGACCATATGTTCGACCACGCGGGGGCCTGCGATCTGGCCTTCCTTGGTGACGTGGCCGACCATGATGATCGACACGCCATGGCGCTTGGCAAAGGTCGTCAACTCATGCGCAGCGGCACGCACCTGGCTGACCGACCCGGGAGCGCTGTCCACATTGTCGGCCCACATGGTCTGGATCGAGTCGATGATGGCCAGGCCGGGTTTCTCGGCCTCAAGGGTGGTGAGAATGTCGCGCAGGTTGGTCTCGGCTGCCAATTGGACCGGCGAGTCCTCAAGCCCCAGACGGCGCGCGCGCATTCGGACCTGCGCGCTGGCTTCCTCGCCAGACACGTAGATGGTTTTGACACCCTCTCGCGCGAACCGTGCCGCGGCTTGCAGCAGCAGGGTGGATTTGCCGATGCCTGGGTCGCCGCCCACCAACAGCGCCGAAGCGGGGACCAGACCACCGCCCAGCACCCGGTCGAGTTCCTCGACCCCGCAGAGGGTGCGGGGGGGCGGAGTCTCCTCGGTGGCGAGGTCCGTGAGTGCGATGGACTGGCCGCGTTTGCCACCGAGGGATTTCTTTGCGGGGCCAGCCGAAAGAGGCGTTTCCTGCGTGATCGTGTTCCATTCGCCACAGGCGTCGCAGCGCCCGGACCAACGTGAGTGTGATGCGCCACAGGCGGAGCAGGTGAATGCGGTTGTCTTAGCCATGGCGCAATTCGTGCCCGAGGATGGGCGGTTCTTCAAGCCCTTGTGGGCTTTCATCTCCGCCGGAGGGGCGTCGTGCGCTCAGGCCCTGCGGGCCATCGCCCCCGACGGGCGCGGATGCGCCTACTCTGCGGCGCGCGGAGGCGACATGGCGATGACGCTGGATACGCTTGGATCCTTGTCATCCGAGGGGGCTTGCAATTGGGCGGACAGTTCCGGCAACAGTTCGAATAGTTCATCGCGCAGGCGTCTGAGTTGCGATTTGGCGATGGATTCCTCGATCTCGATATCGCGCGTCCACTGGCGTAGCTCGTGCTGGATCGTTTGGGCATCCTCGATCCGATGCTGGAACTGCTCAATCTCTTCTTGACGCTGTTGCAGGAACATCCGCGCCCGCGCGACTTTGGTATCGCCGTAGGTATCGGCCAGTTCCTGACTGACCTGGCTCATCTGGGCGGCGAGCTCCAGGATCTGCGGCTCGAGTGACTGAAGATCGGGATGGTCGCGCAGAAAGGCCATGCGTTCCTTCACGGCGTCGAATTCCGAGCCCAGGGAAAACGCACCGCTGCGATCAGCAGCATGGGCGACCTGATAGGCATCGACAATATCGCGCATGTTCAGGGCGAATTTGCGATGGTTGTTTTCCAACGCCATCATCCGTGCATTTGCGGGAAGGTAGAATGCGAGCATCAGAATCAGGCAGGTGAGCCCGATCTGGACGTACATTCCTGCATCAAGCGTTTCGGCCCCAAAACCCGCCTGCATGGAAAGCCAAGGCAGGACGCCGAGCGCGGAAAGCATGGTTGCAGTGACGGCCAGAAAAGCTGCCGCACAAATCAGGAAAAAAGTCAGTCGAATAAAGGCATTCTGAAATTGCAATGTAAGAGTATGGAGGCCGGACATAGACGTGCATCTCCTTCAAAAACCGGTACAGGCCGGGCCGAAGCGGAGGAACACATCAAACAGTCATTGTGATCCGCCAGGGACCGGTGCGTTACAAAAAACTTTGCTGCTCGAATACTAAAGATGATACTCAGATTAATGATTTCAATCAATTAGGTCTGAGAATTTCGTGAACTGGATGTCATTTCCGTAATGTAACCCAGCGCGATCGAGACCAGAATGCAGCCCGTGAACAGGTACAATCCCCACGCCGTTTCAATGGTGGCGTATGAGATACCCTTGGCCAAAGTAATGTAGAGCGCGATCAGGAAAATGTCGGCCATCGCCAGTTTGCCCATAATGTTGAGCGCTGGCTGAACGCGGGGGTCCAGCATGTTCCACTGAACCAGCGCGGTGCCGATCGTTTTGACGTAGGGCGCGAACAGGGCAAAGACGGTGACGACCAGGGCAAGGAAGATGTCGGATTTCCACAGCGACTGGAGCCCGGTGATGACGCTGATCTCTGATAGCCCGAAGATCGGGAGGAGACCCGCTCGCATCAGCGGGGCGAACCACGCGATGGGGTAGAGGATCAGGAGGGAAAGGGTGGCGATGCGGAGGGTCATTAGATCCAGTCAGATGAAGATAACTAAGCTCATTGCCCAAACCTAAAGATCTAAGGGGTCAGTGAAAGCGCACCATCACGTAAAACCATGTAATGAGCGGGCCCATCAAGACAAATAGTATTCCCAAAGACTTAGAGAGCCAATTTAGCCCTAAATTTCGGCTTTGAAAGATAACAAGCGAGGAGACTGAAATAAAAACAAATATGTTTTCGATTGCCCACAAATTTGCTTGAAAAATGCTGACTTGGATCCAGCTTGAGAACACTAAGGTCAACAAATCCGTCAAGCTGATCTGTACCCACAAAATTGATAACAGATCTAACACAACTATAATGATGAACATTGAAAGCACTTTGAATCGGGAATAGCTGCGAACCGCAACGTAAATCGCAAATATCCAACACAAAGGCCAACCGAAAAAGGCAATAAGCGAAGCGACCCGCTCGATCACCGCACCGCCTCAATCGGCCCCTCAGCACTCCCGCTGATGAACTGCTCCACATAAGGATCACCCGAGCTGTCCATCTGCGCCACCGGTCCGGTCCACTGGATCACGCCGTCATGCAGCATCGCGACGTTGTCGGCGATTGCGCGGACGGAGCTCATGTCGTGGGTGATGGTCATCGCGGTGGCGCCCATCTCGGTTACGATCTCGCGGATCAGGTCGTTGATGACGCCGGACATGATCGGGTCCAGACCCGTGGTGGGCTCATCAAAGAAGATGATCTCGGGCTCGGCGGCGATGGCGCGGGCCAGGCCGACACGTTTCTGCATACCGCCAGACAGTTCCGACGGGTAACGGTCGGCGACGTTGGATTTCAGGCCTACGCGGCGCAGTTTTTCGATGGCGATCTCGCGGGCGTATTCGGCGGGGCGTTTCAGCGGGCCGCGCAACAGGCGGAACGACACGTTTTGCCAGACCGGCAGCGAGTCAAACAGGGCGGCCCCCTGAAACAGCATGCCAAAGCGGGCCAGAAAGGCATCCCGGTCGCCTTTGGTTGCGTCTTTGCCGTCAACATAGATCATGCCGCTATCGGGTTTGATCAGGCCGAGGATGCATTTCAGCGCCACAGATTTGCCGGTGCCCGAGCCGCCGATGATGACCATCGACGTGCCCTTGGGAATCTCAAGGTTCATCCCCTGCAGAACATGATTGTCGTCAAAGGCTTTGTGTACATTCTCCATCCGGATCATAGCGAGAAGAACACCCCTGTCAGAACGAAATTGGCGGCGAGGATCAGGATGGCGGCGGACTCGACCGAGGATTTGGTGGCACGGCCCACACCCTGCGCGCCCCGGCCCGAGTTCATCCCGTAATAGCAGCCCATAATGGCCGCGATCAGGCCAAAGGCCGCGCCTTTGACCAAGGATGAGACGATGTCGCGTGCCTCAAGGAAATTCACGGTGTTCTTGAGATAGGCTGCCGGATTGAAGCCCAGGTTCTGCGTGGCAACCGTATAGCCGCCCGCAATGCCGATGACGTCCCCGACCGCGACCAGCAGCGGCACGGTTATCAGCGCTGCCAGAACGCGCGGGGCGGTCAGGTATTTCATCGGGTGGGTCGACAGTGTGACCAGCGCATCGATCTGCTCGGTCACTTTCATCGTGGCAATCTCGGCCGCGATGGACGAGGTCACCCGCGCGGCAATCATCAGGCCGACCAGTACCGGGCCAAGCTCTCGCACCATGCCGATGGCGACGATCTGGGGTACCACGGCCTCGGCGTTGAAACGTGCGCCGCCCGCGTAGATTTGCAGCGCCAACGCGCCGCCGGTGAAAATGGCGGTCAGGCCGACGACGGGCAGCGACAGCCAGCCGACGTTCAGCAGTGCAATCAGAAACTCGCGCGGGTAAAAGGGCGGGCGGACGATATGCGAGATCGCGTCCACCGCAAACAGCGCGACGCGGCCAAAGGTCGCCAACATGTTCAGGATTGCCCGTCCCAATCCGCCGGGCAGCGCGACAGGGCTCATTCCACATATCCCCGCGAAAACCGCCGGCCCATCGAGGTCAGGATTTCATAGCCGATGGTTCCGGCAGCTTCGGCCAGATCGTCAACGGTCTGATGGCCGTTCAGGATGCGCAGTCGGTCGGGGTCATAGGGCAAATCGGTAACATCCACGGTGATCAGGTCCATCGAGATACGTCCTACCACCGGGCAGGGTTGATCACCAGCAAAGGTATCGATGCCGCCGCCAATGGCGCGATGCAGCCCATCGGCATAGCCTGCGGCCACGGTTGCTATGCGCGACGGGCGGCGCGCGGTCCAGCTGTTGCCGTAGCCCACGGTCTCACCAACTTCGACCGATCGTACCTGTATGACCGGTAGATCGACGGTGACGACCGGCTTCGCCCCTGCAAAGGGCATTCCACCGTAGAGGCCAATACCGGGTCGGCAGAAGTCAAAGTGAAATTCGGGGCCCAACAACGTGCCGCCGGTAGCTGCCAGAGATCTGGGCGCTGATACTCCGTCGGTCATATCCTTAAAGCACTGCAATTGCTGACGATTCATCGGGTGGTCAGGCTCATCCGCGCAGGCCAGATGTGACATCACGACAACCGGGTCTTTGGCCAGCGCCTCGGATCGCAACGCGACCCAGTCGGCGGGCTCGAGCCCCAGACGGTTCATGCCGCTGTCCAACTGGATGCCGAACGCGTGATCGGGCAGGGCGTCACGGTGGCGCTTATATTGCTGAGGCGAATTGATCAGAGGCGTCAGGTCGTGGTCGCGCAGCAGGTCACGGTCACCTTCCATGTGACCAGAGAACACAGCCACCAGCGGTTCTGGGCCGACGGCCTCACGCACGGCGACGCCTTCTTCGGCTACGGCGACAAAGAACTTCTGCACACCTTCTTCGGCCAGCGCGCCTGCAACGGGTCCCGCCCCCAGACCATAGCCGTCAGCCTTGACCACGGCACCGGTTTCAACATTCGTTTTTGCATCCAGCGCACGCCAGTTCTGCGTCAGGGCGTGTAGGTTGATGGTCAGATGTGCAGTACTCATGGCCCGTTCATGACATTGGGGTGACTGAGGTCAAGAGGGTACGCGGCGAATTCCCCTGCATTCGGGCGCGCATTTGCCGAGTTGTGGCAAAACAGCCAAACGTATCAAGGTGCCGCGCGCTGGAAGGACGGAGTAACTTCAACAATCAGATTGTGAACCTGCTGCCTCCAATGCCGCACTGTTGCGACCATCGTTGATCCGTGTCAGGCATTCGGCCGATGCCGGTCGGGCCCGTGTCCCAACAAGGGTTTGTTATTGTCGACATGACGCGAGATCAGTTTCTTTTGCCGACGCCCATCGGGAATGTAGCAAGCTGGAACCTGAGTCAGCGTTTCCGCGATATCCGGAAACAGCAGCTTAAGCTCCGCACGCGCTTCGGCAGGCATCGAGGCAAGCGCCTGCGGGCCGGTGAACAGGCTTTCACTGGGTGCTCCTTCGGCCAGTAGGATCACATGCTGGTCAAAGATAAGGTGGTGATAGGTAACCTGCGTGACGTCCGAGTCTACAAACACACCCGGCAAGTCGGTCAATCGGATCGCAGAGATCAACACATTACGTGTGCCAAACATGCGTTTCGCAATGGGCGAGTCGGATTGCATCCGGTGTTGGCGCGATACCAGCAGGTCCCGACGCGGCAATCCTTGCCCAAAGGCCCCGGCCACGATGCGAACGGGGCGCAGTTGCGGCAGCCGTATCAATTCGGACAGACGAACCGCACGGGACAGGCGTAGTCGCAGAATGTGAACGGTGTCATCTGCCGACACAACCTGGTCATCCGGTTTCAGCTCTTCAACGGGCACGGGACCATTGATTGTCTGGATATGGGTGCCCGAAGCGAAACAGGGGGCACCGGGGCTTGGGTCCGGATCGACGACAAAATTCACCCCGTCCGTTGAGCTGAGCGATGATGTCGAGTCGTCGCCATTGGTACCCACCTGCGTCGAGGTCGTGCCATCCGCAGGACCCTCGGTCGCGGTGACTTCAGCGTCGAATGACACAAAGCTCAAAACAGTTCCATCGTCAGATAGCGATATGGCCCCAAACCGGTTGATCCGCGCATTCACGACGTAATAGTCGAAGTTGCCAACCGTCGTCATCGTGCCGTCGCTGACATCGGTCGAGCTGCGCACGGTTCCGTTCGGGTTGTAGACGTCGACCGTCAGGTCCGAGACGTCGGTGCCGGTTGGAACTCGGATCTCGATATAGTCGTCGTCTGGGCTGAACCCAGGCCCGTTGCGATATCTGATTTCCGAAATAATGGCTGGCACGTGCTGGTCGCCTCGACAAAAATCAGCGGTCTGCGCCGCATTTGCAAATTTAGATTAGCACAACGCATGGCCAACACCAATAAAGCGAATGCCCTTTGGTGTAGAACGTGTTTACGGTGTATTTGTGATCGTTCAGTAGCCTTCGATCTCGCCACCCTGTTGCCAGGGTTTGACCAGATTGCCAAAGCGGGTGAACTGCGCCTCGAACGACAATTCGACCGTTCCGATGGGGCCGTGGCGCTGCTTACCGACGATGACCTCGGCCTTACCGTGCAGACGTTCCATCGCCTGCTTCCACTCTTCCATCTTTTCCAGCTCGTGATCGCCGGGCTTTTCACGCTCCTTGTAGTATTCCTCGCGGAACACGAACATCACGACGTCCGCATCCTGTTCGATCGAGCCCGATTCCCGCAGGTCGCTGAGTTGAGGGCGCTTGTCGTCGCGGCTTTCTACCTGACGCGACAGCTGGGACAGGGCCACCACCGGGATGTTCAGCTCTTTTGCGATCGCCTTCATGCCCATCGAAATCTCGGCAATTTCGTTGACGCGATTATCGGCCATACCTCGGCAAAGTTGCAGATAGTCGATGACCAGCAGGTCCAGCCCATGCGTTCTCTTCAGCCGCCGCGCGCGCGCGGCGAGCTGAGAGATCGGGAGGGCGGGGGTGTCATCTATGAATAGCGGGCAGGCTTCCAATTCCTTGGCCGCGTCCACGAAACGGCGGAACTCGGCCTCGGTCATGTCACCCTGACGGATCTTGTGGCTGGAAATTTCCGAGGCCTCGGCCAGAACCCGGCCTGCAAGCTGTTCGGCGCTCATCTCAAGCGAGAAAAACCCGACCACGCCACCGTCAATCGCACCCTCAGAACCGTCAGGTTTGGTGCCACGTTTGTAGGCTTTGGCCACGTTGAACGCGACGTTGGTCGCAAGCGAGGTTTTTCCCATCGACGGGCGTCCGGCCAGAATGATCAGGTCGGATGGGTGCAGCCCTCCCAATTGCTTGTCCAAGTCGGCCAGACCGGTGGAAATCCCCGCCATGCCGCCACCGCGCTGGTACGCCTCATTGGTGACGTTGACGGCTTCTGTGACCGCCTTGAGGAAGGATTGGAAACCCTGTTCGGTCTGGCCCTGCTCGGATAGCTGATAGAGCTGTTGCTCGGCCTCGACGATTTGTTCCTTGGGCTCGCTGCTGACATCGACGCGTGCGGCCTTGTCGGAAATATCCCGACCCAGCCGGATCAATTCGCGCCGGATGGCGAGGTCATAGATCATCTGGGCATAGTCATGCACCGCAAACGCACTGATCGACGCGCCGGCCAGCTTGACCAGATAGGCCGGGCCGCCCAGTTCCTTCAGGCCCTCGTCCTCGGCCATGAAGGATTTCAGCGTCACAGGTGAGGCCAGAGCATTTTTGGCGATGCGCGCTGCGGCGACCTCGTAGATACGGGCGTGGACCGGGTCAAAGAAATGCTCGGCCCCAATAATCGACGCCACCCGGTCGTACAGATCGTTATTGGTCAGGATCGCACCCAGAAGCTGCTGTTCCGCTTCAATGGAATGCGGCATTGTCTCGGCATTCTGAATCTGTGCCGCTGCCTGCTCGATGCTGCTGATCTCGTTCATATTGTCCCCGCTGCCCACGGTGTTCTTACACGCTATTTCGGCGTGGCGGCTATCTGGAAATACCTGTGGCTAACTATGGATAAAGCCTTGGGATAACTTTTGAGACGGCCTGATATACGCAAAGGATTTGGTGTATTATGTGGGTTTCCAGACAAAAGTCACCACATATTGTTGCGGTCGGGCTGATTCTGCCTGACTTATCCCCAAACCACTCACAGTGGTAAATTCAGCTTTTGTTAGCGTCCTGCCAACCGCGCGGGTCGTTTAGAAACGCTTCAACCCCGTCAAGTGTTTCCTGATCAAAGGCTTTCTGCGCCTTGGCCTCGGCCAGAACATCCCACCATGTGCAAAGGCTGTGCAGCGTGATGCCATGGTCGCCCAGCGTCTTTTCCGTGTCGGGGAAGATGCCATAATAGAAAATCACCGCCGTATGGCCACAGGTCGCACCGGTTTCGCGGATCGCATCCACAAAAGACAGTTTCGACCCGCCATCGGTGGTCAGATCCTCGACCAACAGCACACGTTCGCCTTCGCTCATCGCGCCTTCGATGCGGGCGTTGCGGCCATAGCCTTTGGGCTTTTTGCGCACATAGGTCATCGGCAGGGCCAAGCGTTCAGCAACCATCGCGGCAAAGGGGATGCCCGCGGTCTCGCCACCTGCAATATTGTCGAACGCCTCAAAGCCTGCGTCGCGCATGACGGTGACAGTCAGAAAATCCATCAGGGTCGAGCGGATGCGCGGATACGAGATCAGTTTGCGGCAGTCGATATAGGTCGGGCTGGGCAGGCCGCTGGCCAAAGTGAACGGCTCGCGCGCGTTGAAATGGACGGCCTTGATCTCCAGCAGCATGCGCGCGGTCAGGCGGGCGATTTCGGTGCTGTCGGGAAAGGAACTGGGGATCATGGCGCAAACCTCGGGGCTGAAAGACGTTGCGGGCTGATAGCCTGAGCGTCGGCCCAGAGTCGAGAGGGGCAAAAAAGAAAAGCGGACCCCGAAGGGTCCGCTTTGCCCTTGCGGGCGCAGCAGCCAAGGTGGGCTCAGCTGCTCATGTCGTAAGCGCGCTCTCCGTGTACCGAAAGATCGAGCCCGTTTGTTTCAGTCTCCGCATCTACGCGAAGCGGGGTGATCATTGCAACCACCTTGACCAACACAAACGTGACAACTGCCGTAAAGACACCCACGATCAGCAGCCCCCCCAGTTGCGCGGTCCAGGTGCCAAGGCCGAACAGAGCGATCATGAGCGTCCCAAAGATTCCACCGACACCGTGAACGGCGAACACGTCCAGCGTGTCGTCGATGTTCAGCTTGTTGCGGATCACGAAAACTGCCTCTTGGCACAATATGCCTGCGACAGCACCGATAATCAGCGCCTGCACCGGGCCGACAAAGCCCGAGGCCGGGGTGATCGAGGCCAGACCAGCGATGGTACCGGTCACCAGACCCACCATCGAGGCTTTGCCAAAGCGCACCTTCTCCCACAGCGCCCAGGACAGCGAGGCGGTCGCGGCGGACAGGTGCGTGACCGTCATCGCCATTGCCGCGCCGCCGTCAGCCGCCAGTTGCGAGCCGCCGTTGAAGCCGAACCAGCCGACCCACAGCATCGCGGCCCCGACCATGACATAGCCAGGGTTGTGCGGTGGCGTGGTGCGATTTCGACGCGGTCCCAGAGCGACCGCGATGATCAGCGCAGCCAGACCTGCGGTTTCATGCACAACAATGCCCCCGGCAAAGTCACGAACGCCAACGTCGCCCAGAATGCCGCCATCGGCCAGAATGCCACCGCCCCAGATCCAGTGAACCACAGGCGCATAGCACAGCAGCATCCACAGGGCCGAGAATGTCAGGACAAAACCAAAACCCACGCGTTCGACATAGGCGCCAACGATCAGGGCAGGCGTGATGATGGCAAAGGTCATCTGGAAAGCAAAGAACAGAATCTCGGGCAGGGTGCCTGCAAGGCTGTCAGCGTCGACACCGTTCAGAAGCGCCTTGCCCAGCCCGCCCCACAGACCGCTTTCACCGGGGCCAAACGCGATCGAATACCCTGCGACCAGCCAGAGAATGCTCATCAGGCAGGCAATGGAAAAGCAATGCATGAACACGCTCAGTACGTTTCGCGCCCGCACGAGGCCGCCATAGAACAGGGCAAGCCCCGGTAATGTCATGAACAGGACCAATGCCGTTGCGACGATGATCCAGGCTGTGTCGGCTCCGTTCATGGGCCGGTCTCCTTTCCCTGAAAAACTGTGTCGGCTGGCGCAAATCTGTGCCAACCGACGTTGCGTGAGTGGTTTTGCGGGTTTTGAAGCGGAGAGGCGTTGAGGAAAAAAGAGGCATAGACACAAAAAGCCGCCTGTTTTGGCGGCTTTTTCTCAAGTGGCGATAATTCTTGCAGCGATCAGGTGGGTATGCCCTAATTTTGTGCGGGTTATGAAAGGGCGTCCAACAGCAGGTTCAGCGCATGGTCTCGCGCCGCCTTGCGCACGGTGTCACGCCCGACGGCACCAAACTCGATTGTTTCGGTGCGGGTCGCTCGGCCCTTTGCTGCCAATCCAAAACACACGCGGCCTTCTGGCTTGAACTCGGAACCGCCGGGACCTGCGATTCCGGTGACCGAAACCGAAAGCTGTGCGTTGGAATTCTGCAATGCGCCCTCGGCCATTTCGCGGGCGACCTGTTCGGATACGGCGCCGTGGGCATCGAGCGTATCGGCGCGCACCCCCAACATCTCCCGTTTGGCGGCGTTGGTATAGGTGACAAAGCCGCGGTCGACCACGGCCGAACTGCCGGGGATATCGGTGAGTGCAGCCGCAACCATGCCTCCGGTACAGCTTTCTGCCGTGGCGATCATTGCTCGCTGTGCCTTGGCGCGGTTCAGGACATCAGTCGCGCTCATGCCCCCAGAACCCCGTGCGCAAGCCCGGCCAGCAGTAGCACCCCGACTGCTGCAAAGGCCCCGGCAATCACGTCGTCCAGCATCACGCCCATCGGGTCGCCACGACGGTCGGCCCAACCGATCGGGCCAAGTTTGGTGATGTCAAACAGACGGAACAGCACAAACCCGGCAATCCAGCCGGGCCAGAGCGCGGTTATGGCGATCCCATGCGCCCAGGCAGGATAAGAGATCGCCCAGATTGCAATGAACTGGCCTGCGACCTCATCAATGACGATCTCTGACGGGTCATGGTTGTCGGATCCTTCGGTCATGACCCGCGTTGCCCAGAGACCCGCGCCGAAGGCTGCGAGTGTTGCCAGCACAAGCAGCGGGAAGCCACCGATCACATGAAGTACCCAAGCCAACGGAAGCGCGACCAGCGATCCCCAGGTTCCCGGGGCAGGGCGCAGGTATCCGACGCCGCATACTGTGCCGATCAAGCGCGCCAGCGTCATGACTTCACCAAACAGGCTGTCGCAAGCGAGGCAATGCCTTCGCTGCGGCCGGTAAAGCCCAGACGTTCCGAAGTGGTGGCCTTGATCGAAACCTGATCGGTGTTCAAGCCCGTGATATCAGACATTTTCTGTTGCATCTCTGGTGCATGCGGGCCGATCTTTGGAAACTCGCAGACCAGTGTACAATCGATATTCGATATGCGGTATCCCATCGACGACGCCAATTCGACCGCGTGGCGCAGGAATATCTCGCTGGCCGCGCCTTTCCATTGCGGATCAGAGGGTGGGAAGTGCTGGCCGATGTCACCTTGTGCAAGTGCGCCATAGATCGCGTCGGTGACGGCGTGCATTCCGACATCCGCATCCGAATGTCCTTGCAGCCCGCGACCATGCGGAATTTTCACGCCGCACAGGATCACATGGTCACCTTCGCCAAAGCGATGCACGTCATAGCCATTGCCCAGTCTTACATTCATACCTTTCCCCAAGATCTGTTCGGCTCGGGCAAAATCCTCGGGCCGGGTGATTTTCAGGTTGTCCGCATCGCCAGGTACGATGGCCACATCCAGCCCCGCAGCGCGGGCAACCTCGACATCGTCCGCAGCTCCGCCGGGATGCGCTGCATGGGCCGCAACGATGGCGTCATAGTGAAAGCCCTGCGGCGTTTGCGCTGCAAACAAGCCCGTCCGGTCCTGGACCCCGGTAACAACCGACCCGTCTCCGGTCCAAAGCGCATCCGTGACCGCCAACCCGGGTGCAGCCGCTGGATGGGTCCTTAGCGCGTCCAGAACGTCATCAATCACGCGCGCGCTAACGCAGGGGCGGGCAACATCGTGGATCAGGACATGTTCAACACCTTTGCCCGCCAAGGCATCCAACCCGCTGCGTACCGAGGCGGCGCGATCGTCTCCGCCCTGAGCCAGTATCAGAGGGTTCTCTTGAAACTCAGCCCAGGCATCCTGATCGCCAGGGGATAGGACCAGAACGACGTGATCCACACGCCCTGAAAACCGCTCAATCGTCCAATCTGCCACCCGCCGACCCGCCAGGCTGCGCCATTGTTTTGGCACGTCTCCTCCGGCGCGGTGTCCGCGGCCTGCGGCGACGATGATGGCGGCGGTGGTCATGTGTGGGCGATCCTTTTGATGTTGGGGGTTGTTTAGGGCGCGGTGAATGCAGAGGCAATGACCCCAAGTCAGTTGCCTAAAAAATAGGCATATGATGATTTTGCAGGCTTGAATGCCGCCATTTTATTGTTCACATGCTGCTATTTCGATATCAGAACCTCAATTGCTCAAGGATTAAGCACGTTGACCCTGCGTCTTGCTGACAAGGACCTGACCCCTCCGGTGCTGCTGGCACCCATGGCCGGAATCACCGACCGGCCGTTCCGCGACCTCGTCATGCGTTTTGGCGCGGGGATGGTCGTCAGCGAAATGGTGGCCAGTCAAGAGATGGTGCAGGCCAAACCCGGTGTGCGCGAACGGGCCGAGCTGTCTGCGGATGTGGAAAACACCGCCGTACAGCTGGCCGGGCGCGAGGCGCATTGGATGGCCGAAGCGGCGCGGCAGGTTGCGGATCGCGGCGCACGCGTGATCGACATCAACATGGGGTGCCCTGCCAAGAAAGTGACGAACGGCTATTCCGGTTCGGCGCTTTTGAAGACGCCGGATCATGCCCTGACATTGATCGAAGCGGTTGTCGGCGCCGTCGACGTCCCGGTAACGCTGAAGACCCGATTGGGCTGGGACGACACGTTGCTGAACGCCCCCGAGGTGGCCAAGCGCGCACAGGACGCGGGTATTCAGATGGTCACGATCCACGGTCGCACCAGATGCCAGTTCTACAAGGGCCGCGCCGACTGGAGTGCGATCCGCGCCGTGAAACAGGCGGTCTCGGTGCCCGTCATCGCCAACGGGGACATCGTTGATACACCCGCCGCCCGATCCGCGCTGGACCAGTCCGGGGCTGACGGTGTCATGGTCGGGCGCGGTGCGCAGGGCAAGCCGTGGCTTCTGGCTCAGATGTGCCACGACTTGTACGGCTCGGACGCGCCCGAGATTCCGGCAGGAGCCGATTTGGTTGATATGGTGCGGGCGCATTATCAGGCAATGCTGGCGTTTTACGGGGCCGACCTGGGCCTGCGCGTCGCGCGCAAACATCTGGGCTGGTACATGGACGAGGCGGGCACGCCCGCGCCCTTGCGAAGATCAGTTCTTACCTCACGCGATACCGAAGACGTGCTGCGTCTGCTGGAACACGCGCTGTCGCCCGAGCATGAGGTCGCAGCATGACATCGGACCAGAATATCTGGGCCTCGTTGCCCGTGCCGGCCTTCATCATAGATGCAGAAGACCGGATTTCGGACGTGAATTCTGCCGGTGAGGGTTTTCTGAACGCCTCGCGCAAATCTGTGATCGGGCAGCCAGTGTGGGACCAGATCGCCGTGGACGCCCCGCTGGAGGCTGCGTTCCTGCGCGCTCGCCAACAAGGCGCGCCGCTTTTTGTCAACGACGTCGATGTCGGATCGGGCAACCGCGCACCCTTGCAATGTGCCTTGCAGATTGCACCGCTGATGGGACATGCCGGGTCGATGATCATGATGGTTTCACCGCGCGAGCTGTCTGGACGCATGACGCGTGGAAACTCGGTGAAATCGGCAGCGCAATCCGCCATCGGTATGGCCGAGATGCTGGCGCACGAGATCAAGAACCCGCTGGCCGGAATTACCGGGGCGGCGCAGCTGCTCAGCATGAATATTCCGGCGCAAGATCTTGAACTTACGGACCTTATCGTTGCAGAGAGTCGCCGGATTGTAAAGCTGCTGGAGCAGGTCGAGCAATTCGGAAACCTGTCTCAGCCCGAGTTCAAACCGGTCAATATCCATGACGTTCTGGATCGTGCCCGGCGTTCGGCATTGCTTGGGTTCGGGGCGCATATGACGATCGTCGAGGACTATGACCCGTCGCTGCCGCTGGCCTATGGCGACCCGGATCAGTTCTTGCAGGTCGTACTCAACCTGCTGAAGAACGCGTCCGAGGCGGCCGGAACCGACGGTGGCACGATCCGTCTGCGGACGTATTTCGAACATTCTTTCCGCCTGCGCCGCAGCGACGGATCGGGCCACTCGCTGCCATTGCAGATCGAGATCATTGATGATGGTCCGGGTCTGCCCGACAAGATCCGCAGCGACATTTTCGATCCCTTTGTCTCTGGCCGGGATAACGGAACCGGTCTGGGGCTGGCGCTGGTCAGCAAGATCGTGTCCGACCACGACGGTTGGATCACTGCGGACTCGGTGCCAGGAAAGACCGTGTTTCGGTTGTCCCTGCGCCGCGCACCGAAAGAAAATAGCACCGAGGAGAGCATCTGATGGATGGCACAGTACTGGTCGCCGACGACGACCGCACGATCCGCACCGTACTGACACAGGCACTGACCCGCGCCGGTTGCAAGGTGCACGCCACCTCTTCGTTGACCACGTTGATGCGCTGGGTGGGCGAGGGCAAAGGGGACGTCGTGATCTCGGATGTGGTCATGCCGGACGGGAACGGGCTTGAGATGCTGCCAAAGATCGCGCAGGACCGGCCCGGTTTGCCAGTGATCGTGATCTCGGCGCAAAACACGATCATGACGGCCATTCAGGCGGCCGAGGCGGACGCCTATGACTATTTGCCAAAACCCTTCGATCTGCCTGACCTGATGAAGCGTACAGCCCGCGCGCTGGATCAGAAATCGCGCGTTCAGCCGGAAATGAATCGCGAGAGCGGCGACCGGCCTGATGAACTGCCATTGGTTGGGCGAACGCCGGTCATGCAAGCACTGTATCGTCTGGTTGCGCGCGTCATGAACACGGACCTGTCGGTGATGATATCCGGTGAAAGCGGAACCGGCAAATCGTTGATTGCGCGGGCTATTCACGATTTTTCGGATCGCCGGACCTTACCTTTTGTCACGGCAACCGCTGCCGATCTGAGCGATCTTGAGGGCCCTGCGCGCGTGATGGCACGGGTGCGGGGCGGAACGCTGTTGATCGACGAAATCTCGGACTTCAGCGATGAAATTCAGGCCCGGATCGTGCGGATGATGGATACGCCCGGCGATCACGTGCCGCGGTTCATGGCAACCAGCCAGTCAGACCTGACCGACGCGATGGAAAGCGGGAAGGTTCGACAGGACCTCTATTATCGTCTCTGCGGCGCGACGATCCATGTGCCTGCTCTGCGTGAGCGTGTCGATGATATCACCCTGTTGGTCGATCACTTTCTGGCCCGGGAAGAGCGTGATAGCGGTGCAAAGCGCTGGCTCAGCCCCGATGCGGTCGAACTGGTCCGTCGCTATTCCTGGCCCGGAAATGTGCGACAACTGGAACACGCGGTTCGGCGGCTAAGTCTGACCAGCCGAACCGATGAAATCTCAAAGCTTGAGGTTGAAATGGCACTGGGTTCGCAGCCCGAGGCCGAGCCAGTACTGGGCGATGGAGATCGCGAAAAGCTGTCTTCCTCGGTCGAGCGCCATCTGCGTCGGTATTTTGATCTGCACGGGAACATTCTGCCGCCACCTGGCCTCTACCAGCGCATTCTGCGCGAGGTCGAGGCACCCCTGATCGAGATTGCTCTGGATGCGACCGGCGGCAATCAGGCAAAATGTGCTGATTTGCTGGGGATTAACCGGAATACGCTGCGTAAAAAGATCACCGATCTCGATATTCAGGTGACACGTCGCCGCAAACTGATGTAATATCGCCACACAAACCGTGGCATCCGGGTTCGTCCCGGCCAACGACCACGACATATGGCGGTTAGCCGCGCAAGCGGCACATCAGTATGAGGGCAGACGGTGGCAACCCGGGCACAGAACCGGCCGATCCTATCGATCAATCGGTGGCGCAAGTCACGGAGATTGCGCAATATTGGCAGCCTCGGACTGGTGGTTCTTGGACCCATCCTGACGCTGGCAACTTATCTTGTTATTGGACCATTCGATCTGGGGGCAACGGCCCCCACATTGCGGCTGATTCTATTGGCCGATCTGGTTTATGTTTTGGTCGTTGCGGCGCTGGTTCTCAGCCAGCTGGGCAGTCTGATCGCCGCGCGACGGGCCAAATCAGCGGGGTCTCGCCTGCACCTGCGACTGATCGGAGCGTTCACACTGTTGGCATTGGTGCCCACGGTGACGGTGGCGATCTTTGCCGGTCTAACCGTAAATATCGGCCTTGAGGGCTGGTTCTCGGACAGGGTGCGGCAGGTGGTCGGGTCGTCGCTGACAGCGGCCGAAGCTTATGAGCAGGAACACCGACAGGGCCTTACACAGGATGCCTCGGTTCTGGCGCGGTTTCTGGACAATGCGCGCGCGCGCGATTTTTATATCTCGGATGCGGAACTTCGCGAAGTTCTCGCGCAAGGGCAGGCCCAGATTCAGCGCGGTCTGCGCGAAGCCTATGTCATCGATGGCAGCGGTGAGATTCGCGCGCGCGGAGACCGGTCGTACCTATTTGACTACGAAGAACCGACACCCGAGCAGATCGTCAAGGCCAACGATACCGGACTTGCCATCATCGACGATTGGGACAACAGCGAATTTCGCGCGCTGGTGCCGTTGCAGGCCTATGCGGACCGATACCTCTATGTCAGCCGCGAGGTCGACGGGGATCTGCTGACGCTGCTCGACGACACCAAGGAAACCGCGCAGTTCTACAGTCAGCTAGAAAGCGAACGGGGCAGGGTCCTGTTCGAGTTTGGCCTCTTGTACCTGGGCTTTGCGGTGATCCTCATTTTGGCCGCGGTTTCGCTGGGGATGTGGTTTGCCGAACGACTGTCGCGCCCGGTCGGACGGCTGACAACTGCCGCGCAGCGCGTGGGAGCCGGGGATTTGAGCGTCCAGGTCATCGAAGAGGCCAGCGACGACGAGATCGCTATGCTCGGCCGGTACTTCAACCAGATGACCCGCCAGCTGAAAGGCCAGCGCGACACGCTGCTGGAGAACACCCGTCAGATCGAAAGGCGGCGGCGGCTGTTTGATTCGGTGCTCAGTTCGGTGACCTCGGGCGTGGTTGGTGTTGATTCCGAAGGCTGCGTGACCTTTGTAAACCGGTCCGCCGAAAGGTTGTTGGACTGGTCGCGTGGTGAGAGCCAGCTGGCCATCGGCATTGCAGTGCCCGAGTTTCTGCCCTTGTTCGAGAGCCTGAAGGAAAGCGGCCAGGAGGCCGTGCAGGGTGAGATCAAGGTCACCCGCAAAGGCCGGGCGGAAAACCTGCTGGTACGGATGGCGACCCGTCGTGGCGAAGATGGCGGGCTAGAGGGCTATGTGGTGGCATTTGATGACGTCACCGATCTGGTCAGCGCCCAACGGATGGCGGCCTGGGGCGACGTGGCCCGTCGGATTGCCCATGAGATTAAGAATCCTTTGACCCCGATCCAATTGAGCGCTGAGCGCATTAAGCGAAAGTTCTCGCGCAAACTGGATGAGGAAGATTGTGACAGCCTGGAGTCCATGACGGATGTTATCGTTCGCCAGACCAACGACCTGCGGCGGATCGTGGACGAGTTCTCGAAATTCGCGCGTATGCCCGAACCGGAACGGCATGAAGAAAACATCGTGGATCTGGTGCGCGAAGCCGTATTGTTGCAGCAGGCCGGACAGCCGGATGTTCAGATCGATGCGGATTTGCCGGACCATCCGCTGCCGGTGGATGTCGATGCGACCATGTTGAACCAGGCGCTCACAAATCTCATCAAGAACGCCGGAGAAGCGATTGGAACACTGAAAGAAAAGGGCGCTCCGGACAATTTAGTACCGCAGATCAAAGTGGCGGTTTCCGGAGACGATTCAGGTACGTTGATTACCATTGCCGACAATGGCATCGGCCTGCCGGAAGATCGGGCACGGCTGTTTGAACCTTATGTGACCACCCGAGACGAAGGCACCGGCCTTGGCCTGCCCATCGTCAAGAAGATCATCGAAGAACATGGCGGAGCGCTGACTTTGGAAGACGCGCCCGTTTTTGACGGACAGGACCATTTCGGCGCGATGGCTGTCATTCGTTTGCCCGGAGTCGATCCGACTTCAACCGCTGCGTCAAAGAAACAGGCACTCAAAATAAACAAACTGAAAGCAGGCTAAAGATGAGCGATATTCTGATCGTAGACGACGAACGCGATATTCGCGAACTGGTGTCCGACATTCTGGAGGACGAAGGCTATTCCACCCGGTTGGCTGGAAATTCTGACGACTGCATGGCCGCAATTAATGCCGAACCGCCGGGGCTGCTGATCCTGGACATCTGGTTGAAAGACAGCCGCATGGATGGGATCGACATTCTGAAAGCGGTGAAACGCGACAACCCGGATGTTCCGGTGGTGATTATTTCGGGCCACGGCAACATTGAAATCGCTGTCGCGGCGATCAAGCAAGGGGCGTATGACTTTATCGAAAAGCCGTTCAACATCGATCAGTTGATGGTGGTGATCCGCCGCGCGATGGAAACCTCGCGTCTGCGCCGCGAGAACGCCTCGCTCAAGCGCAAAGAGGTCAGCAATTCCGATATGATCGGCAAATCGGCCTCGTTCCGCGCGATGCAAAGCAATCTGGACAAGGTGACCAAGTCAAACGGACGCGTGATGCTGAGCGGCCCGGCCGGATCAGGCAAGGAAATCGCCGCGCGCTATATTCACGCGCATTCCAACCGTGCCAACGCGCCCTTTGTGACCGTGAACTGCGCCGGGATCGAACCTGAGCGCGTCGAAGAGGTTCTGTTTGGCCGCGAAAGTGCCGAACGCGGCATCGAGTCCGGCCTGTTGGAAGAGGCGCATGGCGGGGTGATCTATTTCGACGAAGTGGCCGATATGCCGCTTGGAACACAGTCGAAAATCCTGCGGGTGCTGGTGGATCAGCAATTCCAGCGAGTCGGAGGGTCCGACAAGGTTCGTGTTGATCTACGGGTCATCTCGTCGACCAACCGCGATCTTGAAGAAGAAATCGCAGCGGATCGGTTCCGGGAGGAACTGTATCATCGGCTGAACGTGGTTCCGATCGCCGTGCCTTCGCTGGAGGAACGGCGTGAAGATATTCCGGTTCTGGCGCAACATTTCATCGAAATGTGCAATGAAACCCAGGGCTTGCCGATGCGCGAGTTGACGGATGAGGCCATCGCATTGCTTCAGACGATGACATGGCCCGGAAATGTGCGCCAACTCAAGAACCTGATCGAGCGCGTGTTGATCCTTGGCGATGGCACTGGTCCGGTCGAGGCGCGTGAGTTGCCAAGTGACGAAGAGAAATCGGACGAATCCGGTCGCGTTGTTCTGTCGGGCGCATTGGCGACGCTGCCGCTGCGCGAGGCCCGTGAGGCGTTTGAGCGCGAGTACCTTCTGACGCAGATCAACCGGTTCGGCGGCAATATCAGTCGAACCGCCAGCTTTGTTGGCATGGAACGCAGTGCATTGCACCGGAAACTGAAATCGCTGGGCGTTGTGACCTCGAACAAATCCGGTGCGCGGGTCGCACAGATTGACGAGCCGGAACCGGCAGAGTGATCTGCCGGGATTTCTGACCTTTCGGCAGTCCGGGAGGACGGTTTGGAAAAGACCTCTCCATCGCGAGGGAAACCCCGCCTTAATCCGCAGGGGTTTCCGGCGTTTGGCAAGCGCCTCAGGCGCCTGCGCAGATCGGTGGGGCTGAAACAAGCCGCACTTGCAGACATATTGCAGGTTGATCAGACGACGGTGTCACGATGGGAGAACGGAACCCAAACGCCGCCCCCGTCCACGCAGCAAGCCGCGTTTTCGGCCTTTGGTCCGACAAAATCAAACGACGCTGTGCTAAAGCGGCTTGTCATGCATTCGGCCGAATGTCTGCATCTGGTCGAGGAAAGCAGCCACCGGTGTCTGGCCTATTCGGCAAGTCGGGCGCGAGACTGGAAAACCAGCCAGTCCGCATTGTTGGGTGTTTCGCTCTGGCAGTTTGCCACCGATGAAATCCAGTCTGCCGAGGCAGAACTGGATGTAGAAGGTTGGTGGGACATGCACACGCCGACGCCGAAATCTTTTCTGACCTCCGAGGCGGTGCATGACCAAATTCGGATCAGCGCCGGCCAGATCGTATGGGAGAGGTTGTACCTGTCTGATGGCACGCCGGTCAGATTGGTCAGCGGCAGGCGGGTAGGGGACGCATAATTTATGCGTTCCAACGACTGACGGCTCTCGCTAAAAGCGGCTTATGTCTGGGTCGGTACGCATTTTCCTTCAGGTTCTTCTACTTTGGGCCGCTGGGCTTGGGGCCGCCACGCAATTTGCCAAGATCGCAGTTCCTTTCGCCCAAGTGGCGCTGCGCTATTCCGATAACGCCGATGCGATTGGCTGGCTGCTGTCGATCATCAGTTTGATGGGTGCTGTCCTGGGCGCTTTGTCCGGTGCGCTTGCTGGTTGGATCGGACCCGTTCGTCTGTTGATTTCGGGTCTTGTACTGGGTGGGCTCATCTCGCTGTTTCAGGCATTGGGGCCGGGCTTTTACCCCATGCTGATCAGCAGGGTGATCGAGGGCTTTTCGCATCTTGCAATCGTTGTCGCGGCGCCCACTCTGATCGCTCAGATCACAACTGGTCGGGTGCGCAACTCAGCGATGGTATTGTGGAGCACATTTTTTGGCGTTGCATTCGCGGCCAACGCCTGGGTCGGATTGGACTTTGTCGCACGGTTCGGGTTGTCGCCGTATTTTGCACTGCATGGCTTGCTGATGGTTCTGATTGCTGGCCTGGTTGCAGCTAGCAGCATTCGGATCGAACCGCATCGCCGCAGCGATCTGGCGTTGGGGTGGAACGCGGTACTGAGCGTGCATGCGCGAACCTATGGCTCGGCCCATGTATCGGCCCCGGCGATTGGATGGTTCTTTTACACTCTGACCTTTGTGTCCTTGCTGGCCATCCTTCCCGGTCGCTTGCCCGCAGAGATCAGCGGCACGATTGCGGGTCTGATGCCTCTGGCCGGGATCGTCTTATCATGGCTTGCAGTTCCGCTGCTGTTGAATGTCCTGCCGAGTGTCACCGTGGTCAACATTGGCTTTGCCCTGGGAATAGCTGCGCTGGTTGCGGGGTTTGCCGGTGCTCCGCTACCTGTTGTCTGCATCGCTTTGTTTGCGGTGCTGGGATTGGTGCAGGGAGGCAGTTTTGCCGCAGTGCCGCACCTGAACGACACGGCGGAAACACAGGCGCTCAGCTATGGTGCGATGGCGCAGATGGGGAATGCGGGGAACCTGCTGGGAACACCTGTGCTGCTGGCTGTTTTGTGGCGCACGAGCGAGGCCGGGATGCTTACGGCCGTGATCGGAATATACCTCGCTGCAATCCTTGCCCACTTATGGCTTGCGCGTCGGCGCCGCACAGAGTCCTGACGCGTCTTACCCAGCCTGTCCCGGCGTGATGATCTGGAACGACCCATCCTTGAACTTCACGAAACAGGATTGGGTGCTGATTGGTGGCAGGGTGGTTGTGCGCACCGCAGGCACGCGCGACTTCACAGCGCTTCGGCAGGGCGGCAGGCTGATTGGGCGAAAGCCTTTTTTGGCCATGCATTGCGCCTCGACGTTGTTGCGTAGCCCCTTGTTGGCATCAACGGTGTAGATGTTCCCCGGCTGCCACCAACCGGGCGTGCGATAACACCGGCCCCGGCTGTCGCAATAGGACCGTCCCGGCCAATAGACCGGAGGGCTTTGACGCACCTGGTTGTTCACCGGCACATCCTTGAGCGCTGAGACCCGGCATTCGGTTGTCGCGGATTGCATGCGCGCGACGCTTTCACCCTCGCGGTAATACATCGAAAGCGGCCCGCAGGCAGACAGCATCGTCAGACAAAGAAGCAGGGGCAGTACTGTTTTCATACACTTACCTTGCCGCATTCATGGGGTCATGACAATTCAATTGACCGCTTTGGGGGCATCTGTCATTCAAAGAATTCAGGCAGAAGGGCCAGGGACATGAAGGTCATAATTTGCGGTGCAGGCCAGGTTGGCTGGCAAATTGCGCGGCACCTTTCGGGCGAGTTGAACGACGTCACCGTTGTGGATAACAATCCCGATCTGGTCCGGCGCGCGACCGAAACACTGGATGTTCAGGGTATTGCCGGGTTCGCCAGCTATCCGGATGTGCTGGAACGGGCCGGGGCGCGGGATGCGGATATGATCATCGCTGCGACGCATTCGGACGAGGTGAACATGGTCACCTGCCAGATGGCGCATTCGGTGTTCTCGATCCAGCGCAAGATCGCCCGATTGCGTTCGAAATCCTACCTTCAGGCGATCCACTCTGACCTATACCGCCGTGATCACCTGCCCATCGACGTGGTCATCAGCCCCGAGCGCGAGGTCGCCGCTGCTGCGATGCGTCGACTGTCCGCGCCATCCGCCTTTGATACCGAGATTTTCATGGACGGTAAGGCGCAATTGCTGGGCATTCGGGTGGAAGAAGATTGCCCCATCGTGAACACGCCGCTGCGCCAGCTTACGGATCTGTTCTCGACCCTCAGTTCGATCGTGGTGGGTGTGCGGCGCGAGGGGTCCCTCTTTGCACCTGAATCCGAAGACCAGTTGTTTGTCGGCGACGAATGCTATGTGTTCACCAGCGTCAAGGACGTGGACCGCACGATGGAAGTGTTCGGCAAGGCGCAGCGCAAGCAGGACCGCGTTGTGATCGTCGGCGGTGGCAATGTCGGGCTGGAGGTTGCGCGCGCCCTGGAGGAACGCGAAAGCCGGGTGCGCGCAAAGGTGATCGAGCGGGACCGGAAATGCGCCGAGATCGCTGCTGAGGCTTTGGAACGCACCATCGTATTGAACGGTGACGGGCTGGATTCAGCGTTGCTGAACGAGGCCGGGATCGACCGGGCCGACGCGATGCTTGCGGTGACGGACGATGACCGCACCAACATGTTGGCCGCCGTGCGGGCCAAGGGCGAAGGCTGCGCGCTGGCCATCGCTCTGATCAACGACCCCAGCATGGTTGCCCTGATGGGGCCGTTGGGCATCGACGCCTATATCAACCCGCGCGCCACGACCGTCAGCTCGATCCTGCGCCATATCCGCCATGGGCGTGTGCGTCAGGTCTATTCGATCGGCGACGCCGAAGCCGAGGTGATCGAAGCCGAGGTTATGTCGACCTCTCCGATGGCCGGGCAACGGCTGCGGGATATCGACTTTCCCGAAGGGGCGCTGGTTGGCGCGGTGCGTAAGGGCGACGAGGTTCTGCGTCCCACCGGCAGCCTTCGCATCGACGAAAAGGACGTCGTATCGATCTTTGCTCTGGCCAAGGATGTGCCCGAGGTTGAGCGTCTGATGCAGGTTTCGATCGACTTTTTCTGATGAACCGGCTGCGCACACAACAGCACGGGGTATTACGGCGCTTGCCGCTGTTGCTGATGATCTGGGGGATCACCTCGTTTGCGATGTGGATTCCAGCGATCTATGCGCTGGCGTTGGACGACCACGACACGTCGCGGTCGTTCTTCTACTCTGGCTTGCTGGGGATATTTGTCGTCACATTGATCGCTGTGGCCCAGATGAACCGCGTGCCGCGCCGCGGGACGCTTGGTCAATTGGCGGTCATGCTCGCGTCGTTCACGATCTTGCCGCTGTTTCTGGCCGTTCCCTTTCATGATGCGCTGGGAACCACCAGTTTTCTGAATGCTTATTTCGATATGGTCAGCGCGGTCACGACAACCGGCGCGGATCTTTTCCCCGATCCTGCGCGACTGTCTGCTCCGCTGCATCTGTGGCGTGCATTGGTCGGTTGGATGGGAGGATTGCTGATGTGGATCGCCGCTGCGGCGATTCTGGCGCCTTTGTCTTTGGGCGGGTTCGAGGTCACCGCGCGAGGCCAACCGGGCCGCCCCGTCTCGGGTGTGGCGCAAAGCGAAAAAACAGACCCTCGCGGCCTTCTGATCCGGGTAACGCGCACTCTGGCTCCGGTTTACGCTGGGTTGACGGGGATCATTTGGATACTGTTGCTGATTGCCGGCGAACAGGGATTGACCGCCGTATGTCACGCCATGTCGACGATGGCGACATCGGGCATTTCACCGGTCGGAGGTCTGGAAGGTTCAACCGCAGGCATCACCGGTGAGGCGATCCTGTTTCTGTTTCTGTTCTTCGCTCTGTCTCGCCTGACGTTTTCCGCCGACACCGCGACAAGCGGCTATGCACGTCTGGACAAGGATCCAGAGTTTCGGATCGGGCTGATCATCGTTCTCGCGGTTGCGGCTTTGCTGTTCTTCCGGGTGCTGGCGGGGGTTGCCGAGCTAGGCCTTGAGATCACCATGGGGCAGGCTTTGCATGTGATCTGGGGCATGTTCTTTACCGTCATGGCGTTCCTGACCACAGCCGGATTCGAAAGCGCCAATTGGAACGATGCGCAACAACTGTCGGGTTTGGGAACCCCCGGATTGATCCTGATGGGGCTGGCTCTGATCGGAGGTGGAGTCGCGACAACTGCTGGCGGGGTGAAACTCCTGCGGGTGTTTGCACTTTACCTCAATGGGCGGCGCGAGATCGACCGGCTGATCTACCCATCCTCGGTCAGCGGAGAGGGTGGCGGCAACCGCCGTATACAAAGTGACGGCGCCTTTATCGCGTGGATCTTCTTTATGTTGTTCGCTCTGACGCTGGCGGTATTCGATGTTCTGCTGGCTGCAATGGGGGTCGGGTTCGAGCAGGCGATGGTGTTGAGCGTCGCGGCCCTCAGCACTACGGGACCGCTGATCGAACTGGCGACGGATACCCCAATTCGCCTGATCGACCTGTCGGGTTCCGCGAAGCTGACACTGTGCGCTGCGATGGTGATAGGACGGTTGGAGACGCTGGCGATCATCGCGCTGATCACTCCGTCGTTGTGGCGCGATTGACGAGACAACAGGTCATTGGTGTCGTTGCGTAAAATTTCGTCTGGAATATCTGCGCGCGCCACTCCATACTCCGCCAGAGGGAGCGCGTTGGTCCGCAGCGCGTAGCAAGAACAATGGCGAGATTATAATAATATGGCTTCGGACAGACAAAACCTTCAGGACGCGTTCCTGAACAATGTACGGAAAGCAAAGGTCCCGGTCACGATTTTCCTGATCAACGGCGTAAAATTGCAGGGTGTTATCACCTGGTTTGATAACTTCTGCGTCTTGTTGCGCCGCGACGGACAGTCGCAGCTTGTCTACAAGCACGCGATTTCGACCATCATGCCGTCGCAGCCGATCAGCCTGTATGAGGGCGAAGACGCCTCTTGATGGAACATGAACGGACGCGCACCCGAGCCTGGGTGCTGCATCCCGAAATCAAATCAGACGAACAGCGCCGTGTCCCCGAACCGGCGCTGGCCGAGGCGGTGGCGTTGGCCGCTGCTTTGCCCGATCTTGACGTGATCGGCTCCGAAGTCGTGCGCCTGCCACGCGCACAGGCCGGGTTGCTGTTCGGCAGTGGCAAGATCGAAGAACTGGGCGCGCGGTTTCACGATCACGAGGTTGAACTGGTTTTGATCGACGGGCCGGTTACGCCGGTTCAACAGCGCAATCTGGAAAAGGCGTGGAAGGTTAAGATCCTCGACCGGACCGGGTTGATTTTGGAAATTTTCAGCGACCGCGCCCGCACCCGCGAAGGTGTGTTGCAGGTTGAAATGGCAGCGCTCAGCTATCAGCGTACGCGGTTGGTGCGCGCCTGGACACACCTTGAACGCCAGCGCGGCGGATTGGGTTTTGTCGGCGGTCCCGGTGAAACCCAGATCGAAGCTGACCGTCGTGCGATCGATGAACAGCTTGTACGCCTGCGTCGGCAGTTGCAGAAGGTCGTCAAAACGCGGACCCTGCACCGGGCCGCGCGGGCCAAGGTGCCGTATCCGATTGTCGCCTTGGTCGGCTATACCAATGCTGGCAAATCCACGTTGTTCAACAACCTGACCGGGGCCGAGGTGATGGCCAAGGACATGCTGTTCGCCACGCTCGACCCGACCATGCGGCGGGTGGAACTACCAGACGGGCCCGAGGTTATTCTGTCCGATACGGTTGGATTCATCTCGAACCTGCCAACCGAGCTGGTTGCCGCCTTCCGCGCCACGCTCGAAGAGGTTCTGGGGGCGGACCTAATCGTGCATGTGCGCGACATTAGTCACGAAGAGACCGAAGCGCAGGCGCAGGATGTCGAGACGATTCTGACCTCATTGGGAGTAGACGAGGATCGCCCCCGGCTAGAGGTTTGGAACAAGATCGACCTGCTGGGCGCGGATGACCGCGAGGCGGTGCTTGCCCGGGCAGACCGTGACCTTTCGATCTTCGCCATATCTGCCGTGACTGGTGAAGGCGTGGACCCACTGCTCGCAGAATTCGCCACGCAATTGCAGGGGGCGCGGCACGAGACTCAATTGCACCTAAGCTTTGCCGAAGGCGACAAGCGGGCGTGGCTGTTCCGTCAGGATGTCGTGCGGTCGGAAGAGCAGGACGAAGAAGGTTTCCAGATCACAGTGCTGTGGACCGATAAGCAGGCAGCTCAGTTCGACGGGCTTTGAAGACTATAGGCCGTCTATCTGGCGCTGGTAGTCTTCAGCGTCGAACCAGCCAAGCGATGATCGAACCTTGTGCTCGGCATCCAGTTCCCACTCTTCCCAGCCGCGGGTGACGACTCGGTTTCCGGTTTCGGCGTGGTGTCCTTCCAACGTCCAGACAAAAATGGCGTGAGCGCCAGCCCAACGCATCATATCGCAGCGAACCTCCAGATCAGGAAACTCGCTGTAGAACCCCTGTGCCATCTCGGATATGGCAGGTCGGCCCTTTATGGGTTCGCCTCGATTTATGGTGATTTGCCCATCGGTGGCAAAGAACGAAGCCACGGCGTCGGGATCACCCGAACTCCAAGCGATGGCATAGTCGCGAGCGAGATTGTTCAGCACGTCACGAACGCTGGCCATTTGAGTACCCCCTTGGTCGTCTTGCCGTAACTTATGCCAAGCAACGCGGACTCGTCCACGCGAGGTGTAAAAAGGGGCGAGGAATTGCCGATCCGCTTACCGGGGTGTCAGTACCGTCACACCGACTGCCGCAGCCCGGGCCAAGCCGATATCCAGAGACATTGGAATATATTCTCCCCGACGCCACAGTTGAGCCTGATCATCATAATAGCGCGACAGAAAATGACCGGATTGCCCGGTGGCAGTGATAAAGACGGAACTGTCCGGGTCGGCAAAGTCATACACGCCACGATAGCCCGCGCCGTGAACGTTCTGGAACGGGTCGGGTCCTTCGCCCGATGTGCGCCCGCGCAGCAGCGTATTATCGCCGCCGCTGGTCGATTGGCGGATGTTCACGAAGTACCGAAGCACGGGAACCTTTCCCAGAACGGGGTGATCATGCGTGGCCTGATGCGCATCGCCCCAGCGCAGGGATTCCAGCGCGCCGCCATACCGTTCGGAAATCCAGATCAGCGCATCATCCAGCGCCAACCGCGCCATGTCGGTGCATGTCTCGACAGGCGCGCTTTGCTGGACGTCGCACCAGACCGAAGCGCCGTCGATGTCGCGGTAGACCCGCTCGATGAACAGCGGCTCGACATGTTTGAACTCTTTCGCCAGCGGCCCCAGCTCATCCGAGATCAAACGGATCTGCAACGCGCGCAGCCAGGCGGCATAGATCAGCGGCTCGGGCAGGTGTTCGTTCATCTCACCATTCCAGTTCGCCAAAAGGCTCAGCGCGATCCGGCGTTGCCGTTCGGGAGTGCCTTCGGATGCGGATTCGCCGGTGAACCAAAGGTCCGCTCCAACCAGTGGCAGAAGCGAACGCGCGGTAAAGCTGACCGTGTCCAGTTGCGCCTCGATAAAGCTGTCGCGGGTATGGACTTCGCGGGATTGCATCAGGCGTTCCCAGCGCTGTACACGTTGAGTGTCGCCCCATTCATAGGACACATGAAGGGGAAAGGGGCGGTCGATGATCTTGTTGTTCGTGTTGCCCAGAACGCCGCCAATCGGGGCAACAAATTCTGGGTTGTCGGCGTAGGGCAGGCGGCCCTGCCACCGGTTTCGCGCCAGCCAGCCCGGCGTCGGGATACGCCCGCGGCTTTGGTTGTTCAGATCGCGGTCCGGCATTGCACCGATCAGCTTCAGGCCGATTGTGTCTTTGTCGACCAGCGACAGGTTCTGCGAGGGCGCGATGAAATCCTCGGCGATCGTAATGGCCTCGCGCACGGTATCGGCCTGCATCAAGGCCATCGACGCCGTCATCGACGTATCGCGCGGGCTGAGCGCGGTCCAGGACAGAGACGCAACATGGCCGGGCGGAGTTATCGTCTCAAGGTCGTAATGCGTACCGGGCAGCACCGGCCCGTTGTCTGTCCATAGCAGCGTCAGCGTGATCGGAGGGGCGTCCTTGATTTCGATGATCGATGGACGTTCCCGGAACGGCTTGTACCCATCGGGCGTCAGGTATTCTTCGGGGTTTTCGGGATTCAGCTGTTCGATGTGAACGTCCTGATCGTCAAGGTATGACGAGGTCAGCCCCCAGCCCAGCCGGTCACTGCGACCGGTCATGACCGCCGGGACCCCTGGAATGGTAGCGCCGATCACGCCACCCTTGGCCAGTTCCAACCGGGCCAGATACCAGATCCCGGGCGCTGTGAAGCCCAGATGGGGATCGTTGGCCAACAACGTACCACCGCTGGCCGAGCGCGATGGCGCGGCTGTCCAGGCGTTTGAGGCCCCCGCCAGCCCGCGTTCCGGAAATGGCGAAAGTGGGGTGTCCGGCATGTCGCGGCCCGAGGCATAGCGGGGCAGACCGGGAAACAGTGCTGCGTATTCGGGCAGGGCAGCGATACCTGGGCCGGGCACGTCGGGCAGAATGTCCATCAGGCGCGACTGATCGTTCAGGATCAGAGAAGTTCGCGCACGCAGCACCTCGTCCTTCAGGTGTCCGGACAATTGCAGGCTCATCAATTTGATCACGGCAAGGCTGTCGCCCGGTTGCCACGGAGAAACGGGCGCGTTGAACAGGAACATCTCGGGCGCGCCGCGTCCCAGTGCCATTTCATTGATTTCATCCAGACGCGCGTTCACGCCGGCGGAATAGGCGCGCAGTGCCGCCTTGGTGTAATCGTCCTGAACCTCGACCGAGCGATGCGCCAGACCGTACAAATCAAGACGCCGTAACAGCTTGTCGACCGGCACAGTGCGTTGGCCAAAAACTTCGGACAATCGGCCCTGCGCGGTGCGGCGCAGCACGGTCATCTGCCACAGTCGGTCCTGTGCGTGCGCATAGCCCAGTCCAAAGAACACATCCGGGTCATTTTGCGCCAGAACATGCGGGACATTTGCGGTGTCGCGGACGATCTCGACAGGGGCGGTAAGTCCCTTGACTTCAACGGTCTGGTTGTAGTCCGGCAAGGATTGGCTGGCCAGGAAATAGACCAGACCGACCGCCGCCAGTGTCAGCAGGATCAGACCCGTCACAATTCGTACCAGCCAGCGAAAAACCAGACCCATTCCTGCCCCACAATTCCTGCGTTTATCAATTGCGCCAGAGACTAAAGGAACGCTGCCTGGACCGAAAGGCCATTGCAGTTGGAAACTGCACCCGATCCCCAAAAGCACCGAGCCCCGCCGTGATCAACAGCGGGGCTCGACACTGGGGGGAGTGGTATTCGAAATCAGGGAATGATGCGGGTGTATTTTGTGCCTTCGACCGTCGCGCCGAACAGCATACCGGCCTGACCAAATATGGCCGCGATAACAGGGCTGCGCAGGGTTGTCGTCGAGGTTGAAAGAGTGCTGCCCGTTGCATCGACCACATAACCGATGTCGGCGCCAGCGGTCCAACCGTTCGAGCGGCGGAATTCGTTTAGCGCATCCTCGGTCATGAAGAACAGGACATGCGCATATTGCTGGGCGCCGATCTGCAACCCGGCGCTGCCTTTGACGGCTGAATAATAGTCGACCGTCGCACCCTGGATGCGCAGCGCGCCCTGACCGAAGCCGCCGCCAAAGATGAACCCGGCCTCGGTAATCAGCGGCATAACCAGCATGCCGTTTGCTTTGTTGCCGATTTCGACCGTGTTTGGGTACTTGGTGTACATTTCGTTCAGCGTCGCATCGACGCGTGCGTCGATTGTTGCGGCGTTGGAATTGCCTACTCCGTTGCCGCAAGCGGCGGTCATTGTCAGACCAGCCATGCCAAGCGCAAAGCCGCGACGGTTCAGTCGGGGAGAATTGGAACTGCTCATGTTTTTACTCTGTATAACTGCCTGATATGTCGGGTGTTCCCGATCTTATGTGCAAGAATACGCCGAATGCGCCCACATGTCACGGGAAAGCTGGGCCAGCGCCCGGTGCAATCGGCGAAAAATCGCGGGAAGGCGGTGCCTTACCCGTTCAATAGCCGCCCCACCTGCGGCGCAAAATAGGTTAGAATCCCGTCGCACCCAGCACGTTTGAACGCCAGCAGGCTTTCCAACATCACCTTTTCGCCGTCGATCCAGCCATTCTGCGCCGCCGCTTGTATCATCGCGTATTCACCAGATACCTGATAGGCATAGGTGGGCGCGCCAAAGCTGTCTTTGACCCGGCGGCAAATGTCCAGATAAGGCATGCCAGGCTTGACCATCACCATATCCGCGCCTTCGGTCAGGTCACGCTCGATCAGGCGCAGGGCCTCGTTCGAGTTTGCGGGGTCCATCTGATAGGTCTTCTTGTCCCCGGTCAAAGCACCTGACGCCCCAACCGCATCACGAAACGGGCCGTAGAAAGCGCTGGCATATTTGGCGGCGTAGCTCAGGATCATGACATTGTGGTGCCCGGCGGTCTCAAGCGCGCGCCGCATCTCGCCGATGCGGCCATCCATCATGTCCGAGGGGCCAATGATGTCGGCCCCGGCACTGGCCTGCGCAAGCGTCATTTTCACCAGCGCCTCGATTGTCTGATCGTTCACGATCTCGCCATCGACCACATAGCCGTCATGGCCGTTGATGTTATAGGGATCCAGTGCCACATCGGTCATGACAGCGATGTCCGGTGCGGCTGCCTTGATCGCACGTATGGCGCGGTTGGACAGGTTGTCGGGGTTCCAAGCCTCGGCGCAGTCCTCGGTCTTGAGCGACGGATCGGTGTAGGGAAAAATGCAGATCGCAGGGATACCCAGCGCCTGCGCTTCGACAGCAACTTTTTCAATCAGATCGACCGACCGGCGCATAACGCCCGGCATCGAGGGAACGGGTTCTTCGATACCTTCACCATCGCGCACAAAGACAGGCCAGATCAGATCATCCGTGGTCAAGGTGTTTTCGCGAACCAGTCCCCGGATCGCCGGAGATTGGCGCGCGCGGCGGAACCGGGCCAGGGGATAGGGGGCAATGGTCGGTTTCATGGCGCGCTCTCCTTGAACATTTGCGCATTGGGTGGCATGAATTCGATGCAGTCTCAAGGGTAGCATTGATCGCGTCGGCACGACGAACCCCCCTGATGGCGGTGAATAAAGGGCTGACGCTTGGACATATACTCTTCGATCTTCGAACTCATTGACATGCGCAGCTTTTCGAATCTGTGGTTCTGGATAGCGCTTGCGGTGCTGTGGTCATCTGTCAGCCACTGGGTCCTGGGCGTGCCTTATGATCTGGTTGTACGCGCGCGTCGCGTAGGTGGACAGAACGAACGAGACCTGCTGGATATCGTGCGCATCAACTCCAACCGGTTGCTGTATGTCATGGATGTCTCGGGGCTGGTCATATTCGCCCTGTGCTGTTTTTTCTTCACCGGTCTGGCGACATTGGGCTTTCACTATGGCGTTGAGTTTGCCCAGGCGGTGTTTTTGCTGTTGTTTCCGCTGAGCTTCGTCACCGCAATCAACATCCTTGCTGCCAAAAGGTTGCGGCAAACCGAGCCTACGTTGGAAATCGTATCCAAAACCCTGACGCGGTGCCGGTTTTATACACAGATCATCGGGATGATCTCGATACTGGTCACCTCGCTCTGGGGGATGTATCAGAATTTTTCTATCGGCGTTCTGGGTTGGTAATATCGGAAAGGCATGGCGATGAAGGCTCCGAACCACGTGACGGTTGGCGGCGCCCCCGAGGGGTTTGACGCACAGCTTGTTCTGAATGAGGTCGCGAAGTCCGGCCGCGTCTGCCACGTCGCCCGTGATGACAAGCGGATGGAGGCGATGCGCGCGGCGCTGGCGTTCTTTGCACCTGACATGCCTGTCTTTGTCTTTCCGGGCTGGGATTGCCTTCCGTATGACCGGGTGTCGCCCAATGCCGATATCTCGGCGGCACGGGTGGCGACACTGGCGGCGCTGGTGCACCAGATGCCCGCGCAGTTTGTGCTGCTGACCACGCTGAACGCCGCGACGCAACGGGTTCCGGCCCGCGACGTGCTGCGCGAGGCCGCGTTCACCGCGCGGGTTGACCACCGCGTGGATGAAACCGCGTTGCGGAACTTTCTGGTGCGGATGGGTTTCACGCAAAGCCCGACGGTGATGGAGCCCGGCGATTACGCGATCCGTGGCGGGATCATCGATATCTTCCCGCCGGGGGATTCGGGTCCCGTGCGGCTGGACCTGTTTGGTGACGTTCTGGACGGTGCCCGCCGGTTCGACCCGGTTTCGCAACGCACGACAGAGAAGCTGGACATGGTCGAACTGGCCCCGGTGTCCGAAGTCATCCTCGATGACGCCGCCATCACCCGATTCCGCCAGAATTACCGCATCGAGTTCGGTGCGGCCGGTACAGACGATCCGCTATATGAGGCAGTCAGCGCGGGCCGCAAACATCAGGGCATCGAGCATTGGCTGCCGTTTTTTCATGAGAAACTGGAAACGCTGTTCGACTATCTGCCGGGCGCGACGATCTCGCTGGATGATCAGGTCACACCTGCTCGGTTGGCGCGGTGGGAGTCCATAGAGGATCAGTATGAAACACGGCGGCTGGCGCTGGAAAACCGCTCGCGCATGGATACGGTTTACAAACCGACCCCGCCGGGCCTGTTGTATCTGGATGATGCCGCATGGGAACAGGCTGTGAGGGATCGGCGCGTTTTGCACTTTAGCCCGCTGCCTCAGTCCAGCGGTCCCGGTGTGATTGACGCCGGTGGGCGGATCGGGCGGAACTTTGCGCCCGAACGCCAGCAGGAAAGTATCAGCTTGTTTGGCGCATTGGCCGGTCACATCACCGACAAATTGTCCAAAGGACCGGTGCTGATTGCATCCTATTCCCAAGGCGCGCGGGAACGTCTGACAGGTCTGATCGAAGATGAAGGTCTGGCCGAGGCCATTCCGGTCCCAGACGGCACCCGTGTTGGCAAACGTGGGCTGCACCTGGCGGTCTGGGCGCTGGAGCACGGGTTTGAAACCCCCGACCTCACGGTGATTGCCGAACAAGACGTGTTGGGCGACCGTCTGATCCGCCAACCCAAGAAACGCCGCAAGGCCGAGAACTTCCTGACCGAAACCCAATCGCTGTCCCCTGGTGATCTGGTGGTGCATGTCGACCACGGCATTGGCCGCTACATGGGGATGGAGGTCGTCACCGCAGCCGGGGCGGCTCATGAATGCCTGCTGTTGGAATATGCCGAACAGTCCAAGCTGTATTTGCCGGTCGAAAACATCGAACTGCTGTCGAAATACGGCCATGACGAAGGGCTGCTGGACCGTTTAGGTGGTGGCGCATGGCAGGCCAAGAAAGCCAAGCTGAAAGAGCGCATCCGCGAGATGGCGGACAAGTTGATCCGTATCGCTGCCGAACGCGCGCTGCGCAAGGCCCCGATCATGGATCCGCCTCCGCATGCGTGGGAGGAGTTCAGTGCCCGCTTCCCCTATCAGGAAACCGACGACCAATTGCGGGCTATCAACGAAGTCATGGAAGACATGCATTCCGGCGCGCCGATGGATCGTCTGATCTGCGGCGATGTGGGCTTTGGCAAGACCGAAGTCGCCATGCGCGCGGCCTTCGTCGCCGCCATGTCAGGCGTGCAGGTGGCTGTTGTCGCGCCGACCACGCTGCTGGCGCGCCAACACGCGGCGTCGTTCAGGGAACGGTTCCGGGGCTTTCCGCTGGAGGTGCGGCAATTGTCCCGATTCGTTTCGGCAAAAGAGGCGCAACAGACCCGCGACGGGCTGGCGCGCGGGACAGTTGATATCGTGATTGGGACCCATGCCTTGTTGGCCAAAGGGATACGGTTCCAGAACCTGGGCCTGCTGATCATCGATGAAGAACAGCATTTTGGTGTAGGCCATAAGGAACGTCTGAAACAGCTGCGCAGCGACATTCACGTGCTGACCCTTACGGCAACGCCGATCCCGCGCACACTGCAACTGTCGCTGACGGGTGTTCGCGATCTGTCGATCATCGGCACGCCGCCAATCGACCGGCTGGCGATCCGCACCTATGTCAGCGAGTTCGACGCTGTCACCATCCGCGAGGCGCTGCTGCGCGAGCATTATCGCGGCGGGCAGAGTTTCTATGTCGTGCCCCGCATCTCGGACCTGCCCGAGATTGAAGAATTCCTGAAGGAGCAACTGCCGGAACTGACATACGTTGTCGCGCATGGGCAAATGGCGGCGGGCGAACTCGATGACCGCATGAACGCGTTTTACGACGGAAAATACGACGTGTTGCTGGCAACGACGATTGTCGAAAGCGGACTGGATATTCCGACGGCAAACACCATGGTCGTGCATCGGGCGGATATGTTCGGCCTCGCGCAGCTCTACCAAATCCGGGGCCGGGTGGGGCGGTCGAAAACCCGCGCTTATGCCTATCTGACCACCAAGCCGCGCCAAAAACTGACAGCGACGGCCGAGAAACGTCTTCGGGTTCTGGGCTCGCTCGATACGCTGGGCGCGGGCTTTACACTGGCCTCTCAGGATCTCGACATTCGCGGCGCGGGCAATTTGCTGGGCGAGGAACAGTCCGGCCAGATGCGAGACGTGGGCTATGAGCTTTACCAATCGATGCTGGAAGAGGCGATTGCCAAGATCAAAGCCGGTGAGATGGAGGGGCTGTCGGATGCCGACGATCAATGGGCGCCGCAGATCAATCTGGGTGTGCCGGTTCTGATCCCCGAGGATTACGTGCCCGATCTGGACGTGCGCCTGGGTCTCTATCGTCGCCTGTCTTCGTTATCGACCAAGGTTGAACTGGAGGGCTTTGCCGCCGAGCTGATTGATCGGTTCGGAACGCTGCCGAAAGAGGTCAACACCCTGATGCTGGTCGTGCGTATCAAGGCGATGTGCAAACGCGCCGGGATAGCCAAGCTGGATGGCGGGCCGAAAGGTGCGACGATCCAGTTTCACAATGACAAATTCGCGTCTCCGCAAGGGTTGGTGGAATTCATTCAAAACCAGCGCGGATTGGCCAAGGTCAAAGATAACAAGATTGTCGTCCGGCGTGACTGGAAGAAAGACAGCGACAAGATCAAGGGTGCCTTTGCCATAGCCCGTGATCTGGCCGAGAAAGTGGTCGCCCAGAAGAAAAAAGCCAAAGCCTAGTCACCGGTCACGAAGGTACATAGCTGCCAGTCGCCTGCATCCGACTTCACCAGAGCCGCTCGATAGCCGGTCATCGACCACAAAAAGTCTCTGTGCATATAGCCTGGAGTTCCGTCAGTAAGTAACACCCGCTGATAGTCGAGATCGGGCAAAAACGTGGGAACGAGCACAACCTCATGGCTTATCAGCCCGACAACCGGCGCATCGCGGGACGCGCTCTGGCGAAGGGTGACATTCTCGCCGGTGACAAAAAAAGCCAAACCGGGGTCAAGTGAGGCGGGCAGGGTTATCTGCCACTGATGGGGCATCCAGAATTCGCCCTGATCATCGAAGTAACCGGGTTGCGCAAGCGTGTCTTCCAGTGCCGTCCAGATAGCGTCCGGCCCGGCCGAGGGTGGCACCGTCGCGTCCTCGGCTGGGGCGTCGGGACCAGAGGTCAAAGTGGCGCGCCACGCGTCCAGTCCGCTGTCTTGGCCAAGCTCGATGTCATCGCAACTGGCCGAAATCACTGCGTCGATCTGGCGATCCCGTACCTTGGTTAGCAGATCGGCACGAAAGGCGGCGACGGATGGATCCTGTGCTGCTTCGTCGATCGGTGGGAAACTTTGGCGATCCGCAAAAACCGGGTTTCCGAAAAAGGCGGCTACCAAAACAATGTGCAGTCTCATTCGGCGTCCTTCATCGCGGCTTGCGCGCAGAAACACGAGGCCGCGACGGCCCTGTCGGCACGTGCCAGAGCCAGGTCCAGCCTTTGTTTTATCTGTGTTATTTCAACTTCTTCGCCGCGCTTCTTTAGGCAATCATGCAAACCTTTGAGGCTCCAGACGTTATCCGGGTGTATCGACGCGCGGCCGAGCGAACCACCCAACCCGAGGTCTTCGCGATAAACGGCCTCGGCCTCGGCCACATGCCCCTGTTCGAACAACAGCGCGCCCAATGCGTGGCGTGTCGGCTGCATCCAGCCCCAGGGCTCATCATAAGGCAGCGTATCGTCCAATTCGACCGAGCGGCGCAGATGCCCGAATGCCAGTTCGAAGTTACCTTTTCGGTATTCGATCTCGCCACGCAGCATTTCTGTTGCGATTTCAAGCAGATCGATAACACGATTATTGTGCAGCAGGCGCGCCTCGGGGACACATGCTTTGGCGCTGAGGAACAGTTGCTCTTCGGCTTCGGCTTCGCCCACCTGTCCCGTAGCGGCGTATGCAAGCGCGCGCGCGTAATGGGTGGTCGCCGTTAGCGTGCGATAGAGATCGGGGTCTTCCGGCAATTCCAGTGCCTTCGCCTCTTCCCACCGCCCAAAACGGATCAGGATGTGCGGTCCCATGGACATGTAGCTTTCGAAGAAATCCGCCATAGGCGGGCTTTCAATGCGCAGCATCTCTTCGGGCGTTGTGTCCCAGATGCCTTGGTTGGCGTGCAGGGCGGGTTCGATCTGCCCCAGGAATAGCGCGCCGTAGATAGCGAAATGGTAATTGTGCTGCCGATATCCCGTGTAGATGTTGAGCGCGCCCTCGCGTTCGAAATATTTCAGATCGGCAATCGAGGCCACTTCGTTCCAATGAACAACGTTGTGATAGTGCCCGCACTGAACGTCGATATGCGTGGGCATATGCACAAGGTGTCCCGCGTCGGGAACCAATGTGCGCAGGACATCGCCGGCTTTCAGCGCCTTTTCCGGCGTCGGCGACATTTCCATCAAGTGCACGTAAAGATGCAGAAGGCCGGGATGCGTCATGGACGCAGGATCATCCGCCATCGCGTCCTCAAGCGCCTTTTGCGCCTCAAGCGTGGCGGCACCTTCCGCAGGTTGCCCGGTCTTCAGGTCCCACATTTGCCAGGGGGTCAGGTTCAGCAGCGATTCAACATAGATCGTACGCAGATCCAGGTGGTCGGGCTGCCCGGCAAAGGCCGCGCGCATGGCATCGGCAAAGGCATAGTCCCACTGATGCATATCCTCGACCGGGTCACGTTGGGGATAGCGCGCGGGCAGCGCGCGGATCAGAGTCTGCTCGACAGCCGTGCAGCGATCGCAAAGCGACAACGCAGACTGCATGGCGTCATATGCGATCTTCAGAGATTTGGCGCGGCCCCGGTCGTCCTGCAACTCCCACGGAATATTGTAGTTTGGACCTGCCGCATAAGCTACGCCCCAATGCGCCATCGCGCACTCGGGGTCATGTTCGAGGGCACGCTGAAAACAGACGACGGCTTCGTCGTGATTGTAACCGTATGTCCAGATCAAACCCCGATCAAACCAAAGCTGCGCTTCGGGCGATGATGTTGTGACGGGGCAGGAATATGTCCCCAGATCATAGTCGTAGCTCATGGTTCCCCCCTTGAATTCGGGGGCAGGATAGCGCGATTCAGCCTGTGTGGACAGGTCAGGCGAGCAGTCGGTTTTCGACCCTTCCCATATGCAGCATCAGGCCAAAGCCAAGGGTGCTCATGGTCAATATGCCCAAAGCCAATGGTGTGATCGAACCATCGAACAGAAGCCCGACCGGCGCTGCAATGGCCGCCGCGAGAACAGTTGAGATCGACCCGATGACCGAGGCCGCCATGCCCGCGATATGCCCCATCGGCTCCATCGCGATAGCGTTCAGGTTGCCCAAGGTCATGCCGGCCATGAAGAACAACGTCGTCTGCCAGAAAACGAACAGCGCAAAGGACGCGTCCGGCGAAAGGTCGGTTTGGTTCAGCAATATGATCGTCGTTGTGATCGCGATCTGTCCGCCCAGCGCCCAGGTCACGATGCGGCGCATGCCAAGCCGGACCACCACCGCAGCGTTCAGCAGGCTTGCCGAACCCGACAGCAGCGCCACGAACCCGAACCAGAACGGAAAGCTCTCGGCGCGGTCGTGGATAACGTCATACACCGGCTGCACCATCGTCAGCATGGTGAACAACAGACCCATGCACAGTGTTTGCACCGCGATGGAAATGCGCACCGTGGGATGTGTCATCATTTCCCGCACGGCAGAGATCATCAGCGGCAGGCGAAACGGACGACGATTTTCGGGGGCCAGCGACTCGGGCAGGCGCAACGTCATCCAAATGATGATGAGCACGGCAAACAGGATGAACGAGACGAAGATTCCGCGCCATCCGACCAGCGCGATCACGCCCGCGCCCAGCATCGGGGCCGCAGCCGGAACCAGCGTAAAGATCAGCATAGCAATCGAAATGATCCGCGCCATTTCGCGCCCTGCATAAAGGTCGCGAATGATGGCCATTGCGACGACGCGCGGGCCTGCCGCACCAAGACCCTGCGCAACGCGAGCGGCCAGTACCAATTCCAGCGAGGAACTGGCCCATGCCACCGCTGAGGCCAGAATATAAAGCGCAGCACCACCATAGATGACCGGTTTGCGGCCAACTGCGTCGGAAAGTGGGCCGGTGAAAAATGTCCCGATCCCCATACCCAGTACAAACGAGGTCAAGATCAACTGCGCTTTGTTGACATCATCCGGGCTGAGCTGCGCGCCGATCTCGGGCAGCGCAGGCAACATGGAATCGATCGAAAACGCGATAGTGGCAAACATCATCGCGATCAGCGCAATGAATTCGCCGCGTGACATGTGCTTGGTCATGGGGGCTCCTTCCCAACTGCGCTAACACGGCAAGCGCGGTTGGGCTAGGTGGGAAAACGCACAGGTATATGTGCTATTCTGCGGAGGAAGCCTCAATTTGAGACATGATTTCACCGATCACTTTTGCCCATAATTCAGGAGGTTGAGCACCTGGTACAGCATGCTGATTGGCAACGATGTAAGTTGGCACCGAGGTCACCCCCATCTCGCGAGAATGGCTGTCGCGCTTGCTGATATCTTCGCGATCCGCATCGGATTTCAGCAATTTCTGCACAACGGCCGCGTCCATGCCCACGCTGTCTGCGATGTCGCCCAGAACTTCATGATCGCCGATATCCCGCGCTTCGACGAAATAGGCGTTGAACAGCGCGTCAACCACCGCATTCTGTTTGCCCTCAATTCCCGCCCAATGGATCAGGCGATGGGCATCGAGCGTGTTGGGCGTGCGCTGCATGCCTTCGAAATCGATCTTGAGACCGGCGTTTTCGGCATGTTCGACCACGGGCGCATAGGCGCGCACGGCACCGTCCTTGCCGCCGAACTTGCGCTCGAGGTATTCGCGACGGTCCATTCCGTCGGCGGGCATGTCCGGGTTCAGCTGAAATGGGTGCCATTCGATTACGAACGGGTGGTTGGGCACTTCGGCCAGCGCCTTGTCCAGATGGGTCTTGCCGATATAGCACCACGGGCAGATCGGGTCGGACATGATATCAAGCTTGACGGTCTGGGTCATTCGGATGGTGCCTTGAAATAGGCCGGCAGGGCCCGGCGCAGGAGTTTGCCGTTGCCTCCGGTGGGAAGCGCGGACAGGTGAACAAAGGCGCGCGGCTGTTTATAGCGCGCCAGATTTTTGGACACATAGGCGCGTAACGCTGCCTCGTCCAGTTTTTCCGGCCCGGTATAGAAGGCGGCGATGACGGATGTGTCTTGTTTGACTTCGACCGCGGCTGCGCCGACCTGCGAAATGCCAGGGTATCGGGCCAGCACCGACTCGACCTCGACCGGGGAAACACGGTAGCCACCGGCATTCATCATGTCATTGTCGCGGCCCAGATACGTGATCTGTCCGTCGACGGTCATTGCGCCCTGATCGCCGGTCAGGAACCAGTCGCCCTGCATTCGGCTGGCGGCCTCGTCCGAAGCGTTGAGATAGGTCAGCATCAGGCCCGGGTCGTCGCGATGCACGGCGATGGTGCCTTCCTGACCCTGCGGGACCGGTCCGTCAGGACCTAGGATTGCGACCCTTCGGCCCGGTTGTGGCTGGCCCAGTGCCTCGCCACGGGTTGGATGAGTCGGGCTCGACGAGATAAAGGTCGAGCATTCGGACATGCCGTAGGCTTCGTAGAGTTCAGTGCCCGTCACCCGGGTCCATTCTTCGTGCAGATGGCGAGACAGTTTCTCACCCGCGCACAACCCGTGGCGCAGATCGGGCAGGTTCGGCAGGTCTGGCCGTTGCAGTATCTTGCGGAACACGCCCGGTGCGGCGGCGAAAATCGTGGCTTGGTTTTCTTTCAGAAGCTCAGGCAACGCGTCCAGATCAGTACCTGGTTGCGGGATCAGGGCAGTCGCGCCAATGGCCCAGGGATCCATCAGCCCAGTTCCCAGCGTATAGGTCCAGTTGAACGCCCCGGCGTGACACAGACGATCCGAAGGGCGCAGCCCGTACCAGCCATCAACCATCATCTGCCGCGCCCATATCGCGCGATGCGCATGGGCCACCGCACGGGGTTTGCCCGAAGTGCCAGAGGTGTAGACCACATAGCCCAGCCGGTTTGGATCCCCCATCGCAAAGGCGGCAGGGGGCAAGTTCCGCATCTCGGCCAGTTGCTCCAATCCGATCTGATGCGGATGAGGTGCACAGGCTATTCCGAGGTCCCGCAGGACAGCCGTGGGCGACAGGTCGTCAATGATCCGCGCGGTTTCGGGTTCTGTCAGTTGCGATGAGGTCGGTATCGGGATAATTCCGACCGCAATGGCAGCCAGATAGGCGATTGGAAACTCGACGCCATTGCCCAGCCGCATCAACACCCGATCACCGGGTTTCAGACCCGCTTTCAGCAATCCGGTTCCGGTGCCCAGAATGGCGGCCTGCAGTTTGCCATAGCTCCAGTCCTCTGACCCGCCTGCGGACAGAACCGACAAGGCCGTCTTGTCTGCCAAAGCGGGGGCATGGCGCATGACATGCGCCGCCATGTTGAACGGGGTGGGGCAGGGTGCTGGTGGGCCCTGATCGAAAATGGACAGCATGTGTCTTGGCTAGCGCGGCGGCAGCCGCGTTGCAAGCGCGTGCTGCTGGCCCTATAGAGTTGGCCATGACGACAAGTGATCCCAAATCCCTGATCCGCATCGCGCGCGACAGTGGCGAGCCTGCCCATGTCGAGCCCCTTGACCTTGGTGCGCGCGTTCGCGAGCTGCGCAAGGCACGTAACTGGACGCTGGAACAGGCCGCCACGCAGGCGGGGCTGGCGCGATCAACGCTCAGCAAGATCGAAAACGGGCAAATGTCCCCAACTTATGACGCGCTGAAAAAGCTGGCGACGGGACTTGAGATTTCGGTGCCTCAACTGTTCACTCAGCCGCAAAGGGGTCAGGTGCTGGGGCGCATGGCCGTGACCAAGGTGGGTGATGGTACTGCACATGCAACCGCCACCTACGAGCATGAATTGCTGGCTGAGACCCTGACCAACAAACAGATGTTGCCCTATCGTGCCCGGGTGCGCGCGCGATCAATGGACGAGTTTGACGGATGGGTGCGCCATGATGGCGAAGAGTTTCTGTATGTGCTGACCGGTGTCGTGCGGCTTTATACGGAATATTACGAACCCGTCGAAATGCGCCGGGGCGACAGCGCTTATTATGATGCCAGCATGGGGCACAACGTCGTTTCGGTCAGCGACGAAGATGCTACTATCCTGTGGGTGACGTCACTTGCCTAAGGCCAGGTTGACTTCGCGGTTGAGCCCTTCGGTAAACAGGAAATCCTCAAGCTCTTCCCGGGCTTCGTTCACGGTCAGATGATGGCGCTCGGCCAGGTACGCCTCGAACCGCTTGCGGTCGTCTCGCATACGCGCCATGTCCTTGTCGCGCAAGTTCGGGAACCTGCGTTTCGCGCGCGCGTAGCATGCGCTCCAGTCTTGTGTCAGATCAGCCCAGTTCAGCATCTGCGAGCCTTCCTTTGATGACGTTTCAGGATTGCTCTCCCCGGTACAAGCCTACGAATGCCTCCATGTCGCAGCGCACATGACAAAATGTCGCAGGCTGAATGTCGCGGGTTTGGGAACAAAAAACCCGCTGCGGATGACCGCAACGGGCAGACGGACCAGCTTAAAAGTGAGTGGCGGTTGGTCCGTTTTTCAGAAGGCTTTGAATAACGGAGAACCGCTATCTGCCATGTAAAATAAGCGTTTCTTTGCCTTGAATTATTCCATTCCTTGCATGCAACGTAACCAATTACCCACGAGCCAGTAAACCCCTTGTGTCAAGTTTGTTCAAAGTCGCAGTTATTGTGGTAGAGGCAAGGTTTTGAGGATCTTGCGCATTCTCATACCATGTCTTGGGCATTCGTCGACTGTGCTGATTTCCGCCGAAACCAACGCGCAGCGTACTTTACGCTACGTCACGGAGGGGTGTCTTGCGCTCATTGGCAGCTATTTGACAGCGACGAGGCGGAACGCGACCACGCCTCCCCATCCGAGAACGAACGTTGCGGGCCGATCAACGGCCTAGTTTTCGTACCACCAGATCTGCGGCATATATTCCGGCCCGTCGCCGTAGATGGGCAATGTGTCCGGGAATTTCAGCTCTTTTGCATGGGCGATGCGCCCGACATCAAAACTCCAGATCGGGATAACATAGCGCCCGGCTGTCAGAACCCTGTCCAGCGCCCGCGTGGCGGCCACAAAATCATTGGGGTCTTCCGAGGTCAGCATGGCGTCGATCAACCCGTCAACGGCGGGCGATGCCACACCCATCAGGTTTCGTGTTCCCGGCGTATCAGCGTTCTCGCTTCCCCAGTACAGCCGTTGTTCGTTGCCCGGCGACAGAGACAGCGCGCGACGGAAATTGGTCATGTCGAAATCCAGTTCAGACGTGCGGCCCGCATATTGAGCGCTATCTACGGTTTCCGTCATCACCTGGATGCCCAAACGCTCCAGCGCGCGGGCATAAATCTCGATGGCAGTGTGATTGTCGGTGTCTCCTTGCTGCAGAAGGACCGTGATCAAAAACGGCTCGCCCTTGTCATTTTGCAGCACGCCGTCCTGAATGGTCCATCCGGCCTCGGCCAGCAGTTTGGAGGCTTTGCGGATATTGGCCCGATTGCGTGCCGAACCGTCGCCCTGGGGCGGCGTGTAGCCTTCGAGCGTTCCGGGCAGCAAGTCATCTGCGTAAGGTTCCAGCAATTCCCTGACGCGACCTGTAGCCGGTCCGGGCTGCATCGCCAGATCGGAGCCCGAGAAATACGAGGTGATCCGGGGCTGCGCGCCGCCGGTTATCGTGTCGTTGATGAACTCGAAATTGAAAGCCAGCGTCAGCGCTTCGCGTATGCGCCAATCGTCAAAGGGCGCTTTGCGGGTGTTCATAACAAAACCCGTCATGCCCGAGGGTTTACGATGCGGAATCTCGGTTTTGATCACGTCGCCGCGCTGGACCGCCGGAAAGCCATATTGGCCGTCCCATTTGTCAGCATTGAACTCACGTACGGCAGAAAGCTCTCCGGCTTTGAAGGCTTCGAACAGAACGGTGCCGTCGCCGTAGAACTCGATCCGCATGTCATCCAGGTTCATCGTGCCGCGCCGGAAGGGGATATCGGCCCCCCAGTAATCGGGGTTGCGGCGCAGGTTCACGTATCGGCCTGCTTCATAGTCATCGATCACGTAAGGGCCGGTTCCAACGGGAATGTCCTGCAAGGGCGCGTTGGCGAAATCCTTACCCTCCCACTGAGCCTTTTGCAGGATCGGGCGCAGGCCTGCGATCAGAGCAAGCTCACGGTCTTCTTCGTTAAAGGTAATCCGGACGCTGCGCGGTCCGGTTTGTTCGATACTGTCGATCTTGCCCCACAGCCCGCGATACCGAATATGGCCTTCGGTCCCAAGCGTCTCATATGACCAGATGACGTCATCAACAGTGACCGGGCTGCCATCCGAGAATCGGGCGTTTTCGCGCAGGGTAAATTCGACCCACGAGCGGTCCGGTGCGGTCTCAACCGATTCGGCTAACAACCCGTAAAGAGTGAAAGGTTCGTCCCAGGACCGCCCCATCAGCCCTTCATGCGTCCAAAACCGCAACTGCCAGGGCGAGGTGCCTTTCTGAACAAAGGGGTTCAGACTGTCATACCCTCCGGTATTGCCAAAGACGACCTTGCCGCCCTTTGGGGCATCCGGGTTGGCATAGGGTAAGGACACAAAATCCGGTGGTAGGGCCGGGTCGCCATACATAGCTATGCCATGGGCCGAATCTGCATGAGCAGTCGAGGCCAGAAAAATTGCGGCGATTCCCGCGATCAGACGCTGTGCGGGGCGTGAATAAAGGGGGCGCATTTTGGAAACAATCCTGCTCTGGCCTTATTTTGTTGGGATTCACCGTAGCCATGATTTTTCATATTATCAAACTTTTAGCTTGGATGACGGCACGGAATTGCTTATAAAGGTTGCACTGCTCGATAGGTTTCTTGCCTGTATGAAACCTGCCTCAATAACTTAACGCCCGCTTCGCGCGGGCGTTTTTTTTGGTTCAGGCGGCCCCTGCGTAAGCTGGCAAGTCAAGGTGATGTTTCCCCGTTTTCTTTGCAGGTGCAGCATGGCACTGTGTCGACAAACCTGACTCTGTAGGAGAGACAAGATGAGCCTTACGGGAAAAACTGCAATCATCACCGGATCCAATTCCGGCATCGGCTTGGGTGTCGCGCGTGAATTGGCCAAGGCGGGGGCTGACGTGGTGCTGAATTCCTTTACCGATCGGGATGAGGATCACGCCCTGGCCGCCGAAATTGCCAAAGAGACCGGCACCAACGCGCGCTATATCAAGGCGGATATGTCCATGGGCGATGAGTGCCGCGCGCTGATCGAACAGGCGGGGGCCTGTGACATATTGGTGAACAACGCGGGTATCCAGCATGTCTCACCCATCGATCAGTTCCCGGTCGAAAAGTGGGATGCGATTATCGCGATCAACATGAACTCGGCTTACCACACTATGGCAGCGGCTCTGCCGAAAATGCGCGCCGCCGGGTGGGGGCGTGTGGTCAACATCGCTTCGGCGCACGGGCTGACGGCCTCGCCCTACAAGGCCGCCTATGTGGCGGCGAAGCACGGTGTCGTGGGTATGACCAAGACTGTGGCGCTGGAAACCGCGCAGGAGCCGATTACAGTGAACGCGATCTGCCCAGGCTATGTGCTGACGCCACTGGTCGAGGCGCAAATCCCAGACACGATGAAGGAATACGATATGAGCCGCGAGGACGTCATCAAAAACGTCATGCTGGAACGGCAGCCATCCAAGGCGTTTGCGACGGTCGAGCAGCTCGGCGGCACCACAGTGTTCCTGTGCTCGGACGCAGCGGCGCAGATTACTGGAACAACGATCTCGGTCGATGGTGGTTGGACGGCGTTGTGAGGTTGCTTGGGGGCGCTGCCCCCAAACCCCCGGAGTATTTGGGAAAAGATGAAGGGGCATGGTCATGAAACGGATCAATCTGGCATTGCAGGGCGGCGGTGCGCATGGCGCATTTACCTGGGGTGTGCTGGACCGGCTTCTGGATGAAGAGGATATCGAGGTTGCGGCGATTACTGGAACCTCGGCCGGAGCGTTGAACGGCGCAGCGTTCAAATCGGGCATGGTGCGTGCCGGGCGCGAGGGCGCGCGCGAAACGCTGAACGGGTTGTGGAAACGTATGGGCGCAGTAGGCGATATGCGCATTGCCCACTGGATGCGTGGGCTTGAGCCGGCGCATATTGCGCAGGCGATCGAGTATTCGGTGCCGTTTTCCATGGCGGATGCGTGGTCGCGGCTGGTTTCGCCCTATGCTTATGGTCCGTTTTACCGCAATCCGCTTGAGCCTGTCGTGGACAACTTCAATTTCGACGAAATTTGCGCCGACGATGGCCCGGGGCTGTTTGTTTGCGCTACATGCGTGCGCAGCGGCAAGATTCGGGTGTTCACCGGTCACGAGATTTCGACTGATGCCATTCTGGCTTCGGCCTGCTTGCCCAATCTGTTTCAGGCCGTTGAAATCTATGACCCGAAATCGGGACGGAAAGAAGCCTATTGGGATGGCGGCTACACCGGGAACCCGGCGCTTTACCCTCTGTTTGGGGGCGGCTTGCCCGATGACGTGGTGATCGTGAATATCAACCCGCTGGAACGGGATGAGGTGCCAAAGACCCCTCAGCAAATCCAGAACCGTATCAACGAGATCAGCTTCAACTCGTCGCTGTTTCGCGAGTTGCGTGCGATCAGTTTTGTCCAGCGGCTTTTGCAGGAAGGCAAGCTGAAAGCGGGCGAGATGAGCCGCGTTCTGGTTCACATGATCGCGGATGATGAACTGATGAATGATCTGTCGGCAGCCACCAAGACGGTACCAAATCCAGTCATTCTGAACCGGCTGAAACAGGCAGGGCATGCGGCGGCGCATCAATTTCTACGCGACCACAAATCTGATCTGGGTCAGCGTAGTACCGTCGACCTGCCAACGATGTTTGGCTGATCATTCAGGCGGTTGCGTCGGGTCTTTGTCGTTGGGATAGACAAGCCCAGCCGAGATCACCAGCTTGGCGGCGTCTTCGATGGACATGTCGAGCAGGATCACATCTTCGGCCGGAAAGAACAACAGAAAGCCGGATGTGGGGTTGGGCGTTGTCGGGACAAAGACGCTTAGCAATTCGCCCCCTGTTTCGGCGCGTTCGCTCACCTCACCCCGGGCCGTGGTAGAGACAAAACCGATGGCCCAGATGCCCCGGCGCGGATATTGGATCAGGCAGGCCTTTTCGAACGAACGCTCGGTCTGTGCAAAGACGGTTTCAGAGATCTGCTTGATCCCGGAATAGACCGAACGGACAACCGGCATGCGATCCACAAGGCTTTCGGCGAAATGGATCAGCGACCGGCCAAGAATGCCCTTGGCGATCCAGCCAACGATGACTGTGAAGATCAAGAAAATGACAACGCCAACGCCGCGAAGGTTTATGCCGACATATTCCTGCGGCTGAAAGCGTTGTGGTACCAGCGGCAGAACCGCGCTATCGATCCACCCGACAACCGACCAGATCAGCCAGACGGTCAGCCAGACGGGCGCGATGACGACGATCCCGGTCAGAAACGACGCGCGTAGGCCGGCGAACAGCCCGGGCCGGCGATTGGGTTCTTCGTCAAACGGTGTGTTCATGGCTGTGCTGAGCAGGCGATCCTGAGTGGTTTGCGGAATTAGTTAATCAGTCCGGACGCTTGGTACAATAGGGCAGCGTCATGCCTTGTCTTTGACCAGCGCGATGGCGATCGCCGCCGCCAGCCGCGCATTGTTGCGAACCAGCGCAATGTTTGCGGTTAACGAGCGGCCTTGGGTCTGCTCGTAGATCCGTTGCAGCAGATAGGGCGTCACACCTTTGCCAGTGATCCGATGGGTGTCTGCGTCGCGCTGCGCGGCGGCGATGATCGGGGCAAGCTCTTCGGCCGGGATCTGATCCGCCGTTGGGATCGGGTTGGCCACAAGCTGCCCGCCCGGCAATCCAAGCGCACGCCGGGTTGCGTGGGCTTTTGCGATTTCGTCGGCGCTGTCCATGCGCAGGGGCGCGGCAAAGGGGGATTTCGCAGACCAGAAGGCGGGAAACTCATCCTGCCCGTGGGCGATGACGGGCACGCCGAGGGTCTCCAGCACCTCAAGGGTTTTCGCCAGGTCGAGAATCGCCTTGGCCCCGGCGGCCACCACCGTCACCGGAGTCTGTGCCAGTTCGTGCAGGTCGGCAGAGATGTCGAACGAGGTCTCGGCCCCCTGATGTACACCGCCGATCCCGCCGGTGGCGAAGACGTCAATGCCAGCGTACTGCGCTGCGATCATGGTTGCCGCCACAGTGGTGGCACCAGTGCCACCGGTCGCCATGCAGGCAGCCATGTCGGCGCGCGACAGTTTGGCGACACCCTGGGCCTGACCCAGCGCGCTCAACTCGTCACTCTCAAGCCCCACATGCAGCCTGCCTTTGATCACGGCCATCGTCGCCGGAACCGCACCGGCGTCGCGGATATCCTGTTCGACCTGTGCCGCGACCTCGATATTCTGAGGGTAGGGCATGCCGTGGGTGATGATTGTGCTTTCCAGCGCGACGATGGGATGACCGGCCTCTTTCGCAGACTGGACCTCGGCGGAATATTGGATGTCGATCACAGGGGAGTATCTCCGGAAACATAGGTGGCCGCGGCTTTCAACGCCCGGGCAAGCGCCGTTTCGTCGTCTGCACCGCTGGTCTCGGCAGCGATATGGGCCGCCATGAAAGTGTCGCCTGCGCCGGTCACGCGCGTGACCAGAACGGACGGGGGTGTTTGGGTCAGGATGCCCTGCGCTGATCCCACGGTGGCCGAATTGCCGCCATCCGTGACCAACACCCGCAGCGCGCCACGATCCAGCAGCCCTTTGGCGGCAGACGCAGAATCGGCGAATTCGCTTCGGCACAGCAACCCGGCTTCTTCCAGATTGACGTATAGCGTTGCGCGAGCGTGTTTGAGGAAGGGCAGCAGCCGTTCGGCCTTGCCCGGTGACGCTGGGGCAACCCGTAAATCGGCGCGGGCAAAGGCGGGGCTTTGGGCAATCTCTTCCAGCAGGTCCAGCGTCAGGTTTCCGTCCAGCGCGATCGGGCCTTCATAGGGCGTGTTTTCATATCCCAAGGGGCCGTGCATCAGCGGGCGCAGGATCTTGGACCCCGCAGCCTCAAGCGAGTGGGCATCCGCGATAGCCGCGATCAGACCATTGGCCCCTTCGACTGCCATGTATCGGTCAGTCGGCAGGTCTTGCGAGCGATAGATATGGTCCGTCACCAACCCGAGCCGTACGCAGGCATGCACCAGTTCATCGCCTTCAGGATCGCGGCCGACGGCAGTTAGCAGCGTCGGGGTCATCCCAAAACGCACCAGCGTCATCGCGATGTTCAGGGCGACCCCGCCCGGCAGGCGCGTGATCCGCCCGGGCACATCCGATCCCTGCCGCATGGCGCTGGCTGAACGTCCGATCACGTCCCACAGGACCGAGCCGATACACAGGATATCACTGTTCTGGTTCATGCCGAACTCATGCCGCAGCCCTGACGCGGGTGCAAGGGTTAACGCTCACATCGCGTCTGACAGTGTCTTGAGTGCGGCCAGAGGGTCATCCTGTGACCAGATTTCCTGACCGACGCCGAAGAAATCGGTGAATGGGGCGATGGTGCTGATCAGGTCCGCGCTTAGCCCGCCTTCGGCCACCACGGGAACCTCGATCATTTCGGACCACCATTGAAACAGGTCCTGTTCCGCACGTGTACCGTCGCCCAGCGACGCCGCTCCGACAGGGCCGAATGCCACATAGTCCGCACCAGCCTCGCCCGCGGTCATGCCGTCATGGCTGGACGCGCCGCAAAAGCTGCCGACGATCGCATCTGCGCCCAGTTCCTTGCGCGCTGCCCGGACCGAGCGTGCGGCGTCATCCAGATGCACCCCGTCCAGCCCCAAACGCTGCGCCAGCAGAACATGGTTCGAAATCACCAGCGCCACGTCGCGCGCATGCGCCACCTCTCGGCAGACATCCGCAGCGCGTGAGATCGCATCTTCGTCGCTGCCGGCCAGTGCCAGGCGAATGCAGGCGATATCGGCCCCGTCCAGTACACGGGCCAACTGATCGGGAAAGGTGCTTAGCGCGATGGTTGGTGGAGTAATCAGGTAAATCTGCGGCTGCTCGGGGGTGTCCATTGGCGCATCCTTCGGCTTTTGGTCTTTGGCGGGGTTTAGCGGATTGCGGCAGGGAAGCAAACTTAATTGCCAGCCCAGCCCGAATTGGCGGACGGAACCGGCAAGGGCGGCTTGCCCTTCCGCCAAGCGGCTATTAGAGCAGGCGGAACTTTCGGAGTAAGCCATGCCCAGCGATAAATCCCAACCGTCCTTCGTGCTTGTGCGCCCGCAGATGGGTGAGAACATCGGCGCCGCCGCGCGGGCAATGTGGAATTTCGGTCTGGACCGGATGCGGATCGTTGCGCCTCGGGACGGATGGCCGAACCCTCGGGCCGTGGCGATGTCCAGCGGGGCCGGGCGTTTGCTGGACGAGGCGCAGTTGTTCGACGATCTCGCCGGATCGCTTGCCGACAGCACCTTTGTCTTTGCCACCACGGCGCGCCAGCGCGGCCTGACAAAGCCCGTTTACAGCCCCGAACGCGCCATGCAGCTTGCCGCCGAGAAGGTCGCGGCGGGCGAGAATGTCTCGGTCCTCTTCGGGCCAGAACGTGCCGGGCTGGAGAACGAGGATATTGCCAAGGCAAATGCGATCATCTCGGTGCCGGTGAACCCGGAATACGCCTCGCTCAATCTAGGGCAGTGCGTGCTGCTGACCGCCTATGAGTGGATGCGACAGACCGGAGACGTGGTGCACGAGGCCACCGATTTGGGCAAAGGTGACTGGGCCACAGGTATCGAGGTCGAGAAATTGGTCGAACACTATGAAGACCGGCTGGAACAGGCTGGGTTCTTCTACCCGCCTGAAAAAGCCGAAGGCATGAAGACCAATCTGCGCAACCTGTGGTCGCGGATGCGGATGACGCGGGCGGACGTACAAATGCTGCATGGGATCATGCGGCAGATGGTCCGCTGGAAGGAGAAGGGCTGAGGGTGGACCTCGGCGTCCCTTCACCCTAGCTTGCGACGAAATCCAAGGCACAAGAGGACAGCATGAGCGGTAAGCGCAGCATCTTCGAAGACGTCTCAGACACGGAAAAACAACAGAGCATTCAACCGGGTATGATTGATCGCGGGCGCGGTGGCGCGCGGTCGGCCATTCGCGTCTGGCTGATGATCCTGTTTGCGCTGGTTGTCGTCATGATTGCCGTTGGCGGCCTGACACGCCTGACCGATAGTGGCCTTTCGATCACCGAATGGCGTCCGATCACAGGGGCGATCCCGCCCATGACCGAAAGCGACTGGCAGGCCGAATTCGAGAAATACCGCCAGATCGACCAATGGCGCATTCAGAACCAGTGGATGGAGTTGGATGATTTCAAATTCATCTACTGGTGGGAATGGGGCCACCGCCAACTGGGCCGGGTGATCGGTTTGATCTGGGCTGTTGGATTCTTTGGTTTTCTGGTTGCTCGGAAGATTCCGACAGGCTGGACCGGAAAGTTGCTGATCCCCGGCATCTTGGGCGGCGTTCAAGGTGCAGTCGGTTGGTGGATGGTTGCTTCGGGCGTTACGCAGGGTGAGGGCATGACTGCCGTCGCCAGCTATCGGTTGGCCGTGCATCTCGGGCTGGCCTTTGTCATTCTCGGTTTCCTGGCCTGGTATGTCTTTGAATTGGGCCGGCAAGAGCGCGACCTGATGCAGGCCCGTCGCGCGAAAGAGGCGCGACTGTTCTCGCTCTCTACCGGGCTGCTGCATTTCACCTTTTTGCAAATACTCATCGGCGCCATGGTCGCCGGGATCGACGCCGGGCGGTCTTACACTGACTGGCCCCTGATCGGCGGGCAGTTGCTGCCGCCCGATGCCACCGCGTTAGAGCCGATCTGGCGCAACTACTTTGAAAGCCCGGGTCTGGTACAGTTCATCCACCGCTGCGTTGGCTATCTGCTGTTCGCCTTTGCCGTCGTGGTCTGGCGGCGTGGCAGCACCAGCGCGCACCCGCAAACGCGGTTCGCTTTCAACGCCGCCTTTGCCGCGATTTCCGTGCAGGTGGTCATTGGCATCCTGACCGTGGTCTATGGCGCACCGTGGCAAATCGCGATCGTCCATCAGTTCCTGGCCGTCGTAGTCTGGACCTTGATCCTGCGCGCGCGCTTTCTGACCGCCTATCCAATCGCAACCTCTATCCGCGGAGCATGATCCAGATGACAGCTTTTGACGACCTGATGGCCTATCAGCGCGAAACCTCGGCCCTGGGGCAGATTGCCGGACGCTTGGGTTGGGATCAGGAAACGGTGATGCCGCGCGGCGCCGCGGCGCAACGGGCCGAAGAGATGGCCGCCATCGAGGCGGTCCTGCATTCCCGCCGTGCAAACAAACAAGTGGCAGAGTGGCTGGATCAGGCAGCCCCGCAGGACGAGGTTGGCAAGGCACAGCTACGGGAAATCCGCCGGGCCTATGATCGTGCCGTAAAAGTTCCAGCCGACCTGGCAACGGCGATTGCCCGAGTGACCTCGGCTGCGCAGGGAAGATGGGCGCAGGCACGCGCGGATGAGGATGTTTCCGCCTTCCTGCCGGTGCTGCAAGAGGTCGTATCTCTGAAGCGGCAAGAGGGTGAGGCGCTGGCCCAGGGTGGCAACATCTACGACGCCATGGTTGAGGATTATGAGCCCCATACGACCGGCGCGCAAATTGCCGGGATCTTCGACGAAATGCGCCCGCGACTGGTCAAACTGCGTGCAGCCGTTCTGGATCGCCCGGAACCACCGGCGCTGAGCGGCAGATTCGATGCACAAGACCAGATGCGCCTGTCGCAGAAATTGGCGGTTGCCTTCGGCTATGACCTTGACCGGGGGCGGGTGGACAAGGCGGTGCACCCGTTCAGCTCGGGCAGCGGGTCCGATGTGCGTATCACCACGCGCACCGCCGAGGATGACCCGTTCAACTGTTTCTATTCGACCATTCACGAGGTCGGCCATGCCGCCTATGAACAAGGCATCGACCCGGTTTATGCGCTGACGCCATTGGGGCGCGGCGTGTCGATGGGGGTTCATGAAAGCCAGAGTCGGATCTACGAGAACCAACTCGGCCGCTCGCGTGCGTTCACGGGCTGGCTATTTACCCGGATGACCGAGGTATTCGGCGATTTCGGAATCGCCGATGCAGATACGTTCTACGCGACGGTAAACCGCGTCCATAACGGCTATATCCGGACCGAGGCGGACGAAGTGCAATACAACCTTCACATCATGCTACGCTTCGATCTTGAGCGCGCGCTGATGACAGGTGATTTGCAGGTCGCTGATCTTGAAGCCGCATGGAATGATCGGTTCGGGGCTGATTTCGGATACGCCGTCGACAAGCCGTCAAACGGGTGTTTGCAGGATGTGCATTGGTCGGTTGGCCTGTTCGGCTACTTCCCGACCTATTCTCTGGGCAACGTCTATGCAGGGTGTTTGTATCAGGCGCTGCGAGTAGCTGTGCCTGATCTGGACCAGCAACTGGCCCAAGGCGATACGAGCGGGGCAACAGGCTGGTTGCGCGAGAATCTGCAACAATATGGAGGGCTGTATGCCCCCCGTGAGACCATCCAGCGCGCAAGCGGAATGGAGCCCGGGCCTGAGCCATTGTTGGCGTATTTGGAACAGAAATTTGGGTCGCTATACGGACTTTAGCGCTGCGGCTGTTGAAGGGATCAGCGAGGCCGTTTTAGTTCAACGATCGATCTGATGGAAAATTGTGTAATGTCTGCAATGAGCGCCTGAGCGGAAAAATCAGGCTATTATGTTCTGGAAGGTATGAACCGGGTCTTCAATAAAGATTGCGGCTTGCGAGCAGCGAAAGCCCGGTTCAAACCTATTGACTGCCAACTTGGCTGACCCAAGATTCAGAATGGTCCCATGCCATCATAGGTCACAGGTAACGCTTGGTCCGAGGCCCAGGTATCGCGGGCCACCCTCCAGACACCATCTTCCTCAAGACGATAGATGTTTATACCGTTGCCCGTATCGACGACGCTTGTACCACCGTTGCGCGGTGTGTCCACGACACGGTAGGAGTAACGCTCAAACGCCCAATCCCCGGCCACTACGAACTCCAATGGCGTCTTTTGCCACTGGGTCTCGAAATGCTCGAAATAGCCAGCGATCCAAGGACTGGCGGCCTCCTTTCCTTCGATTGCAGGAGAATTTGGGGCAAGTAAGACGACATCGTCGGTTACGGTCGCCAGCACCTTCCCAAGGTCGTTTGAATTGATTGCCGCGAGGTAGGCATCATGGGCTTTGCTTGCCGTGTCGGTGGGCGTTTCCGCAAGTGCAAGTGTTGTATTGCAGATGACAGCGAGAGCGGTCGCGTTGATTTTTGCAAGGGACATTTGATTGACTCCTCTGTTCGTAGGGTGGCTTGATAACGTATCTGGGCTAAATGTTTTCTTGACCCTCAAGGTTAGGTGAGCCCATTTTGCAGTTAAAAACGGTGAAACGTGAGTCACGAATATTTTGATTTCTTTAAGTTCAGGTACTAATCGGAATGACGATCAACTGGCGTGAAATCCCGTCGCTTAGCATGCTCCGAGCATTTGAGGCCACCGCGCGACTGAATGGATACTCCGCAGCGGCACGAGCCCTCAATGTAACCCCGGCAGCCATCGCGCAGCATGTCCGAAATCTAGAGGCGGAGGTTGGCGCAACGCTGGTACGCCGCGAGGGCCGGGGTCTTGCGATTACGAATGAGGGTATGCGGTTGGCAGCGTCACTTACTGAGGGCTTTGCTCTGATTGCTCGTGGGATCGACAACATGAAGTTACAGGGGGCGACGCGAGGCGTACGGGTGTCCACGACTGACTTCTTCGTTGATACTTTGATCCTGCCCTCACTTGGTGACTTCTGGAAGCAATACCCTGGCCTTCAAGTTTCTTTTTCACCCGAAGGCAATTCTGCACCTGTTGATCTGGAGCGCTTCGATATTGTGATCCGTGGAGCGGGGAAAAACCATGTCTTTGACGGTGTTGGGCAAACAAAGTTACTTGAGACACAGATGATTGTGTATGCCTCACCAGCGCTGGTTGGAGACGGGCAAGCCGAGCTATCGCATTTGCCGTGGATATTGGACCGGACTCTTGGCGGAAGCGTATTTCAGGACATGGTGCGCTTGGCTGGTTGTGATCCAAAGCAAATCAAACTGGTTGATCCAGCGAGCGGAAGATTTGAGATTGAAGCCGCATTGATGGGTCTCGGTGTGCTGGTAGGACCGGAAGTGACAGTGCGCAATCATTTGGCCGACGGCAGTCTGATTAGTTTGGCAGCGCCGTCTGAGATGGAAAGCGCTTATTTCGCAATTCATCGCCAAGGTGAACTGGCAGGAACTGTTCAAATTTTTTTGGATTGGCTCAAGCAGATATTGGTTGCAAGCCAATGAGCGCTTTGTCCCGCAGAACGACTGTAAGGTCGAACTAGACCCGAGGCGTAACCGCCTCAGGTTTCATGCACGTTCCGTTACTCTTCGGCTTCTTCGTCGCCCTGATCTGCGATCCATGCGACGCTGACGACCTCTTCGCCTTTGCCGGTGTTGAACACTTTTACACCACCCGCGCTGCGGGACCGGAATGAGATGCCGTCCACTGGCACCCGGATCGATTGTCCCTTGGACGTCGCCAGCATGATCTGGTCGTCGATCTCGACCGGGAACGAGGCCACAAGCTCTCCGCCGCGCATCGCCTTGTCCATAGCGGCCACGCCCATGCCGCCGCGTCCGCGCACCGGATAGTCATGGCTGGAACTCAGCTTGCCAGCACCGCCTGCGGTGATGGTCAGGATCAGGTTCTCGGCGGCCGACATTTCGGCATAGCGTTCCTGCGGCAGCACGCTGTCGGCATTGCCTTCATCCTCATCCGCTTCGGCCTCATCAATCACACCGGCCATCAGGCGGCGCATCTTGAGATAGGCGGCGCGCTCGTCCGAGGTGGCCTCGAAATGCCGGATCACCGACATCGATACCACACGGTCGCCATTTGTCAGCTTGATGCCGCGCACACCGGTCGATTTGCGGCCCTTGAAGACACGCACGGCGGTGGTCTGGAAGCGGATCGCGCGGCCCGAATTGGTGATCAGCATCACGTCATCATCTTCGGAACAGATGCGCGCGTTCACCAGTTCCACGCCATCGGGCAGGTCCATGGCGATCTTGCCGTTGCGCTTGACATTGGTGAAATCGCTCAGTGCATTGCGGCGCACGTCGCCCGCGCTGGTGGCAAAGACGATCTGCAGGTTTTCCCATTCCTCATCCGGCACATCCACCGGCATGATTGCCGCGATGGAAACCCCGGTCGGGATCGGCAGGATGTTGACAATGGCCTTGCCCTTGCCGGTGCGCCCCGACTGCGGCAGACGCCAGGTCTTGAGTTTGTAGACCATCCCGTCGGTGGTGAAGAACAAAAGCTGCGTATGGGTGTTGGCCACGAAGAGGGTGGTGACCACGTCCTCTTCCTTGGTCTGCATCCCCGACAGGCCTTTGCCACCCCGTTTCTGAGCACGGAAATCAGCCAGCGGGGTACGCTTAATGTAGCCGCCCGACGTGACGGTCACGACCATATCCTCACGCTCGATCAGGTCCTCGTCTTCCATATCGCCGGACCAGTCGACGATCTCGGTGCGGCGTGGAACGGCGAATTGCTCGCGGACGCTGCGCAGTTCATCGCCAATGATCGACATGATGCGTTCGCGTGAGGATAGGATATCCAGATATTCCTTGATCTTGGCGGCCAGTTCTTCCAGCTCGTCCGTGACCTCTTTGACGCCAATCTGGGTCAGGCGTTGCAGGCGCAGGTCGAGGATGGCGCGGGCCTGAACCTCGGTCAGGTTATAGGTGCCGTCGTCGTTCATCTTGGACAAAGGATCGTCGATCAGGCGCAGATAGCCTTCGATGTCGGCCGCAGGCCAACGGCGGGTCATCAGCTTTTCGCGCGCCTCGGCGGCGTCAGCAGACGAGCGGATCGTGGCAACCACTTCGTCCACGTTCGAAACGGCAACGGCCAGACCGCACAGGATGTGACTACGCTCGCGCGCCTTGCGCAAGTCGTAGGCTGTGCGGCGGGCGACGACATCCTCGCGGAAATCGATGAAGGATGTCAGGAAGCGGCGCAGGGTCAGTTGTTCGGGGCGGCCACCGTTCAGGGCCAGCATGTTGCAGCCAAAGGATGTCTGCATCGGCGAGAAACGATAGAGCTGGTTCAGCACCACCTCGGGCGTTGCGTCGCGTTTCAGCTCGACCACCACCCGCACACCGTTGCGGTCGGATTCGTCCTGAACGTGGGCGACGCCTTCGATCCGCTTTTCGCGCACCGCTTCGGCGATCTTTTCGATCATCGCGGCCTTGTTCACCTGATAGGGAATTTCGTCCACGACAATGGCGTAGCGGTCTTTGCGCAGCTCTTCCACGCGGGTCTTGGCGCGGATGATGACGCTGCCGCGCCCCTCCAGATACGCTTTGCGCGCGCCGGACCGGCCTAGCATGACACCGCCGGTCGGGAAGTCGGGGCCGGGGACGTATTCGATCAACTGTTCGGACGTCAGGTCCGGGTCGTCGATCAGTGCCAGTGTGGCATCGACCACTTCGCCCAGATTGTGCGGCGGAATGTTGGTCGCCATGCCCACGGCGATACCACCGGCACCGTTGACCAGCATGTTCGGGAAACGCGCGGGCAGGACGGTCGGTTCTTTGTCCTTGCCGTCATAGTTGTCCTGAAAATCGACCGTCTCTTTTTCGATATCGGCCAGCAGGGACGCGGCGGGTTTGTCCATCCGTACTTCGGTATACCGCATGGCCGCCGGGTTATCGCCGTCCATCGAGCCAAAGTTGCCCTGACCATCCAGCAAGGGCAGGGACATCGAGAAATCCTGCGCCATCCGCACCAGCGCGTCATAGATCGCGCTGTCCCCGTGTGGGTGGTATTTACCCATCACATCACCCACCGGACGGGCCGACTTGCGATAGGCTTTGTCGTGCGTGTTCCCGGTTTCGTGCATGGCATACAGGATGCGCCGATGCACCGGCTTCAGCCCGTCGCGCAGATCTGGTATCGCGCGGCTGACGATGACCGACATCGCATAGTCCAGATAGGACGTGCGCATTTCGGATTCGATTGAGACCGTCGGGCCGTCGTAAACGGGGCGCTCGGGCGGGGTTTCATCCATGTTTTCAGGGATTTCTGGCGTATCGCTCACGTAAACTGCCCGTGTCTTGTTCTGGGTCTATATCTTGTGGATGCATCTTATCAGACCTGGCACATAAGGTGCAAGCAACCAACCTTTATGCACGCGAAAAACACCCGTAACATCCCAGTAACATATTGTTAACTAAGGATTAGGATGTTTTCGTGTTACCCTGCAGAGACCTTGCAAGAATTTGGAGGTCTGCATGGAGCAAAACGAAACCGAATTGATGCTCAAGGGGTACGGGCTGACGACGGCGGAATTCTTCTACCATATGCCCGACTATATTCACGTGTTGAACACGTTCATCTGGCAGGACTATGATCTCGCACCTGACCATCCGAAACTGTTCAAATTCATCGAATTCTGGCAGCGCGAGATCGAAGGTCCGCTGCACTCGGTCAAATTCACCCATCGCAAGATGATCGCGCCCGGGGAATGGCGCAATATGGTGGGCGAGTTCCGGGTCAATTGAATTTCTGGCCGGGTTCATGGTCAGTAATGATTGAGATGCATTAAATTTCCTTGTGCTTGGGCTATGGTGTCGACCAGATATCTGGTCACAAATGGAATCGCCCCATGCCCCGCGCTTTGTTGTTCGCTTCTGTCTTTTTGATCAGCGGGCCAGCCCTCGCCGATGGCGTCTTTGACAAATTCAAGAAAGGTGCAGAAAACGCAGCCGAAGCGATTGGTAAAGGCGCTGAATCCGTTGGCAACACCGTTGAAAAAGGCGCAGAGGTGGTCGAGGGAACCATCACCTCGACCGCTGATCTGGTGACAAACGAAGCCACCCCGGAAGAAACGCGCGCCAAGCTGGACAGTATGGCTGATCAGGTTCTTACCCAATTGCTGGCAGAGAATCCCGACGCGCAATCGCTGTATGATGTCAGTGCAGGATATGCGGTCTTCGACTCGCGCAAGGTTACGGTTTTTCCGGTCTCAGCCGGGTATGGCCGTGGAGTGGCCGTGTCATTGGAAACGGACCAGCGCACCTACATGAACATGGGCACCGGTGGGGTCGGTGCCGCCCTCGGCATCGGTGGGTTCGAGACCAAGTTCGTGATCCTGTTCGAATCTCAGGCTGATCTGGAGAAATTCATCGAACATGGCTACGACGCGACGGCCGAAACCGGCGCCATGTACGGCGAAGAGCGCAGCGGTGAATCCGTGCACTTTACCGATGGGCGGTCCTTTTTCGTTCTTGGCAAGAAAGGTTGGCGTGTCTCGGCTGGGGCGTCGGGCACGAAATTCTGGAAATCCCCCGAGTTGAACTGATCAGGCTGAGCAACTTGCCCCACCCAGCACGCAGAATTTGGCGCAATGTGGGTGGTTCAAATGTACGTCCGCTTCGGCCTCGGCCAAAGAGTGTCCCATCTCGAACTCCGGCGAATAGGGCAGAAGAGTGCAGGCAAGAACTGCTGGTTTCTCGGCGCCCTTGCGCTTGATCACCATGCGCGAACTGGCGCACATCACCGCATCCGGGGACTTGTTCAGAATGTCCCAACAGGCGGTCGTGATCTCTGGCACCTCGACGGTTTCGTCCATTTCGGGGAACAACACGGTCATCCCGGGGTCATGCGCGTCAATGTCAAAGCCGTGCTCGGCAAAGAAAGCCGCGTATCCGGCGCGGCTTTCGTCATCGGTATCACCCCAAACAGTGCGCCCGGCAATCGCCATGTTGAAGCTGTTGTCCCGCAACCACTCCATCCCGGTCAAAGTCTTGGCAAAACTGTCTTTGCCGCGCTCTTCGTCGTGTAATTCGGGGCGGAAGTGATCGACCGAAACCCTTAGTGTCAGCCTGTCGCCATAATCGCGTTGCAGTTCAAGAAGACCGTCGCGCATCTTACGACGCATCATTGGGGCCATCGCGTTGGTAAGGATAAGCACCTTGTAGCCACGCTCGAGCGCCGCCCGCGTCATTTCGATCATCTGAGGGTTCATGAAAGGCTCACCCCCAGTAAAACCGATCTCGCGGATGGGCCAGTTCCGTGCTTCGATCTGGTCCAGATAATCGACGATCTCGGACGCCGTGATGTAGACCAGCGCATCGTTGGTTGGGCTGCTGGCGATGTAGCAGTTCACGCATTCAATGTTGCACAGCGTCCCAGTGTTGAACCAAAGCGTTTCGGGATTGGTCAGTGCGACACTCGCCCTTGTTTGGCCATCGGCTGTCACCAACTTGTTTTGAAACTTGCCGATATTGGCGACCTGAGCAGCGTTGTCTTTCATTCCGGTATCCGGTTTCTTAGCAGCGGTCCGACTGATGTAGTCCGTTGCCGGGCCATAGGGAAGGCTGACGCGCCAATTCTGACAGAGTTTTGAAGACGCAGAAAAACTGGCATATGGTTGCGCTAACATTGGACATGCGGAATGGGGCAGGGTAAGGACAGGTCATGGTTTCTCGTGTCATCCCAGTTGACCCGTTCGATCTGGTCATTTTCGGCGGAACCGGCGATCTGGCGCAGCGCAAGATCCTGCCGGCTATGTTCCGTCGGTATTGCGCCGGGCAATGGCCGGAGACGGCGCGGGTCATCGGAATCGCGCGCGGTGAACTTGACTCGGCTTCGTATCGCGAAATCGTTGGTCAGGCTCTGAGGGCGAACGAGAAAACGGTGGATGACTCGATGCTGGCAGCGTTCGTTGATCGGCTCGAATACCTGCGGCTGGACGCGCATTCGAACACGGGCTGGGATCGGCTTGCCAAGGTGCTGGGCGACAATCGCGTACGCGCCTATTATTTCTCGGTAGGGCCAGAACTTTTTGGCCCCTTGACCGAACGGATCCGCGACAATGCGATCGCGAACGAAAACACTCGCATCGTGGTCGAGAAGCCGTTTGGGCACGATCTGCAAAGCGCACGGACGCTGAATGCGACCCTGGCCGCGCATTTTGATGAAAGCCAGATTTACCGAATTGACCATTATCTGGGTAAGGAGACCGTCCAGAACCTGATGGCAGTCCGGTTCGGGAACATGCTGTTCGAACCGCTCTGGAACAGCCAATACGTCGATCACATACAGATCACCGTGGCCGAAACCGTCGGAATTGACGGGCGCGAGGAGTATTATGAGCATTCGGGTGCCATGCGCGATATGGTGCAGAACCATCTGATGCAGTTGTTGTGCCTTATCGCGATGGAACCGCCCGCCAAGTTCGATCCGGACGCGGTGCGGGACGAGAAGCTTAAAGTTATACGCGCGCTGGATCCGGTTGAGCCGCACCATATCGTGCGTGGTCAGTTCTCGGCTGGCCCTCTGGGCCCGGGGTACCGAGAGATCGCCGGCAATCCGCGTTCGACCACCGAAAGCTACGTGGCGCTTCGGGCCCATGTCAGCAATTGGCGGTGGGCGGGAACACCGTTCTATTTGCGCACCGGCAAGCGGCTGGTGGCGCGATCCTCGGTCATCAATGTGATGTTCAAGGACGCACCGCATTCGATATTTGGCGAACAAGCGGGTCGCCACGCGAACGTCTTGTCGATCCGGTTGCAACCGAACGAGGGGATTACCCTCAAGGTCACGATCAAAGAGCCGGGGCCAGGTGGCATGCGTTTGGTCGATGTGCCACTGGATATGAGCTTTGCTGACGCTTTGGGGCCCGAGAATCAGGACCCACCGGGCGCCTATGAACGACTGATCATGGACGTGATCCGAGGCAACCAGACGCTGTTCATGCGTGGAGATGAGGTCGAGGCCGCCTGGGCTTGGACAGATCCTGTCATCGCCGGATGGCAGGCGCGGGGCGATGTGCCCAAACCATATGACAGCGGCAGCACAGGGCCGGGCGACGCCGAGCTGCTGATGAAACGGGATGGTCGCCAGTGGCAGGGAATAAAGCCATGAATATCAAGGAATACGCAGATCGCGACATGTTGGCCATTGACGTGGCAAACGCGCTGGCTGGCGAGATCGAGGCCGCATTGCTGCATGATGAACAGATCGCGCTAGCGGTGCCGGGCGGGACAACGCCGGGGCCGATGTTTGACGTGTTGTGTGCGGCGGATCTGGCATGGGACCGGGTGCGCGTTCTGCCGACGGATGAGCGTTGCGTGCCAAGCGACGATGATCGCTCGAACGAAAAACTGATCCGAAAGCGGTTACTGACAAACCGCGCTTCGGTTGCCGAATATGTGCCGCTTTATGTCCCCGGGCGTGCGCCAGAGGCGGCTCTGGCCGAAATTGAAACGCTGATCACACCGGTGCTGCCGCTTTCGGTGCTGGTGCTGGGCATGGGTGAGGACATGCACACCGCCTCGCTGTTTCCGGGGATGCAGGGGCTTGAAGATGCGCTGGACAGCCACGCGCCGACGCTGGCCGTTGCGCGGACGGATGTGCAGCCGGAACCGCGCATCACTCTGACAGCGCCGGTTTTGGACGGTGCCTTGTCGAAACATCTGATCATCTTTGGCGCGGCCAAGCGTGATGCCCTTGATCGAGCCATGAGCCTGCCGCCCGAAGAGGCCCCGATCGCGGCCGTGCTGAGCGGCATGACGGTTCATTGGGCGGAGTGAGTTTCATGCAATTGGACGTATTGAAATCGTTGGCCGCCAAACACGCCGACCGACGCATTCTGGACCTGTTTGACGCTGATCCACAGCGTGCGCAGGGTTTTTCGGCTACGTCCGTGGACATGTTGTTCGACTACTCGAAAACATCCATCGATTCAGAGATTCGTTCGGCGTTGATCCAGCTTTGCGAACAGGCCGATCTTGCCGGACGCCGTGCTGCGATGTTTGCGGGTGAAAAGATCAACGAAACGGAAAACCGTGCGGTCCTTCATACCGCGCTTCGCAATCTGGATGGCGATGCAGTCGAGGTGGACGGGCAAGATGTCATGCCGGGCGTTCTGGACACGTTGCAGCGGATGCGCGTTTTCGCCGAAGAGGTGCGCGGCGGTGCGGTCAAAGGAGCAGGGGGCAGCTTTACCGATGTGGTAAATATCGGGATCGGCGGGTCCGATCTGGGCCCGGTTATGGCGACGCAGGCGCTGTCTCCGTACCATGACGGGCCTCGGTTGCATTACGTCTCGAACGTGGATGGCGCCCATATCGCGGACACGCTGCGACAGCTTGATCCGATGCAAACGCTGGTGATTGTTGCCTCAAAAACCTTCACGACAATCGAAACGATGACCAACGCGCGCACTGCGCGCGCGTGGATGCAGGACGGCGGCGGCAATCCGGAGCAGCAATTTGCGGCTGTGTCCAGCGCTTTGGATAAGACTGGCCCATTTGGCATCCCAGCCGATCGCGTCTTTGGCTTCGCCGATTGGGTCGGGGGGCGCTATTCGGTCTGGGGGCCGGTCGGTTTGCCGGTGATGATCGCGGTCGGTTCGAACGCGTTTGACGCGTTTCTGCGCGGCGGTCAGGCGATGGATCTGCATTTCCGCTCGGCCGACTGGGTCGAGAATATGCCGGTGATGCTGGCGCTGGTCGGTATTTGGCACCGTCAGGTTCTGCGTCATGCCAGCCGTGCGGTTCTGCCCTATGACCAGCGCCTTTTGCGGCTGCCTGCCTACTTCCAGCAGTTGGAAATGGAATCCAACGGCAAATCCGTGGCGATGAATGGCAGCGCATTGACGATGGCCTCGGGGCCTGTCGTCTGGGGCGAGCCGGGCACCAATGGTCAGCACGCCTTTTACCAACTGATCCATCAGGGTACCGACATCATCCCTTGCGAGTTCATGATCGGCGCCGAAGGGTTCGAGCCCGAACTGGCCCATCACCATCGTCTGCTGTTGGCCAACTGTCTGGCCCAGTCCGAAGCGCTGATGCGCGGTCGCTCGCTCGAGGAGGCGCAGGCGCGTGTGGCCGACAAAGGCTGGCAGGGTGCCGAGCTGGATCGGCAGGCCCGCCACCGTGTCTTCCCCGGAAACCGCCCCTCGACAACGCTGATCTATCCGAAACTGACACCCTTTGTACTGGGTCAGATCATTGCCCTGTACGAACATCGCGTGTTTGTCGAAGGCGTCTTGTTGGGCATCAACTCGTTCGATCAATGGGGTGTCGAACTGGGCAAGGAACTGGCGACTTCGCTTGGCCCGATCGTGGATGGTGATGTCAGCGCAGAGGGCAAGGATGGCTCGACCGCCGCTTTGGTCGCCTACGCTCTGCGACAACGCGATTGATCCAAAGCCGCGGCAACGCATTCTTTTATTGTCAGACAATTGATTCCTTGGCAGGCTTGCTGCCAAGGGAGGTGTTGCGCTGCGCCTCAGAGCAGAGCGCAACGAAAACGACGCCGGCCATATTCGTGCCGCGCCGACGAAGGGAGAATGCCCATGCTGGGACAGATGATGACGCAGCCGCTGCTGATTTCGTCACTGATTGACCATGCCGAACGCTATCACGGACAGACCGAGATCATCTCAGTCGAAACAGATGGAACGGTGACAGAAACCAATTGGGCTGATGTTGCGGGTAACGCGCGTCGGCTGGGCTCAGCGCTGACCGCACTGGGTCTGCAACCGCAGGATCGCGTCGGAACCCTGGCCTGGAACAATCGCAGACATCTTGAGATCTACTTTGGAGCTTCCGGTGCCGGTTTTGTGTGTCACACAATCAACCCGCGCCTGTTCCCCGAGCAGCTTTCGTATATCATCAATCACGCGCAAGACAGGGTGCTGTTTTTTGATGCGACCTTTCTGCCTCTGGTCGCTGGTCTGCGTGAGCATCTGACCGAAGTTCAGCACTTCGTTCTATTGGGTCCACGTGACGAAACGGCGGTTTCACAGGTGCCGGACGTCAAATTCTATGACGAGCTTCTGGCAACGGGCGATGCCGCGTTCGAATGGCCGGTTTTTGATGAAAACACCGCGTCCAGCCTGTGCTACACGTCCGGCACAACGGGCCACCCCAAGGGCGTATTGTACTCGCACCGCTCGACCGTCTTGCACAGCTTTGCCTCGAACACCCGCGATGTGATCGGGTTTTCGGCGATGGATGTGGTGATGCCAGTGGTGCCCATGTTCCACGTCAACGCCTGGGGATCGCCCTACGCATGCGCTATGTCAGGTTCGCGCATGGTCCTGCCGGGCCCCGGTCTGCATGGCGAGGCGCTGGTCAACCTGATCGACACCTATGGCGTGACACTTGCATTGGGTGTGCCCACGATCTGGCAGGGCCTGTTGGCGCACGCCGCCAGTTCCGGGTCGCAACTGACCAGTCTGGGTCGCACCGTGATCGGCGGCGCCGCTTGCCCTCCGTCGATGATCGAAACGTTCCGCGAAACCTATGGCGTCGATACCATTCACGCCTGGGGCATGAGCGAGATGAGCCCGCTGGGAACCGCGAATCATCCACTGGCCAAGCACCGCGATCTGCCCTTGGAAGAGCAGCGCAGGCTGCGAGAAAATCAGGGCCGACCACCGTTTGGGGTCGAGCTTAAGATCGTCGATGACGACGGTAACGATCTTCCCCATGACGGAGAGACACAGGGCGATCTGATGGTGCGAGGACACTGGGTGCTGGACAGTTATTTTCAGATGCAGGATCAGGCGATACTGACGGACGGCTGGTTCGCTACAGGCGACGTCGCCACGCTGGACGCCGACGGGTACATGACCATCCGCGATCGTTCGAAAGACATCATCAAATCAGGGGGCGAATGGATCAGTTCGGTCGAGCTCGAGAACATCGCCGTGGCGCATCCCAAGCTAGCGACCGCCGCAGTCGTGGGGGTGGCGCATCCGAAATGGGATGAACGCCCGCTTCTGGTCGCCGTTAAGGCCGAAGGAGAGGATCCGTCCGAAGACGAACTGCTTGAATTCTTTGACGGAAAGATCGCCAGTTGGCAGGTGCCTGACAAAGTCGTTTTTGTAGAATCCTTACCCCTGAACGCGACCGGAAAAATCCTAAAACGCCAGCTGCGCGCGGATTTTTCGAATGTGTTGATGGGATAGTTTGGGGAATTGGCTCCGGCGGTAGGGATCGAACCTACGACCAATTGATTAACAGTCAACTGCTCTACCGCTGAGCTACGCCGGAACGGTTCGCGCCGTATAGCAACCCGATTTCCCCGCGTCCAGAGGGTCGATGAGTTTTTTGGATGAAAATTATTAGCCGATTTTGTCGGTGTTCCCGACTGCGTTTTCAAGGGCTAATTGGGGGATTTTGGCTCCGGCGGTAGGGATCGAACCTACGACCAATTGATTAACAGTCAACTGCTCTACCGCTGAGCTACGCCGGAACTGAGGGGGCGTATAACAACCCGGATTCTACTCGTCCAGAGGGTAAGCGCATCGGGCGCAAAAAATCTTTGGTTCATGGCACCAATCGGAACGTGGCGGTCACAGACAGTTCGGGTTCCGGTGCGACCAGCTCGCGTCCGGTCAGGTCCACCAGATGCGCGAACACGTTGCGCTCGGCGGCGGGCAACAGCGTTGCGGGCGTGTCCGCGTAGATTTTGCGTGTTAGGTCCGCAACTGTGGCTGCACCGTGTTCCAGCGTGGACACTATCTGGGTTTCGCGCCCTAAACGGTGTTGTATCAGCCAATCCAGACGCGCCGCAGGATCGGGTATCGGCGCACCGTGGCCGGGGTGAAAGATCGCCCAATCGCGCGCGCGCAGACGGTGGCAGGCGGCCATGAAGTCGGTCAGATCTCCGTCCGGAGGGGAAACGAGCGAACTGGCCCAACCCATCACGTGATCGGCGGTAAAGCAGATGTCGCCCCAGGCCAGCGCAATGTGGTTGCCCAAGTGCCCGGGCGTATGGATGATTTCGAGCGACCAATCTTCGCCCTCAACAATTTCACCGTCGGCCAGTTCTATGTCCGGTCGGAAATCGACGTCGATCCCTTCGCCACCACCTGCCAACCCCTGACTGGCTAGCCGGGACATGATCGCGCTGCGCCCGGTATCCGGCCCGCCAAAGGCCAGAATTGGCGCGCCGGTACGCCGGGACAATGGCGCTGCCAGCGGCGAGTGATCCAGGTGGCTGTGGGTGACCAGAATGTGGTTGATGCGCTGTCCGGGGTGCAGCGAATCGAGAATTGCGGCCAGATGTGCCTCGCTTGCAGGGCCCGGATCAATCACAGCGATATCGCGCTCGCCGACCAGATAGGTATTGGTGCCGCGATAGGTCATCGGTGACGGGTTTGGTGCCAATATCCGGCGCAGGCCTGGTGCAAGCGACATGGCCCGCCCTGGTTGTGGATCGAATTCGTCGGGAGCCTGCATTCTGACCTCTTTCTCTTACCCGGGCGGCCCGCTAGGTTTAGCGCATGTCTTTGCAATGGCTCAAACCTTATATGCCGCGCAGCCTTTATGCCCGGGCGGCGTTGATTCTTGTGCTACCAGTGATTGTTGTGCTGCTGGTTGTGGCCGTGGCGTTCTTGCAGAAACATCTTGAGGATGTGACTGCGCAAATGACGCTTGCATCTGCGCGAGAGGTGACGCTGATCACGGATGCGATGCAGGGATCGGAAACCCAGCAGCAGGCGCTGGCGGTGGTACGACCGGATCTGGCTGCCTTGCAAATGACCGCCCGGTTTCTTGCGCCAAACGAAGACCCCGATATCGGAGGGCGGCGCTGGTACGATTTCATCGCACCGCAGGTGAAGTTCGAGCTGCAGGAAAAGCTGCCCGGTTTTCTCGATGTCGCCTTGCCAAGCGGTCAGACCGTTCGACTGTATTTGAATACCGATCTGGGCGTGCTCGAACTGACATTTGATCGTCGGCGACTGTCTCCGGCAGCGCCGCACCAGTTGATCGTGACGATGGTTTTCTTCGCCTTCTTGATGACAACGATTTCCTTTCTGTACATGCGTAACCAGTTGCGACCGATCACGCGCCTTGCAGCGGCGGCGCAGGCATTTGGGCGGGGGCGGGTGGTACCCTATTCTCCCAGCGGTGCAATCGAGGTGCGCGCCGCCGGAAGTGCGTTTCTGGATATGCGAACCCGGATCGAACGGCAGATCGAACAGCGCACCTTGATGCTATCGGGTGTCAGCCATGACCTGCGCACGCCGTTGACGCGGCTTAAATTGGGCTTGTCTCTTTTGCCCGAGGATGAGGCCGGGCTATTGGTCAAGGACGTCGATGAAATGCAGTCGTTGCTGGATGCGTTTCTCGAGTTTTCGCGCGGCACAGCAGAAGGCGCGCCTGAAACCATCGCCCCAGAACCCTGGCTGCGCGAAATCACCGATGACGCGCTGCGGGCGGGCCAGAACGTCGAACTGGTCTCGGTCGAGGGCGAGGGGACTGCCTCGCTGCGCCCGACCGCGATGCGGCGGGCGGTCGAGAACCTGATCGGAAACGCCGTTCGCTATGGGGCACGCGCCGAGGTCGGCCTGAAGCTGACCCCCAAATCCCTGCGTATTCGGGTTGAAGATGATGGCCCCGGAATCCCGGTGGACCAACGGACCGAAGCGGTCAAGGCCTTCACCCGGCTCGATCCCGCGCGCAACCAGAATCAAGGCAGCGGTGTCGGGCTGGGACTGGCCATTGTCGCAGATATCGCGCGCGCGCATGGCGGAACCTTGAGGCTGGGCAAAAGCGAAAAACTGGGCGGCCTTTGCGCGGACATTGTCGTCGCAAGATAGCTTGCACTCGCAGACAGAATTCGCGAGTCCCCGATCATCCTGCCTGGTTTTGAGTGACCTTTGATGCAGGGGTTTGCATCTGTGAAGAAGGTTACTTCTTTTTCCTGCAAAATGTCGGAAATTCCTTTCCATCGAGATTCGAACACATTGATGGGAAGAAGAGAATGGTTGACGAAAAGAAAATCAAAGCGGCGGCGAAAAAAGTAGCTGACAGCATCAAGGCCTGGACCGATGCACAACAGGACCTGATCAAGTTGCAGGTCGAAATCACCAAGGCCCAGGCCGTTCTCGCCAGCCCGCCCAACCTCGCCACAGGTGGCGGCGCAAAAGTGGCCGAGGCGAACATCAAGCTTGCAAAACTGCTGACGAAGATGGGTCCGGCGCACAAGAAATTGGCCGACAAGCAAAAGGCAATGGCCGACGCACAAAAGGCGCTGACCAAAGTCGCGCCAAAGAAATAGCGCGATCAGACCGCAGCATCCGGGCTCGGGCCCGATGTCACGCGGTCGACGCAACAGAACATCGCCGACTCGCAAATGCTAGAGAGTGAAAGGCGGTGTGAGAGGGGCTGGGCGAGGGGGTTTTGACCAGCCCCTCTCTTATGTGCGGAGCACGCGTTGAGAAAGGGCCGGATGATCTGCCGTGTGCAGTAAGCCTTGCGCCTTTCAGCATTTGCGGTGAACAATTCTACGAAAGATCGTCAAAAAAGCGGATTTTGGTAGGCCCGGAGGGACTCGAACCCCCAACCAAAGCGTTATGAGCGCTCTGCTCTAACCAATTGAGCTACAGGCCCGCCTGAGCGCCTTGGGTATCACGATCACGCCCCGCGTCAAGCCTGACCGTTGCAACAGTCCGCACAATCGACTAACCCGCGCTCAAAGCATTCTCAGGGGGCCAGTCATGACAGCGGGCAAGAACGGAATCACCTATGCCGATGCGGGCGTGGATATTGACGCGGGGAACGCGCTGGTTGACCGGATCAAACCTGCCGCCAAACGCACAAACCGTCCTGGAGTGATGAGTGGCCTGGGCGGTTTTGGCGCACTGTTCGACCTCAAGGCCGCAGGCTATTCGGACCCGATTCTGGTCGGGGCCACAGATGGGGTCGGTACCAAGCTGCGGATCGCGATTGATACCGGCGTTGTCGATGGAGTCGGTATCGACCTGGTGGCGATGTGCGTCAATGACCTGATCTGTCAGGGGGCCGAGCCACTGTTCTTTCTGGACTATTTCGCCACTGGCAAGCTTGACACCGATACCGCCGCGCGGATCATCGAAGGGATTGCCGAGGGATGTGCGCAATCGGGCTGTGCGCTGATCGGCGGCGAAACGGCAGAAATGCCGGGCATGTATCCTGATGGTGACTTTGACCTGGCCGGATTCTCGGTTGGCGCGATGGAGCGGGGCGCGGCCTTGCCCGACGGAGTGCAGGATGGCGACGTGCTGCTGGGCCTTGCCTCGAACGGGGTGCATTCGAACGGCTATTCGCTGGTGCGCAAACTGGTCGAAATGTCCGGGCTGGGCTGGGATGCGGCGTCGCCCTTTGGTGACGGAACGCTGGGTGAGGCCTTGCTGACGCCGACGCGCCTCTATGTGAAGCCCGCGCTGACGGCGATCCGGGCAGGGGGTGTGCATGCGCTGGCACATATAACCGGCGGTGGTTTGTCCGAAAATCTGCCTCGGGTGTTGCCCGATGCTTTGGGGGCCGAGATAGATCTGAGCGCCTGGACTTTGCCACCCGTATTCGCCTGGATGGCTGAAACCGGCGGTATTGCCGAGGCCGAGATGTTGAAGACCTTCAACTGCGGCATCGGTATGATCGTCGTCTGCGCGGCGGACCGCGCCGACGAGTTGACTGGTCTGCTGTCGGATGCGGGCGAGACCGTCGCGCGCATAGGATCAGTCACGTCTACACCGGGTGTCACCTATTCGGGCCGCCTGCTGTGAGCCACAAACGCGTCGCCATTCTGCTGTCCGGCGGGGGGTCGAACATGGTGGCTCTGGTCGACAGCATGACCGGCGATCACCCGGCGCGGCCCTGTCTGGTGCTGTCCAATGACCCGGATGCGGGGGGGCTAAAAAAGGCTGCTGATCGGGGTATTCCCATCGCTGCCGTAGATCACCGGCCTTTCAAGTGGGATCGTGCCGCGTTTGAGGCCGAGCTTCTGAAACCCCTCGAAGATGCAGAACCTGATATCGTTTGCTTGGCCGGTTTCATGCGGGTTCTGACCGCGGGTTTCGTAACGCGTTTTCAGGGCCGGATGCTGAACATCCACCCGTCACTGTTGCCAAAATACAAGGGGCTCCATACACATGCCCGGGCGATCGAAGCGGGTGATGCCGAGCATGGCTGTACAGTTCACGAGGTCACCGCCGCTTTGGATGATGGCCCCATACTAGGGCAGGCCCGCGTTCCTGTGCAGGCCGGAGATGCGCCGGACACTCTGGCAGCACGGGTGCTGACGCAGGAACACAAGCTGTATCCGGCGGTATTGAAGCGCTTTGCCCTTGGTGACAAGACCCCGGTTCTGCTGCCTTAAAGCTGCGGGGTGATTTACACGCCCCTATTATTCGGCCTATGGTCGCCTCTAACGCTCGGGAAGAGGAAAAACAGACGGGCAGTCACCAATAGACAAGAGCAAGAACAGCACGGCGCATGAGAACCCTGACAACGACGCAAGAGCTGGCCGAATTCTGCGCGGCAGCTTCGCAACATCCCTACGTCACTGTAGATACCGAATTCCTGCGTGAGCGGACGTATTATTCAAAGCTTTGTCTGGTTCAACTGGCTTATCCATCGGATGACGAAAACAGCGCTGTGCTGGTTGATCCGCTGGCTGAAGAACTATCGCTTGATCCGCTATACGAGCTGTTTCGAAATGAAGACGTGGTCAAGGTCTTTCACGCGGCCCGTCAAGACCTCGAAATTTTCTGGGTCGAGGCTGGTGTGTTTCCATCCCCGTTGTTTGACACGCAGGTCGCCGCCATGGTCTGCGGGTTCGGCGAGCAGGTAGGGTATGAAACACTGGTGCGCAAGGTCTGCAAGGAAGGCGTCGACAAGAGTTCACGCTTTACGGACTGGTCGCGGCGCCCTTTGACCGAAGCGCAGAAAACCTATGCGCTGGCGGACGTTACGCATTTGCGGAAGATCTACGAATACCTCGCGGCCGAGCTGGAGAAGACCCGCCGCAGCCATTGGGTCGCCGAGGAGTTGCGCATTCTGACCCGACCCGAAACCTACGACATTCGCCCCGAGGACGCATGGCGGCGGGTCAAAACCCGGACCAACTCGGCCAAGTTCATGGCGGTTGTGCGGGAACTGGCGCAATTCAGAGAATCCTATGCGCAGGAAAACAACGTCCCGCGCAACCGGGTGTTCAAGGATGATGCGCTGATCGAGATGGCCTCGATCAAGCCAAAATCGCCCTCTGATCTGGGTGGGTCGCGCCTGCTGCTGCGTGAGGCGCGCAAAGGTGTGATCGCGGACGGTATTCTGGCTGCGGTCAAACGTGGGGTGAATTGCCCCGCCGACAAGCTGCCCAATATCGACAACAGCCGCGACAAGCTGAAGGTCAACCCGGCACTGGCTGATCTGTTGCGCGTATTGTTGAAGTCGAAAACAGAAAGTTCGGGCGTAGCGGCCAAACTGATCGCAACCAGTGCAGATCTGGATCAAATCGCAGCGGGCGAGCGCGAGTTGCCTGCCATGTCCGGTTGGCGCTTTGAGGTATTTGGCGAGGACGCGCTGAAACTGTGTGACGGTAAGATCGCACTAGCCGCCAAGGGGCAGGTCGTGCGCGTCGTGTCTCTGTAAGGTTGCCTCAGCGGCGGCGTGATTCCAGCGTATTCTGCTGTCCGACCACGCGGACCAGACGTATCCCGTCCAGTTGCTTTCGACTGACACCAACCGCGTCCGACACCATACGAGATCGTGGTGTTCCCTGCGCCGTCGCATAGACCGGGTAGCTCACGCGAAAGGTATATTCCAAAACCCCGTTCTTGGCGTTTTCCTCGCTTTCCACACGAACCAGTCGGGCGTTGAAGGCTCCCTGACGTGTGGCGGTCCCCGAGGCGTAGATGATCGCGCCTGTTGGTGTCGGATTGATCTGCAACTCGTCAACGACCGTGATTGGAATGCTTGTGTCCTCGGCCTCGGGCCGGGAAAACAGCCCTACGCCACCTTCATCACCCTGGTCGGGGAGCAACGCGTTTGCATCATCGGGTGACGGGGGTGCATCGCTGCTAGTACTGCTGCCAAACCAGTTCGTCGGGTTTGCACGCGAATCGCGCCAACTGCTGCAAGCGGAAAGGGCGAGGGCGGAAACCAGAAGAACAGATAGAGTTTTGTGCATGGACCCAACACTTTGCGCAACTTGACTTGCAACGGGTTAACGCAAATTCCGCGGCTTGAAAAGCCACGGCTGGGGCTGGACAGCGGGTAAAGCCCGGCATAGGTCACAATTGTGATCGCGCAATGTAAGGATAAGCCCCGTCATGGCCACACCCGCCTTTGAAGAGATCGTCGAGGATTTCGAATTCCTGGAAGATTGGGAAGACCGCTATCGCCATGTGATCGACCAGGGCAAAGCGATGGCGCCGCTGGATGAGGCGTTCAAAGTACCAGCGACCAAGGTGAATGGCTGTGCCAGTCAGGTATGGCTGCATCCAGTGATCGAAGGTGGAACTTTTCGTTTTGATGGCGACAGCGATGCCCTGATCGTGCGCGGGCTGATCGCCGTGTTGCGGCGCCTTTACAACGGGCTGCCCATTGCTGAGGTCGCCGGAGTGGACGCAGGGGCGGAGCTGGCACGGCTGGGCCTGAACGATCACTTATCGGCCCAACGATCGAACGGATTGCGTGCGATGGTGGAACGTATTCGCGAGGTCGCGCTGGCGCAGGCTTAAACCTGGGGCTCGGTGCGCGTCGCCCAATCTGACAACGTGGTCGCCAGATCGCCATACCCGGTCAACCTGCGCTCAAACGCCAGGCCCATCCGGTCGGCACATTCCTGAGCGCGTCTCGTAAGCTCCGGATTGTCGGTCTGGGCCTGATAAACCAACTTGGTGTAATTGCCGAAATACATGTCGCGCAGCTCGGGGTGCCGATCCAGGCCCAGTGGCTTCCAGACAAAGGCGTCGAACTGGCGCGCCAGAAAATCGGTGAGATAAAAAGCAGTTGTCTCGTCTTCTTGATGGCTGGCAAAGACGTCATTGCCTTCGAAGAATGAATAGCAATGTGGGCCTTTGATCATTTCGACGCCCAACCGTTCACAGGCCTGTTGCAGCAACCCTCCGGTTCCGCAATCCGCATAGACGACAAATATCTTATCGAATTGAGCGCGGTGCTTGGTCACGGCCTCTTCGACTGCCTGAGTGATCTTTTCCGGGTACACATGGAGGATTGCGGGCAGGCAGGTCAGCGACATGTGATCCCAGCCGTTGCGCCTTTTTAGGTCAAGGATTTCGCGCGCCAGCGCGCCACAAGCCAGCAAAAGAATGCGGCCAGGCCGGTTTTGTTCCGTATAACCGTCGGTTGTCAGGCTTGCGTCATCTGGCGGTGTGCTGTGTTGCATGGGTCCGATCCGGCAGGGATTGCCTTATCAAATGCCGATTTCCAGCCGCTGGCAAGCCTGCTACCGACATCCCGTATCAGGCCACCGACGCGTAGGTTTCGTACATACGCAGCGACGGTCTTGCGGTGGGGCCGTAGGCGACAAGCCCGTGGGTTTTCAGTTCGGGGAACAAAGTCAGGACTTCCCGGCGGGTTTCCGCATCCAGGCTGCTCATCCCCAGAACGCCGGGGTGAAAGCTCTCGCTTGGGCAATTTTCGGCCCAGACAAGTTCATGTCGATCGAACAACAGGTGAAAATAGGTCACCAATCCGCCGGGCTGAAGTACGATGTCGCGACCGTTAATCAACTGCTTCGCGGGCGCAAGCGCCTCGGCGTGGCCGGTATGAAGCTCGACCCGCCAGTTCCGGATCAACATCCGGTGCTGCTGAGACACAAGCAGATCGCGCGAATTACCCAATGCACCCGTCTTGAACAGGACCGGGGCAAATGCCCCTTCGGCGCGCACTGTTCGGGATCCAACCCAGCGCAGCGTTTGCAATCCGTTGTCCAGGGTTTTGACCTTGGCGCCCGCTGAGAGATGTTCAACCGGTACCGGGCCTTTGTCCGTATCGATAAGTGTTCCCGTCGTGAAACAGGTGGCGATGTCCCATTCCTGCCGATTGGCAGTCAGACCGGTCGCGGTGTCCGTCAGCACGCTGTTGAGGGTCAGCGACTGGATGCCCCTGTCCTCGAGCGCTGCCTGATCTGCGTTGGCCGAAAACTCCGGTACAAGGAAGGTATTGCCAAATGTATCTTGCGCGATAACCGCCGAGATATCAGCTGTTGTTCCATCGACATAGGTGATCGTAGCATTGTACGCCACGGCTGCGTCGAAGGTCAGATTGAACGTGCCGTTGATCTGGAAAGAGTCGTTCTCGACCGTGTTGTCGTTGTTGTAGGTGCCTCCGGGATTGCCCAGAGGGCTCCACGAAAAGGCGTTGTTCAACAAGGGATCGCCCGGGCCGCCAAAGGTCTGACCAACCAACGCACCGGCGTTTTCTGCCGTTGCATTGCCTTCGGTCGGATCGATCAGGGTAAGGTTGCCGAGAAACAGTACATTAAAGGTCGTGGGCATTGGAATCCTAAACAAACTGGTTAACGCGCAGCCAGCTAACATGCAGCCGAACGGTGTGCAAACCAGCCGTTACCTTATTCCCGTAAGTTTACGTAATCGTGAACAAAAAAGCCGCCCGGTGACGGGCGGCCTTGCCTTGCAATCAGCTGAGTTGATCAGCCTGCCAATTGGTTGTGCTTGCGCGAAACGAAATCCTTGGCCGTCTCCACGGCAACGGCCGCGTCGCGGCAATATGCGTCTGCGCCAATCGCTTTGCCGAACTCTTCGTTCAAAGGCGCGCCGCCAACCAGAACGATATAGTCGTCGCGCAGCCCTTGTTCGACCAACGTGTCGATGACCACCTTCATATAGGGCATCGTCGTGGTCAGCAGGGCCGACATTCCCAGAATGTCAGGCTGTTCGGTTTCCAGCGCCTCAAGATAGTTTTCAACCGGGTTGTTGATGCCGATATCGACGACTTCGAAGCCCGCGCCTTCCATCATCATCGACACAAGGTTCTTGCCGATGTCGTGGATGTCACCTTTGACGGTGCCGATAACCATTTTGCCAACACGCGGCGCTCCGGTTTCTGCCAGCAGTGGTTTGAGGATTGCCATGCCGCCTTTCATCGCGTTCGCGGCCAGCAGAACCTCGGGCACAAACAGAATACCATCGCGGAAATCGTGGCCCACGATAGTCATGCCACCGACCAACGCCTTGGTCAGAATGTCGTAGGGCGTCCATCCGCGTTCCAGCAGGATGTTCACACCTTCTTCGATCTCTTCCTTCAGGCCATCATAGAGATCATCGAACATCTGTTCGACAAGCTCTTCGTCATTGAGTTCCGACAGGACGATGTCTTCTTCATCGGACATGGGGCGATTCCCTGTGCTGAGTGGGCGCGCGGCCCAAAGTGGCATTTTTTCCGTTTTGACCATTTCGTCGCAGGTCTACTTTCACGATTGCGACCTCGGTCGTTCCGGGACCGACGTTTAGAATAGATATTCAAACTTTGCAGTGGAAATATTTGCAAGATTTTTCTGTGCAAGATTCATCTTCCCCTTAGGTTCCCGGCGCTGGCCGAGCTTGCCAAATTTCGCTGCCGCGCCTACAAGAGAGGGATGAGAACAAAGGGGAAACAAATGACCGTTCGGGCAGAAACCCCGGGGCGCGGTGCGGCCTCGAACGAAAGCGGGCGGTTCGAGAGGTTTGCCACCTTTGATGCACCGGACGGTTGGGATCTGGAGGAAGATCTACCGGTTCTGCGTACCGAAGTTCGGGATGAGATTGCCCGCAGCCTGATCACCTATAACAAGTCGCCGGACCTGCCTTTCGATCGCTCAATCAACCCGTATCGGGGGTGTGAGCATGGGTGCATCTATTGCTTCGCGCGACCGACGCATGCCTATCTGGGGATGTCGCCAGGGCTGGACTTTGAAACCCGACTGATCGCCCGGCCCAACGCAGCCGAAATCCTGCGGCGCGAGCTGTCGAAACCGCGCTACAAGGTGGCGACGGTCGCGCTGGGAACCAATACAGACCCGTATCAGCCAATCGAGAAAAATCGCGAAATCACAAGGTCCTGTCTGGAGGTTCTGCAAGAATTTCGCCACCCAGTCGGGATTGTAACCAAAGGTTCGTTGATCGAGCGCGACGTGGATATTCTGGCGCCAATGGCGGAGCAGGGGCTGGTGCGGGTCGGAATTTCGTTGACCACGCTCGATGCAGGTTTGTCGCGACGGATGGAGCCGCGCGCACCATCGCCAAAGCGGCGGCTGCGTATGATCGAACGGCTGACCGGGGCAGGGGTGCCGGTGCGCGTCATGACCTCACCCATCGTTCCCGGATTGACGGATCACGAGGTCGAGCATTTGTTGGAAGCGGGCAAACAGGCGGGTGCGGATGCGGCCAGCTGGATCATGCTGCGCCTACCGCGCGAGGTCTCGGACTTGTGGAAGGCTTGGTTGGCTGAGCATGAACCCGGCCGCGCAGACAAGGTCATGGCGCGTCTGCGCGACATGCATGGCGGCAAGGAATATGATCCGCGTTGGGGCCACCGGATGCGAGGCGAGGGCGAGTATGCCAGTGTCATCGCGCAACGTTTCAAGGCGGCTTGCAAACGGTTGGGTCTGCGCATCAAATCCGCGCCTTTGCGGACTGATCTGTTCAGCGTTCCACCTCAACCCGGAGAACAGATGCGTCTGTTCTGAAATCTGTCAGAAACTTATGCCGATCCCGACGGTATAGCCGTTCACCGTATCGCTGCCGTAATACCGTACCATAAGGCGCGTCGTGGTGACCCAGGGGACCCAGGTATCGGACAGATCGACCTCAATCCCTCCTCCGACCCGTGCAAGCCAGTCGGTCCCGAGGACCAGCGATTGATCACCGATCAGGTAGGAATAGGAAAAGTCACCGACCCAGCGAACCGGACGTCCGAACATGCGCTTGCCCGTAGGAAATCGATAGCGGGTCCATAGAACGGCATTGGCGGCGGTGGATTGAATCAGAAGGTCTTCGTCATCACCGATCGGCCAATATTCAATATGGGTGTACCGAATGCTCATCTCGAATTCGCGGTCATTCGACAACGGGCGCGCATAGTCCAGCGTCAGCGATCCACCAGCGCCGCCGGCCCAAAGACCACCGCTTTTTACAAAGTCGCGCTCGATTCCCAACCGATTGGCAATCACCTGCGTTGCAACCGAGGCGTCCGTCTGCGTGCGTCCAATCGAGATATGGGCCATCGGAGTTATCTTCCACCGCTCCCCCAGATCGAATTGATAGCCTATTCCACCCGTGACCGCCGCACTGGTCCATTTCAGCGGCAATCTGGTCGTCTCACCTGTTCCGGAAAAAAACAGCACCGGATCATAACGCGCATACCCGATGTATCCCTCCAGATAGATCGGAACCCCTTCGGAAAGCCGGAACCCCCCGCCAAGCTGCGCTGATTTAAAGTCATAGTCGCGGTCGCCGGTATTGGACTGCAACGAGATGGCACTGGCGGAATCGTCAGGGATACCGGCAAGCCCCATGACCGCCAGCGACCCGGCGGCATTTTCGCGTTGAATTTTCTCGAACGCTCTTTCCGCGAACCCCTGCGCCAAGGCGGGGCCGGATATCAGCAGGGCGGCCAGAACGGCGGGAACAAAAAGCCGGAACATCATCGCAACATGAGACTAGGATTATGCGGCGACCTTAGGCATCGCATGCCGCAACGGAAAGCACGCTTGGCCTCGGGGCGTAATTTTTGCTTGCGGGGGCAACAATTCGGTAACACCGTCGAAGGTCGCCACAAAAAAAGGCCCCGGACGATCCGGGGCCTTAGTGTTTTGGATAATCTGCGGTTTAGCGGTTTTCGATATCCACATAGTCGCGCTCGGTCTCGCCCAGATAGAGCTGACGCGGACGACCGATCTTGTTCTGCGGATCTGCGATCATTTCTTTCCATTGGCTGACCCAGCCGACAGTCCGAGACAGCGCGAAGATCGGGGTGAACATCGAGGTCGGGAAGCCCATCGCTTCGAGGATGATACCGGAATAGAAATCGACATTTGGGAACAGTTTCTTCTCGGCGAAATACGGATCTTCCAGCGCTTCGCGCTCCAGTTCCTTGGCGACCTGAAGCTTGGGGTTGTTCTCGATTCCCAGCAGATCCAGAACTTCATCCGCTGATTGCTTCATCACCTTGGCGCGCGGGTCAAAGTTCTTATAGACGCGGTGGCCAAAGCCCATCAGGCGGAACGGGTCGTTCTTGTCCTTGGCGCGCGCGATGTATTCGGGGATGCGATCGACGCTGCCGATTTCTTCCAGCATTTCCAGGCAGGCCTGGTTCGCGCCGCCGTGGGCCGGTCCCCAAAGACAAGCGATGCCGGCAGCGATACAGGCGAACGGGTTGGCCCCTGACGACGACGCCAGACGCACGGTCGAGGTCGATGCGTTCTGTTCGTGATCTGCGTGCAGAGTAAAGATGCGGTCCATCGCGCGGCTGAGGATCGGGTTGACCTCATATTCCTCGGCCGGAACGCTAAAGCACATGCGCAGGAAGTTCGACGCATAGTCCAGATCGTTACGCGGATACACGAAGGGCTGACCGGTATGGTACTTGTAAGCCCAGGCCGCGATCGTCGGCATTTTCGCGATCAGGCGGTGCGAAGCGACCTCTCGCTGGCGCGGATCGTGAATATCGGTCGAATCGTGATAGAAGGCCGACATCGCGCCAACGACACCCACCATGATCGCCATCGGGTGCGCGTCGCGACGGAAACCGCGATAGAAATACTGCATTTGTTCGTGCAGCATGGTGTGGCGGGTGATTGTTGTCTCGAACTGCTCCAGATCCTTGGCCGCAGGCAATTCTCCGTAAAGCAGCAGATAGCAGACCTCGAGGAAATGAGACTTTTCGGCCAGCTGATCGATGGGATAACCCCGATGAAGCAGCTCACCTTTGTCGCCGTCGATATAGGTGATCGTGCTGTCGCAACTTGCGGTCGAGGTAAAGCCGGGATCGTAGGTAAAGACACCAGCATCGCCGTATAACTTGCGAATATCGACAACGTCGGGACCAGCGGTTGGCGAATGGATTGGAAGCTCGTATTCCTTGCCGTGGACAGTCAGAGTGGCGGTCTTGTTGCTATCGGTCATTTTGTCCCTTCCTCATTCATCACGCGTCGGATCGCTGTCCGACTTTGCGGGCAACGGCTGCGCAAGGATGCGCAGTCCGGGTGTTAGCGGAGCAGCGTTACCCGATTGTGAAGATCAGGTTGATTCCACTGCATCAGAAAGCCGCGCCAAGGTTTCATCGCGCCCAAGCACAAGCATCATGTCAAAAACCGAAGGTGTCACAGCCCGCCCTGCCAATACAGCCCTTAGTGGCCCTGCCAGTTTGCCGAACTTTACCCCTTTCGCTTCTGCGAACGAATTGAGGGTTTCCTCCAGTCCATTTCGTGACCAGCTAGCATTTTGCAACTGCGGCGTCAATTCGTTCAGTATACCGTCGGATACAGATTCAAGCGCTTTTGCCGCCTTCTCATCAGGGGTTACCGGGCGCTGTGTCAGGACAAAATGTGCTTTTTCAAGCAGTTCTGGAAACGTTCGGGCACGGTCTTTGAGGCAATACATCGCACGTTCCAAATCACTGGATTGTGTTTGACTCAACGCCGCATGCCCGGCAGCCGCCAAATAACCACCAATTTCCTGCCGCAGCGCAGCATCGTCTGAAATCGCAATATGCTGACCGCAGAGATTCTCAAGCTTCTTGAGGTCGAACCGGGCCGGGCTTTTGCCGATTCCGTTCAGATCGAACCATTCCTTTGCTTGCTGATCGGTAAAGAACTCATCGTCACCGTGGCTCCAGCCCAAACGCGCAAGGTAGTTGCGCATTCCGGCGGCGGGATAGCCCATGGCCTGGTATTCCTGCGCGCCCAACGCGCCGTGGCGTTTCGACAGCTTCTTGCCGTCAGGGCCATGGATCAGCGGGATATGCGCCCAGACCGGAACGTCCCAACCCATCGCCTGGTAGATCATCATTTGGCGCGCAGCGTTGTTGAGGTGATCGTCGCCCCGGATCACGTGGGTCGCGCCCATATCGTGATCGTCCACCACAACCGCGAGCATATAAACGGGCGTACCGTCCGAGCGCAGCAAGATCATGTCGTCCAACTGGTCGTTGCGAATGGTGACATCGCCCTGTACCTGGTCGCGGATCACCGTGGTTCCGTCTTGCGGAGCCTTGATACGGATCGCAAACGGCGCATCTGGATGCGTCGCGGGGTCGGCATCGCGCCATGGGCTGCGAAACAGCGTGGATTTCCCCTCGGCCCGGGCCTGTTCGCGGAAAGCAGCGATCTCTTCCTGGGTCGAAAAACACTTGTAAGCCTTGCCCTCTGCCAACAGTTGTCGCGCCACCTCGGCGTGACGTTCAGCGCCTTCGAACTGACTGATGACATCGCCATCGTGATCTAACCCAAGCCATTGCATTCCTTGCAGTATTGCGGCTGTTGCTTCGGGTGTGGACCGTTCGCGATCGGTATCTTCGATCCGCAGCAGGAACTTGCCGCCGCGCCCGCGGGCGTAGAGCCAATTGAACAGCGCGGTGCGCGCGCCGCCGATATGCAGAAAACCTGTTGGCGAAGGGGCGAAACGGGTGACGACCTGGTCGGACATTGTGTTGATTAACCTTTTGGTAACCGCGACGGGCATAGAGTTGAGGCCTGTCTAACGAGCCCGAAGGACGGGGGCAACTATGGGTGTTCTGGCACGGGTCGAGGTCGCGTTGCTGCAACAGCGTGGGCATCTGTTCGTCTGGGCTCCGATTTGCCTCGCAGCAGGCATCGGTCTGTATTTTGGGCTTAGGTTTGAACCCGATGCGATGACATATACGTTCGTGGCTTCGACACTGATTTCCGCAGCGTTTCTGGCCCGAATGCTGAATGCCGCATGGAGTCCACTTGCAGTCGCTCTGGCATTGGTCGCGGTTGGTTTCCTGCTTGCCGGAACCCGGGCGCATTCCGTGGCCGAGCCGGTGCTGAGCTGGCGGTATTATGGCCCGATCGAAGGGCGCGTCGTTGCGCTGGACCGTTCAGCTTCGGACGCGCTGCGGGTGACGCTGGATCATGTGCGGCTGGAAGATATACCAACTGGCGAGCGGCCGTATCGGGTCCGATTGTCCTTGCACGGTGGCGACGCCGAACTGAAGCCTGGCCAACGCATCATGACAACCGGCCATTTGTCTCCACCACAGGGGCCTGTGGAGCCGGGCGGGTTCGATTTTCGCCGCCATGCCTGGTTTCAAGGCCTTGGCGCGGTGGGATACACGCGGGTGCCGGTTCTGACCGCCGCCTCGGCTGAAAGTGGCGCAGATGGTGTGCGTGTCACCAGTTGGCGCATGGCAATCTCGAACCATGTTCGCCGGATTCTGCCCGGCGAGGTCGGAGGGTTTGCCGCCGCTGTCACGACCGGAGATCGCAGCGGCATGCAGCAAGAGACGCTGAACGCGCTACGCGCATCGAATCTGGCGCATTTGCTCGCCATTTCGGGGCTCCATATGGGTTTGCTGACCGGGTTTGTCTTTGCGGCATTTCGGATCGGTCTCTCAGCCATTCCGTCGCTGGCATTACGGTTGCCGGTCCGCAAGATTGCGGCGGTGTTGGCTTTGTTTGCGGCCATGATCTATCTGGCGTTGTCGGGCGGCAACGTGGCGACCGAACGCGCCTTTGTCATGGTATCGGTGATGCTGGGCGCAGTTCTGGTGGATCGCAGGGCGGTATCCTTGCGCGCAGTGGCCTTGGCCGCGGTGATCGTACAGATCTTACGGCCCGAGTCGCTGTTAAGCCCGGGTTTCCAGATGTCCTTCGCGGCAACAACCGCGCTGGTCGCTGTCTTTGGGGCGCTGCGCGATTTCGGACGTTTGCCCGGACCCAAAAGGATGAAGCCGGTGGTTGGTGTTGTTCTGTCCTCGGCCATCGCGGGTCTCGCCACCGCACCGATCGGGGCCGCCCATTTCAACACAATGTCGCACTATGGGTTGATCGCAAACCTGTTGTCCGTTCCGGTCATGGGAACGCTTGTGGTGCCTGCGGCTGTGGTGGCGGCGTTGCTGGCTCCGTTTGGGCTGGACTGGATCGCTCTCAAGGTGATGGGCGTCGGTTTGAGTTGGATTATTATGGTCGCGGATCGGGTGTCGGGGCTGGATGGTGCGCAAGGCTATGTGGTCAGCCCACCGGAATTTCTGCTGCCTGTTCTGGCCCTCAGCTTGCTTTGGATCATTCTATGGCAGGGCCGTGCGCGCTGGGTTGGCCTGATACCGGCCGCGTTGGTTATGACATTCTGGGGGCAGGGGCATCGGCCCGAGGTTCTGGTGGCCGATAGCGGGGGGTTGATCGGTGTCATGACAGAACAGGGTCGTGCCCTGAGCAAAAGCAAGGGCAGCGGTTTTGTCGCCTCGGTCTGGTTGGAAAACGACGGCGACAGTGTGGATCAACCCTTGGCAGCAACGCGCTGGCCCGGTGAGGGCGATCCGGTTAAGAGGTATCTGATCGGCGGTAAGGAAATGGTTCACATTACCGGCAAGCGCGCCGCACAGGGGTTCGACGAGTGCGCGGCGCACCAGATCGTGATCTCTCCGGTCGCTTTGAAACTGACCGGAGATTGCGTGTTCTATGATGCGCAATCGCTTATGAAAACCGGCAGTCTGGCGCTGGACAATGGGCGCATTGTCACAAGCGCTGACATCTCGGGTCAGCGTCTGTGGTCGCCGGGCAGGGTGGATCAGTAACTGCGGATCAGACCAACCAGACGGCCCTGCACCTTGACCTTGTCCTCGGGCAGAACGCGGGTTTCATAAGCGGGGTTGGCAGCCTCAAGCGCAATGGCGTGGCCACGACGGAAGAACCGTTTCAACGTGGCCTCCTGATCTTCGACCAGAGCCACAACAATGTCGCCATTGTCTGCAGCTGAAGTTTCGCGGATCACCACCACATCGCCATCATTGATGCCCGCATCGATCATCGAATCCCCGCGCACTTCGAGCGCGTAGTGTTCGCCCTTGCCCGAAATCATCGACCCGGGCACCGCGACCCGGTGCGAGACATGGCTGATCGCCTCGATCGGGACACCAGCCGCAATGCGACCCATGACGGGCAGTTCCATTGCGTCGACCGTGACGGGTTCGAAATTTGCCGGACGCGGCCCAGTGGGTCTATCGCCTTCGATCACGCGCGGATTGAAGCCCGCTGTCGGCTCACCACCTAAACTTTCGGGCAGTTTGACAATTTCGATGGCGCGGGCGCGATGCGCGAGGCGTCGGATAAAGCCGCGTTCCTCGAGCGCGGTTATCAATCGGTGAATACCAGATTTGGACCTTAGGTCCAAAGCGGCCTTCATTTCATCGAAACTGGGGGGAACACCGTCCGCTTGCACGCGTTTATGGATGAATTCCAGCAAATCCAACTGCTTCTTGGTTAGCATCGCTCACACCTCGTCGCTTATGCGTTTCTTTTTGTTCTACGCATGTTCACGTTTTGTGTCAACGAGTTTGCTTTTCAATCAGATCGGCAGATACGAAACCCTATCGCCTGTCGGACGTGCCGGATCATGGGGTGGGCGCAGCAAAAGTGCGTTTGCTTGCGCCAGTACGCTTAGCAACGAACTGTCCTGATCCGCACAGGCTTTGATACCCGAGTCATCCACAACGGCGCGCATGTAGTGCTCGCGCTGACCGTTTTCACCGATCGCTTCGGCCAACCGAGCCGTTCGAAATGGGGGCAGGGCCTCCGCAATACCCAGCATTCGTCGGATCATCGGGGCAAGAAACAGATAGCCGCAGACCATGGCGCTGACCGGGTTGCCCGGAAGACCGACCATGGCCGAACCGTTGATCCGACCGGCCATCAAAGGTTTGCCGGGTCGCATGCGGATTTTGTAGAAGGAGCGTTCCATCCCAAGCCCTTGCGAGACGTCCTTGACCAGATCGTAGTCACCAACCGAAGCGCCGCCGATTGTCACCACCAGATCAGCCCCTTCCGCCAGACCGAACGCCGTTTCAAGTGATGAAACCGTATCCTTCGCGATCGGCAGCACCCTCACATGTGCCCCAACATCTTCCAGCAACGCTTTGAGACCAAACGTATTTGACGCGATGATCTGATCGGGGCCAGGGGTGTCTCCGGGCATCACCAGTTCGTCGCCGGTCGATATTAGCGCAACGATTGGTTTGCGCGTGACCGGCACCGTTGCGATGTTCATGGCGGCCATCAATGCCACGTCTTCAGCGCGCAATAGGCGCGGTGCTGTGATTTCTGTTCCGGCTTTGAAATCTACCCCGGCGGGACGGATATTTGTTTTGGCGCCCGGCTCTTCGGTAATGGTCAGCAAGTCGCCCCGCCGATCGGTGTCTTCTTGAATGACGACAAAATCGGCACCATCGGGTATCGGCGCTCCGGTAAAAATCCGAACCGCTTGTCCGGGACCCACGGCTCCAGCAAAGCGATTGCCTGCAGCCGACTCTCCGATGACCTTGAACATGGCGTGCAGTTCAACCTCGGTGGCCTTTACGGCATACCCATCCATCGAAGATGCCGCAAACGGGGGTTGGTCGCGCAGCGCGCACACGTGTTGCGCCAGAACCCGACCTGCAGCGTCGGTCAGAGGGACCGCTTCGACGGGCAGACGATCCACCAGATCAAAAAGCAGCGCGCGGGCATCCTCGACGGTAATCATTCCGCCTCGTAACGCCCTGATTTGCCGCCGTCTTTCAGAAGAACGCGGATGCCACCGATTTCCATTGCCTTATCCACCGCCTTGATCATGTCATAGACGGTCAGGGCAGCGGTTGATACTGCGGTCAAAGCCTCCATTTCAACGCCGGTCTGACCGGTGGTCTTGACCGTAGCCTCGATCTGGACACCCGGAAGCTGTGGGTCCAGCGTCAGATCGACAGCAACGCGCGTGACTGGCAGAGGATGGCACAGGGGGATCAGATCCGGCGTTTTCTTGGCGCCCATGATCCCGGCTAGGCGGGCAACGCCCAGTACATCGCCTTTCTTGGCGCGACCTTCCGATATGATTTCAAACGTTTCCGATGCCATCTTGACGTGTCCGGCAGCGACGGCGACGCGGTCGGTGACGTCTTTGTCGGACACATCTACCATATGCGCCTGGCCTTGTGCATCGAAATGGGTCAGTGGCATCACATCACTCCGGGTACAAGCGGATTGGCAAGCAACGCGCGGGTCGCCGCCGAGACGTCAGCCTGCCGCATCAGGCTTTCACCGATCAGAAAACAGCGTGCGCCATAGCGGGCGATATCGGCCAGATCAGCAGGCGTGCTCAACCCGCTTTCACACACGATGGTTCGATCCGCAGGAACCAGCTTGGACAGATGGCGGGTTGTATCAAGAGTGGTCTTGAACGTCTTGAGATTGCGGTTGTTTATCCCGATCAACGGGCTTTTCAGATCGGTTGCGCGTTGCAACTCAGCCTCATCATGCACCTCAATCAGAACGTCCATGCCCCAATCAAATGCGGTTTGTTCCAACTCGGCCGCCTGCGCGTCGCTCACCGAGGCCATGATGATCAGGATGCAGTCCGCACCCAGCGCGCGCGCTTCGACAACCTGATAGGGGTCATACATGAAATCCTTGCGCAGAGCTGGCAGTCCCGTCGCCTCGCGCGCTGCGGTCAGATAGTCCTTCGCGCCCTGAAAGCTAGGCGTGTCCGTCAAAACCGAAAGGCAAGCCGCGCCGCCATCTTCATAGGCTTTGGCCAGGGTCGGCGGATCGAAGTCAGCCCGGATCAAACCCTTGGAGGGGCTGGCCTTTTTCACTTCGGCGATCAACCCATAGCCACTGCGAGTGGCCTTGTGCAGCGCCTCGGCAAACCCGCGTGTCTCAGGCGCGCTGCTGGCCTCAGACTCCAACGTTTCCAAAGACTTCTCGGCCTTGTCTGCCGCGATTTCTTCCAGTTTGTAGGCTTTGATCTTGTCGAGTACGGTCTCGGTCATTCGGCTTCCTGTGTAATGCGGGCCAAGGTGGTAATCTTGTCTTTGGCTTTGCCGCTATCGATGCTCTCGGCCGCCAACTGGACCCCTTCGCGAAGGTCCGCGGCGGCGTCTGCCACAACAAGGGCAGCCGCCGAATTCAGCAAGACCGCGTCGCGATAGGCCGAGGGCGCACCGTCCAGAAGCGCGCGGAACGCCTGAGCGTTTTCTTGGGGCGTACCGCCGATAATGTCCTCGAACGGGTGAACGGGCAGGCCCGCATCTTCGGGGTGCAGTTCTGTTTCTTTGACGGTTCCATCTTCGACCGAGGCCACCCAACTGACGCCGGTGATGGTCAGCTCGTCGGTTCCATCCGAACCGTGCACCAGCCAGGCATGTTCCGCCCCCAGCAAACCTAGGGTTTCCGCCATCGGTCTGATCAGATCGCGGCTGAAAGCCCCGGTCAACTGACGCGTGACCCCGGCGGGGTTGGTCAGCGGCCCGAGTATATTGAATATCGTGCGTGTACCCAACTCCTGCCGCGACGGCATGACATGCGCGATGGCGGGATGATGTATCGGGGCCATCATGAACCCTATCCCCGCCTCTTGCAGAGCTTTTTCAACGGTTTGCGGGCCGACCATAACGTTGATGCCCAGCTGCCCCAACGCGTCAGCGGCCCCGGATTTCGAGCTGAGATTGCGGTTGCCGTGCTTTGCCACCGTGACCCCGGCACCCGCGACCACAAAGGCCGTTGCGGTCGAGATGTTCAGGGTGCCCTTGCCATCTCCTCCAGTACCGACGATGTCCATCGCGCCGTCGGGCGCTTTGACCGCGTGGCATTTTGATCGCATCACAGCAGCCGCAGCGGCGAACTCGTCAACGGTTTCGCCCCGTGTACGCATCGCCATCAGAAGCCCGCCAATCTGGCTGGGGGTCGCCTCGCCTTCGAACAGAATGTCAAAGGCTTGTTCCGCTTCGGCGCGTGTCAATGGTCGGTCGGCCGCAGCACCGATCAGCGGTTTCAGGGCGTCACTCATGCGGGGACTTTCATTTCGTTCAGGAAGTTCTTGAGCAGGGCGTGCCCATGCTCGGAAGCGATGGATTCGGGGTGAAACTGTACGCCGTGGATTGGCAGGTCTTTGTGTTGCAGTCCCATGATGGTGCCATCTTGCAATTCCGCCGTGATTTCAAGGCAGTCCGGCAGCGTCTCGCGGTCGACGATCAGCGAGTGATAGCGGGTCGCTTCAAACGGCGAGGGCAGCCCGGCGAAGACGCCTTTGCCGTTATGGTTCATCGTGCCCATCTTGCCGTGCACGATCTCGTGGCACCGAACGACCTTGCCTCCGAACGCCTGGCCGATTGTCTGATGACCCAGACAGACGCCCATAAGGGGTGTCTGCGTTTCAGCTGCGGCTTCGGTCAAGGCAAGGCAAATTCCGGCCTGATCGGGATCGCACGGACCAGGGCTGAGCAGTATCCCGGCAGGATTCATCGCCATCGCTTCCTGCACGTCCAGCGCATCATTGCGTCGGACGACCATTTCGGCCCCCAGCTCGCCCAGATAGTGTACCAGGTTGTAGGTAAACGAGTCATAGTTGTCGATCAGCAGCAGCATTTGAGCTCTTATCTTCACTTGGGCATTTCAGGCTGGCGATGCAGCCCCGGGCCACGGTATAATGTCGGGACATACATGCTCAGGCTTGCAGGGCAGCGTCAAGAGGACATCCGTCCGGGACGTGTGCAAGTGAGTGCCGCACCAGATGGCGCAGGGGTATGTGAGGCAGGAAACAACGCGAGAGGCAGGTTTTCGATGGGCGGATTTTACGGTGGAATGATCGCCGGGACAGTTTCGGTTCTGGCCCTTGGTGCGGTGTTGTCGCTGAACACACCGCTGACCGGCAAACCGCAAGTCGCTGCGACCGCGCCCGACGTTGCGGACGCACCAGCTACGCCTTCTTCTTCGGAAGATGTCCAGATTCAGGGCAAGGACGCCGACCTGGTCGAGCGGCCCGCGCAGTCGCCGACCGAACCGAAGGCTGAGTCCGACACGTTGGCCGGTTTGGACGGAATCGAGCTACAACCGGATGAACTGCCTGAAGCCGTTACGCTGCCGGCCGAGATCGAAGCTCCCTCTGCGGCTGACGTACCTGCGGCAGTGGCTGCGCCGGATACCGCGATAGTTTCTTCGGAACCAGCCCCTGTCGGATCCGCGCCGACAGAGGATTCAGCACCCGGCCTGACGGCGGACAGCCTGCAACCGCCCGAGCCGAGACCAGCACCCGAACCAGAGGTTGCCGAAGCTCCAGCGCCGGAGGTTGTGGAAGCGCCTGCACCAGAGTTACAGCCGAACCCACAGCCCGAGCCCCCATCTGACGCACCGGACACCCAGGTTGCCGTGTTGCGACCCGAGCCGGAACCCGAGGTGGATGAGGACGTTTCGGTCGAGGATAATCCCATCGCCGTCGAGGGGGACGAGGATACTCTACCCCGAAACCAGCCTCGTATCCTGACTTTGCCCGAAGCTCCGACAGAACAATCGGGCCCATCCGGAACGCTGGTAGGCAAGCGTGTAATTCCTTTGACCGAACGCGACGATCCACCTGAAGAGCAAGCCGAAGCGCAGCCTGAAACCTCTGGCAAGCCGATCGAGGAATATGCTGCCGATTTCGATAACCCGGAGTCCAAGCCGCTGATGTCGATCATTCTGATTGATGACGAGGGCGCCTATGGCGCTGAGGCTCTGAAGGATTTTCCCTATCCCATCAGCTTTGCCGTCAGCCCCACCGACCCGGACGCCGCCGAAAAGATGGCCCGCCACCGAGAGGCCGGTTTCGAGGTCATGGCGCTTGTCGATATGCATCAGGCTGCAAATGCACAGGATGCCGAGGTGTCGCTGTCCGTATGGCTGGACACGTTGCATCAGACGGTTGGAATTCTCGAAGGTGTCGATACCGGTATCCAGGGCAACCGCAAACTGGCCGATCAGGTCGCTGCAATCGCAGGCGATACCGGACGCGGTCTGGTGACGCAGGACAGCGGTCTGAATACCGTGCAGAAACTTGCTGCGCGCAACGGCGTGCCTTCAAGTGTTGTGTTCCGCGATTTCGACGGTGCGCGTCAGGATGCCAAGGTCATGCGCCGCTTTCTGGATCAAGCGGCGTTTCGCGCCGGGCAGGAAGGCGCGGTTGTGATGATGGGTCGCTTGCGCCCCGAGACGATCTCGGCACTGTTGCTGTGGGGGCTTGAGGATCGCGGCAACCGCGTCGCGATGGCACCAATCTCGGCCGTTATGAAAAGCGAGGTCGAACAGGGCGCCAACGCGCTGGAATACTAGGTCCAAGGGCGGCACAACTGCCGCCCGTTTTCATCCATTCCCGTTGCCGGTGAACCGCGCAGCATCTGCCGCCGCGCGTCGTATGGCGTTGGATTTGTGCACGGTTTCCATATATTCCGCCTCGGGGTCGCTGTCATAGACGACGCCGCCGCCTGCCTGAATATAAAGTTTGCGATCCTTCACGATGGCTGTGCGCAACGCGATGCACATGTCCATGTCGCCACCGGCGCTGAAATAGCCAACACCGCCGCCGTAGACGCCACGCTTTTCCGGTTCCAGCTCGTCAATGATTTCCATCGCACGCACCTTGGGTGCGCCCGAGACGGTGCCCGCAGGCATGCCCGCAAAAAACGCATCCAGTGCGTCTTTGTCCTCGGACAGTTCACCGACAACATTTGATACGATGTGCATGACGTGGCTATAGCGTTCGATGATGAACTTTTCCGTGGGATGGACGGTCCCGATATTTGACACGCGGCCGGTATCGTTCCGCCCCAAATCAAGCAGCATCAGATGCTCGGCCAGTTCCTTCTTGTCGGTCAGCAGATCGGCTTCGTTGGCGCGATCCTCTTCCGGCGTGGCACCGCGGGGACGGGTGCCGGCGATAGGGCGAATGGTCACTTCGTCGCCAAAGACGCGCACCAGAATTTCGGGGCTGGCGCCCACGACCTGAAAGCCGCCGAAGTTGAAATAGAACATGAACGGCGAAGGGTTGGTACGGCGCAACGATCGATAGAGTGCAAATGGCGGCTGCGGGAAATCCTGCGACCAGCGCTGCGCGGGAACAACCTGAAAGATGTCACCCGCGCGGATATATTCCTTGGCCTTTTCAACAGCTTCCATATAGCCGGACTTGGTGAAGTTCGATTCAGGAGGCGCGACTTCGCGCGATTCACCCAGATCGCGGGTTTCGGCAGGCATCGCGCGTTCCAGATCGCGCACCGCGTCCATGACGCGTTCTGCAGCCTGCGCATAGGCTGCCTTTGCCGATTGTCCGTCGGCCACCCAGGCAGGGGAAACAACGGTAGCCTCACCCTTAACGCCGTCCAGAACGGCGATAACAGAGGGGCGCAACATGATGGCATCCGGCAGGCCCAGCGGGTCCGGGTTCACGTCTGGCAGGTGTTCGACCAGGCGCACCATGTCATAGCCCAGATACCCGAACAGACCGGCGGCGGCTTGCGGCAGATCATCGGGCAGGGCGATGCGCGACTCGGCCAGAAGGCTGCGCAGATTGTCCATCGGGTTACCGTCTTGCGGCACGAACCCTTCGGCGTCGAAGCGGGCCGACCGGTTGATGGCCGAAGCTTCTCCTTGGCAGCGCCAGATCAGGTCCGGCTTCATCCCGATGATCGAATAACGTCCGCGCACCTCGCCACCGGTGACCGATTCCAGCATAAACGCGTCCTTTTGCGCGCCGGTCAGCTTGAGCATCAGCGATACAGGCGTATCCAGATCGGCGGCAAGGCGGGTAAAGACAACCTGATTTTCGCCTGCCTCGTAGGCGCGCGCGAAATTGTCGAAATCGGGGGTCAGGGCCATGGACGCTCTCGGTTAGTAACTTGCCTGCACGGCGTTCAGTGCCTGTTGATCCACCACCGGACGCGCACGGGTCTGCGTATCAAGCACGTAGGCATCAAAGATGTTCTGTGCCAGCGCCTGATTCAATTGCGCTGCCAGTGCGTCTTGCATCTGTCGCTGCTCGTCGGTTTCTGCCGGTGGAAGAACCTCGTCCAGACGAACGATCAGAGCGGTGCTGTCGCCGGGGACAACCCGAATATCGCCCGGTTCCATTTCGAACACCTGAGTCATGAATTCAGCGGGTACATCTTCCAGAAAAGCGGTGCGGGTCAGCGCGTTCTCGACACGGAAGGGCAGACCGGTTGCCGTGAAATCGCCATCGGTAACCAACTGGGTCAGAACAGATCCTGCCTGCGCTTCCAAGGCTTTTGCAACTTCGGTCTGCGTCCACGCTTGGATGACGCGGTCACGGGCGCTGTCCAACGGCTCGGGCCGTGGGTCGAGAACTTCGTTCAGGCGCAGGGCAAAGATCGAGCCGTCCTCAAGAAACGCGACTTCGGGGAAATCGCCATCCTGAACGGCTTCGGCAACCGAGCGGAAACCGTCATAGGCCGCCACACCCTGATCGCTTTGCTGGGTCCAGTCGATCTGGCCCAGTTCCATGTCGGTTTCGCCAACCAGCTCTTCCAGAGTTGCGCCCCCGGCGAGCAAATCGTTGATATCTTCGGACTGAGCCTCGATCTGACGGCGAGCCTGATCGGCGGCAAGCTCTTCGCGCAGTTCCGGTTCGGCGTCTTCCAGGGTCACGATGTTTTCGGCCAGCGAACCGTTTATCCGAAACAGCGCGGGGCCGAATGTCGAGGGCAGCGGGCCGACGACGTCATCGATCTCGGCCGCAAAAACCTCATCGGCGGCTTCGCCCAGATCCTCGCGGGTCACGTCGCCCAGATCGACATCACTTAGCTCAAGCTCGCGCGCTCGGACCAGTTGTTCGAACGTTGTCCCGCCGACCTCTAGCTGGGCCAGCGCCTCGGTCGCGGCGGTATCGTCGGGAAACACCAGACGTTCGACCAAGCGCCGTTCTGGCTGCTGGTACTGTTCGGCGCGCTGTTCGTAGAGGCGTTGCACCGCGTCAGCGTCAACCTCGATCGTATCCAACAGCATGTCAGGCGACAGGATCGCATAGGTCAGTTTCTTGGTGCGGGGCAGGGTAAATTGATCGGTGTTCTCGTCGTAATACGACTGCACTTGCGCATCCGTCGGTGCAGCAACTGGTGTCTCAAGCGCGTCCGCAGACAGCGTCGCGACCGTAAAGCTGCGTCGGGCCAGCACATAGTTGGCCAGTGCTTCGGTCAAGCTGCGCGGCATTTCGACACCGCTCATGACAGCACCCTGAACGATGGTGCGGGCAATTTCCTTACGCAGATCCGATTCGAAATCTGTGTCGCTCAGACCAATCTGATCCAGCTGAAAGCGATACGCCTCGCGATCAAAGGTGCCGTCAACGCCCTGAAAGGCCGGAATCTGCACGATTTCCCGTTGCAGGTTTTCATCGCCGATTGAGATGCCAAGCTGCCCAACCTCATTGTCCAGAGCGGCCAGAGCCACCAGTCGCGACAAAGCTTGCCGATCCAGCCCAAGTTCATGCGCGGTTGAAATCTGCATTGCCTGCCCGGTCTGCGCCTCGACCGCGCGAATTTCACGCTGCAATTCGCGGACATATTTGTCGACCGAGACGCTTTCGTCGCCGACCTGCGCCACGGTTCTGACCGTACCGGTCAGGCTGGTCGCGCCGAACCCTGCAAGGCCCAGCATCAAAAGGCCCATGAGTATCCAGACAAAGGTCTTTGATAGGTTTTTCATGCCTGCGGCCATGGCGCCCTCTGTGTTATGTGGTGGCAGGTGCTGCCCTGTTGGTTGCGGCCCTGAATACGACGCGCATCGCCGGGGGGCAAGGTCAGAAGGACAGTGCACTCAGTCGATCAAACAACTGTGCAATTCCTGCACGGTCGAGATTGGCGAATGCCACGCGAACCTGTCGCTTGCCGGCGGGGTCACGCGCAGGCATGAACATGGTGCCCGGGAGCAGCAGAATGCCTGCCTCTGGCACAAGACGCTGTGCCAACTGATCCGAGGCCAGGTCGAAAGGGTGTTCGAGATAGGCGAAATACGCACCCAAGCCCAGCAAGCGCCAACCTTTGGCTTCCAGCTTTGGCATGCCCTCGGCAATGGCTGCGCGGCGGTCGAGGATTTCGTCACGCTCACCCGCCACCCATTGCGACAGGTTCTGCATCCCCCACAGGGCGGCGAATTGCCCGATCTGGCTGGGGCAGATCGCTACTGTGTCCAGAAATTTTTCCATTTCGGCCAGTAGAGCGGTGCTGCTGGCGACCGCCCCCACGCGATGCCCGGTCAGCCGGTAGGCCTTGGAAAAAGAATACAGATGAACAAGCGTTTCTTGCCAGTTTTCCTGCTGGAAAAGATCGTGCGGAGGACCGCTGCGGCTGTCGAAATCGCGATAGGTTTCGTCGACGAGGAGGCGGATGCCAGCCTCGCGCGCAAGATCAAAAAAGGCACGTACCAGTTCGGCAGGGTATTCTACTCCGCCGGGATTGTTCGGCGTCACCAGCGAAATGGCGCGCGTTTTGCTGGTGATCAAAGCGCGGGCTTTTTCCGGATCGGGCAAAAGATCATCGCCGGTCGACAGGTCAACAGCTTTGACGCCGGCCATGTCCAGCCACATCTTATGATTGAAATACCAAGGGGTTGGTATGATTATCTCATCCCCTTGATCGGTAACCGCCGACACAACAGCAGAAAACGCCTGATTGCACCCCGAGGTTATGGCAACCTGATCGGCCGCGACATTTGCGGCATAGTGCTCGCCGATCTGACGTGCCAATTCCGCGCGCAGATCGGTGTTGCCCAGAACGGGACCATATAGATGCGCGCTGTCTTCGTTTATAGCGAACTCTGCCATCGCCTGCCGAAGCGCCAGCGGCGGTGGATCGACCGGCGCGGCTTGGCTGACGTTGATCAGCGGGCGGTCTGCGGGAAAGATTACACCGTCTAGCCAGCGTCGGGCCTCCATCACCGGAGGAGGGAAGGTGGCGGCGGTGCGTGTGTTGCTCATGCGTTTTTTTTGCGAGGCTCTGCCTCGCGCTCCGAGGTATTTTTGAACAGAAGAAGCCCGGATGTCAGTCTGTGCCCCTATAGGGCTCGACATATTGCAGCGCCATATCCCATGGGAAGAAGATCCAGGTGTCCTGGCTGACCTCGGTGATGAATGTATCAACCATCGGTCGGCCCTTGGGTTTGGCATACACCGTCGCGAAATGGGCGTTGGGGTACATGTCGCGCACCAGTTCAAGCGTTTTGCCGCTGTCGACCAGATCGTCGATGATCAGAACGCCGGTGCCGTCGCCCATCAGGTCGGCATCGGGGGCTTTCAATACTTCGGCCTCGCCTTGTTCCTGATGGTGGTAGGACCGCACGCTGATCGTATCCACGGTGCGAATATCCAACTCGCGACTGACGATCATGGCGGGGGCCATTCCGCCGCGCGTGATGGCAACCACGGCGCGCCACGCCCCGTCGTCCGGGCCTTGCCCATCCAGCCGCCAGGCCAGAGCGCGGGAATCCCGGTGGATCTGGTCCCAGCTTATGTGAAAGCCTTTTTCGTGGGGCAAGCGGTCTTTGGCGCTCATCGATTGTTATCCTTTTTCCACGTCCGGCGCGTCGACGGCTTTCATGCCGACGATGTGGTAGCCCGAATCCACGTGCAGATTCTCGCCCGTGACACCGCTGCTGAGATCAGACAGAAGATACAGTGCCGATTTGCCGACATCGTCGATGGTCACGTTGCGGCGTAGGGGCGAATTGTACTCGTTCCACTTCATGATATAGCGGAAATCACCGATGCCACTGGCGGCCAATGTCTTGATCGGACCCGCCGAGATCGAGTTGACGCGGATACCATCCTTGCCCAGATCTTCGGCCAGGTATTTCACCGATGCTTCCAGCGCCGCTTTGGCGACGCCCATGACATTGTAATGGGGCATGACCTGCTCGGCCCCGTAATAGGTCAGCGTGATGGCGCTGCCACCTTCGGCCATCATCTTTTCGGCGCGCTGCATCACGGCGGTAAACGAATAAACCGACACATCCATGGTCAGGTTGAAATTCGCCCGGCTGGTATCGACGTAGCGACCGCGCAATTCGTTCTTGTCCGAGAACCCGATCGCATGGACCACGAAATCCAGTTTGCCCCATTTTTCTTCCAGAGAAGTGAACAGGGCATCTATCGATGCCTCGTCGCTGACGTCACACGGAAGAACAATCTCGCTTCCCAGTTTCTCGGCTAACGGGTCAACACGTTTTTTCAGCGCGTCGCCTTGATATGAAAAGGCAAGTTCGGCTCCGGCGTCGGACAGCGCTCGGGCGATTCCCCATGCGATTGATTTATCATTGGCCAGTCCCATGATGAGGCCGCGTTTTCCGGCCATCAACTGATTTGACATGTTTGTTTCTCCGCATGTCGTCGCGTTATGTTCGGTTGGTTTATGCCATTGATTGCCCTGCATCAAGGCCATGCGCTCTTGCTCGCAGCGGGTTCTCGCCTTAGTGTCGTTAACAATTGTTTCCAGGGGATGGAAATGAACGAGCGTAGTGGCATTTTTGCTGGCGCTGATCCGTTTGAAATAACGGGTCGGTGGCTGGAAGAAGCTGAGAAAACGGAACCGAATGATCCGAATGCGATTGCGCTGGCAACCGTCGATTCCGAAGGTATGCCCAATGTCCGCATGGTGCTGCTGAAGGATATCGAACCCGCAGCCTTTGTGTTTTATACCAACTATCACAGTGCCAAAGCAGGTGAATTGGATGATGCCCACAAGGCCGCCTTTGTGATGCATTGGAAATCGTTGCGGCGTCAGGTTCGCGTTCGTGGTACAATCACCCGGGAAGACGGGCCGCAGGCGGATGAATATTACGCCTCGCGTTCTCTGAAAAGCCGGTTGGGGGCGTGGGCTTCGCACCAGTCGCAGCCGTTGGACAGTCGAACGTCGCTTATGGCCGAGGTGGCAAAGGTGACCGCCAAACTTGGCCCGAACCCGCCGCGCCCCGAATTCTGGGGTGGCTATCGGCTGACGCCAGTTGAATTCGAGTTCTGGGCGGATGGTGCGTTCCGGTTGCATGACCGGTTTCGCTGGACCCGGAACTCGCCGGACTCGGAATGGCAAGTGCAGAGGTTAAATCCATGACACTCGCGTATCGTGAAATGCAACAGCCCAGAATCAAAGAACTTTTTCGGCTTGAATTTGCGAGCCATTTGCATCAACAACGAACCCCTGACGAACTGCGCTATATCGTGATGGGAAAACAGTGCCAGAAGATCTGAACAGCATGTATCGCGTCCGTGGACACGTTAAATGGTTCGACCCCGCTAAGGGGTACGGATTTGTTGTGTCCGACGAAGGTGGTCCGGACATTCTGCTGCACGTAAACGTCCTGCGCAACTTCGGGCAGAGCTCGGTCGCTGATGGCGCCGGGATCGAGATCATGACCCATCGCACCGACCGTGGTGTGCAGGCGGTAGAGGTGGTCAGCGTCGACCCACCGGAACGCGCCGACACCATGATGCTGGCCGACTTCGCCGAGCTTGATCCGGGCGTGATTTCCGAGGCACCACTTGAGGCGGCCCGCGTAAAGTGGTTCGACAAGGGCAAGGGGTTCGGATTCGCGAATGTCTTTGGTAGCAGCGAAGATGTATTCCTGCATATCGAGGTCCTGCGCCGGTCCGGGTTGGCCGATCTGCAACCGGGCGAAGCGCTGGCGATGCGGGTCATCGATGGTAAACGGGGCCGGATGGCTGCTCAGGTTTTGGCCTGGGAGGCAGCCCTGAACGGCTGAGCCTCATGCAATGAAGAAGTTCTTCCCGGCGCTTGCGATCCTGATGGTGTGTTTCAGCGCCGCGGCCCGCGCCGAGTGCCGGGCTGACCGGGTCGAATTGCGCAACGATCAGGCCCAAGTTCGGTTTGATATCGAATTGGCAATCACGCCAGCGGAAAGATCGCGCGGTTTGATGTTTCGTCAGGAACTTCCCGCGCGGGCAGGGATGCTGTTCGTGTTCGACCCCCCGCAAAGGGTCGCGTTTTGGATGAAGAATACGCTTATCCCGTTGGACATGATTTTTACCGATCGCGCCGGGACCGTAACCCATGTGCATGAAGGTGCGGTACCGGGGGATCTTACCCCAATCAAAGGCGGCGATTCGGTATTTACCGTGCTCGAAATCAATGCCGGGCTGGCGAGCCGTTACGGTATCGGCCCTGGAACGCAATTGCGTCATGAAATTTTTTCGCAAGGTCCTGCAATTTGGCCCTGTTAGGGCTTTTCAAATCAGATCGGCGCGTTTAGGAAGGCGCACGGTCCGGGGCGTGGCGCAGTCTGGTAGCGCACCTGTTTTGGGTACAGGGGGTCGTAGGTTCGAATCCTGCCGCCCCGACCACTTCTTCTTAGATCGGCGTTCCGCCATATCTGGCGTAGAGGCGACTGAAATCCTGATCAAGCGTTTCGCTTTGCACCGGGATTCTCAGCGTTCCGCCATCTTGTTGCGGCACCAGGAAGAAAAGATCTGCGTCCACGCGATACCCAAGTTGATTTTTGGTTGATTCCAGACGGGTCACGATTTGCGGCAGCTTTTGCGGGTAGCCGTCATAAGACAGAATCAGAAAAGCTGTCGCTTCGGGCGAAAGATGCTCGCGGCATTCAAAGCTGCCTTTGCCGGTGTTTACGTAATCTTCTCCCGGCCCGGCGCAGTCTGTTTGAAACGAATTGAACATCTTTTTGGGATACTCGGCGAATTGTGCACTGCGTGATCCGGGTGGGCTGTCCTGTGATGTGCAGGACACGATCAGGGCCAGAGCAGGAATTGAACGCAACAGACGCATACCGAAACCGATTCCCAGGTGAATGAGTGTTCCTCGTTTCAACTATGGCACGCGGACCAAAGCCGAGGCGATGATTCTCTGAACTTTTCGTAAACGCTGAACTGGTTGATCTCTGGCCGCTAAGGTGGCCGAGGGAAACGAATATTCTCTCTGGTTCGAAGCCGGGTGTAAGGCGCTGCGCACGGTGGTTGGCTGTGGAGGAATCGGTTCGCGGCGGTTTTCCGCCGATTTTAGAACGGCGGTCAACAAAAAAGATTTCAAAAAACTCTGAAAAAGGTCGTTGACCAACTATGGCATCATACGTCAGATTGTATGGGCCGAGGGGCGCGACACTATATCTGGTAGGACATCCAGGGTGGCGCCGGGCAAGGGACGGACAACAAACCATTCAGACGTGCGACCGGATTGTACGGTTTTGCGCTGTCAAAGGCAGCGACGGTCTTCCTGTGTTCGAACTTGGCTAGGCAAGGCGAGCGGCACTTCGCCACTCAAGATTTTGTGCCTGAGACTAGAATTTGGACGGATTGAAGCTGGGGCAGCGGATATGAAGATTGAAAGAAAGTTCACCAAACCGGGGCAGGACGCATACGCCGAATTGGACTTTGTGTCCGCGACCTCGGAAATCCGCAATCCCGATGGGACCATTGTGTTTCGCCTGGACGAGATTGAGGTTCCCGCCAAATGGAGCCAGGTGGCCAGCGACGTCATCGCGCAAAAGTACTTTCGTAAGGCTGGCGTTCCGTCCAAGCTGAAGAAGGTAAAAGAAAAAGACGTTCCTGAATTCCTGTGGCGTTCGGTTCCCGCTGATGGCGCTGAATTTGATGGAGAAACCTCTTCGAAGCAGGTGTTTGACCGTCTGGCGGGCGCGTGGGCCTATTGGGGCTGGAAGGGCGGCTATTTCTCGACCGAGGACGACGCGCGCGCTTACTTTGACGAGATGCGCTATATGTTGGCGACCCAGCGCGCCGCACCGAATTCGCCGCAATGGTTCAACACCGGCCTGCACTGGGCCTATGGAATCGACGGCCCGGCGCAGGGGCACCATTATGTCGACTACAAAACCGGCAAGCTGACCAAGTCGAAATCCGCCTACGAGCATCCGCAGCCGCATGCGTGCTTTATCCAGTCCGTTGATGACGATCTGGTGAACGAAGGCGGCATCATGGACCTGTGGGTGCGTGAGGCACGTTTGTTCAAGTATGGATCGGGCACCGGGACCAACTTCAGCCATCTGCGCGCAGAAGGCGAGGCGCTGTCGGGTGGCGGCAAATCCTCGGGCCTGATGGGCTTCCTTAAAATCGGCGACCGCGCCGCTGGCGCGATCAAATCAGGCGGGACAACCCGTCGAGCAGCAAAGATGGTGATCGTGGACGCCGATCACCCCGATATCGAGCAGTTCATTGAATGGAAGGTGCTCGAAGAACAGAAAGTGGCCTCGATCGTTGCCGGATCGAAGATGCACGAGAAGATGCTGAACGGCATTTTCGAGGCCATCCGGTCTTGGGATGGGTCCGCTGACGATGCCTATGATCCGAATTCGAACGATGCTTTGAAAAAGGCGGTTCGCGAGGCGAAAAAGGTTGCGATCCCAGAAACTTACATCAAGCGCGTGTTGGATTACGCCAAGCAGGGCCACGACAGCATCGAGTTCCCGACCTACGATACGGACTGGGATTCGGAAGCCTATAGTTCGGTCTCGGGTCAGAATTCGAACAACTCGATCCGAGTGACCAATGCGTTCCTGACCGCCGTTGAAAAAGACGCGGATTGGGAGTTGATCAACCGGACCGACGGTAAGGTCGCCAAGACCGTCAAGGCGCGCGATCTGTGGGAAAAGGTCGGCCACGCCGCGTGGGCCTGTGCTGATCCGGGCATCCAGTTTCACGACACCGTTAACGAATGGCACACGTGCCCCGAAGACGGTGAGATTCGCGGCTCGAACCCGTGCTCGGAATACATGTTCCTCGATGACACGGCCTGTAACCTGGCGTCGATGAACCTGCTGACGTTCCTCAAGGATGGTGAGTTCCAGGCGGCGGATTACATGCATGCTTCGCGCCTGTGGACCCTGACACTGGAAATCTCGGTGACAATGGCGCAATTCCCATCCAAGGAAATCGCGCAGCTGTCCTATGACTTCCGCACTTTGGGTCTGGGTTATGCGAACATCGGCGGTCTGCTGATGAACATGGGCTACAGCTATGACTCGGATGAAGGTCGGGCGATCTGTGGCGCGCTGACTGCGATCATGACCGGTGTGGCCTATGCAACCTCGGCTGAGATCGCCGGTGAGCTTGGCCCGTTCAAGGGCTATGAGCGCAACGCCGACCACATGCTGCGCGTCATCCGCAACCACCGCCGCGCGTCGCAAGGAGTGACCGAGGGGTATGAGAAACTGGCCGTGAAGCCCGTGCGTCTGGATCACGGCAACTGCCCGGATAAACGTCTGGTCGATCTGGCCATGTCCGCGTGGGATGAGGCGCTGAGCCTCGGCGAAAAGAACGGTTATCGCAATGCGCAGGCCACGGTTATCGCACCGACCGGCACTATTGGTCTGGTGATGGACTGCGACACGACCGGGATCGAGCCCGATTTTGCGCTGGTTAAGTTCAAAAAGCTGGCCGGTGGTGGCTACTTCAAGATCATCAACCGTTCGGTGCCTTCTGCGCTTGAGAAGCTGGGCTATTCCTCGGCTCAGATCGAAGAGATCGTGGGCTATGCGGTTGGACATGGCACCATCGGCAACGCGCCGGGGATCAACCACACGTCGCTGACCGGTCATGGCTTTGGCCCGAACGAACTGGCCAAGGTGGACGCCGCGCTGGAAAGTGCTTTTGATATCCGGTTCGTCTTCAACCAGTGGACACTGGGCGAAGATTTCTGCACCGGCGTTCTGGGGATCCCGGCGACCAAGCTGAACGACCCGACCTTCGACCTGTTGCGCCATCTGGGCTTTACCAAAGGGGATATCGACGCGGCGAACGACCATGTCTGTGGGACGATGACGCTGGAAGGTGCGCCGCATCTGAAGGAAGAGCACTATTCGATATTCGACTGCGCCAACCCGTGCGGCAAGAAAGGCAAGCGTTTCCTTGGGGTTGATAGCCACATCACCATGATGGCTGCGGCGCAAAGCTTCATCTCGGGTGCGATCTCGAAAACGATCAACATGCCGAATGATGCGACCATCGAGGATTGCCAGAAAGCTTACGAACTCAGCTGGTCGCTGGGTGTGAAGGCAAACGCGCTCTATCGTGACGGCTCGAAACTGTCGCAGCCTTTGGCGGCGGCGCTGGTCGAGGATGACGACGAGGCGGCGGAAGTTCTGGAAAGCGGTTCGACGCAGGAAAAGGCGGTCGTTCTGGCCGAGAAGGTAATCGAGAAGGTTGTGGTCAAGGAAATGATCCGCAGCCATCGCGAGAAATTGCCGCATCGCCGCAAGGGCTATACCCAGAAGGCGATCGTGGGTGGCCATAAGGTCTATCTGCGCACTGGTGAGTTCGAAGATGGCAAGCTGGGCGAGATTTTCATCGACATGCACAAGGAAGGTGCTGGTTTCCGGGCGATGATGAACAACTTTGCCATCGCCGTCTCGGTTGGCCTGCAATATGGCGTTCCACTGGAAGAGTTCGTGGATGCCTTCACCTTCACCAAGTTCGAACCGGCTGGGATGGTGCAGGGCAACGACTCGATCAAGAACGCGACGTCGATCCTGGATTACATCTTCCGCGAACTGGCCGTCTCCTATCTGGATCGCACCGATCTGGCGCATGTGAAACCCGAAGGAGCGACCTTTGACGATTTGGGCCGCGGCGAGGATGAGGGCGTCGCGAACGTATCCGAAATCAGCGAAAGTGCTGCAACAAAGTCTCTGGAAGTGCTGAAACAAATCAGCTCGACCGGTTATCTGCGCAAGCGTCTGCCGCAGGATCTGATGGTTCTGAATGGTGGGCAAGCAGATGTGACCGGCATGGCGGAAACCGCCGCGCAGTTCGACGCCCCAGCGGAAACCGCCGTCGCGACCAGCATGGATGCCCGCACCAAAGCCAAGATGCAAGGTTACGAGGGCGACCCGTGCGGTGAATGCGGAAACTACACGCTGGTGCGCAACGGCACCTGCATGAAATGCAACACCTGCGGCGCGACAAGCGGGTGTAGCTGAGAATACCGCCCCGGCACCCCGGGGCGCAGGGACCTCGATTTCCCCCCGGATCTCGGGTCCCGACGAACAACGGCTCAAGGCGCAAAGACTTACCTAAGTTGCCTTGGTCCATCCGGTCGACATGCCCGTGTTGGCCGCAAACAGGGTGGGGCGGAATATTTGCTCCCTCCCACTCTTTCAGGGGGCGGGTGCGCTCGCCCCATGCGCAGTCCAGGCCGCAGGCAAAAAAACACCGGGCGGTCAACGAAAAGAGCCTGGAAGGCGAAACTGACAGGGGGCTTCGGCCCCCTTTCTTTTTTGGTCATCCGAGTCGCGGTTTCAGGCAAAGGCTTGCCGGATCGGTGATCAAGCGTCGGGCAAGTTTCGCCGACACCTCGAACAGCCATTTCGCCCAGCGGTTGATTGCGGATGCGACTCGGACAAACACGCGGAGAATGGCGCGAATTCCTGATCCTCCCTCACATGGGGTGACTGAGACCGGCAATTGCGTGTGTCTGTGCCCTGTCCGGACGAAAAAACTTTGAAATCTACTCAGGAGGCACACTCATGAAACCGCAAAAACTGGCCGTCATTTCCGCAATCGCTTTTGGCCTGCCCGCACTCGCGCTGGCGCAGTCCAGTGCGGACACCAACGGAGATGGCGTTCTGACCATCGAAGAGGTACAAGCCGTTTTGCCCGAGGTCGATACCGACGGGTTCTCGGCAATGGATGCAAATGGTGACGGCGCCTTGGACGCGGATGAGATCGCTGTGGCGCAAGAGGCGGGATTGCTTCCGCCGAATAACGGCTAACGCTGCAACAACAGGCGGCTCGTCTCGTAACGGGCCGCCTTTTCAAGTGCTTACGATGGTAAGTGAATGTTGAACTTCGCCCGAAGTTCGCTGTCCAGCAAAGGGTCGAACTTGGCCGCAGAAGGGTTCGCCAGAATCTCATCCTTTCGCGCAGCAGCTTTGGCAAGCAGATCAGGCTTTCCAAGTTCTGCCCATTCCTTAGGCGAAGTGCGATCGCCGAATGTCGGATAGACATAGTCCGCCTGCATCCGGCTTAGCGTGGCATCGGTTCCCAGATAATGACCCGGCCCGCCGATGCAGACCTCGGCCATCTGATCCAGCGCCAGTGTTTCGTCTGTAACTTCGATCCCGCGGACGCAGCGTTGTGCCTGTCCAATCAGATCGTCTGCCAGGATCAGGCTTTCAAAGCAGAATCCAAGCAGTGAGGCATGCATGCCCGCAGCCTCATAGACCATGTTCACACCAGACAGCCCGGCCATCACGTTGGAACACATCTGCTCCCACCCGGCCTGCATATCGGGCATCTTGGAATCCGACGCGCCGGCCGCCGCTCCGCCAGGCAGGTCGTAGAACTGGTGCATCTGGGCGCAGCCTGCTGTCAGCAGGGCCTGTTCGCCCGAACCGATTGACATAGCTCCGGTCCGAAGGTCCAACCCAAAGGGCCAGGTGCCAAAAATCGCGGGTGCACTGGGACTTACGGCATTTACGTAAACCAAACCGGCAAGACATTCTGCCGTTGCCTGCGTAATCGCGCCGGCAATCGTCGACGGTGCGGTGGCCCCGGCCATTCCGGCAGACAGCAACAGAACCGGCATCCCACCCTTGATGCAAAGTTCCATCACTTCGCAACTTTCGGTCGCGAACTTCATCGGTGGCACGACAAAACAGTTCGAGTTCGAAACAAATGGCCGCTCGCGGTATTTATCCTCGCCGCCAGCGATCATGTAAGCCATTTCGAGTGCCGGGGGGACATGACTTGGTTCCGTGAAGGACGTGCCGACATGTTTGAACGTGCCGGAACACGCCGCGTAGATCGTGTTCAGGTCCATTTCAAGGTTGTCGGCAATGTCGCGGCACACCATCGGGCGCTGAACAAAGTGAATATTATCAAGTTCTTGGCAGATACGCGCCGCGTCGTGCAGGTCTTGTACGGTCGAGTCGCGATAGGCGTTGCCCTGCACGTCCACCATACTGACCGCAGCCCCTGCGGTTCCGTAGTGAACGCGACTGCCGGAAAGATCCAGATCGGTCTTGCCATCGCGGCTGTATAACGTGACCGAGCGGTTCGCCTTCGCCAAAGTATCCTCGACCAGCGCGCGCGGAAACCGGATCCGACCGTCATCGCCCAAGGTACAACCAGCACCGACCAGATAGTCGATTCCGCTTTGCGGGGCGTCCGCTAGGCCGATTGTTTCAAGGGCGGTCAACGCCGCCTGGTGGATTTGCTGTACCTGTGTGTCGGTCAGAACCTTGAGAGCACCGCCGGACATGCCAGGTCGGACAGGACGCAGATGCTCGGGTAAGGCAGACGCGCGCGCGGCTCGACGGGCAGAGCGCCCACCGCTGCGGGAAGAGGTACGGGATTGATCATTCATGTAGTTGGTCCGGAACAAAGGGCTGGTTTGGTGGTTTTGCGCAAGATTCAATCGCGCGCAGGCCGACCGCGCGCCGCCCGACCCCGATCAGCACCAATCGTCCGGCTGATCAGTTGGACTTTCCAGACTTCGTTTTGCATCGGTTTCCTCGATAACCTGCGACTAGTTTTTCAACCGCGCACGACAATATCTGTCCTGTTTGCGACCTTGAACAGAGTTTATTTCTGGCGTTTTCGGACATTACTTTCACGAAGAACTGCGCAAGACCGCGTGAAGAAATGTTTTTTCCCGTTATGATAGAAATCTGTTAAGATATGCATAGTTAATTGAATACATGTTTTGTTGTTTGCTGTTGTGGGGGCATGTGCGACGCTGTGCTGGAGCCGCCAAAAAGGTTCCGGCGTCATCTGTTTGGAGGTCTGTGTGACACCAACAAAGGCGATACTGGTCGTATTGATGCTGACGGGGGCTGCCCCGGCACTGGCCGAGGATTGGACCGGCCCTTATGTGGGATTCAGTTTTGGCTATGCAGATGCAGACGGGCCGGATGGTGTGAGCGGCAGCGATTCGGCCTTTGGCCCGCATATCGGCTATGACCATGACTTCGGCAGTTTTGTTCTGGGTGGTGAGCTAGAATACAACCGTCTCAACCTTGATCTGGGGCAAGGCGAGGGGAGTCTGGACAGCATCTCACGCCTGAAACTGCGCGGCGGCTATGATTTCGGCCCGGCGCTTGGCTATGTCGTTGTGGGCACCGCGCGCGCCGATACTTCGGGCGATAGCGATACGGCGGCTGTCTATGGGATAGGCATCGCCTACCCATTGAACGACAGGTTCGTGATCAGCGGCGAGGCGCTGCGACAGGACTTTGATACCCCAACGCGAACCAACGGGCAGATCCAGACCAACGTTTTCAATTTGCGCACGACCTTCCGGTTCTGACGCCTACGCCGCCCCTTTGTTCATGGCCAATTCTGCAGCAAAATCGCACACGGTTTGGACCGCGCTTGCGAACCTGTCGTCGTCGATGGTCATTGCCACACGAATGTGCCCTGCGGCAGCTGTGCCAAAGCTTTCGCCGGGCATCACGGCGATGGCGTGCCGATCCAACAGCGCGTTGGCAAAAGCGTCTCCGCTCAGGCCCGTAGCACGAATGTCCAGCATCAGATACATCGCCCCCTGCGAAGGGATCGCGGTCACGGTTTGCTGCGCGCCCAGAACGCGCTTTGCCAATGCGCGACGGCGGCGGAAGGGCTCGGCAATTCTCTCTTCCAGCTCATGCCCGGCATTCAGGGCAAAACTGGCGGCGTCCTGAATGAAACCGGGCACGCCGTAAGTGGTGTGAGTCGCCAAGTTTATCAGATTGTCGATGACCTCGGCTGGGGCAACGATCCAGCCGCAGCGCGAACCTGTCATGGCATGCGACTTTGACATCGAGCCCACGACCAACGTGCGCTCGGCCATGTTCGGCAACGCGCGCGGCGACAGGTGGCTGCCTTCCCAGACCTGGGTGTCATACACTTCGTCCGAGATCAGCCAGAGGTCCCGTCGCTGACAGACATCCGCGATAGCCTGCAAGGTCTGGTGTGAATAGACCACCCCGGTCGGATTGTTCGGCGTGTTGATCAAAAGCGATACGGCACCGTCTGTTGCGGCGTCTATGTCGCTGGCACGCGGTTGAAATGCGTCTTCAGCATGCGTTTGTACCGCTCTGGCGGCAGCTCCGGCACCGCGAATCGTGCCTGGGTACGTGGCATAGTAGGGGTCCAGATAGAGGCCCACATCACCTGGGTTGCATGTGGCCAGATGCGCCGCAAACAGGGCCGCCTGACCGCCCGGCGTGATCAGGACGTTATCACGGGTTGTCGCCACACCGGTGCGGATTTGCAGCCGCGCCGCCACGGTGTCGCGCAGCAAGTCAGTGCCCGGGACCATGGCATAACCGGTGTGACCACCACGGGCCGAGGCGTCCATCGCATTCAGGATCTCGGCATCGGTCTGAATGTCATGCTCGCCAATGGTCAACTCGGTGACGGCGTGACCTTCGGCAATCATCCGACGCGCGCGGTAGAATACGTCCCAGCCATCCGGACCGCCGCCGGTCAGATGGGTAATGCGATGCGACAGTTTCATGGCGCGTCTCCCTTCAGTCCATTGGCGGAAATGGGACAGAGCGGCAAAGAATTGTCAATCAACTTCGCGGCGGCAACTGCGCCTGAACTTTTTTCGTCAGCGACGCGCGTACGATGCCATAAGACGCGATCAGGCGGTGCTGCATTTCTTCGGGATCGGTATCCCAGGGCAGCCGAATCCAGCTGCGGTGAAAGTACGGGGCCTTGGTCCCCACGCCCGCGTCGATCAGCATTTGAGCGGTTTCGATATCCGGGGTTTTGACGGAAACGCCATCCCCGACGGACCCGATACAGGCGAACATTTTGCCACCGACCTTCCATGCGTCGTGCCCGCCACCCCAGGGGTCGGACAGGTCAGCGCCAGGCAATTGGGCGCAGATGGCGTTGACGGTTTCGCGGCTCATGCCGTGCACAGTGCCGCCCGAATGAGTTGAACTCAAGTCTTGGCTCACGTCGCCGCACGTGATATGCGATGGCTCATGAACCCGATGACCTGCATCATTATTTGCTGCATTACCTGCTGATCCATCAAGCGGGCCGGTTTCTTTCGTTTTCATCCCTGAGACAAGTTGCTAAGCCCGCGCCAACGCGAGACGTAACTGCTGTTTTAGGAGCATGACCTGATGACGACGATCAAACTGCACAACACAAGGACGCGGGCGAAAGAGGATTTCGCGCCGATCGACCCTGAAAACGTGCGGATGTATGTCTGTGGTCCAACGGTCTATGACCGGGCCCATCTGGGCAACGCGCGTCCGGTTGTGGTCTTTGATGTGCTTTATCGACTGCTGATGCATGTCTATGGCGCCGATCATGTGACCTATGTGCGCAACTTTACTGATGTGGATGACAAGATCAACGCGACCGCATTGGCCCGCAAGCAGGCCGGGGCCGAAGGATCGCTGGAGCAGTTGGTTCAGGAGCGCTCGGACGAGACCATAGGCTGGTACCTGCACGACATGGGCGCGTTGGGTGCGCTGGAGCCGAACGAGATGCCGCGCGCGACGCAATACATCGCTCAGATGATCGCGATGATCGAGGGGTTGATCGAAAAGGGTCACGCTTATGCGGCCGAGGGGCATGTGCTGTTTGCGGTGGATAGTTGGAAAGAGAGCTATGGAAAACTGTCAGGCCGGTCTGTCGATGACATGATTGCCGGTGCCCGTGTCGAGGTTGCGCCTTACAAGAAGAACCCGATGGATTTTGTACTGTGGAAACCATCGACTGATGAGTTGCCGGGTTGGGAGAGCCCATGGGGCCGGGGGCGTCCGGGCTGGCACATTGAATGCTCGGCCATGAGCTATGAACTGCTGGGCGACAGCTTTGACATTCATGGAGGCGGCAACGACCTGATGTTCCCACACCATGAAAATGAGATCGCCCAAAGTAGTTGCGCACATCCGAATGGAGAGTTTGCGCGGTACTGGATGCACAATGAGATGTTGCAGGTCGAAGGCAAGAAAATGTCCAAATCATTGGGCAACTTCTTCACTGTTCATGATCTGTTGGAAGAGGGCGTTCCGGGAGAGGTGATCCGGTTCGTTTTCTTGCAGACCCATTACCGCAAGCCGATGGATTGGACAGCCAAGAAGGCGCGGGACGCCGAGACTACGCTGCGCAAATGGCGGGCGCTGACAGCGGGCATCGAGCCCGCCGCCAGCGCGGCACCCGCGGTTATCGACGCGCTTGCGGATGATCTGAACACAGCGGGTGCCATCGCCGAGTTGCACCGTCTTGCCGCCGATGGCGATGGTGCCGGGTTGCTGGCAAGTGCGCGGGTGTTGGGGCTGCTCTCTGAGGACCTTGCGGAATGGGCCGAAAGCGCCGAAGCGGACTTTTCTTCTTATGAGGAAAAGTTGGCCGCCGCACGCGCCGCAGCCATGATCAGCAAGGATTTTTCCGAGGTGGACCGTTTGAAATCCGTCTTCCTTGCCGCCGGTCTTGAGGTTCGGATGAGCAAGGATTCGATTGAACTGGTGCCGGGTGCCGGATTTGATCCCGCCAAACTCGAAAGCATCTGACGCTGATCCATTCGCCGCACCTACAAGTCAAGCCAAAGAGCCAGAACATGACCAAAGAACGTCTTTACCTATACGATACCACGCTGCGCGATGGGCAGCAGACGCAGGGCGTGCAATTCTCGACTGTTGAGAAGGTCCAGATCACGCAGGCGTTGGACGCGTTGGGAATTGACTATATCGAAGGCGGCTGGCCCGGTGCAAACCCCACCGATAGCGCGTTCTTTGAGAGTGCCCCCAAGACGTCGGCCTGTTTGACGGCGTTTGGTATGACCAAACGTTCGGGTCGATCTGCCGACAATGACGACGTGCTGGCGGCGGTGATGAATGCCGGGACCCGGGCGGTTTGCCTGGTCGGTAAATCGCATGACTATCACGTGACGCACGCGTTGGGGATTGAGCTGGATGAAAATGTCGAGAATGTTCGCGCCTCGGTCGCGCATATCGTCGCCCAGGGGCGTGAGGCGTTGTTCGATGCCGAACACTTTTTCGACGGTTACAAGGAAAACCCTGGCTATGCGTTGAAGGTCTGTCAGGCCGCCCTTGATGCGGGTGCCCGTTGGGTGGTGCTGTGCGACACCAATGGCGGTGCTTTGCCGGCCGAGGTCGGGCAGATCGTGTCCGAGGTGATCGCCGCCGGTATTCCCGGGGACAGGTTGGGTATCCATACCCATAACGATACGGAAAATGCCGTTGCCTGCTCGTTGGCGGCGGTTGATGCAGGCGCGCGGCAGGTTCAGGGGACGTTAAACGGGTTGGGCGAACGCTGCGGCAATGCCAATCTTACCGCGCTGATCCCGACCTTGCTGTTGAAAGAACCCTATGCCTCGACCTACCAGATCGGGGTCGATCCCGAGGCGCTGGCAGGGCTGACGCGCATCAGCCGGATGCTGGATGACATCCTGAACCGCGTACCCAGCAAGCAATCGGCCTATGTGGGGGCCTCGGCCTTTGCCCATAAGGCAGGGCTGCATGCCAGCGCGATTTTGAAAGATCCCGCGACATATGAGCACGTAGACCCAGCAAGTGTAGGCAACGCACGGATCATTCCAATGTCGAACCAGGCAGGTCAATCCAACCTGCGTAAGCGCCTGACCGATGCGGGGCTGGTGGTCGAAGCAGGGAACCCTGCGTTGGGGCGTATTCTTGACCGGATCAAAGAGCGTGAGGCCGAAGGCTATTCCTATGACACCGCTCAGGCCAGCTTTGAACTGCTGGCGCGGGACGAATTGGGGCAGCTGCCGCAGTTCTTTGAGGTCAAGCGCTATAAAGTGACGGTCGAGCGGCGCAAGAACAAGTACAACAAGATGGTCAGCTTGTCCGAGGCTGTTGTTGTCGTGAAAGTCGACGGAGAGAAAAAGCTGTCGGTGAGCGAGTCTATGGATGACAGCGGCAGTGACCGGGGGCCTGTGAATGCGCTGTCCAAGGCGTTGGCCAAGGATCTCGGGCAATACTCCCGCATTTTGGATGACATGCATCTGGTGGACTTCAAAGTGCGGATCACCCAGGGCGGTACCGAAGCGGTGACTCGCGTCATAATCGACAGCGAAGATGGGCAGGGGCGGCGCTGGTCCACTGTGGGGGTCAGTGCCAACATAGTCGACGCGTCGTTCGAGGCATTGTTAGAGGCCATTCAGTGGAAACTGGTGCGCGATTGCGGGCCGCAGTCCGCAGCGGCCGAGTAGCCCGTGCAGTTCGACGACGACGTGAAAGCTTGCGCCGCGCTGGTACATCGTGCCGACCCTGATCGATTCATGGCGGCGATGGCAGCCCCGGTTGCAGCACGAGCAGTGTTGTTTCCGATCTACGCGCTGAATGTCGAGGTCGCGCGCGCGCCCTGGGTCACGCAAGAGGCGATGATCGCGGAAATGCGCCTGCAATGGTGGCGCGATGCTCTGCAGGAGATCGCCAACGGTCCAACCGTTCGACGGCACGAAGTTGTAACGCCGTTAACGCGCGTATTGTCTCCGCATCTCGTCGCGATGTTGGATGAATATGTCGCCGTAAGGCGTTGGGATATCTATCGTGATCCGTTCGAGGATGAGGCCCATTTCGATGCCTACATCAACCATAGCTCAGGTACGCTGCTGGTGGTTTCGGCGCAGGCATTGGGATCGGCGGACGAAGATGTGGTGCGAGATTTCGGCTATGCGGTGGGCGTTGCCAACTGGTTTCGCGCCATACCAGATCTTGAGGCGCGCGGTCGCATCCCCCTGCTTGATGGAACTCTGGACGGTGTGCAGGCACTGGCGCAAAAGGCGTTGGATCGGTTGCGGTCTGCACGGTCTGAGGGTGCGCGTGTCTCAAAGGCCGCGCAACCGGCGCTGATTGCAGGTTGGCAGGCCGAATGGGTGCTGCGGCGTGCGTTGGCAAATCCACAACTTGTGGCAGCGGGCGCGCTGAAGCAGGGAGAACTCCGCCGCAGGCTATCCCTGATGCGCGTGGCGGCGACAGGACGCTGGTAACCTGATCAGGCAGTCTGGGTATCCGACGGCCTCAGCACCAGCCACAACAACGCACCTCCTGCCAGCGTGAGCAAGGGGATCATGGCGAGATTGACGGCTGTCCACCCTTCGATCGGTGATCCGCCCGAGCAGTTCATCAAACCGCCCGAGGCCAGCGAGGCGAATGTGACCCCACCGAACACCAACAGGTCGTTCAGACCCTGCATCCGGCCGCGTTCGTTAACGTCGTGCGAGGCGGCTAGCATGCTGGTTGCTCCGATGAAGCCGAAATTCCAACCGACGCCAAGCAGCACGAGGGCGACGAAAAAGTTTCCAAGTTCAACCCCTTGCAGGGCGACCACACCAGCTGCCGCCAGTATTGCCAGACCAAGCGCCACAATTTTCTCGACCCCGAAGCGGGCGATCAGGTGGCCGGTAAAGAAACTGGGGACATACATTGCCAGCACGTGGCTGGTGACAATATCCGCTGCGTCATTGGCGGTGTAACCGCAGCCGACAACAGCTAGTGGGGTCGACGTCATGACAAGGTTCATCAGGGCGTATGATACCATCGCGCAGATGACGGCGACGGCGATGCGGGGGGTTTTCAGCAGCTCCCACCGACTGCGCCCTTTGGGGGTATTCGCAGTTGGCCGCTCGGGCGTTGGAATATCAAGAAGGAAGAACAGAGCCGCGCCAATGACATTGAGTGCAATGACGGCGATATAGGTGCCCAGAAACGGAATCACATAGGCGGTTGAAGTCAGTTTTACGATCTGAGGACCGATGATGGCCGCAGCAAGGCCACCTGCCATCACATAAGAGATCGCCTTTGGGCGGAAGTCATCCGATGCGGTGTCAGCTGCGGCAAATCGATAGAATCCGTGCGCGCTCATGTAGACGCCGGTCAGCAGGCTGCCGAGCAGAAAGATCGGGAATGATCCGAGAAAGAGCCCATAGGCGCCAACCACGCCCCCGCAGGCCCCCGCAGTCGACCCGATCAGAAAACCCGCCCGACGACCCCAGCGCTGCATGATGGCTGAAACGGGCGTTGCCGACAGCATTGATCCCAACACAAGCAGCGAGATCGGCAGCGTGGCCAGGCAGGCGTTGGTCGCCAGCGATTGCCCCGCCAGACCGCCAATAATGAAGATTATCGGCAACTGCGCACCCAGAACAGCCTGCGCCGCGACCAAAACGGCGACGTTGCGTTTGGCCCGGTTGTTGTCAGGGGTGGCGGAGGTCATTGTCATGGGCTCATCCGTATCCGTGAAAAGCCCGTCGTACAAGCGGGTTGCATCTGCGGCAAAGCAACCTAACGTGAGCGCATCTTTAACCGCCGGAGCACGCATGTCTGTCGGACGCATTATCGAAACGCCTGACTGTGTTGCCGAAGGGGCGGACTGGCTAGCGGAAACATGCCCCCGCATGGCCTATGCGATGGAACAGACAGGTCCGTTACCGTTGCGGCGCAAGCCTGATGGGTTCGCCCAATTGCTAAGTGCGATCGTCAGTCAGCAGGTCAGTGTCGCCTCGGCCAATGCGATCTGGAAGCGGATGGTCGAGGCAAAGCTCACAGGACCGCGCAAGATCATGTGGGCCAGCGATGACGACCTGCGCGCCGTTGGTCTGAGCCGTCAGAAAATCCGCTATGCCCGTGCGCTGGCCGATGCGCGTATCGACTACAGGGCGTTGCGTAGTGCCCCGGATGACGAAGTTGTCGCCATCCTGACACAAGTGCCTGGGATTGGCGTTTGGACCGCTGAAATCTATGCGATGTTTTCGCTGGGTCGGGCCGACGTGATTGCGCCCGGAGACCTGGCGCTGCAAGAGGCCGCGCGCGTTTTGTATGACCTGTCCGAACGGCCCACGGACAAAGAGCTGCGTCAAATGGCTGAGGCCTGGTCGCCCTGGCGGTCGGTTGCCGCGCGGGTGCTCTGGGCCTATTACCGGGTCGCAAAAGACAGAGAAGGGATCAGATGACACGGGTTTTGAACGCGCTCAGGAAAGAGCCGGTTTCGGGTGATACACGCTCGGTTGTGGTGTTCGTGCATGGCTATGGCGCAAACGGGGCCGATTTGCTGGGATTGGCCGACCCTTTGGGGGAACATCTGCCCGACACGCTGTTTGTCGCCCCTGATGCGCCCGAGCAGATCCCAGGAATGCCAAACGGCTTTCAATGGTTTCCGATCCCCTGGATCGACGGATCATCGGAGGAAGAGGCGCGCCGCGGCATGGAAATGGCGGTCGAGGATTTCAACGCCTTCCTGGACGCGCTTATGGTCGACGAGGACGTTTTGCCCGAACAGGTTGTCTTGTTCGGTTTCTCGCAAGGAACGATGATGAGCCTGCATGTCGCACCTCGCCGCGAAGACCCGGTGGCGGGTATCGTGGCTTTTTCAGGCCGTTTGCTGGAACCGGACATGCTGGCAGAGGAAGTAGTCAGCCGGATGCCGATTCTGCTTGTGCATGGCGACGTGGACGACGTGGTTCCCCCGCAATCTTTGCCCGAAGCCGCCGAAGCCTTGCAGGAGGCTGGATTCAAAGAGGTCTACGCGCACGTGATGAAAGGCACCGGCCACGGGATCGCACCCGACGGGCTAAGCGTGGCGCTGGCCTTTATGCGCGATAAACTGAGCTTGTAGTCGATGATCGCCGTCCGTCCCATGATGCCCGAAGACGTGACCGAAGCTTGCGCGATCCTCAACCAGATCATTGCCGCAGGCGGAGCCACGGCGCATGAGACCCCCTTTTCAGAGGCGCAGTTCGCACTCAGCTATCTGGACGGGGCAGACAAGTTATGTTGCCATGTTGCTCTGGACGATACCGGAGATGTGGCCGGGTTTCAGTGGCTGGGTACATATGATGCCTTGCCCGAGGATTGTGCAGATGTGGCTACTTTTACACGACGATCACCGACGCTGCGTGGAGCAGGGCGTGCCTTGTTTGCCGAAACCGAAAGGGTCGCAAGATCGCTTGGTTTCAATGCGATTAACGCCACCATTCGTGCGGATAACATTCTGGGGCTAAGCTATTATGAAAAGATGGGTTTTCGGGATTACTCGGTGGCCTATGGCGTTCAGCTTCAAGATGGAACACCTGTGAACCGGGTATCCAAGCGGTATGAGCTAAGAAAGGACGTGTCATGCTGATCGTGACAGGAACAGTTGAGGTCGCGCCGCAAGGCGTTGAAAAAGCGGTCAAAGCTGCGCTGGAAATGGTTGCGGAAACCGTGCAAGAACCCGGATGTCTGATTTATGAGTTCAGTCAGATTCTGGGGCACAAAACCTGTTTTCGCGTCTACGAAGAGTGGCAGGATCAGGCCGCACTCGAGGCGCATTTCGCAACACCTCATATGGCCAGGTTTCAGGCCGTTCTGGGCGAGGTTGGGGTGACGTCTAGCGAGATTTACCGTGTAATTGGCGGTGAGAAACTGCCCCTGCGCTAGACGGTTAGTCCCACAATCGGCCTTCTGAAAACTCGACCGAGTTGCCCGCCGGATCGCGCACATATAGCGACCGCGCGCCGTTGGGCCATTCAAACTCGGCATCTATGGGGATGTTCCAATCGAGCAAGTGCTTGCGCATGGCGGCGATCTCTTCGCGGGCGAGTACAAGGCACACATGCCCAGGGCCGCGCGCGCCGTGAGGTGGGACAGGCAGGTCGGGGTTGGTTGGCGGTTGTTCGGTCTGATCGGGGTTGAACAACAGCAGAACCGAGTGGCCGATGCGGTAAAACACGTGCCGGTCCTCGACGCGCTGGATGCGTTTCAGCGCCAGAACCTCGCCGTAAAAAGTCTCGGCTGCGTCCAGATCGTCGACATACAGAGCCGCCTCGAGAATGGCCGAGGGCACAGGTATTTCGGGCGTCAGTTTCATGGCCCTAGTCTAGCAGATCGGGCCTTGGTCGTCATCGACGCGGACGCCGGTCCCGTTTTCGCTGCACAGAGGTGCTCAGGGCTGGCATGGGCAGGCTGTCCCAAGCGCCGGGTTCCAGTCCGTCCAGCGTCCAATCGCCGATGCGCGCGCGGATCAGCCGAAGGGTGGGGTGCCCAACCGCTGCGGTCAGGCGGCGGACCTGTCGGTTTCGGCCTTCGCGGAGCGTAAGCTCGATCCAGCTGTCGGGCACCGTTTGGCGCACCCGGATGGGTGGGGTACGAGCCCAGAGCCCGTCGGGTTCGTCCATTAACCGTGCCTTGGCCGGCCGCGTCGGCCCATCTTTCAACTCGACACCGTCCCGCAATGCGTTGAGCGTTGCGCCGTCCGGGATGCCTTCGACCTGAACCCAATAGGTCTTGGCCATCTTGTGCTTTGGGTCCGAAATCTGCGCCTGAAGCCGCCCGTTATCGGTAAGCAACATCAACCCCTCGCTGTCACGGTCCAGGCGCCCGGCGGGATACACATCCGGCAGATCGATGAAATCTGACAGGGTGCTGCGCGGCGAATCCGCATTCGCGCGATCAGTGAATTGCGGCAGCACGTCGTAGGGTTTGTTGAAGCGGATGAACCAGGACATAAACCCCGCCATAGCTTGCTGACAAAACCGTTGCAACCTGTGGATAACTGTCACGCCACTGTTACGCTTTGGGCTTAACCAGTGACCGAGATATTGTGGAAACTCAGGGCTTGTCAGAGTTTTAACACGATATATAGTTAGATTAAGGCCGGGGCGGGTGTTCCCCGCTCTGATGTCAAAACAGGCAGAGCAGAGCGAGGAGCGATTCTGATATGGATGGAGACTTCAGGACCGAATTTGTCAGGGAAACCGGTGCGCTCAAGCATCATCCGGCATTGGTTTTGAACGCAGACTATCGCCCCTTGTCCTACTACCCTTTGTCCCTGTGGCCCTGGCAGGAAGCAATCAAGGCTGCTTGGCTGGACAGGGTCGACATAGTCGCTGAATATGACGAGGTTGTCCGCAGTCCGAGTACCGAGATCCGAATACCTTCGGTCGTTGTCCTGAAGGATTACGTAAAACCCAGAAAGCGCGTGGCCTTCACGCGCTTTAATTTATTTCTGCGGGACGAATTCAAATGCCAGTACTGCGGCAGCCGCGACAACCTGACCTTTGATCATGTGGTGCCGCGCGCCGCAGGTGGCGTCACAAGCTGGCAGAATGTGGTGGCTGCGTGCAGCCCGTGCAATCTGCGCAAAGGGTCCAAGTCGCTGCGACAGGCACGCATGTCTTTGAACAAGCCACCCCGCCAGCCGGATGCCGAGGCGTTGCGCAATATCGGGCGCAAGTTCCCGCCGAACCACCTGCATGAAAGTTGGATAGACTTCCTGTATTGGGATGCCGAACTGGACGCTTAATAACGTTCAGCGTGCGCGCGAGGCCGCAAGCCATAGCAGCACCAGACCGGCCGAGAACAGCGCGTTCCAGCCCGCCATGGACAGGCCCAACATCTCCCACGGAATCTCGTCGCAACGCACCAGCGGGGCGGACATGATCTGATCGAACAGGTCTTTCTGCGACAGACCACCGATGTCGCCCGAGGTGCATGTCGAAGGACCCTCCCACAATCCGCGTTCGACACCGGCGTGGAACACGCCGATCCCTGCGGTGATCGCCGCTGCGATCGCGCCCAGTAGGGGGAGAAAGCGAACACCAGGGAAGGCAAAGGCGCATACTCCCAGTGCAATCGCAGCGGCATGCGGATACCGCTGCCAGATACACATCTTGCACGGCGCCAACCCGCCAAGATGCTGAAAACCCAGCGCGCCCAGCAAAAGTGCCGCTGATCCGGCTGTGGCGAGGAGTATTAGAAGGTTGCGTTTCGTCATAGATATCTAACCGCCAAGAACCCACCAAACAGCAAGATGATGAAGAGGGTGAACATCAGTCCCAAACGTTTTTCGATGAATTCCCGGATCGGTTCGCCAAATCCCCAAAGCAAACCGGCGACAAGGAAAAAGCGCAGTGCACGAGCTAGGATCGAAGTGGCAATGAACGTCCCAAGTGGCATTCCCGTCCAGCCGGACATGATGGTGATCACCTTGTAAGGGAAGGGGGTCACCCCGGCCGCCAGAACCGCCCAGAACCCGAAATCGTTAAAGCGATGGTTGAACTCTTCCATGGCATGCGCCTTGCCCATCGACTCGAGAATGGGTTGCCCGATGCTTTCATAAAAGAACGCGCCGATTGCATATCCCAGAAGCCCGCCCAGGACCGAGGCCACCAACGCGACGGACGCAATCAACCACGCCCGAGATGGCCGCGCGATGATCATCGGGATCATCAGCACATCCGGTGGAATCGGAAAGAACGAACTTTCAACAAAGGCCACGACCGCAAGCGCCCAAAGAGCGCGCGGATGTTCGGCCAGACGGATGGTCCAGTCATACAGGGATCGTAGCATAGGATGCAGGGTTCCAATTCAATGTTGATGCAAGCCAAACCATGCAGGTGTTTAACCGTCAACCGTTAGAGGCAAAACAAACTGGGGTAAGGTTGATTTTTGCCTCTGGACCTTCCCGACTGGTGACGGTAATCCAATGATCGTGGCCCAAGTGGCGGAATGGTAGACGCAGGGGATTCAAAATCCCCCGCCTTCACGGGCGTGAGAGTTCGAGTCTCTCCTTGGGCACCACATCCTTATTAAGTCAAAGGGTTTCCTTGCCGGATTATGCGGGAAAGGAGCCAATTTGCTATGGAATTTTGAACGTTCGATGGGCTGTTTCTGACGGATTAGCAACAGCTTAGAAGCCTGGCACGGTCGGTTTTCGTCCGACAACTGATTCAAATATGTGTCGAATGCGAAGGAATGCAGTGCAAGCATCAATCAGTGCGGACGAATAATTGCTGCATACAGTGCGGACGAATAATTGCTGCATACCTAAATTAGTGTTCGACGTGCCAACATTGTTGCTTGCTTGGCTCAGTTCGAGGTGCTAGCGACCCGGTCAACATTTAGGTGAGGTCATTCATGGTCAATTTCTTTGGGTTGTCGATCGAAAGGTTATGGGGCGCGGACGCCAGAAGGTTTGACGAACGGAATAGGCTTTGGGATATCTCGGATAATTCTGAGACAGGATTTGCCAACCAAGAATATTATGAAGACGACTCGGTCGTAGACGCATATGACATGGTCGGGTATTTGCGGGGCGAGCACAGTCGTCGCCCGAGTTCATTTAGCAACGATCCACTGTCATTTCAGGCAATATCTGTTGCAGAACAAATTGGTGCAACGAAGATATTGGACGTTGGATGCGGAGCGGGCTTCTTTAGATATGCCCTGGAAAAATATTCTGAAATTGAGTTGGATAGGTATTTTGGCATCGATATATCTGAACGCCAAATCGCGCGGGCAAAGAAAAGGTATGGTGAAAATTTCAGTGTGGCTAGCGCAGATGAGTTGGATGCGGTCTTCATAAGCGAGTTCGACTTCGTTCATCTTTATAGCGTGTTGAATTTTATGCATCCAACGAGGCAGCTGAAGTTTCTAAAGTCGCTCCTCAATAGCAGCGCAACGACAATCATCCGGTTTTCAGCCACTGAGCGTCATGTTCAGTATTGCCCGCAAGTCTCATACAAGAATCTTGGCTCAACCAAGCGCGACGGCAAAGTTCTGCTTTCTCAAATTGGTTTCTGCCTGCTTAAAGACATTGAGCGCATCGTAAAATCTAGTGGTCGATACTAGTTAGACGTCGATGAGATCAATTTTTCAGTTTCGGCTGCTTGCAATCTTGGTGACCAAGACGGAGCGGTATCTGTTGAGGAAACCGTTCTCAAACGTAACTTGAAAGAAGCGACGGAAAAATTTGAGGTGGGGACGAAGCTAAAAGCCCATCAATGTACGATCCGCCCAAAGGAAATCGACGTGTCCGGGGTTGGTATTCCAGCTGAGTTGGTTGAGCTTCTAGAGAACGCACCTCCAAAACCGAACGAAAAGGCGAAAGGTTAAACCTCCCCAATTTGGCAAAAGATCGTAGCATGGAAATCTTGAAGCCCGTCCGCAGATACTTGCGATTGTTGGCGAGAAAGCAAAGTAAATGGCGGTACAAGACCGTGACGGAGCTCATCTGACATTTACTTTTCTGCCTTTCTGAATTCAATGCGCCCGTGTTTCTTGGAAATATCTGGGTTCCGTTGCCCCACCTTACGTGTCTTTGGATGCGCCGGCGAGGTACCGCCATGTATCCCTGCGTGAGTTGGATACACAAAGAAATCAGATCGTACAGCGCGACGCGTTTCAGGCTCAATTCAAAACGTCGGCGATTGCACCTATCAGATTGAGCACTTCATGCGTTTCACGGTTCACTTCGTATACGTAATCACCGGCGCGCACGTAATAGCCATTGCGCCGTAATCCCCATCGGCCCGGTTCGTCGATACGGACATACCCGTCATAGATGTAATCGCCACGGCGATATTTTTTGGCTTGGCCTGGCGGTACACATGGTACCGCTTTCTTCGCGAGGCCGGGCGGGCAGTGTTTGGATTTGGACTTTACAAGGATTGGCGCGGTTGCGTTGAAGCCAAAACCCTGGTCGGTGCTATGACCCCATAACCTGTCGTTTGCACTTGCCATAGACGCCCCTTGCAGGGTTAGGGCTGCCGTAAGAACTCCAACTGATACTTTCATTTCCAGCGCCTTCTAAAGTTTCAGGGTTTAGATATGCATTTGAACGCGTAAGGGCGAGGCGGTCGGCAAGAATGCGCCTTTCGATGCGGCGACACTGCTAACGCACTCTCAGAAACCAAATGAGGAACCTCACGTCGCAGAACCCACCAGCAGTATTCAGACAGCTTGTTCTTGGTTCACCCAGGCGTCCGTTATTCGTTTGTCTTTATTTCGCGAACAACATTAACCGAACGTGAACAATGTATTCGCACAGTGTTCAACCGTGTTGAGGCATAGTGATCAGGTTGGATCGAACGAGTGGTGTGTCGTTTGATCGCTGACAAGGGGAAAAGCATGATCAAGCCTGCCTTTGTGACTGAAAAATCCAGCACAACAGCTGTGATGCAAACCTCTGGTAAGATTGCCGGAGAACGTTTGTCAACCACGACCAAATCGAGCAGTGGTCGCTTCCCTCCTATCGAAAATGCACTAACCGAGATCGTAAAAAACAAGCGGCTTTTTGAGGCACATAACAACGTCTGAAGGCAGTTCAGCGGACCCCCAAACAATTCCCGGTATTCGTCCTAGATATTGGAATTGAAAACTGAATCCCGCTCCGGTTTTGGGGCGGGATTTCTTTCTTCATGCGACGGTGAACAAAGTGGGCGGGATCTTGCACTTAGAATTAGTCGGGCCAGCCGCTTCCCATCCCTGTGAAGCATATGGCTGGCCCGGTTTTCAGTACTTCCGTGAGTAGTCAGCACTGTGGATAGATCGATGCGGACTCGCTAACCGTTTGTTTTCGGTCCTGAGCAACTCCATGAGCATCTCAGCAACTTGCTCAGCCTCGTGTTTGGGCGTGTTCAGTTTCTCGACTGCCCACAGTGCCAGGTCGTCTTTCGTCATGTTCTTCCCCCACCTTGCGCTTACGGCCCTCAGTACAGGCCCAGCAATGATTTAACCTCCGCTTCGACGGCATCGGTGACAGGTTTGTTGGCCGCAGCTTCCAACGCTTCCCGCTCGGCCAATTCCTGTTCTTCGACCAGATCAGCCAGTTCCTGCACTTCTTCGGTTGCTTCCTCGTATTCGACAGCCGCCTGTCTTTCGTCGTTCAGGTCCTGCGCGGCATCGATGGACTCGTCCAAATCAGCGCGGGCTTCATCCAATTGTTCTTCAATTTCTGGATCCGTTCCGCCCGCGTCTTCAAGCGCTTGCTCAAGATCCTCAACGCGTTCCTGGTTTTCCTGCACTTCGTTCAGAGCAACCTCCAGGTCTTCCTCGATCTCAGAAACGGTCCGTTCCGGTGGCTCCAGTCCGGTGAGCTCTTCCAGCTGTTCCGCAAGCTCTTCGCGCAGCGGCTCACCTGCCAACACGGTGTCGCGATAATTTGCAATTCGACCGACGCGCGAATTGGGGGCCGCGTTTGCCAGTGCAGTCTCGCTGGCATTGGCGGCGTTCAAAGCGCCCAGTTCAGACGGGTGGGCACCAAGTAGCGCAGCCATTGTGTTGCCTTTGGTCCGAACGGCGGGACGAACAGATTCCTCCACAATCACGGTTTTCGACTTGTGGTAGGTCCTAGGCTTTTGCCTGCCACCATTCGTGCTCGCGCCTTTCTTGGAGGTGGTAACTGTTCTCGATTTACCTTTGCCGCCAAAGATGTCCTTCAAGGAAAAACGGCCACCGTTGCCCGAAGCAGAGCGTGAGAATTTGGACTTCGATTTGCTGGCGTTTCGGCCACCACGGCTTTTGTCCGCACCTTTCTTGCCGCCTTTGTTACCAACGGAACTATGGTCGCCACGATCACCTTTGGCCGAATTCCCTTTGCCGCCGCTGTTACCCTTTCCTCCGCCGTTTCCTTTTCCTCCACCATTTCCGTTGTCGCCACCCTTGCCGTTTCCTCCACCGTTACCTTTTCCGCCGCCATTGCCTTTGCCTTCCTTTGCAAAGGCTACGTCGGGCATAGCGACGGTGGCTACGATGGCTGTTGATCCCAGCAGCGCAATTGCCAAGGTAGATGCTTTTAACAGTGTCAAACTGGTGGTTTTCATATCGACCTCCCCGGTGGAAATCAGCGGGCATCAGAATTCTGAAACAACTCGCTGTGTTCAATCGTCTGGATTCGCGCACGAATCTCCTAAGCTTGTTGCCATTTAACTTGAGCGTGCTTGAACGCAGGGCTAACTGCTTGTTCATCATCGGTTCATGTCGAAAGACGTAGTCTCTAGCCGCGAAATACGAGGACTTTCATGCGTGCGAAGGTGATCTTGGTGGTTGCAAGCCTGCTGGTTGCTTTGCCCATTGGGGAAGCGGCAGCCCAGACGCGCGAGCTTAAGCAAGGCGAACTGCGCAAGGCGACCCTTACCGGGGGCACCATCCGTTTGAAACGGGTTATCAAAGGTGTCGAGAAAGCTTATGGCGGCACCCCCGTAGATGCGCGCGCGTTTCAGGCTGATCAGATTTACTATCGCATTCTAGTCAAGAAGCCTGATGGAAAAATAGTCAGCGTGATTGTGAATGCGCAGACCGGAATGGTCGTTTCCAACCGATCCAGTGTTGGGCGTCAAATATCGAAAGCAGCGCGTTCGAATCCCGCCAACGCCAACAACAGCCGCAAGACCAACAGCAACCTTGGTGCCTCTGCGAACCGTGGAAACAACGACAGTGGCAACGGTCGCGGCAACAGCGGCGGCAATGGCAACGGCGGCGGCGGCGGCAACAGCGGTGGAAACGGCAACAGCGGCGGCAATGGAGGCGGCAATGGTGGTGGAAACGGCGGTGGTAATAGCGGTGGTAACGGCGGCGGGAATGGTGGCGGAAACGGCGGTGGTAACGGTGGCGGCAATTCTGGCGGGAACGGCAAAGGCAACGGTAAAAAATAGTGCTTAAACCAAAGCCGTTGTGACTGTAGCTTTTGAATATGAGAGTACTTCTGGCCGAAGATGAGCCGCAGCTATGCGAGCAGATCAAGAAACTTCTAAGTTCAGAAGGTCGCGTGGTCGACGTGGCCAACAACGGAACAGACGCCCTGCATTTAGGTGCGACTGAACCTTACGACATGATCATCCTCGACATTGGGTTGCCGGAACGCGACGGTATTTCTGTCCTGCGGGAATGGCGAAGTGCGGGCGTCAAGACGCCGGTGTTGATCCTGACGGCCCGCGACGGGTGGAGCGAGCGTGTGGATGGCCTTGATGCAGGCGCTGATGACTACATGACGAAGCCGTTTCACATGCCCGAACTGGCGGCGCGAGTGCGCGCCATCCTGCGCAGACAAAGCGGTCAGCTGAATCCGGTGATCGAGATGGGGGACGTCATGCTTGATACGCGAAACGGGCGTGTCAGTGTGGGTGGAATTCCCGTCGATCTGACCGCGCAAGAGATTGCTGTGCTGACTTACCTTGCCCACAACATGGGACGCATGGTGTCACGTACCGAGTTGTCAGAGCACATCTACGAGTATGACGGTGACCGGGATTCGAACACCATAGCCGTATTCATAACCCGGTTACGAAAAAAGCTGGGATCTGACCTTATCACAACGGTCAGAGGGCGCGGCTATATGATCGATACGGCCTGATGTTATCGCTGCGCCAGCGCGCTTTGCTTGGCGGCCTCGCGACAGGTGCGCTTTCTGTCGGCGTCGGAACGCTGGTTGTGTTTTCATACATCAACACCCGTGTCCTGGAGCAATTCGACGAAACTCTGCGCGACAGGCACACGCAACTTGTTGTCGGGTTGAGTGCGACGACCGACGACCCAGAGGCTCTGCGCGATCTCATGTTCGACCCGGCCTACGGTACTCCATACTCCGGCAGGTATTGGCAAGTGACCGATGGCAACGGAGCCACTTTTACATCTGCCTCGCTCTTTGATGAAACAATTTCCGAACCCGCGCGTGCGACGGAACAGTCCACCGTCTGGAACACATCTGGACCGGACAATGAGGCCGTTCGCGGCGTCTACCAGAAAATCACATTTGAAGACGGAACCGAGTGGGGCGTTACGGTCGCTGAAAGCAGGCTTGAGCTAATAAGTGAACGCCGCGCGGCGCAAAACAACCTGCTTCCGGTATTTGGCTTGGTCGGCTTGATCGGAGTTGCGGGGTCATTGTTGTTGATGTCTGCAATTATCGGCCCCCTCAGGAAATTGCGTGCAGATGTGGCGCATCGCTGGGACAAGGGCGACGATCTGAAGCCCGAAGATTATCCGGAAGAGGTTTCGCCGCTTGTTGAGGACCTCAATCAATTGTTGCACAGAAACCGCGAAATTGTGTCTGGTTCCAGACGGCAAGCAGCGGACTTGGCACATGCACTCAAAACGCCGACCGCAATCCTCCGAAACGAACTGGCAACTTTGTCGGACGCGGGCTCAGATACCGAACCTGCAGATGACGCGTTGAACAGGATAGACGCCCAACTCAAGCGGTCTCTTGCGCGCATGCGCGCGTCAAACACCGCTGAACTGACGCATTCGCGCACTGATCTAACAAATTCCGTTAACCGGCTATCCAGATTGTTTTCGGTTATGGCCGAGCGTGAAGGGAAAACTCTGACGACAGATTGTGAGGCTGGGCTTCAGGTTCGAATGGATCCTCAGGACATCGAAGAGGTCATTGGAAATCTCCTCGACAACGCAATCAAATGGGGTCAGAAAACGATCCGATTTTCTGCGGTCAGCGTAGAAAACGGTATCGAGCTTTGTATCGAAGATGACGGCCCAGGTATCCCGGAAGAAGCTGAAAGAGACGTACTTCGCTTTGGCAAACGGCTTGATACGTCGGTGATTGGCACCGGCTTGGGTCTGGCAATTGTTGCTGACCTTCTAAAAGCGTATGGAGCGAAATTGCAGTTGAAGGGCTCTGCCGAACTGGGTGGATTGGCCTGCTACGTATTTGTTCCGGAACAATTGCGAAACTGATCGGTTTAGAGACTTTGAGCGGACGATTGAACGCAGGTCCTATTTTCAACCACGCATCCATGCGACAGCATTGTGCCCACCGCCAAAGTTCATTGACCAAAGACTTTGCGTGAGAACGCAACTTCTCCGCGTGCTTCTACTAGACTGCGAATAGGCGATTGAAAGGTCGTGCGCTGAACAGATCCTGCTCAACTCAGCTCATCGCCTAAGTTACCGATTTCACCCAACAACTGACGGGCCTGATTTAGATCGTCTTTGAAATCAGAAAGCCCCAGTCGCTCTCGGACCTGGCCGAGCCTGAGGTGACACTGTGCGGCAAGCGGGCGCATGTTGAGTGAGTTGGCGTGTTTGAGCGCGCTTTCGTAACATTTGATGGCGTCAAAATCTCCGCCATGTCCGGCACCGTTTGACGTTTCTCCCATGACAAACAAGGCAAAGGCTTCGTGGCCGCGCTCGCCTCGGCTGCGGGCGATGTCCAAGGCGCGGGTCAATTGCGCCATTGCGTCCTCGCGCCGACCTGCTTTGAGATAGCCCAGGGCTAATTGGGCGGACACAAGTGACTTAAATAGGCCAAGACCGATGTCGTTGTACAAATCACAGGCTTGTTCCAGACGCTTGACGCCTTGTTCAACCTCACCGGACAAAATCTCGGCATAGCCCAGAAAGCCATTCGTGAAGGGCGAAAGGTAGGTCAGTCCCCAGGTGTTGATGGTTGCGCTGGCATCGCCCAGGGTTTCAAGCGCTCCGTCAATGTCACCCCGGATAATTTGATAGTAACCAATGTCATAGCCGATATGGGCCCGGTTGAATGGGTTATCCTGGCGATCTACAAGGGCTTCGGCCTGTTTCGCGTTTTGTTCGGCGTGTTCAAAGGCCCCGCGTTCGGCATATGACCAAACCAGCCAAGACCGTGCGATGATGGCTGGTGCAAATGGAAGTCCACATTTTTCAAGTGCCAAATCGCCGGGCAGCAATGCGACGACGCGTTCAAAGTAGTTTTCCGCTGTTCCCAACTCGCCCGAAGTTACGTAGGCGCAGCCGAGATAGAAATTCGATGCTGCCTCCAGCGGCAGGTCACCCGCGACACGAGCGATGTCTCGTCCGCGTTCTGCAGCAGCCTTAGCCTCGGCCGAACGGCCGACCTGCCAAAGGCTGGCACCGCGATAGACCGAAACCCAGCCGAGCCGAACGTTGTCCTTCAGCATGATGGACAGCTTTTCTGCTTCTTCGAGCGGCGCAAGAATTGCGCCGAACTGGCCCAGTGCCCAAAGTACGTTTCGCAATGCGAATTGCACGTCAATCGTGTCGGACGCTGTTTCGATCTCCTGATCTATCTCGTTGCGCGCCTCCAACGCGCGCCGAAATTGGCCGGCGGCTTCGCGCAGCGCAGACCGTTCCACCGCATCTTCTCCGGCCCGGCGAAACTCGCTGAAAGCACGTTGCCAGTCCTCACCCAGAAAGGCGTGGTGTGCGACGATCCCGGCGGTCTCGCCCGGTCGTTTGAAACGCTTGCGTTCCAGCAGGTCGGCAAAGGCGCGATGCAATTCGTGGCGTCGGCTTTTCAATAATGTCGAATAGGCCGCGTCCTGAACCAAAGCGTGTTTGAACATGTAACAAACCGCTGGCGGGACGCCGCGCCGCTGGACCAGTCCCGAATCCACAAGTTTTTCCAATTCGTCATCGCAGTCGAGATTCAGGTCCTTTGCCAGACCGATAATGTCCTCGTGGTCGAATTCTCGCCCGATGACCGACCCGACCTGCGCCAGCGCCTTGGCGGCCCCCAGCCTGTCCAGACGCGCCGAGAGCGAGGTTTGAAGCGTCGCCGGAGGGGCGTCCTTATAGTCAGGCCCGGCCTCCTGAAAGGCCTTGGTCAGCTCCTCGATATAAAGCGGCACACCGTCTGCGCGTTTGACAATCTGCGCCGCGACGTCTTCGTCCAGGATGTCGCTGGCCACAGCATTTACGATACGCAGCGACTGACGGCGCCCGACGCGATTGAGGGATAGTTCTTGCCAGTGCTCAAAATCTTGCCAGTCGGGTGAGAATTCGCACCGATAGGTCAGTAGAACCATAATTGGCGCGTCGGCAATTGCTGCGAACAGTTTGCGAAGCAGTTCAAGCGTTGTTGGGTCGGCCCAGTGAATATCCTCGAACACAATAATGATTGGGTGCTGTTTGCTCATGCCCAGGACCTGATCGACGAGGCAGCTGTTGATCGCGCGACGCAGTTGTACCGGCGGCAGGTCCAATTCGTCATATCGACCCTGGGTCGGCACCCGAAGAAGCGAGGCAATCAATGGTATGCTTTTTTCCAGCGGGTAATCGGTCAGGCCCAGAATGTTTTCCAGCTTTTCCAACTGCGCGGCGTCGGTGTCCTGTTCCGCGATCCCTGCGACCCTGCGCAGACCGGCGATCACAGGATGAAGCGCGCTGTTGGTGTGGTGCGGAGAGCATTGATAGCGATAGCCAAAGCGCCGATCCTCGGCGATCTCGCGGCGCATTTCCTCGAGCAATCGGGATTTGCCGATCCCCGGATCGCCGCACAGGGAAATTACCTGACCGGATCCCGCCTTGGCGGTGGTCCAGGCATCACGAATGACCCGCAACTCGGCGGACCGACCGACCAGAGGTGTCGAGCCTTCGAATTGTGACGCCTCAAATCGGGTTTCAGCCTTCGATTCGTCGCCGACGCGCCAAACCTGTATCGGTTCATCAAACCCTTTCAGTACGTTCTGACCAAGATCCTCGACCTCGAAACGGCGACCCAGAAGTTGGCGGGTCAACGGACCAACGACAATCTCGTTCGGGCGCGCCAGGCGCTGAAGGCGGTCAGCCAACCCCGGGGTTGCGCCGATGACGGCGGCGTCATCGTTCATTACGTCGCCCACGATGGTGCCGATCACAACCTCTCCGCTTGCAGCGCCCGCACGCGCCTTAAGGCGGGTCCCGTCGCGCGCACGTATTTCCCGAATGGCTGCGAATGCGTCTTTTGCGGTTCTGACAGCGCGCTCGGCCTCGTCCTCATGCGCTTCGGGCCATCCGAAATAGGCCAGAATGCCGTCGCCGAGAAACTTGGCAACATATCCGTTATAGCGCAGCACGGCCGACACCACGGCAGATTGATACCGCTTGATCAGATCCCGCATCTCCTCGGGGTCGAGTTCGCGGGACAGGACCACGGAATCCACAATATCAACGAATAACACGGTAAGCAGTCGCCGTTCGGGCTCGGAATCAGCAAGCGCGCCTTTGGCTTTTGCCTTCTGCGTTGGCGATACCGCCGCAAGCAGGCGACGCCGATGCCCAAGGCTTAAGCCCAGCTCTTTCAGGTCTTCGTCGTTCAGATGGCTCAACGTTTCAAGGTCGACGTCGTTCTCTTCAAAAGTCGCCGCGTAACGTTCCAAGCCAAGGGCGCTTAGCCAGTCGTGCAATTGTTGGTCCACGACATCCTCCCGCCAAAATAATGTGCATTTCTTATATCACAACATCGGCATCTATCCGGAATCTTCTTCTTTTTTTGTTTCGGCAGAGGCGGTTCGTGTGTTCGCCACCCCGGTCGGTAACCTGGTGTTGGGGGCAGAATTTCGCGACCACGACAGCAAACACGGTCAGCGATCGCAATAGGCATTCATAAGCGATTGCAACTCTTCCTGGGTCTGAGGGAACTTGCGGTAACTGTGTGCGGTTTGCAGGTTCACCCACGGCATCTTTTCGTCTGTCATGAGTTCGACAAACGGAGCGAAGGACGCCGCATCGTTCAAGATTGTTGTTCGCAGGTTGGCCCGTTGTGCAGGGTCGCCGATCAGAGAAAACACAAAGCATTTACAGGACTTACAGAAGTAATGCGCGCGTCCGGGCTTGCCCAGTCCACCTTTGATCAACTCACCCGTGCAGGTGAAACTGTCGCGCGGAAACATGGTGGTGAGTGAATAGGTGCTGGCGCAGAGTTTCTGACAATCGCTGCAATGGCATGCAAATGTCAAAAGAGGTGGTGCACTGACGTGAACCCGGACGGCTCCACACAGGCAGGTTCCATCATACGGGGGATTTGGAAAAGGCATCGGACAACGACCTTCCTTGGCGTTCAAAATTAGGGGGGAATCGATGGCCTCGGAACCGTCAAACGGGCAGGCAAAAGCGGCAGCCTTTGCCGGTTTGCCCACTGGCACTGATACAGGGATTCACGACGATAGTCGGACTGAGGCCCTGAACCGATCCAATCAGTTCAGGACGATCATTGCAAGACAACCGCTTAGGTTTTCTCAGTCTGTCATTACGATCGCCGGCGACGACGGCGACCTGACTTTTCCTCGTCTCCGCCACCGGTGTTGAACGACGGCGAAGGCAGCGTGACGACCTGACCGAGTTCCGGGAACGGGTCTGTCTTGTGCGGAATCGCATTGGCGGCGACGAAGTGATCCTGAAACTTGGGCTCGATGGCGGTTTCAACCTTGGTGATCTCGCGCACAACGCGTTCGATCTCGGCCCGCGATCCGATGTTGCACAGCGCGATCCGCGCCCCGGTGCCAGCGGCGTTCCCGGCGCTAGAAACACGGTCGAGCGGCGCGTCGGGGATCATTCCCAGAACCATCGCGTGTTTGGTCGAGATATGCGCGCCGAACGCGCCAGCCAGAACCACGCGATCGACCTTGTCGACTTCCATTTCGTCCATCAACAGACGCGCGCCTGCATAAAGTGCGGATTTTGCCAGTTGGATGGCCCGAATGTCGCCTTGCGTCACCGTGATCCGGGGCCCGCCGTCGGCGCTGGCATCGTGGATCAGGTAGGAATGGGTGCGCCCTTCGGGCACGCAGCGTTCGGTGCCGGTTTGGGCTGCCGATCCGATCAGGCCGCCTTCGTCAAGCAATCCCGCGATGCGCATTTCTGCCACCGCTTCGATGATGCCCGAACCGCAGATGCCAGTGATGCCGGTTGTCGCGACGTCCAGATCGAAACCCTCTTCGTTGGACCATTTGTCGGACCCGATGATGCGGAACCGGGGCTCTTTGGTGACCGGATCGATCTCAATCCGTTCGATAGCACCGGGCGCGGCGCGTTGACCCGAACTGATCTGGGCGCCCTCAAACGCCGGACCAGTAGGCGACGAGCATGCAAGTACTCGGTGCGTGTTGCCCAACAGGATCTCGGCATTGGTGCCGACATCTACGATCAGAACCAGATCGTCTGACTTGCCGGGCTCTTCGGACAAGGCAACCGCGGCGCAATCCGCCCCCACATGACCGGCGATACAGGGCAGGATATAGACCTGCGCACGTGGGTTCATAGTGGTCAGGTCCATCTCGCGCGCGGGCAGGGACATGCTTTCCGATGTCGCCAGGGCAAACGGAGCCTGCCCCAGCTCGACCGGGTCCAGACCCAGCAGCAGGTGATGCATCACCGGATTGCAGACAAACACGGTTTCCACGATCAGCGAGGCATCAATTCCGGCCTCATCCGCGATCGAGGTTGTCAGGTCGTTGATCGCCTCGCGCACGGCTTTGGTCATCTCGGCGTCTCCGCCGGGGTTCATCATTGCGTAAGAGACACGACTCATCAGGTCTTCGCCAAAGCGGATCTGCGGGTTCATCAGGCCCGAAGACGCTTTGACTTCACCGGTTTCAAGATCGGTCAGATGGGCCGCGATGGTGGTTGAACCGAGGTCGATGGCCAAACCATAGAGACCGCCTTCATGCAGGCCGGGCCAAATCTCGACGATCTTTGAAACCTCATCCTTGTGGCCTTTGTGAACGGCGACCGTGACCTCCCACTTGCCCTTGCGAAGGACGGGCTGCAGCTTGGACATCAGGGACAGATCGGCGGTGATCGCGTCAATCTTCCACTGTTCGCGCAAGGCGCGTTCCAGCCGTTCCAGATCGCCGGTGGGCGAATGCATGTCAGGTTCTTCGACGACCACGAAATACAGACGCGTTGCCGGGTCCATGGTAATCGCGCGCGCTGCGGCAGCCTTGCGGACGACCTGCCGGTGCACCTGACTTTCAGGTGGGACGTCGATGACCACATCGCCCTGCACCGACGCCTGACAGCCCAGACGCCGACCCGGTTTCAGCCCGCGCTTGTCGTCATAGCGCTGTTCAACCGCGTTCCATTCGCTCAGCGCGTCTTCAGACACCGTCACGCCGTGCTTGGGAAACTCGCCGTAACTGGGCGTGATCTGGCACTTTGAGCAAATCCCGCGCCCACCGCAGACCGAATCCAGATCGACGCCCAACTGCCGGGCGGCAGTCAGTATCGGAGTGCCGACCGGAAAATGGCCGCGTTTGCCGGACGGGGTAAAGACGACAAGAGGGTCGGTGGTCATTGAGGCCTGCCTTTTTGTGTTCGCGCGTGTTGCGCGCAAGATATGGCTTTGCGCAGAAAGGGAAAGGGCTGTCAGCGGCACGATTTGCACAGCTTGCGTCGTTTTCCGGCGCGGCATCCGCGCACGGAGGACAACAACTTGGCGGCTGGGGCTTTTCCTCGGGGCAATTCCATGCAATAGGGTCACCGCCAAACGGGCTTTTGCATGGGGTAGTCAGATGCAGATTCGTGAGGCACTCACCTTTGACGACGTTCTTCTTGTTCCAGGCGCATCTTCGGTGCTACCTGCAACGGCGGATACGACCACGCGTGTAACGCGGGCGATCAGCATGAATATCCCCTTGCTCAGCTCGGCGATGGACACGGTGACCGAGGCCCGGATGGCCATCGCCATGGCGCAAGCCGGTGGCATCGGCGTCGTACACAAGAACCTTTCGGTAGAAGAGCAGTCGCGCGAAGTGCGTCGCGTCAAACGGTTCGAATCGGGCATCGTTTACAATCCTGTCACGTTGCGCGCCAATCAGACGCTGGCTGATGCGAAGGCCTTGGTCGAGCGCTACAATTTCACTGGGTTTCCGGTGGTTGACGACATCGGTCGCGTGGTCGGCATCGTAACCAACCGCGACATGCGTTTTGCCACGTCGGACGATACGCCGATCATGGCGATGATGACTTCGGACAATCTGGCGATGCTACAGGAGCCCGCTGATCTGGAAGAGGCCAAAAGCCTGATGCGCGCGCGCCGGATCGAAAAGCTACTGGTCGTTGATAGTGAAGGAAAGCTGACCGGCCTGCTGACACTGAAGGACACCGAGCAGGCCGTTCTGAACCCCACCGCCTGCAAGGATCATCTTGGCCGCCTGCGCGTGGCAGCGGCAACTTCGGTTGGGGATGCGGGTTTTGAACGGTCCGAGCAACTGGTGGATTCCGGCGTCGACATCATCGTCGTCGATACCGCACACGGCCACTCGCAAGGCGTGCTGGACGCCGTGAAGCGGGTAAAATCTTTGTCGAACGAAGTTCAGATCATCGCTGGTAACGTGGCGACCGGTGACGCAGCACGTGCGCTGGTTGATGCCGGTGCCGACGCAATCAAGGTTGGGATCGGGCCGGGCTCGATCTGCACCACGCGGATGGTTGCGGGCGTCGGGGTGCCTCAATTGACGGCGATCATGGATTGTGCGGCAGCGGCCGGAGACGTTCCGGTCATCGCGGATGGCGGTATCAAGTTCTCGGGCGATTTTGCAAAGGCGATTGCCGCAGGGGCGTCTTGTGCGATGGTCGGGTCGATGATCGCGGGCACCGATGAAAGCCCGGGCGAGGTGATCCTGTATCAGGGCCGTTCGTTCAAATCTTATCGCGGCATGGGCAGTCTAGGAGCGATGGCGCGCGGATCGGCAGACCGATATTTCCAGAAGGACGCAGCCAGTGACAAGCTGGTGCCCGAAGGGATCGAAGGGCAGGTGCCCTACAAAGGTTCGGCCAGCGCGGTGATTCACCAACTGGTTGGCGGTCTACGCGCAGCCATGGGCTATACCGGATGTGCTACCGTCGACGAAATGCGCCGCAACTGCAACTTCGTGAAAATCACCGGTGCCGGGCTGAAAGAAAGCCACGTGCATGACGTTCAGATCACCCGAGAAAGCCCGAACTACCGGGTCATGTGATCGATTGAAAAACAGGCGGGTCCGGTCGATTGATTGGACCGCCCTTTGGGACCGGATAGCAAAATGACACCCGCCGCGCGCGTTCAGGCTTCGATCGACATTCTGGACGAGATTTTGGCAGGCGTGCCGGTCGAGAAGGCTCTGACCGGTTGGGCAAGGCGCAGCCGGTTTGCAGGGTCCAAAGACCGCGCGGCGATCCGGGATCATGTGTTCGACGCCTTGCGGTGTCGCCGCTCCTTCGCGGCTTTGGGCGGGGCGGATACCGGGCGCGGACTGATGATCGGCGCGCAACGCTCGGCAGGTGCTGATCCTGCCGAGTTGTTTACCGGAGATCGTCATGCACCGAATGTGCTGCGCGCCGACGAAACCCCGCGCGAATTTACGTCCGAAGCCGAGCAGTTGGACATTCCCGACTGGCTCTGGCCCGAATTCCAATCCTCGCTGGGCGCAGAAGCCCAAGCCGCAGCGAACGCGCTGCGATCGCGCGCGCCGGTTCATGTACGCGTCAACCTTAGCAAGGCGGATCGGGCGCAGGCCATTCGGTCATTGGAACACGATGGGGTTATGGCGCACGCACATCCGGCCTGCGATACGGCGTTGGAGGTCACAGAAGGCGCGCGACGGGTAGCGCAAAGTGAGGCATATCGCACTGGCATCGTAGAGCTGCAGGACGCCGCAAGTCAGGCGGTAGTGGCAGCGGTGCCTCTGCAATCCGGCATGCGCGTGTTGGACTATTGTTCGGGAGGTGGTGGCAAGGCTTTGGCTTTGGCAGCACGGGCCGAGAATATTGAGGTCTTTGCCCATGACGCCAACCCCGCCAGAATGCGTGATCTGCCTGCACGGGCTGAACGTGCCGGGGCTCGGATCGAAGTTGTCAAGACAGATCGGCTGACATCACTTGCTGCTTTTGACGTGGTCCTGACAGATGTTCCGTGTTCAGGCAGCGGATCATGGCGGCGCGCGCCCGCTGGGAAATGGGCGTTAACCCGCGACAAATTGGCCGACCTTGGGCGGACCCAGTTGCAGATTCTTCGGGACGCTGCGCCTTTGGTTACTGCCAACGGCCTTCTGGCATACGCGACATGTTCAATGCTGAACGTCGAAAATGACGCGATTGTTGATGCTTTTCTGTCCGAAAACCCCGATTGGCGGTCAAAGTGGCGTAAGCAATGGCTGGTTTCGCAGGGGACTGATGGGTTCTATTCGGCTCATCTGGCGAAAGAATAATTGGCATCACAACCTAAAATAGAAAAACACTCTTGTTAGGTTAATAGGTCGTTAACTATTAATGCTCATGACTGGGCAAAAAAGACCTTAATCCGAGCAATTTATGTCTGAAACTTTTGAATTTCCGTTTGAACCGTTACGCCCCGGGCGGACTGGATGGCAACGTATTGCGGTTCTGGCGGTTGTCGCGGCGTTTCTGTGCCTTCTGCCGGTTTTCAACATGGTCCCTGCCGGTTGGAATTCCGGGATATTAGCGGTGGGCCTAAGCTTTTTTGCAGTTTTTGTCGTCTTCAGCCTGTTCTCAGTGATCAGTGGTTTGTCCGAGCGTCGAATACACCAGGTTTTGTCCGCGTTTGCCGAACAGGAAGCTGACGCCTGTTTCGTTGCCAATTCCTTGGGTGAAATCTTCGTTGCAAACGAGAACGCCCGAACGCGGTTTCGCGCCGGGCAGGGCACACGGCTGGATCGTTGCCTTCGAACTCATTTTGCCAACCCGGCTGCGATATTGCTGCGCTTGCAATCGCAGGCCCAGGGGCAGGGTGGCGCGCGGGACGACGTTGTCACCCGGGGTCGGGTGATCCCTGTCAGTGTTACCGCACTTGAAGACGATCTGTTTTTCTGGCGCATCGGTCCCGAGATCGAACCGCGTTGGAAATCGGTTTCTGTGCCGGTGCTGTCTCTGGGTCGAAACGATATCGTTCTGGATATCAATGACGCGGGCGAGCAGTTGTTGGGGCAGCGGCCGGCGAACCTGACCGACGTGATATCGCAGGATGTGCACCGCGCAGGTCGCATAGTGCCCGTGCATACAAGCAACGGCTCGCGCCCGGCGGTGGCTTCGACGTTGCAGCGCAGCGGCGCCGAACGTGATCTTGTCATTTTGCCATTGGATGGCTGCGCGGGCTCGCACATCGGTGGATCGACCGAAGATCTGCCGGTTCCGATCATGTGCCTTTCGCCGAAGGGTCGAGTTCTGGAGATGAATTCCTTGGCGGCAAAGCTGGTGGGCGAGGACCTGTCCGGCCGAACGGACATAGCAGATATTATGCACGGTCTTGGTCAGCCGATCGAAGATTGGCTTGCGCAAACAGCCGAACAGAACCTGCCGCCGCAGTCCGAGTTTCTGCGTCTGTCCCGCAAGGATCAGGAGGTCTTTGTACAAGTGACTCTGTCGAGGCTTGTCAGCGATGATCAAGTCGTGCTTGTAGCAGTTCTGAACGACGCGACCGAGCTGAAAACGTTGGAAGCTCAGTTCGTGCAGGGACAAAAGATGCAGGCCGTGGGACAGTTGGCGGGCGGTGTGGCGCATGATTTCAACAATCTGCTGACGGCAATTTCTGGTCATTGCGACCTGCTGCTGCTGCGGCACGACCAGAACGACCCTAACTATGGGGATCTGGTGCAGATCAACCAGAACGCCAACCGCGCGGCTGCCCTTGTCAGTCAGTTGTTGGCCTTTTCGCGCAAGCAAAACCTGCGCCCCGAGGTGCTTGATCTGCGCGACACGATTTCCGACCTGATCCACCTTCTGAACCGGCTCGTTGGCGAAAAGGTCCAGCTCAATCTCAGCCACGATCCCGTGCTGAAACCTGTACGAGCCGACAAACGACAGCTTGAACAGGTCTTGATGAACCTTGTCGTCAACGCCCGTGACGCGATGCCCGAGGGCGGGGAAATCAGGATCGAGACCGAAGTTCTGGTTCTGGATCAACCCATCACGCGCGATCGCGCGACGGTTCAGCCTGGAGAGTATGTGACCGTCAAAGTGATCGACAGCGGCGTCGGCATCGCTGCTGACAAGCTGCAGAAGGTGTTCGAACCGTTCTATACGACAAAGCGGACCGGCGAAGGGACCGGTCTGGGCCTGTCCACCGTCTATGGCATCGTGAAACAGACCGGCGGGTTCATTTTCGTCGACAGTATTCAGGGCCACGGAACTGAGTTTTCGGTTTACCTGCCGGTTTGTGCGCAGTCCAATTCCCCGGCCCCCGAACCTTCTGAGATGCCGCCCGAGCAAGGCCCGCGTCAGGGTGAGGGCGTTGTACTGCTGGTCGAGGACGAAGCGCCTGTTCGCGCCTTCGCCACCAGGGCGCTGCGGTTAAAGGGTTACACGGTCCTCGAAGCGGATTCAGCCGAAGAGGCATTGCGATTGCTTGAGGATGAGAACCTGACCGTTGACGTTTTTGTCACCGATGTCGTCATGCCCGGCATGGATGGCCCAACCTGGGTGCGCAAGGCATTGCTGACGCGCCCTGATGTGAGGGTGATTTTCATGTCCGGTTACACTGAAGGCGCTTTCGGAGATTCAGGGCCGCAGGTCCCGAACTCCGCGTTCCTGCCAAAGCCGTTCTCACTGACGCAATTGACCGAAGCTGTGTTTCAACAACTCAGCTGAGGTGCTACTTCGCCGCCTCATGCAATTCGAACTCGTCCGCGTGCGCGGCCAGATATTTTTGACGAACAGTATCGCTTAGATCCAATGGACGTTCGGGCGAGACGTTCAGACGTGACAGGCTGATCGAACAGTTCAGCCGGTCCTGCAGGAACGCCAGTATCTGGTCTTGGTTTTCGTAACGAAATAGATACGTCGCCGCCTTGCCGTTGCTGCGGGGCTGAAAAAACTCGACCTGACTGCCGATATCCGCAAAAGCGGGGCGGGGCGATGACAGATAGGCCAGAACAAAGTCGTCAAAACTCAGGTCGTGTGTTGCGTTCGCATGGCCGAGCAGTTCTGGGCGGCTGCGATACCGGTACCAGCTACCCAGCCAGTCGACCGGTTCGCGCACAACACCCATGATCTCCATCTCGGTGTTGAACATCTTGCGGAACATGTTCTGAAAGAACCGATCAAAGCGGCGAACTGTTGCGTGTTTCAACTCGGGAGGATTGGCAATCACCAGATCCGCACGATCGCGAAGCGCGGCCTGATACGCTGTGCTGCCGGTTTTTGGAACCGAAAGAAACGCAAGGCGCTCTTCATAAAAAACAAGCATTTAGTCCTGAACCTACGGCAATTTCTGGAATTGAGATTGTCGTAAACGACTCTTTAACACAATTGCAGAACTGTGAGTTCTGTAAGTTTTTGTTGAAATGTTCTCTTTTTGGTCCCATAAGGAACAAGAGGCGAACAAAGCAGCGATTGCCGCCCGTACAAGGGTGTGACAAAAGGGAAGGCGACAGGACAATGGCGGATCTTCTGACGATGAGCGACAAGAAAAACGCAGACAAGCAAAAGGCGCTCGACAGCGCGCTGGCACAAATCGAACGGCAGTTCGGCAAAGGCTCGATCATGAAGCTGGGCGAGGACGCCAAGCAGGACATCGATGCAAGCTCGACCGGCTCGCTGGGGCTGGACATTGCGCTGGGAATCGGCGGTTTGCCGATGGGGCGGATTGTCGAGATTTACGGTCCTGAAAGCTCTGGTAAGACCACACTGACGCTGCATTGTATTGCTGAACAGCAAAAGCGCGGCGGTGTCTGTGCGTTCGTGGACGCAGAACATGCACTGGACCCGCAGTATGCCCGCAAACTTGGCGTCGATCTGGACGAGTTGCTGATTTCGCAGCCCGATACCGGCGAGCAGGCGCTTGAGATTACCGATACGCTGGTACGCTCGGGGGCGGTGAATATGGTCGTGGTCGACTCGGTTGCGGCACTGACGCCGAAGTCCGAGCTGGAAGGCGACATGGGCGACAGCAATGTGGGCGTACAGGCCCGTCTGATGAGCCAGGCCATGCGCAAGCTGACAGGATCAATCAGCCGCTCGAACTGCATGGTGATCTTCATCAACCAGATTCGGATGAAGATCGGCGTCATGTTCGGCAGCCCCGAAACCACCACCGGTGGTAATGCGCTTAAATTCTACTGCTCGGTCCGTCTGGACATTCGTCGCATCGGTGCGATCAAGGACCGGGACGAGGTTGTTGGCAACCAGACCCGCGTGAAGGTGGTCAAGAACAAAGTGGCGCCACCGTTCAAGCAGGTGGAATTCGACATCATGTATGGCGAAGGCATTTCCAAGATGGGCGAACTGCTGGATCTGGGCGTCAAGGCCGGAGTGGTCGAGAAATCGGGCTCATGGTTCAGCTATGGCGACGAGCGGATCGGGCAAGGTCGTGAGAATGCCAAGCAATATCTGCGCGACAACAGTCGTGCCGCGCTGGAGATCGAGGATAAGATCCGCGCCGCCCATGGGTTGGACTTTGAAATGCCGCCCGAAGCGGAAGAGGACGACATCCTCGAAGCTTGACGCACGCTGACGGGAACAGCAGAAATCCCCCGGCACCCCGAAGGTGCTGAGAATACCTGGAACAGGGCGGTCTCTTGGGGCCGCCTTGTTTCGTCTCAGACCGGCCAATGCTGTGGACACTCCCCGGGGGTGCGGCTAAACCTTTGCTGACCACAACGACTGCGCGCCGAGAGAGCCTTATGCCCACGCTGAACGACATCCGATCGACATTTCTGAACTACTTTGCCAAGCAGGGGCACGAAGTGGTTGCGTCCAGCCCTCTGGTCCCGCGCAATGACCCGACATTGATGTTCGTCAACTCGGGCATGGTGCAGTTCAAGAACCTGTTCACCGGTGTCGAAACCCGTGACTATCAGCGCGCCACTACGGCTCAGAAATGCGTACGCGCAGGTGGCAAGCACAACGATCTGGACAATGTCGGTTACACCGCGCGTCATCATACCTTCTTTGAAATGCTGGGAAATTTCTCGTTCGGTGACTACTTCAAGCCCGAGGCGATCCCGTTTGCATGGGAATTGATCACCAAGGAATTCGGCATCGATAAGAACCGGTTGCTGACGACCGTCTACCACACCGATGACGAAGCGTTCGAGATCTGGAAAAAGGTCGGGGTCCCCGAAGACCGGATCATCCGCATAGCAACCCACGACAACTTTTGGCAGATGGGCCCGACCGGCCCCTGCGGTCCCTGTACCGAGATTTTCTATGATCATGGTGATCACATCTGGGGCGGCCCTCCGGGATCGGCCGAAGAAGATGGTGATCGGTTTATCGAGATCTGGAACATCGTTTTCATGCAAAACGAGCAGTTCGAAGACGGCTCGATGGTGGAACTCGACATGCAGTCGATCGACACGGGCATGGGGCTGGAGCGGATCGGCGCGCTTCTGCAAGGTAGCCACGACAATTACGACACCGACCTGTTTAAGACGTTGATCGAGGCGTCGGCCGACGCAACCGGTGTTGACCCCTATGGGGATCAGAATGTCCATCATAGGGTCATCGCCGACCATTTGCGCTCGACATCGTTTCTGATTGCGGATGGGGTGATGCCGTCCAATGACGGTCGCGGCTATGTGTTGCGGAGGATTATGCGCCGGGCCATGCGCCACGCGCATCTGCTGGGTGCGAAAGATCCGGTCATGCATCGGTTGGTGCCCACATTGGTACAACTGATGGGCGCGCAGTATACCGAATTGGGTCAGGCACAAGCGCTGATCGAAGAGACTCTGCTGTTGGAGGAGACCCGCTTCAAGCAAACACTTGATCGTGGCCTGAAGCTGTTGGATGACGAAGTCTCGGGCCTGGCTGACGGCGCAGCTCTGCCGGGCGATGCCGCATTCAAACTCTATGACACTTACGGATTCCCCCTTGATCTGACGCAGGATGCGCTGCGTGAGAAGGGCCGGACCGTGGATACCGACGGGTTCGACGCGGCAATGGCCGAGCAAAAGGCAAAGGCGCGTGCCGCATGGGCTGGTTCTGGCGAGTCCGCAGACTTGGCGGTCTGGTTTGACGTACTGGATACGGCCGGTGCGACCGATTTCCTGGGATATGACACCGAAAAGGCCGAGGGCCAGGTTTTGGCGCTGGTGGTCGATGGTGCTCTGGTCGACAAGATCGACGCGGGGGGCAGTGGCTGGGTCGTTACGAACCAGACGCCGTTCTACGGCGAAGCGGGTGGTCAGGTTGGCGATACGGGTGAAATCCGGCGCCTCGAGAATATGCAGGACGTCGCGCAGGTCGATGATACGCGCAAGTTTGCCGAGGGCAAAGTCTATGCGCATCGTGTCATCGTCAGCCAGGGTACCTTGTCCAAAGGCGATGCGGTCGAGCTTGCAGTAGATCATGCCCGCCGAACGTCCATACGCGCAAATCACTCGGCAACCCATCTGTTGCACGAAGCCCTGCGTGAAACGTTGGGCGATCACGTCGCGCAGCGCGGATCGTTGAACGCTGCCGACCGGCTTCGGTTTGATTTCAGTCATTCGAAAGGTTTGACACCGGACGAGATCCAGATAGTTGAACGTCAGGTCAACGACTTCATCCGCCAGAACTCGAGCGTTGAGACTCGCATCATGACACCCGATGATGCACGCGAACTCGGTGCGCAGGCATTGTTTGGCGAGAAATACGGCGACGAAGTGCGCGTTGTTTCGATGGGTAAGGCACCGACCGGCAAGGGCCAGGATGGTGAAACCTGGTCGATTGAACTGTGTGGCGGAACCCATGTCCGCCAAACCGGCGACATCGGGACCTTTGTTGTTCTGGGCGACAGCGCCAGCAGCGCTGGCGTCCGCCGGATCGAAGCCCTGACTGGCGACGAAGCGTTCCGCTATCTGTCGGCGCAGGATCATCGCTTGGCACAAGTCGCCACGGAACTGAAGGCGCAGCCGGACACCGTGGTCGACCGGGTCAGATCCCTGCTGGATGAGCGGAAAGCGCTTCAGAACGAAGTCGCGCAACTGCGTCGGGACCTTGCAATGGCCGGTGGCGCCGGGCAGGGCGGCGGCGCTGAGGCAAGGGATGTCAATGGCGTCGCTTTTTTGGCGCAGGCGCTGTCTGGCGTTTCGGGCAAGGACTTGCCTGCGCTGATCGACGAACACAAAAGCCGCATCGGCTCCGGCGCGGTGCTTTTGATTGCGGATACAGGTGGCAAAGCGGCTGTTGCTGCAGGGGTGACCGACGACCTGACGGGCCAGGTTTCGGCCGTCGATCTGGTCCGCGCCGCTGTTTCAGAACTGGGTGGCAAGGGCGGCGGCGGTCGACCCGATATGGCGCAGGGCGGTGGCCGGGATGCCTCGAACGCTGAGGCCGCAATAAAAGCCGCAGAGCAGGTTTTGGGAGGATAAGATGGCTGCACTCTGGATCGCGCATGTATCGGTGACCGATGCCGAAGCATATGGAAAATACGCCGAGCTGGCCGGCCCGGCGATTGCCGCACATGGCGGCAAGTTTATCGCCCGCGCAGCACGGTATGTTCAGCTTGAAGGCAAGGAACGGCCGCGAAATGTGGTTGCGCGGTTTCCATCTGTCGAGGCGGCGGTCGAGTGCTACAACTCGGCAGAATATCAGGCGGCTTTGGACCACGCTCGTGGCGCCAGCGAGCGGGAATTGGTCGTGGTCGAAATCACCGAATAAGAATCACCTCCGTACGTTACGTAGGGTCATGGCGCTTTGGATGACGAGGCGCCCCGGTCGAGTCTTGGTTCGTGGGCGAACTGAGTGGGGCGCTTCAAAAAACACTCTATTTACAAATGGTTATCCCCTAACGGGCCGCGCTCATACCCTTTGCGCAATGGCAATTGTGTTCTGCCTTGCCACTTTGTTGAACGGAAATGGCCACCAAAAGTGACGAAATTCCGCCGTTTTTCCCCATCACTTTGACCTGAGATTGCGTATTGGCCCGGGTTTACGGATAGTTTCCAAAAACCGGTTATGGTCCTGAGTACGCCAATCTCTGGGATGTCACAGGATCGAGGGACAGGCATGAAAACCGTTGCGAACACACTGAACGCTTTGTCAAAGCGCGCTGTATCACTCCGCTGGCGTACCGTCGTGGCATCTGCCGTGCTGGGCAGTTCGCTTCTGTTCGGTTCTACAGCGTCTGCCACCGGATCAGCCTTTATCGCTGGCGTCTCCGCCTCGCCGCCGCCTTCGGGCGCAGCACAGCTGTGCCGCCAGTATTCCTGGGCCTGCGCTCATAAGGCGTCCGTGTCGCTGTCCAGCAGTCAGGAATTGAGACTGGTCAAACAGATCAACAACAGGGTCAATCGGTCCACGCGCGAAGTCACAGATCAGTTGCAATACAAAACGCGAGAGTTCTGGGCATTGCCGACATCAATGGGGGGCGACTGCGAAGACTTCGCCCTTCTGAAGAAACGCGATTTGATTCAGGCCGGTATCGATCCGCGCAAACTGTTGCTGGCCACGGTTTTGGACAATCGCAAGAACCCACACGCCGTTTTGGTTTATCGTTCCAGCCAGGGCGATCTTGTTCTTGATAACCTTACGAATCGCATCAAACCTTGGAATGCGACCCGCTATCTGTTCCTTCGGATGCAAGACCCCAAACAGCCTCGGAACTGGGTAGGCGTATACGGTCGCAGCTGATTTTTTCCAGAGAACAATCGGCCGGATGCGCCAATGAAAAAGGGCGGTCGCAAATGCGCCGCCCTTTTTCTTTTTGATTTTCTAACAGACGATCCTACCGACCGATATCATCCTCATTTTGTTTGTTGCGCGCTTTGGTATCTTTTGAAGCAGCATGGTAGTCTTGGGCCGCAGCTTTGGCGGCCGCTCGATGCTTCTTAGCAGCAGCACGGTATTCCTTGGCAGCAGCGGCATGTCTCTGTGCGGTGTCTCGGGCTTCATTTGCCCAAGCCCGATGTGCGTCAGCATATACGGCATTCTTCCGAGCTTCTTCCCTAGCAAGTTTCGCACCTTTTTTGTCACCAGCATTGCGCTTTTCTTTGGCCAATTCCTTGAGGTCCTTAACTGCTTGCCGAAGCTCCTTGGCGCCATTCCTCTTTTGTCTGGCTTTTTCGCGGTACTCTTTTGCAGATTCCCGCTCTTTCTTAGCTTTGGCGCGGTTCTCTTTTGCCTTTTTCCGTTCTTCTTTAGCTTTTTTCTTATCTTTCTTTGAAGGATTATCCTTGGGCGGGTTATCCTTCGGTGGGTTATCCTTGGGCGGGTTGTCCTTCGGGGGATTATCCTTGGGAGGGTTGTCCCGAGGCGGGTTATCGTTCGGTGGGTTATCGTTCGGCGGGTTATCGTTCGGCGGGTTATCGTTCGGCGGGTTATCCTCTGGTGTATCATCTGTTCCAGGAGGATCTTCGCGTTCGGTGCTTTCGTCCGCCGATCCGTCACCAGAGCGCTGTTCAGCCAGGCCGATCGAAGCGGTTGGGAAGTCGGTCAGAACCGCCGCAAAACCGGGGCATTCGATCAACGTCTTTTCCAGGATGCTCTCGAAATCCGCCCGACGCTGGATGTATTTCAGCATCCGAGAGCTGACGACATCACAGGCGCACAGCGTGTTGGCTGATACGGATTGTTTCGCTGTCGCGACGGTGCACATCGCACTGGCGGACGTTGCGCTGATGAATGGCAACGATGCGGAAACAAAGGCTGCATATAAGATATTGGACTTGATGCGCATAGCGCTGCTCCTTGATACTCTTTACTAACTCGGTCTGTTTATAGACCCTGTGATTCTAGTTGGCAGTGAACAACGTCACAGTTTGGACATAAATAGACCTTTCTGCGGCCGGATTTACAAGATTGGCCAAAGGTGATCGACAGTAAATTGACTCTTCTTCAGGTAGAACTTGCAACAAAAACAAAAGCTAAACCCGGCGCGAGGCCGGGTTTGGGAATAGTGCGAATTTTCCGCAGGGGCGCAAAAATGTCACAAACATGGCATTGTTTGCGACTTGGAAACAAAGTTATCCGGCGCGGGACATACGCTTTCGCTCGTGGGGGTCGAGATAACGCTTGCGCAAGCGAACTGCATTCGGCGTGACCTCGACCAGTTCATCGTCATCGATATAGGCGATGGCCTCTTCCAGAGAAAACTGGATATGTGGCGTAAGGCGGACTGCATCGTCCGAGCCGCTTGCCCGAACGTTTGTCAGCTTTTTACCCTTCAACGGGTTCACTTCCAGATCGTTGTCGCGCGAATGCTCACCGATCACCATGCCCTGATAGACGTCCGCCTGGGGGCCGACAAACATCCGGCCGCGCTCTTCCAGATTCCATAGGGCATAGGCCACGGCCTGGCCTTTTTCCATCGAGATCAGAACGCCTGCTCGGCGTCCCGGGATCGGGCCTTTATGCGCAGCCCAGCCATGGAACACGCGGTTCAGAACGCCGGTGCCGCGCGTGTCGGTCAGAAACTCGCCATGATAGCCAATCAGCCCACGTGAGGGCACATGCGCGATGATCCGCGTCTTGCCTGCACCGGCGGGGCGCATCTCGGCCAGCTCGCCCTTGCGCGCGCCGGTGATCTTTTCGATCACCGAGCCCGAGAATTCATCATCTACATCGATGGTGACCTCTTCGATCGGCTCTAGACGCTGCCCGTCTTCCTCGCGGAACAGTACCTGCGGGCGCGAGATGCTGAGTTCGAACCCTTCGCGACGCATGTTTTCGATCAGAACGCCCATTTGCAATTCGCCACGGCCGGCAACCTCGAAGGCTTCGCCACCGGGGGTGTCGCTGATGCGGATGGCGACGTTGGATTCGGCCTCTTTCATCAGACGATCCCGGATGACGCGCGATTGAACTTTCTTGCCGTCCCGACCGGCCAGAGGCGAGTCGTTGATGCCGAAGGTCACTGTGATGGTCGGCGGGTCGATCGGTTGCGCCGGCAGGGCTTCGTCGACCTGGGGTGAGACCAGAGAGTCGGCAACAGTGGCCTTGCTCATACCTGCGATGGTCACGATGTCACCGGCTTCGGCCACATCGATGGGCTGTTGTGCCAGACCACGGAAGGCCAGAATCTTTGAGGCGCGAAAGTTCTCGATCAATGTCCCATCGCGGCTGAGCGCCTTGAGGCTGTCGCCCGCTTTCAGCGTACCGCTTTCCACGCGGCCGGTCAGAATGCGGCCTATGAACGGGTCGCTGCCCAACGTGGTGGCCAGCATGCGGAAGGGTTCTTCCTTGCGCTCGGCCTGCTGCGGCGCGGGTACGTGGTCGACCACCAGATCGAACAGGGCGGTCAGGTCTTTGCGTGGTCCGTCCAACTCCATATCCGCCCAGCCCGAACGACCCGAGGCGTACATGGCTGGAAAATCCAATTGGTCGTCATCGGCGCCCAAATTTGCAAATAGGTCGAAACACTCGTCCAACGCCCGGTCGGGTTCGGCATCAGGTTTGTCGACTTTGTTCAGGACAACGATCGGACGCAACCCAAGCGCCAAAGCCTTGGAGGTCACGAACTTGGTTTGCGGCATCGGGCCTTCGGCCGCGTCCACCAGCAGGACGACGCCGTCAACCATGCTGAGGATCCGCTCGACCTCACCACCGAAATCAGCGTGGCCGGGGGTGTCGACGATATTGATGCGCGTGCCCTTCCATTCGACGCTGGTGGCCTTTGCCAGAATGGTGATGCCGCGCTCGCGCTCCAGATCGTTGCTGTCCATGGCACGCTCGGCCACGGCCTGGTTTTCCCGGAATGCGCCGGATTGTTTGAGCAGCTCATCTACCAGAGTCGTTTTACCGTGGTCCACGTGAGCGATGATTGCGATGTTGCGCAGGTCCATGAGAGGTCAGCCTTTGAACGGGAAGTTGGCCCGGCGCATAACGCGGCATGGCCAAAGATACCAGCCCTATCGCGCGTTCAGTGGCCCGCTGTTGCGGAAAACAGATGGATAACCAGAATTCCGCCCAAGATCATCGCCAGACCTATGATCGCAGGCCAGTCGAGACGCTGACCAAAAACCAGATACCCGATCAGCGCGATCAATGCGATCCCCAGACCTGACCAGATGGCATAGACAATGCCAACCGGCATCACCTTGAGGGTCAATGCGAGCAGATAGAACGCCAGCCCGTAACCGACCAGTACAAGGACTGACGGCCAGAACCGGGTGAATTGCTGGCTGGCTTGCAAGGCTGTGGTCCCGATGGTTTCTGCTGCCACGGCAAGCAGTAGGATCAGATATGTCTTGGGCACGGCGGGATTCCTGACGCAAACTCACGTGTCGCTTGAACACCCAAATCAATGGTCGGGCAAGGAAATTCGAGCCGCGGCCAAGGTGCGTTGTTTCGGCAAAGGTCAGGTAAACCCGACTATTCGAAGTCCCAGAATGCGTGTAACAGGGTGTCGTGTTAATTGTTTTCTGATTTATGAGTTATTTAAAATGACGACATTTGCGAAGACCGTCATTGTGGTTTCGGTTCTGATCGCGGCGTTGGGGTGGCTTGCAGACGGGGGGTCCGTCGACATGGATGCAGCCCAGAGTGTCGAGCGGTTATTGGGTATTCCGGCTTAAACGCAGGCCCGGCCGAAACCACAAAAAAAGGAGCTGAACAGCTCCTTTTTTTGTGCCTGATTTCAACGTTGGCGGGCGACTATTTCTTTTCGATCGCCTTGAACTTTGACCTGTGCCGGCTGAGCCGTTCGACAACGAAAAGTCGTGCCTTGCGCTCTGCCATGCGCACACGAATTTCGGTCAGAAATGCCTCTTCCAGAGATTGCGAGGCTGCACCAAGAACTTCGCCAACCTCGACAAAGAAACGATCCTCGCCGGTCTCGTCCATTACCTTCATCGTGTCTTCGGCAAGCTTGGACGCCAGGGTGGTAATGGTGTCTGACATCAGCGTGTGGTCTCGGTCAGGCGGCGTTTCACATAATCGGTCACATCGGTCATCAAGGTGTCCATGTGCCGTTCCTGGAAGAAGTGATCCGCGCCCTCGACCTCGTTATGCGTGATGGTTATACCTTTTTGTTCGTGCAGCTTGCCGACCAGAGTGGTGGTGTCTGCAGGTGGGGCGACGCGGTCGGCGGACCCGTTGATGATCAGGCCCGAAGACGGGCAGGGCGCAAGAAACGAAAAATCGTACATGTTGGCCGGGGGCGAAACGCTGATGAACCCGGTAATCTCGGGGCGCCGCATCAACAGCTGCATGCCGATCCACGCGCCGAATGAGAAACCGGCGACCCAGCAGTGCTTGGAGTTGTTGTTCATCGATTGCAGGTAATCCAGCGCCGAGGCTGCATCGCTCAGCTCACCTACGCCCTGATCGTATTCGCCCTGGCTGCGGCCAACGCCGCGAAAGTTGAACCGCAACACGGTGAAGCCCATGTTGTAGAACGCATAGTGCAGGTTATAGACCACCTTGTTGTTCATGGTCCCGCCGAACTGAGGGTGCGGATGCAGAACGATGGCGATCGGTGCGTCTTTTTCCTTTTGGGGGTGGTAGCGGCCTTCCAGGCGGCCTTCGGGTCCGGGAAAAATCACCTCGGGCATATGGGCTTTGGTCCTGTCTTTTTCTCGTCGGCACCCGGATATACTTGACGGTTATCCTCGGGCACTTTAGAACGGTTCTAATTGCAATCACATTGCGCGATGGCGCTGTCAGTGGGAGATACGCACTGGCTGCGGCGGCGTCAATGTTTTCGCGCCAATCTTGCCGTGGGGATAGAAGATGAAGCTGTCGACAAAAGGCCGTTATGCAATGGTTGCTCTGGCAGATATCGCTTTGCAGCCAGCGGATAAGCTGGTCACACTGGGCGAGATTTCTGAGCGGCAGGACATTTCTCTTCCTTACCTGGAACAGTTATTCGTCAAACTGCGGCGTGCCGATCTGGTCGCTTCGGTGCGTGGCCCGGGTGGCGGGTATCGTCTGGCGCGTGCAGCATCGGACATTCGCGTGGTCGAGGTCTTGTCGGCGGTCGACGAAACTGTGGACGCCATGCACAAAGGGGCAGGTGCTTCGGGCGGATCGTCGGGCAGCCGTGCGCAATCCCTTACGAATCGTCTCTGGGAGGGGCTCAGCGCACATGTCTATGTGTTCCTGCATCAAACCCGCCTGTCGGACGTGATCCGCAACGATCTGGCACCTTGCCCTGCGGTGCCCAACCTGTTTGCCGTGGTGGACGACTGAGGTGATGGAAAACCATGGGACCAACACCACATTTGCTGACTTGCCTAAAAAGATGAATCCATGAAACGTGTTTATCTTGATCACAACGCCACCACGCCGCTGCGGCCCGAGGCCCGGGAAGCGATGCTTGCGGCAATGGATGTGTGCGGCAACCCATCTTCGGTGCACGCCGAAGGGCGCGCGGCCAAGGCGCTGATCGAAAAGGCACGGGCGCAAGTGGCGAGTGCATTCGGCGCAGACGGTGCCGATGTGGTTTTTACATCGGGCGCGACTGAAGGGGCTGCCTTGGCGCTGAGCGGACGAGACTTGCAAGGTGCAGCGATCGAGCATGACGCCGTAAGAGCTTGGACAAACGAGGTTTTGCCGGTTTCTGCTGATGGTTTGGTCGCAATCTCAGACCCTTTGAACTCGGTCTTGCAGCTTGCCAATTCTGAAACCGGCGTCGTACAGGAACTGCCCTCGGGATTGGCGGTCACGGATGCCACACAAGCGTTTGGAAAGCTTCCGGTGGCGTTCAACTGGCTGGGTGCGCAAATCGCTCTGGTCTCGGCTCATAAGCTGGGCGGTCCTAAAGGCATTGGGGCAGTGGTGATGAAACGTGGCACCGATCTGGCCGCGCAGATCAAAGGCGGTGGTCAAGAGATGGGCCGCCGGTCCGGAACGGAAAATGTCATTGGAATAGCAGGGTTCGGAGCCGCTGCTCAAGCGGCGGCAGCAGATCTTGCCAATGGTGTTTGGGAAAAGGTTGCGGAACTTAGAAATATTCTAGAAAAGGCACTTGAGGCTGGATCGGAAGCGACTATTTTTGTCGGGAAAGGGCGGGAACGCCTACCCAATACGCTGTGCTTTGCGACTCCGGGCTGGAAAGGCGAAACACAGGTCATGCAGATGGATTTGGCAGGTTTCGCGATCAGCGCGGGCTCGGCCTGCTCCAGTGGCAAGGTGCGAGCCAGCGCCGTGCTGAGCGCAATGGGCTACGACGAAGTGACCGCAGCCAGCGCGATCCGCGTATCGCTTGGCCCGGAGACGACGGAAGAAGATGTGCTGCGTTTCGCCGAAACGTGGCTTGAAAAACAGAAAAAGCATCGCGCGCGTGCCGCGTGATCTGACGGAGGGTGTCTTATGGCCGCTTTGGACCAGACCCAGGTAAAAGAAGGTGTCGATCAGGAAACCGTGGACGCGGTGCGCGAGGTCGGAACCTACAAATATGGCTGGGAAACCGATATCGAGATGGAATACGCGCCCAAAGGCGTGAACCCGGATATCGTCCGTCTGATCTCGGACAAGAATGATGAGCCCGAATGGATGACCGAATGGCGTCTGGCCGCGTTTGAGCGCTGGACCAAGATGGAAGAGCCCAACTGGGCTATGGTCAGCTATCCCAAGATCGATTTTCAGGATCAGTATTACTATGCCCGTCCGAAATCGATGGAGGAGAAACCGAAATCGTTGGACGAGGTCGATCCCAAACTGCTGGCCACATACGAAAAGCTGGGTATCCCGCTGAAAGAACAGATGATTCTGGCTGGCGTTGAAGGCGCTGAGGACGCTCCTGCGGAAGGTCGCAAGGTTGCGGTGGATGCCGTTTTCGACTCGGTTTCTGTTGGCACAACGTTTCAGGAAGAACTGAAGAAGGCCGGTGTCATTTTCTGCTCGATTTCCGAGGCGATCCGCGAACATCCTGAACTGGTGAAGAAGTATCTCGGTACCGTTGTTCCGGTCTCGGATAACTTCTACGCCACGCTGAACTCGGCTGTCTTTTCGGACGGATCTTTCGTCTATGTCCCGCCGGGCGTGCGTTGCCCGATGGAACTGAGCACCTATTTCCGTATCAACGCGGAGAACACCGGACAGTTCGAACGCACCCTGATCATCGCTGACAAGGGCTCCTACGTGTCCTATCTGGAAGGCTGCACCGCACCGCAGCGCGATACCGCGCAGCTGCATGCCGCCGTCGTCGAGATCATCATCGAGGAAGACGCCGAGGTGAAGTACTCCACCGTCCAGAACTGGTTCCCCGGGGACGAAAACGGCAAGGGTGGTATCTATAACTTCGTGACCAAGCGTGCCGATTGCCGGGGCGACCGGTCAAAGGTGATGTGGACGCAGGTTGAGACCGGTTCTGCAGTGACTTGGAAATACCCGTCCTGCATTTTGCGTGGCGACGACAGTCAGGGTGAGTTCTATTCGATCGCGATTGCCAACAACTATCAGCAGGCCGATACCGGCACGAAGATGGTGCATCTGGGCAAAAATACAAAGTCGCGCATCGTGTCCAAGGGCATCAGTGCTGGCAAGGCGCAGAACACCTATCGCGGGTTGGTGTCGATGCACCCCAAAGCCAAGGATTCTCGCAACTATACGCAGTGCGACAGTTTGCTGATTGGTGACAAATGTGGCGCACATACAGTGCCTTACATTGAAGTCCGCAACAACTCCTCGCGCGTGGAACACGAGGCAACGACGTCCAAGGTGGACGACGATCAGCTGTTCTACTGCCGTCAGCGCGGCATGGACGAGGAAGAGGCCGTGGCGCTGGTCGTCAATGGGTTCTGCAAGGACGTCCTGCAGGCGCTGCCGATGGAGTTCGCGATGGAAGCGCAGCAATTGGTGGCGATCAGCCTTGAAGGTTCGGTGGGATAAGCCTGCTCTCTCCTGAATATGAAAATTGGGGGCCGGGTGGTCCCGTGCGATTCGCAAAAGGACAAAAAATGCTGGAAATCAAAAACCTGCACGTCAAACTTGAGGAAGAAGAGAAGGAAATTCTCAAGGGCGTAGACCTGACGGTCGAGGCTGGAAAAGTGCATGCGATCATGGGGCCGAACGGGTCGGGGAAATCGACGCTCAGCTATGTGCTGTCGGGCCGCGATGGGTACGAAGTGACCAATGGCTCGGCGACTTTGGATGACGAAGATCTTTTGGAACTGGAGCCGGAAGAGCGCGCGGCGGCAGGCCTGTTTCTGGCATTCCAATATCCGGTTGAAATCCCCGGCGTTGGCAACATGACGTTCCTGCGCACCGCGGTGAACGCTCAACGCAAGGCGCGCGGCCAGGACGAACTGTCGGCGGCAGATTTTCTGAAGATCATCCGCGCCAAAGCCAAGTCGCTAAAAATCGACGCGGATATGCTCAAGCGCCCGGTTAACGTTGGTTTCTCGGGCGGCGAGAAAAAGCGCAATGAAATCCTGCAGATGGCCATGCTGGAACCCAAAATGTGTATCCTCGACGAGACGGACTCGGGTCTGGATGTAGATGCGATGAAGCTGGTTTCGGAAGGTGTGAACGCCCTGCGCGACGAAGGCCGCAGTTTCCTTGTCATCACGCACTATCAGCGTCTGCTGGATCACATCAAACCCGATGTCGTTCACATCATGGCCGATGGCCGCATCGTGAAATCCGGTGGTCCCGAGCTGGCGCTGGAGGTCGAACACAATGGCTATGCCGACATTCTGGCCGAGGTGAACTGATGGCTTTGCCCCAAGCAAAACAGACGGCGACCGAGGAAAGGTTGGCAGCGCTGACCATGCCCGATGCCGGGTGCACGCGCAAAGCGCGCGAGGCCGCTCTGGTCCGGGTACGTGAAATGGGCCTGCCCGGGCGGCGGGATGAATATTGGAAATACACCCGCCCTGACACGCTGGTCTCGGCCGAGGCCCCGTCGGCCGCGTTGTTTCAGACCGATGAGCCGATGATGTTCCATGAATTCGATCGTCTGAAGATCGTGTTCATCGACGGCGTGTTCAGCCCTGAACAATCGGATGATCTTAAGCTGGAAGGTGTCACAATTGACCGGCTTGAGGACATCTGCTGCAAAGATATTCATTGGGCCAAAGAGTTATACGGCGTTCTTGAGGCACGAGGTCAGACCCCGGTGCAGCGTCCGTTGGCCGCGCTGAACACCGCGTTTGCGTCTGACGGTGTGGCGATCCATGTGACCGGAAAACCTTCGAAACCGATCAGCCTTATTTATCGCCACGCGTCCGAGACCTCGGATGCGATCCTGCATCATATCGTGCGGGTCGAAAGCGGTGCTGAGGCGACGATCCTTGAAAACGGTCCTGCGGCATCGCGCTTCAACAAGTGCATGGAGATCGATATCGCCGAACATGGCACTTTGCATCACATTCGGGCGCAAGGCCGCGACCATCAGCGGCGGGCGGCCACGCACATGTTCACTCGGATGGGGCAGGAATCTGTCTACAAATCCTTCACGCTGACGGTGAACGGTGTTCTGACGCGCAACGAACAGGTTGTTGAATTGACCGGAGACGATGCAGTTGCGCATGTTGCCGGGGCTTGCGTCGGCGACGGGGATTTCCATCACGATGACACGGTCTTTGTCACGCATGACGCGGTAAACTGCGAAAGCCGTCAGGTGTTCAAGAAAGTGCTGCGCAACGGTGCAACGGGCGTGTTTCAGGGCAAGATCCTGGTCAAGGAAGGCGCACAGAAGACGGATGGTTATCAGATCAGCCAGTCGCTGTTGCTGGACGATGACAGCCAGTTTCTCGCCAAACCCGAGCTTGAGATCTATGCCGACGATGTCGCGTGTTCACATGGATCGACCTCGGGCGCGATTGATGAAACGGCGTTGTTTTACCTGCGCTCGCGCGGCGTTCCGACCGATGATGCCACCGACATGCTGACGCTGGCGTTTCTGGCCGAAGCGGTGGAAGAGATCGAGGATGAGGAACTGGCCGGTGTGATCGTCTCGCGTCTGCAAGATTGGCTGGCACGCCGCCGCTGATGCCTGTCACACAGGACATAGTGGCCACGTATCGCGGCCCAGGCCGTGTTGTCGGGCGGCTTCTTGACATGGGTCAGCGCGAGGATCGCGCGCTGGCTTTCGTCATGATCGGCTGTGCCATCGTGTTTGTCGCCGACACGCCGCGCCTGTCTCGCGAAGCCTACGTAACCGGACAGGAACTGAATGCACTATTGGCAGGCGGCTTGTTCGCTTGGCTGATCTGCATGCCGCTTGTGCTTTACCTTATTGCTGGCCTGACGCATCTGATTGCCCGCGCAGTTGGCGGTAAGGGGGACTGGTTCGGTGCGCGCCTATCGCTGTTCTGGGCCCTGTTGGCCTCGGCCCCTTTAATCCTGTTGAACGGGCTGGTGGCCGGGTTTATCGGGCCGGGACCGACACAAACCGCTACGGGCCTCTTGTGGTTCATCGTCTTTTTGTGGTTTTGGATGTCAGGGTTGATCCGAGCAGAAGGGCGCACCGCATGACTGAGATTAACCTGCGTTCCCTGATGGTTACGACAGTGACAAACCCCGCCCTGGCAGCGCGTCAGCTGCTGGCGATGAAACCGGGCCGCGAAACCTTGTGGCTGGGATTGGCATTGGCCGTTGTTCTGAATGCGCTGATGCACGTTCTGTCCAACGTTCTGGCCCCAATCCAGGACCCGGATCTGCAAGGAATTGGCAACTCTTTGGTGGTCTTTTTTGTTGTTGTCGGCGGCAGTCTGATCCTGAGCATCGCGGCCTTCTATCAGGTTGGTCGCAAGCTGGGCGGAACCGCGTCATTCGATGACATTATGATCGTCATGGTGTGGTTGCAGTTCCTGCGCGTATTGGTGCAGGCAGCCAATATCGTCGTGCTGATCGTCATGCCCGGGTTGCTTACCATTGTGGCTGTTGCGGTGTTCTTGCTGGGCCTCTACATCACCGTTCATTTCATCGATCAGGCTCATCGCTTTGGTTCTCCGTTAAAGGCGTTGGGTGTGATCGTACTGTCGGCGCTGGCCATCGCCGTTGTTGTCACTGTCCTGCTGTCTCTTGTCGGTGGGCCGATGCTGGGAATTCCCGCCAATGTATGACGTTCAGAAAATCCGCGCTGATTTCCCGATCCTGTCCCGAGAGGTGAATGGCAAGCCATTGACATATCTGGACAATGGCGCCTCGGCGCAAAAACCGAAGGCTGTGATCGATGCAGTGACACAGGCTTATGCGCATGAATACTCCAATGTGCACCGCGGGCTGCATTATCTGTCCAACCTCGCCACGGAGAAGTACGAGGCCGTTCGCGGAACAGTCGCCCGTTTTTTGGGTGTGCCCAATGAGGATGAGATCGTCCTGAACTCTGGCACCACCGAAGGGATCAATCTGGTCGCCTATGGCTGGGCGATGCCGCGACTGGAAGCAGGGGACGAGATTGTTCTGAGCGTCATGGAACATCACGCCAATATCGTGCCCTGGCATTTCCTGCGCGAACGGCAAGGTGTCGTGCTGAAATGGGTGGATGTCGATGCGACCGGTCATCTGGACCCGCAGGCCGTGATCGACGCCATCGGCCCGCGAACCAAGCTGGTTGCTGTCACCCATTGCTCGAACGTTCTGGGCACCGTTGTTGATGTCAAAACCATCACGGAAGGGGCGCATGCAAAGGGGGTGCCGGTTTTGGTCGACGGCAGCCAAGGTGCGGTTCACATGCCGGTCGACGTGCCGGATATTGGCTGCGACTTCTATGCAATCACGGGCCACAAGCTGTATGGTCCGTCAGGGTCGGGCGCGATTTACATCAAATCTGACCGCATGGCCGAAATGCGCCCCTTTATCGGTGGCGGCGACATGATCAAAGAGGTCTCGAAAGAACAGGTCATCTACAACGACCCGCCGATGAAGTTCGAGGCCGGGACGCCCGGCATAGTTCAGACGATCGGTCTCGGCGTGGCGCTGGATTACATGATGGACCTGGGAATGGACGCAATCGCGTCGCATGAAGCAGGGCTGCGCGACTATGCTATGCAACGGTTTGCCGGTCTGAACTGGCTTCAGGTTCAGGGCACGACTGCAACCAAAGCAGCGATCTTCAGCTTTACTCTGGATGGAGCAGGGCACGCGCATGACGTCTCGACCATTCTGGACAAGAAAGGCGTTGCCGTTCGTGCCGGCCACCACTGTGCCGGGCCTTTGATGGACCACCTCGGCGTGACCGCAACCTGCCGCGCCAGCTTTGGTTTGTACAATACCAAGGACGAGGTCGACACGTTGATCGATGCGTTGGAACTGGCACACGACCTGTTCGCGTGAACCGGTCGGAAACCATCTGATTACAGCGCATTTTCAGTTGCACCCTGTTTCGAAGAACGATAGCTAACGCTCAACGCACCTGTAGCTCAGCTGGATAGAGCGCTGCCCTCCGAAGGCAGAGGCCAGAGGTTCGAATCCTCTCAGGTGCGCCATATCAAATAGCATAATACAATAAATACAATGAGTTAGTTTGTTATTGCGCTCTGTTAGGTGACACATTAGGTGACACATGGCAGCAAGTTGGTTCAAAATCGGCCCAATCAGTATGAAAATAAAATACGTAGAGTGGCGTAGGGGCGCAGCCTACTATCGCCGTCGAATTCCGTCCGACCTACAGAATAGATACGATGGGAAAGCCCATCTGTTTTCCTCGCTCAAGACTGACAACCCTGCATTGGCAGCAAAGCGATCACTCGAAGAAACTAGGCGCATCGACAGAGAGTGGAGCCTGTTGAGGTCGAAGGGGCAATCAGACCTTCAGACTAGAGAAGAGGGAATGGCGGTACTGCGAAAGTATGGTCTGAAGCCGGGTCAAGCCGTCGAGTACGACAAATACGACATCGAGCCGGATGAGTTTGTAGATGAACTCCTCGCTCACTCTCACGACCCCTACGGAAACAACCCCGGTATCGTGAAGGAACGTCTACCAGCAAGCCTTAGGATGGCAGCTGAGTTGTTTTATGCTGAAGGTGATGAACTGAATAAACTCACCTGCCCCAGCTTCTCTGAAGTTATTGTGAAGCACCTGTACTTTCATCCAAGACGGGCATCAGACCCTCAGTTTGACCGAGCCACACAGAGGTTCATAAAGGTCAATGGAGACATGCCAATAGATCAGTTTCGGCGGGAACACGGGAATGCCTACGTTAAGGACCTGCTTGAAAGCGGTGTGAAAAAGGCGACGATAAAAAGGTATCTCGCTCAGGTGAGGCCGGTATTCAAGACGGCTATCTTCGAACTCGAAGTCGTAATGAATAACCCACTAGAGAAACTGCAAATACCGGAATCCGAAAGGGATTTTGAACAAACAAAGAACCCGTTCACAGTTGAACAGATTATGTCAATTCAGAAACGGTGTATCGAGGTCAACGATGAGCGCAGGTGGTTGATTGCAGCCCTAAGCGATACTGGTGCGAGACTGTCTGAGATTGCCGGATTACTTCGGAGTGATGTCCATTTGGATGAAACGATACCGTATGTCTGCATCGCGGCAAATAGCGTCAGAGAAGTCAAAAACGACGGATCAGCTAGGAAGGTTCCCTTAGTTGGTGCGGCTTTGTGGGGTGTGAAGCAAGCTATGGCTGCTTCAGAAGAGGATTATCTTTTTCCTCTGGTCACTAGGCATGGTGACTACGACAAAAATGCAACCTCCGCCGCGTTGAACAAATGGCTGACTGAACAGGGACTTAGAGGTGAAAAGCAAAGTATGCATAGCCTAAGGCATTCGATGAAAGACAGACTAAGAAATACAGGCTGTCCAAAGGATATTCATGACCGGATCGGGGGCTGGAAGACTTACGGTGTAGGGGAAACCTACGGTTTGGGACATGAGCTCTCGGTTCTTCATAATCATCTACTGCATATGATCGAATGCGAGCTAGTACATGCGGTAAATCCAACGTAAACGATTGAAGAAAAAAGAAATGAAAGACGAAAAAGGCATTGCTGAGAAGATCGTTCCAGACTTTGAACCTGAGGAACTGAGGTCAGCAAAAATGGCTCCTTTACTGATGGTTCCCTTTTCAGAAGAAGCTAAAAGGGCCGTTGATGAGTTGTTTGAGCAAACCGTTTCCTTTCGCAAAGAACAAGGAAGAAGAATAAGGGGCCTCAAAGCTGAAGCTGCTCTGTCACTAAAAGCTACTATTGCTGCGCTTATAGGAGATTTGTTGGAAGCAGCATTGAACAGTGAGGCAAACGGTTACTGTTGGCGATTGAGTGATAGAACCAAGTTCAGAGACACTTTGGCATCTAGCAGACACTATGAATCCCTAAAGGAAGAATGGCCCCATATGGGCCTATTGGACGTTGTTGACGGCTTTCGAGGCAGTGATGAATGGGATGGGGAGATATATCATCCGAACACTCCCAATAAGCGTTGGGCTACCCGACTTCGGGCGAAACCTCTTTTGCTGACAAAGCTTGAGGAATTTGGAATAAGCCCAGCTACTTTGTCTCTGCATTTCAGGACAGAATTCAAAAAGTCCCAACCGGTCAGCCTCAGAGCAACAAAGACCAGTGGTCAGGCTAAGGGCAGACTCATTCCGTACGAAAAAACACCAAAGACTGATGCACTCGAAGCTGATGTTCGGGAAATCAATGGATTCTTGGCTGAATGGCAGTACAGCTTTGGTGCGCCTCCTGCGCTGTATCGCTTGTTCAACAATGGCGATACTGAGGACTATCAATGGGATATGGGGGGTAGATTTTACGGTTCTGAGTCCACCTACATAAATTGGAAGTCTGAAGACCGTAAAGGTATCCAGATTGGTGGCGAAGCTACAGCTGAAATCGACATAAAGGCCTGTCAACTAACCATGCTTCATGGCTTGTTTGGTGCCGAGTATGAAGCTGGTGTCGACCTTTACGAGATAGCGGGAATTGATCGAGCCGAAGTCAAACAGGCAGTAAATACAATTGTTGGTAATGGAAGGGTAAGCAGTAGAAGCAACCCAGTCCAATCTAAACTGATAGAGTACTACCCCTTCTTGGATGATCTAGAGGCTCGTGGATTTAACTCGCTGAAACTTCAGGCAATTGACTCAAACATAATGAATCGCACTCTCCTGATACTAAAACGCGAACACAATGTACCAGCACTTCCAATCCATGATTGTCTAATTGTTCGCGCAAAGGACATAGATACTGCAAAAGAAGTGTTCATCGAAGCGTTTTTTGAGCATGTTGGAGTTAAGCCAACCTTAGAGGTGGAACTTTGATGAAGAAGAATCCTCAGTAGATACTGGGACTATTAACTTATCTGATTCAATTACTTACTGCTCCTACGTGTAAGATTTGGTTTGACCATACGATGTGTATTAGATTGCTTGTAGTCTACTTCTAAAATGCTAACGGTAGATACCATAATGTCCTACCTTACGGGTTACTATGAACGCTAAGGCCGTCGTTGAATGGCTCCGAGTGTTTGTTAAGTTTAAGTGGCTTTTAGAGTCTTTTATTCATCGATACAATCAACGAGATGCTTGGCTTCATTGGATCAATCCAAAGGAACAGTACAGGGCCGTTTGCTTCTTTCTGGTAGGGGGTTAGGGCTAAGAGGTTGTAATGGACCGCCTTACGGGGCTCTAAGAGGCTCTCAGAGCGCTCTCGGGGCAATGGATAGTTTGACTTATTTAGGTTTTATATCAATTTGTTAAACCTCGCTTTTGTTATGTGCTTAAAGCCTCCAACTCTGAGAGATTCAAAACTCTTGAGACTTCATCAGACAACATCCCAGAGCATTTTAGACTTGTCGGTTTGATGTAAAATCCCAACTGGACTGTGCAGCCATCACTGTTCGCATGAAACTAAAGAGCCGTTCCGGAATGCCAACGAGTCCCCACGACGCGACGTTACGGCCTTTGCCCACGCATCACGAACTGACGGAAATCTCGGATGATAGGTAGATTTGGGGGCCAACCCGAGACTTTGATCGGAGAGGTTAAGCGCTTGCTAGTCGTGAACTTAATGGGAACGCTTGGATGTAAGAAAGACGAGATAGCAATCAGTGTCGCGACTGCTGACGTGACAATTGGTGCGAATTTTGACATAACTGTCAATGCTTTTGAGGCAGCGCTGTCGGCGTTGCATCGATGTACGAATTCGACATGGCTTTGTAACGGCGCATTCGGATTTAATATTCAGATCGTGGGTCGGCCATCGTGGGTATTAGATCGGAGATTTATTGATGCTTGGCAGATTTTCAGAAAGTTTATTCAGAACCCGACTTAGGAGATATTCGGAAACACTTGCAAAATCATACCAACAATCAGGATACATAAAGAAAACCGGGGATTTGCTGATCAAATATCTCTCAGTGTTTCCAGTGTTCTACTCCGGAAGCCTAAAGATATTACTTAAGAATAGAAAGCTCCTAGACCCGGTCGCATTTTTTGCTGTGTCAGTGTTGTTTTGTGTTGCGGCTTTCGAAACTTTTTGGCCAGATAATCCGTTTAGCTATTATTCTTTCGACTCGGAAAACAAACTAGTCAGATTGTTTTTGGAGACTGTTCCCAAGCCGTTGGTAAGCATCACACTCTTTGTTGTGGTCGTCTGGGCGATACCCTCAGCTTTACTTCTAGCGTTGTTGGGCTACAAAGTACGGCCGCAAAGATTATTGCGGGCACTGTTGTATGGTACGTCAATTTGCTTTTTGTCCATGACGATCTCCGTATTGTTATTTCTCTCTGTGTTTGAGTTGTTTTCAAGTGTGATGCTGTGGAAACACTTGATCATCTACAATTTGGTTTTTATGGCAGTTGGTTTAGTTGGTGGTTTCCTAACTCTTCGATTGTCTTGTGTCGCATGTGGCGTCGGGATCATTAAGTACTTTCTAATAGCTATTGTCGCTAATGTTGTTGCTTTTTGTGCGGTTGCTGGCGTTAGTGGAGTTGAGTCTGCAAAGACCTACCTTCGCCACTCAATGATGGGGCCGCTTGGAGCACCTACATACAACGGAGTTTGGCCTTGGTCGTCGATGCAACCGACACTCCCAGGCGGGTCTCTTGCTATAATTGATTTGAGGGTAAACCCTGCTGAACTCGAACCAGGCGACGTAATTGCGTTTGGTGAAATTCAAGGAAGAAGTTTCAACCAATTTACAGACTATGTGGATGACATTCAAAGGGTGATCGCTATTGGGGGCCAAACCGTCGAATTCACGGAAGATGGTAAAATGAAAATTGATGGTGCCGAGGTGGTACGTGAGTCAGTAGAGGGACGTCAAAACATAGAGGTTTCAATATACTGGGATGTCGATCAGGAGCCAGATATAGAAAGGCTATCGGAATTTACCGAAACTCTGCCTAATGGGAGAAGTTACCGAGTCTTACAGAACTATCGCGAAATATATGCAGAAAGCCCAACTTACATAGTACCGCGCGATGCATTTTTTGTTATTGGAGATAATCGACCCCATTCATGGGGCACCGAGCAAGGTGGTGGCTTTGTTTTTCACGATAAGGTAATTGGACGTGTCTTCTTTGTAGCATTCCCGACGGACATAGGGTTGGTTCGCTGACCTAACTCAGTTGCTCGAGAATAAGATCAACACATTGAATTCATGGCATTGTCTACGCCAGGCAAACTGTGCGGTTAGGTATCACTTGTGGCACCACCTCGTTTGAGGTCGAAAAAGAAGCCTTCGGTGAAACCGAAGCTCTGGTGAGTTCGCTGAATAGTGGGGCTAATGGGCACAATCTGGAAGAGGGAGGTTGAACTGTACCAAGGCAATCGCGGTTTTTGAGAAAGATAAAGTCCTCTGAATTAAGAGATCGGCACGTGACACGAAACGGCTGCTGGCTGTCGTCAACGCCGCGATTGGGAAGCCTACTTGTCTGCCTTGATGTCTGTATTCTTCGGTGGCGGTAAGCTATCGTTCCGAAAAAGCGCATGGACGGCAGTGTCTTCTTTGTTCCAAACTTTTCTGGAAGACGTGGCTTTAGTTTGCATAGGTTTCATCAGATGCTGAATCCACTCTCCCACACAGCACTGTTGTGACATCGTAGAGATTCGTCGGAGAACTTCCTTAAAATAGTTAAAATACAAATCCTTACGGCGAAGACAGCTTTCTTTTCGCACTTCAAAATATAAGGTATTTATGAAATATTAGTAAAATAAACTACAAATAATCTTGAAATATTCCTATATATGACAATAATATCTCCTCCATGAGGCGTGAAGCGACGATCCTCGGTGTTTGTGTGGAGTAGGTGGGTATTATGGACAAGAAACACGAGAAGTTCAGAGAACTTGCTGAAAAACGGACCAATAAGGCGCTCGATGCAATAAGGCTTATTGGCAACCTGTCAAACCGGGCAACGTATACCTACGAGCAGGAAGAGACGCGGAAGATAATAAAGGCGCTGCGCGATGCTGTAGGCGAAGTCGAGAGCCGGTTCGGAGCCACGTCGTCCCGTGGTGGCGAATTCAAGCTATGAGGGTGTTCCAGTGATCGACTTTAACCGTATCCATCCTCTCAAAATCCACGACATCGACTTCACGGTCGCAAGGCAGATCGAGCAGTGTCCGAAGACGATGATGCTTCGTGAACTTGTCGTGAACGCGATTGAAGCTGCCTCGAAAGCGGACGACCTGTTCGGTCGAAGGGTCGAGATACTCGGTAAGCACGTAGAGCTTACTGGGTCGGCAAGGAAGCTTGCGATATGGAACACGGGGCCGGGTCTGGATAGTGGTCAGTTGCTCCACATCTGTGACTTGGCAGCGTCACTCGGCAAAGACATGGCATTGGAAGGCAACTTCGGCATGGGTGCGAAGGTCGCTTCACTGCCATCAAACAAACTTGGAATGCGATACCGATCCTGCCGCGACGGTGCCGTGAGCCAAGTTCTCATGGGGAACCGAGACGGTATATATGGCAAGATACCCCAGCCGGTTGAAGATGGCTTTGAAGAGGTGCTGGATGTAACTGACCAAGTCATCACTGAAGGCGAGTACAGCACCGACGAGGATTGGACGGAAGTTGTTCTTCTTGGCAACCGAGCAGAGCAAGATACCGTTGCTGACCCATACGACGGCGACCCAGAGACGGACAGACAGTGGATCGCTACGGGGCTGTACCACCGTATCTATCGCCTGCCGGAGGGTGTTGAGTTAGGCCTGAATGAGGGTACTCATCCGCGTGACGGACGCCGGACCTTCAAGACCATTCTGGAACGTCGGGACGTATTTGGTGGATACGAAGCTGTCGAAGTCGAGGGTGGGATTGTCATCCACTTCTACTTCGATCCGCCATACAAGAACACGTCGCACAATCAATCCGTCAGCGGGTCCTTCGCGTCTAACCTGAGCACTGCCTGCATTATCTACAAGGGTGAGATGTACGATGTGCGGAAGTCTCAAAAGTGGAAGGTAGACGCTCCGATGTTCGGCATTCCGTTTGGAGCCAAGCATATTTCAGTTCACATCGAAGTGCCGGACGATTTCCCGGTACGTCATGAGCCTTACAGGCGTTTTTTGCAGTTGAAGGCCGGAGATCAAAGGGAAGTCACAGTCGAAGACTTCGCAGAGCTTGTGTATCGAAATCGCCCACAGTGGCTGATAGATCGCATAAGTGAGTTCGCACCCAAAAGCTCGACAGACACAAGCGAGCTACGCAAAGAACTCCAACAGATGCTGAATAACCTTCGATTGCGCGTGAAAAGCCCGCGTGAGTCATTGTTGGGCGACCAACCGGTAACAGATGGTGGCGCTCGTGGCGCCCAACCGAATCCTGAGGGCGGGGAGGGGAAAAGCGACCAAGTCAGTTCAGAAAAACCAGACGAATTGATCTTCAACCCGCTGGGTACGAAGCGTGCGTCGATATCCAAGAATATGGAACAGCCGCCGGAATTTATCCAACTGCGCGACGAACAGGACATCGAAGATCATGGGATAACAGGCAAAGCAGCGATCTACATCGAAACGACGAACGAACTGTTCGTCAATATGCTTTATCCGTCCATTGGCGACACGAAAGATGACCTGACGGTTAGGTATGGCAACCATGAAGACCCAGAACTGGTGCGCTATCTTGCAACAGAGTGGGCGGAGAAAATCTTCCTAGGCCGCATTGGTTATGCTGTCGTCTACGCGAAGGCAAAGCAACTGAACCGTGTGTGGGCACCCGACGACGTAAAACGTGCGCTTGATCCCGTATGTTTAAGCCTTGCGGCGGATGGCTGGCGAGACGTGATAAGTAGCGCCTACCACAGCCTTGGTCATCGGCTCCGCACCGTACAGCCAATTGATAGTCAAACCGTTGACGCCGTTGAATAGTCGCAACCTTGGGCCGCTCAGTCCTGATAAGACAGTGCACTCAATTAACTGAGATTCTGGTGCTCATACCTTTCAGCTTCTGCACCTCTAAGGAACCGTTTTTTTTGTGGGAATAATAAGAACAATATAGCCCCTCCTTTTTGAAGTCGGTTTCCAAAACCCCCCACCCCTTAGTTTCCAGCTAAAAAAATCTGCCAATAGGCCAAGGTTCTGTGTCCGTCTTCCCAGGGTGGAGGAAATGGTGGCAATGAAGTCGATCTCGGCTTTTGGCAAGCAATTGCCTCAACGTCTAGGAACCTAAAGGAAACCGCCAGCATGATTATCGGATACGCAAGAACATCTACACTGGAACAACAAGCAGGATTGGAAGCTCAACAGAAGACACTCTCAGAAGTTGGATGTGAGAAGATCTACTCCGAGCAAGTCTCCTCTGTTGCCCGCAGAGAGGCCCTCAGTGACGCCCTCAGCTTCTGCAGAGAGGGAGATGTCCTCATAGTCACCAAGCTTGACCGTCTTGCTCGTTCGGTCCGACACCTCGGAGAGATAGTGGATGAACTCACAAAGAGTGGCGTCGCCCTAAGAGTACTCGACATGTCCCTTGATACCTCCACAGCCACAGGGAAGCTCATGCTGAATGTCCTTGGGTCTATCTCTCAGTTTGAAAGAGAGATGATGCTGGAACGTCAGCGAGAAGGAATAGCCAAGGCCAAAGCCGAGGGCAAATACAAAGGCAGAAAACCAACGGCACGTATGCGAACCTCTGAGGTGCTTCAGCTACTGGGTCAAGGCTATAAGAAGCAAGAAATAGCCCAGCGCCTGAGTATTTCTCAGAGATCAGTCTACCGGATCGTCAATGATGCTCGTCAATCAGTCGCTATGGAAGCTCAGTGCTGAATTAGACGAAGTTTCTTGGTAAACGGCCCTGTGAAACAGCCAAACCAACTTTTAGCGTGGTCAACGACAGTACAGGGCCGAGCAGTTCATGTTTCCTGTTCACCTAAACCAGCCACAAAGCTAAAGAACTTTCTGCTTCGGTTGCTTGTATGCCATTCATGATCTTCCGTTTCCCAAAGCAGGTGGCGGACCCGTTGGTTTCAGAGCCAAAGAAGGCCTTGTTGCAGTCAGGTACTAACGGGGCACTGTCACGTAGGTGGTTATCTCGCCATCATCCCAACCACTGCCTTTGACAGAAATGATTAGAAGGTCGTTGGCAGTTTGAATCAGTGTATTTCCTATGCGGACTTCATTGTTGTACCCAGGTTCGAAAACTATGCAGGCGATCGAGGCATTAAATCCGACGTTGTCATAGTCGAGGTAGACATCACCATAGGAATCATGTCGATCACAGCTAAATTCGTCTAGATCAACGTTACTTAAATCAACTCCCAGTCTTTCTTGTGCAATCGTATACATAGCTGGAAAAAACTCTTTAATAGAACGATCCCTATAGAGGCTATACCCAGCGTTTGTAGCGAGTTCGTTTATCAAGGTTTGAAACTGACGCCATTCTGGTCGATAACAACCGGAACAATTTGAAGTACCAATTGTCCAACTACAGTTCTTGTCTGAGTGATTGTCGGTAACAGTGTCGCCACCGCTATAAGTCAGGGTGGCCTTGTCATCCACTTCTGTACACGTATACGTAGCTGCGACCACTTCGTGGGAAAGTCCCATGGAAAGTACTGAAAACAAAAAATAAAAAAGAATTCTAAGAAGCATTTCAATCCTCCTTTACGTTTCTACAAATCTCTTCAGTTTTTTTGACCTCCAGAAAGAGACCAGTATCAGTTTTTTTAATCACGATGCAATCTGGGTAGGTTTCGGCAAGCTGCTCGTAAATTGAAAAGGGGTCCCGAGTTGCCACTCTGAAAGGACCGGCAAGCTCCAACGGCCAAAGCATATCTTGCTTGTCGAAATATGTGTTATAACGTCGCCCAGTAGCATACTGCGCTACAATACCGTCGCAATCGCCGAAAATAAAGCTAGGCAATGGGCACTCTTCTGAAAGCCAGTCGAAGATTTTTCCCGAGATTTTTTTCCCGGGACAACCATCTGGCCGGTAGCAGTCGCCGGGGCTCCATGTTTCACCACTTTCCGCCAGTGTAGTTATGCGCATTGGTGCTTTGAACGAACCAACTGCTATGGACACAAAAAACAATCCAACCAATCCGAATGCGAGGACGGCTGAATACTCAATCAGTCTTCTAACGGAAAGTGTCGACGCAGCGGTTATCGATTTTGAGTTATCCGCCAAACGCCTGGCGAATTCCATAAGCTTTTCAGCGGTCACACCCAAATATGGATTGGATAATGCTGGATCGATTTTGGCTGCAGCAACGACGGCAAACATCGGATCTGACAGAACAGCTTCAGTCAGCTCAGGTTTAAGTTCCAGCGCAAGTTTCTTTGCTTCATCGATATCGTCTTTTATGTGGTTGGAGTGGGTAGGGATTTGGTCATCAGAAAATGTGCGTGCGATTTCGTTTAGTTTTCCAACCAGCTGGGCCTTCTTGTTTCTATGTGCCCTTTTTGCTGCCTTCCATTCTGTAAACTTTTCAAAGGCATACAGAGCCAAGTGAAGGAAGATTCCGGTGGCGCAAAGCAATAAACCGGCGTTTCGCACGGTTAGCAGATTTCTGTCAGCATCATGGTTCTGCTCTGAGCCGTCGGCACCCAAATCGACGTGAACCAGTGCGGATTCCGCAAGCAGGTATATCAGCCCTTCGCCGCCGATTAAGGTAATTCCGCCAAAGAAAATTGTCGTAAAAAAGCGTTTTAGGGGGTTTCCGATCAGTATGTAGCGGATCAACTCTAGAGTTTGATACCAAAGTTTAACTTCAGAAGCTGATTTTTCCTTCATTGGAGAAATCCCCCCAATTTTCAAAAAAAATGGTTCTGAGTATCAACGAGATGCCGCAGGCGAGGCGCATAGTTTTTTTCACCCGCAGGACCTTGAGCGGATACCGTTTGGCAAGGATAACAAGAAAGTCTGAGCCTTGACCAGTTCTCTGCTGATGCCGACTGCCCATTTTAACGATGACGAAATAGTGAGCCCCACCAACAAAAAAGTTGGACTTCTTAGGTGACACAATAGTTGACACATGCGTAACGTTAGTGGCCTTAAGTCATTGTTAATAAGTTGCAAAAATGGCAATGAAGCTAGACAATAATCCTCTCAGGTGCGCCATCTACTCAAATCCGCGTCCAGAGGTCTGTATTCCTGGGTTAGGGGGCCTTTTGTAATAGTCCGAAAGACTTGGCCTCAACTATTTGAACCGGTAAAATGAAATTCCGGCCACGAATGCATCCAACCCGGCAGAGCGCGCGTAGCGGTTCAAGTCGCTGGTTCTGTTGATGAATCCAGCGTTCTGGAAATTCAGAGACGTATTGCAAAGCACTCCGACACCCGAGAGCTTTTTGTATTCTTGCAGCAACGTGTAGAGCCGCGCGTTCTGTTGCCGGTTCACGGTTTGCACACGTGCCGACCCGTCCAGATGCTCGACCGCCTTCAATCTGGGGTCGGTGACCCTCTGAAAATGCAACATGTAAGGCGATGGGCCGTCCCAGTCGAAATGTTCTGACACGTCTTCCTCAAGGCAAACCGGTGCGATCGGCGCATCTGAGTGCCGTCCCTTGATAAGGTTCAACCGGGTTCGAGTTGCAGCATCAAACGGCGCGGCAAGAATTGATCGGTTCCCCAACGCGCGCGGTCCGATCTCACAGTTTCCAGTGGCCCAACCGACGACTGCGCCCTCATGCAAGGCGGCAGCGACGTCCGATAGGTTCAACTCTGACATGCTGACATCCGTCAGATCGATCTGATCGTCGATGAACGCCTGTCCGGAGTTCACGTCCCAGTCCAGTTTTGCCTGCCCAGTATAGTGCCGCATCGCATCCACGGCGGTCCCGATCGCGCTGCCGGAATCGCTGGTACAGGGCGGCACAAAAACATCGCGGAACAAACCGCTGTTCTTCCAGCGCGTGTTCCAGTCGCAATTTAATCCACAGCCGCCGGAAATCAGCAACGGATACCCGTTTGTCAAATTTGCCTCGGCAAATCGGTGGAACCGATCAAACAGAGCATCCGAGAATCTGGCTGCCAGATCATGAAACTGCGAACTATCTGTACCTATGTCAAAAAAGCGCGAAGAAGAAAAGTCACTTTTTTTCAGCGGCTTCGTATCGGAATCCCAGTCCAGTATGGCTTCGATCAACGCATCCGCATCCTTGTCCACGCGGCTCGCATCACCCATGGCGCTAGCCGCCATCAGTTTGCCGGCGTTGCTTTTGCGGAACGTACCATCGGATGGCCTGTAGGCCGGGTCGGCCAGGTCATAAAGTGACGCGTATTTGTGACCGGGTGCGCTGAGAACCTGGCCCAGATGGTGAATATTCAAGGCGCTGTCGATCTCGTAGAAATCGCCCAACACGCCCTCCCAAACCAGGGCATAGCAGGGTTCGCCCTGCGGGAATGGCGATAGTGCGTAAGCTGCCCATAAGTGCGACCGCTCATGTGTCGAGGAATAATAGTCCAGCGTCTTGCCGAAAAAGGTCGTCTTTCTGAATTGCTCTGACCCCGGACCAACGCCGCGATATCCTGCGCCCGAGACGGTGGCATGATCCGATTGCGGTATGGACCAGCCACTCAGCGCAATCCCGTCCGGTAGTTGGTTGAACCAGAGGCCTGCGTCAATAAAGGTATCCGGTGTTACGGCGGCATTGCGTGGGAAGCCGCCCTTTTCGGCCTCATATGAAAACAGCAATCGTCGTGAAGTTGTGTCTATGCCTGCAATCGTACCGTCATGACCAGGTTTGAAAGACAATATTTTCATGGCATCGCAATCGTTAAATCATCAAAGCTTGGCTTTATGAGCCGCGGAGTGATCAACACAATCGCGGTCCCAGAGCATCTGCAGCCTGAGCGATTACGAAAGAAAAATAAAGTATATGTTTCACCGCGCTAAACGCGCGGCAATGTCTTGTTGGAACTGGGCAGTTGTTGTCTGGGACGTATCTGGTGCCGTTCAGCCGCGCCATGTACGGACGTCGCCGCAATCCATGTGCACGAAATTGGAGCGATAGTACTGACCCACGCCGCCCGCGCGGCAAGACATGGCGGCCTTTGCCATCTGAGAGACCGATCGAGACCCCAGCCGAAGATCCGCAGCCTGTCCCTTCATGTGAAGCGAATTCCGCGCCACACCGCGAGACCGCGACCGCAGCATCGCGTTGGTCTTTGGTGAACGATATCCCGACAACAGCATGTAGGGTTCGCTGACATCCAGAAGATTGTGCGAGGCGGCCATGATGTCGATCGTCCGCAGGTCCATCTTCATGACCTGATCATTGCGCCAGTCACGCATGAAGTGGTTCACTTCCTTGACGGCGTCCTTGATGTATTTTCCATCGACCCAATAGACCATGTCGATCCGTTCGCCGGTGCGTCCGGAATACATGCGGATACGACGAATATCGCCACCGCCGCGAAGAAACCCTGCTGCATTGGAATAGGTCGGTGCCGCGATCACTGCCGTAGCGGCAAATGCGCCCAATAGGGCACGTCGGGTCAAGCCCGAACTACTGCTCTTGGTCATTTTTGTTTCGTCCCGTACTGTTCCTGCCTGCACACGATGTTACGCATGCTGTCTTAATTTTTTCCCATCCCAGATGCGGATTTTATGACACAGCCGGATTCGTGAGCCAAGCAGTGTTTCGCTCAGGCGCTTTCAAGGGGGAATTTTCGGCAGTTTTTTGCGCAATTGACGCAGACGAGTCACGAAATTGAGCAGGCGTCCAAAAGCGAGATGCAAACGCGCATCAGCGCGCAAAAGATGCGGATTGGTGATACATTTGTGAATAGACAAGTCTGAAGTGAACGAACATTATTTCCCTTACGCCCTGTTTGAGGCGCTCAAGTCATTGAATAACCAAGGTCATCTCATGTCGCCTGTTGCCCGTACCAGTACCCGTTTCCTCTTTGCGCTGGGTTTTGCCTTGTCCGCGTCCTTTGCCAAGGGGGACACAAGTTCGACCGCGTTCCAGATGGCGCTGGCGGAAAACACCGCATCGAACCCGGCTATTTCGGCGTACTACCGCCAGAACGGATATCAGCCCATTTGGGTCGGAACCGGGCCCGAGCACAAATCGCGTCGGGCAGCTTTGGTTCAGGCGTTGTCGAATACCGATCGCCACGGTCTGCCTGCGGGGCGTTATGACGTACAGTCCCTCATCGACCAGATGGAACAGGCGCGAACCACACGCGATCTGGGTGCGATTGAGGCTCAGCTGAGCCGGGTTTTTGTGAAATATGCCAGCGACTTGCAGGCCGGAACTGTCAGGCCATCTCAAATCGACGATGGGCTTGTGCGCGAGGTCGAGCGGCGTCCGGCTGCAGACCATTTGCAGCGCCTCGTCGCGGGTCATCCGGGGGGCTATATCCAACAGCTTGGTCCGAACTCGCCGCAATACCGCGCATTGATGAAGCAGAAGATGGCCCTGCAGGATCTGATCGCCCAGGGCGGTTGGGGGCCGACTGTGCCCGTCACAAAACTCGAGAGGGGTGACTCCGGTGCGAACGTCGTAAAGTTGCGCAATCGGTTGGTAACGATGGGGTATCTGAAACCCACGGCCAGCCCTGATTATGACGATGCGTTGGTCGCGGCAGTACAGGCTTTCCAAGCAGCGCACGGACTTGAAGCAGATGGTGTTGCTGGCAAAGGCACCATCACCGAATTGAATCGCCCGGCATCGGACAGGCTGAAGGCCGTTCTGGTGGCGTTAGAGCGGGAACGCTGGCTGCCGGAGGAGCGCGGCGAACGGCATGTTCTGGTCAATCAGGCCGATTTCTCGGCCAAAATCGTCGACGATGGTCGGGTGACATTTGAAACTCGCGCGGTCATCGGCAAGAACGTACATGACCGCCGCAGCCCCGAGTTCTCGGATGAGATGGAGCATATGGTGATCAATCCAAGCTGGTATGTGCCACGCTCGATCATCACCAAGGAATACCTGCCAAAGCTGCGCGCGAACCCGAATGCGGTGGGTCACATCCAGATCACGGACCGGCGCGGACGTCAGGTGAATCGCGGGGCGGTGGACTTCAATCAGTTCACCGCGCGAAACTTCCCGTTTTCGATGCGACAGCCCCCCAGCAAGAGCAATGCGTTGGGGCTGGTAAAGTTCATGTTCCCCAATAAGCACAACATCTATCTGCATGATACGCCACAGAAAAGTCTGTTTGCGCGTGAGGTGCGGGCTTTCTCTCATGGCTGTATCCGACTGGCCCAACCGTTTGAGTTTGCCTATGCGCTGCTGGCCCGGCAGGAAGAGGACCCCAAGGCATTTTTCCATCGTGTCCTGAACACCGGCAAAGAGACCAAGGTCAACCTGGAAAAACCGGTTCCGGTGCATCTGATCTACCGCACGGCGTATATCGGCCCCAAGGGTGAGGTCCAGTATCGTCGCGACGTTTACAAACGGGATCAAAAAATCTGGGACGCGCTGCAGAAGGCAGGGGTGGTCCTGCCGGACGTTCAGGGGTAATCACTGGGGCAAATCCTGCAACAAGGAAGCCCGACATGCAGTTCACTATTCAGCAAATCGCTCAGTCTCTTGGTGCCGAAGCCGAGGGACAAACCGATCTGACGATACTGCGCGCAGCGGAGCCTGGTGATGCGGGGCCAACCGATCTGGCAATGGCCATGGCACCAAAATATGCCGAGGCTCTTTCAACAGGCGGCGCACGGGCCGCTGTTCTTTGGGAAGGAGCGGACTGGAAGGCCCTTGGCCTAGATGCCGCGATCTTTGTGAAACGTCCCCGAATGGCGATGGCGGGGATAACGTCGATGTTGGACCGGGGGCAGGGTGTCGCCGAGGGCATTCACCCGTCGGCAGTTGTAGACCCCACCGCGGAGATTGGTGCTGACGTATCAATTGGACCTCTGGCCGTGATCGGTGCGCGTGCGCGGGTTGGGGCAGGCTCGGTAATTGGGTCGCATTGTGTGATCGGCATGGATGCCTCAATCGGTGAAAACGCCGTATTGCGCGAAATGGTCAGCATCGGCGCGCGGTGTCAGATCGGTGACAGATTCATCGCCCAACCCGGTGCGCGTATCGGAGGGGACGGTTTCAGTTTTGTGACACCCGAAGTGTCAGGGGCCGAAAATGCCCGAAAGACCCTGGGCGATCAGGGCGAGGCCAAGGCGCAAAGCTGGCTGCGCATCCACTCGCTTGGCGCGGTCGAGATCGGAGATGATGTCGAGGTCGGCTCAAACTGCACTGTCGACAATGGCACGATCCGCAACACGGTGATCGGCAGCGGGTCGAAACTGGATAACCTCGTGCATGTGGGCCACAATACGCGGGTCGGAAATGATTGTTTGCTATGCGGTCAGACAGGTGTTTCCGGTTCGGTTGAAATAGGCAACAACGTGGTCTTGGGTGGCCAGACCGGGGTTGTAGACAACATTTTCATCGGCGATGGCGTGATCTCGGGCGGCGGCACCAAGATACTGTCCAACGTTCCTGCCGGACGTGTCATTATGGGCTATCCCGGTATCAAAATGGAAAGCCATACCGAGATATACAAAGCGCAGCGTCGTCTGCCCCGATTGGCCAGCGACGTAGCGGCTTTGAAAAAGGCTGTTTCCAAACAGCCTCCGAGCGATTAAATCATCCCCAACGCGACAATCAGGGGAACGATATGAGCATCAGCGACCGCGTCATCGCAATCATTGCAGAGCAGGCCGTGCTGGAGCCATCGGATGTCACACCCGACAGCACCCTCGAGGATCTGGGTATCGACAGCCTGGGCCTGGTCGAAAGCATTTTCGCTATCGAAGAAGAGTTTGACATCTCGGTGCCGTTCAATGCGAATGAGCCAACTGCCAGTGATTTTGACATATCGAATGTCGCGAAGATCATCGCGGGTATCGAAAAGCTGGTGTCGGAAAAGGTCTGACATAATCTCATGAAGCGCGTCGTCATTACCGGGGCCGGTACAATCAACTCACTGGGCCACTCGGTGCCCGATACGCTGGAAGCCATGCGCGAGGGTCGTTGCGGAATCTCTGAGTTGGAGTTTCGTGATGTCGAGAGGCTGGCTATCAAAATCGGTGGGCAGGTGCGCGGGTTCGAGGCTGAAGGCCGTTTCAACCGCCAGCAGATGACCCTGTATGATCGGTTCACGCAGTTCACGCTGACCGCCGCGAAAGAGGCCATCCAGCAATCCGGGATCGAATTTCACGGTGACGTGGCCGCGCGCTCTGGGGTGGTTCTGGGGACAGCTGGTGGTGGTGTTTCGACCTGGGACGACAATTACCGGTCCGTCTATGAGGACGGAAAGAACCGTGTGCATCCTTTTGTGGTGCCCAAGCTGATGAACAACGCAGCGGCAAGCCATGTGTCGATGGAACACAACCTCAAAGGTCCCAGTTTTACTGTTTCAACCGCTTGCGCGTCGTCGAACCACGCCATGGCGCTGGCGTTTCAAATGGTCCGCAGTGGCGCCGCGCCGGCTATGCTCACTGGCGGTTCAGAATCGATGTTGTGCTTTGGCGGCGTCAAGGCGTGGGAGGGGTTGCGCGTCATGTCCAAAGACGCCTGCCGACCTTTTAGCGCCAATCGCAACGGCATGGTGCAAGGCGAGGGTGCTGGCGTCTTCGTATTTGAAGAATATGATCACGCTCGGGCGCGCGGCGCGGATATCCTGTGCGAAGTGGTCGGCTTTGCAATGTCCTCGGACGCGGCAGATATCGTGATGCCCAGCAAACAGGGCGCCTCGCGCGCAATGGCCGGGGCACTGGCGGATGCCGGGCTGAACGCCAGCGACGTTGGCTATATCAACGCGCACGGGACGGGCACCGCGGCCAATGACAAGACCGAATGCGCGGCTGTTGCAGATGTATTTGGCAAACACGCCGATGATCTGATGATTTCATCGACCAAGTCGATGCATGGTCATCTGATCGGCGGCACCGGCGCGGTCGAGTTGTTGGCGTGTATCATGGCTCTGCGCGACGGGGTTATTGCGCCGACAATCGGCTATGAAGAACCCGACCCCGAATGTGCCCTGGATGTGGTTCCGAACGAGGCGCGCGATGCGAAAATCGATGTGGCGCTTAGCAATGCCTTCGCATTTGGTGGGTTGAATGCAGTTCTGGCACTGAAACGCGTCTGAAGCGTCGTTACGCTACAAAAAAAAGCCGCTGGTTGGAGCCAGCGGCGCATTTGTTTCTGCTCGGTTCAGTTCTCGAGCGGTATCAACTTGTCAAAGCCGCTGGTGAAGCCCGCCAAGGACATTTCAGTCTCGAGCAACTGAGTGGGGGCAAGAATTGACACCAGAGAAATAGTCGCCGTGGTGCCACCTTTCATCGCGTCAATATCGCCTTGGGTGAAGCCTAGCTGCGCGACACACCCGACCCGGTTGCAATGGTGATAGTCGTAACGCTTGCCCGGTGCGCCGTCGATGGACAGAGCAACCTGTGCCTGAAGCATGGTTTCAAGTGGTACGATCAGGCTTGCACCGGCAACAGCCGCGTTTCCCTCGGGCAGTTTGTTGACGGAAATCTCTGCAAAGGGCAGACCCTCTTCGCCCAAAAGAACCTGGCGCAGAAGACAGGGATCGTTGCCATCTTCGGTTTTCAGGCAGGTGATATTCCAATCGCCACTTTCTTCTTTGACATATTGCTCGCCAACGCGCGGACCTTCTTCGCCCAGATCCAGATCGGATCCGGCTTCGGTTTGCGGGACCTGTGCTTCGGTCTGCTCTTCCTGGGCCGCTTCTTGTGCGAAGACCGCGCTGCTGAACAACGCTGCGGCGACGACGTTGAAGGTGAGAAGGTTCTTGATCATGAATGCCTCGTGTTGCTGATCCAGCTTTTTGTTCCGTCTATCATCCTTGCTTGAGACTGTCAGGTTCAAACCGACGCACCAAAGTTTAAATTGTCGGATTTCCGCCGTTTGAGGGGAGTTTCAATGCGTCGACACAACAGAAAAGGGAGCCGGTACAGCGGCTCCCTTGACGTTTTGGTTCTCCCCGTCGGACTGGCCGACTTAGTTATGGCGCGACGTTACGAAAGGCGAACCCAGTGGTCAACTGTTAACCTGAAAAAGTGATGCATTTCCTTCGATAAACCATCAAAGACGCAAAAAAGAGCCGTGCCCGAAGGCACGGCCAGTCGACAGGGAGGAAGTCGCTTTCCGCCCGGAACACCGCTTGGAAAGCAGATTGACTATCGCACCCAAAGGTTAACTTTGTATGCTTTGGACAGATCGGTAGAAGTTGGGACAGGTATCAGATGGAAAACAAGTTATTCGTTGGCGGTGGCGGAACCGAGTATGGTCAGCCACAGGGACTGGCGTTGGATTACGCAAACCGGCATGGTCTGATTGCCGGGGCCACGGGAACGGGCAAAACCGTGACACTGCAAATTCTGGCCGAGGGGTTTTCGCAGGCTGGCGTTCCGGTTTTCCTCGCTGATGTCAAAGGCGATCTTTCGGGGCTCGCAAAACCCGGCAGTGCAGATCACAAGCTGCATCAGGCGTTTCAGGACCGGGCATCCCGGATCGGCTTTGATGCGTTTTCCTACGCAGCATGCCCGGTGACCTTTTGGGACCTGTTCGGGGATCAGGGTCACCCGGTTCGTACCACTGTCACGGAAATGGGACCGCTGTTGTTGTCCCGCTTGTTGGAACTGAGTGAGGCGCAGGAGGGCATCCTGAACATTGCTTTCCGCGTCGCGGACGAGGAAGGCATGCCGCTGCTGGACCTCAAGGACCTGCAAGCTCTTCTGGTCTGGATAGGCGAGAACAGAGAGCAGCTGTCACTGCGCTATGGCAATGTATCGACCGCCTCGATCGGTGCGATTCAACGTCGCCTGCTGGTATTGGAAAACCAAGGTGGCACCAATCTTTTCGGCGAACCTGCGCTTGATCTGTCCGATCTGATGCGTGTGGACGAAAACGGGCAGGGGATGGTGAACATTCTGGCCTCGGACAAACTGATGGGCGCGCCGCGCCTGTATGCAACGTTCCTTCTGTGGTTGCTCAGCGAACTGTTCGAGGAACTGCCCGAAGTTGGCGACCCGGACAAACCCAAGCTGGTGTTCTTTTTTGACGAAGCGCATCTGCTGTTCGATGATGCCCCAAAAGTTCTGGTGGACAAGGTCGAGCAGGTCGCGCGTCTGATCCGCTCCAAGGGGGTCGGGGTCTATTTTATCACGCAGAACCCGGCCGATATCCCTGAAGATATTCTGGGCCAGCTGGGCAACCGGATACAGCATGCCCTGCGCGCATTCACCGCTAAGGATCGCAAGAACCTGCGACTGGCCGCCGAAACTTATCGCGAAAACCCGGCCTTCGACACGGAAACAGCCATTCGCGAGGTTGGCGTGGGCGAGGCCGTGACCTCGATGCTGGAGAAAAAAGGGATACCGGGGGTGGTCGAACGGACGTTGATCCGGCCACCCGGGTCTCAACTCGGGCCGATCACAGCGAGCGAGCGAAAGGCGTTTGTGGCGGCGTCCAAGATGGCTGCGAAATATGGTGAACGGGTAGACCGCAAATCCGCCTATGAAATCCTTCAGGCCCGTGCCCAAGCAGCAGCGCAAGCCGCAGAGCAGGCGGAAACCGAAGAGGTTCTGGCCAGCCAGTCCCCGATGGAACGCGAGTTCAGCGCCGCCAGACGGTTTTCCGGCAGCCGGGTCGGGCGGTCTTCGGCTCGGATCACCCGGCGCAAGGACACGTTCGCATCAGCCATGAGCGAAGCGGTGATCAAGGAATTGAAAGGCACGACCGGTCGCCGCATGGTCCGGGGCATATTGGGCAGCTTGTTCAAGAACCGCTGATCGCCTGGAAAGGACGCCTTGCGCACAACGGCAAGGCGCTCCGACGGTCACTGATTAAGACGGCGCTGACCTTCCTGTCGGCAATAACGATCCGCTTCGGGCACCGACATCTTGGTGGCCGGGAAGTCAATTGCTCGGTCCCACGTTACCCGGTTTTGCCGGTACAACTGGCAGGTCACCACACCTTTTGGCGTCTGCACTTTGACCGGAGTGGTCTCAAGATCTTCGGGGGTTGGGATACAACCGGCCAGCGTCGCGGCAAGTGGCAGCGCAATCAATACGGTTTTGATACTGAGTTTCATCGGGTTCACTAACGTCCTGCAATGGTTAACAAGAGACTTCGCCCAATCCCGCCCGAGACACCCATGATGCAATGATCGCAGGACGCTTCGGTTAGGTGAGTGGTGACCCCGGCGTTTACAAAATATTTACCTTTCAGGCAAGAAACCGCGCCGTTTCTGAGGCGCGGTTCCCAAAATTCCCCTCTGAATGCGGGCTATTTTTCCGGAATCAGCCCTTTTGGATTGAATCTGAGCACAAGCAGCAGAACCAGTCCCATGGTGAACAAGCGCATATGTGCAGCGCTCTCTACCAGATGGGCCTTCAGCGCACTGCCATCGGGCAATCCGGCTGTGATCAGACTCATCAGCCACAGACCGATTGGCTCTACCTGCACCCACAAGAACCAGATCAGGAAAGCGCCAAGAACCGCGCCGAAATTGTTGCCCGAGCCGCCAACAATCACCATCACCCAGACCAGGAAAGTAAAGCGCAACGGGTTGTACGTACCAGGCGTCAACTGACCGTCCAGCGTGGTCATCATCGCGCCCGCAATGCCACATACAGCAGAGCCCAGTACAAAGATCTGCAGATGACGACGGGTGACGTCTTTGCCCATCGCCTCGGCCGCGACCTCATTGTCGCGAATGGCGCGCATCATACGGCCCCAGGGGCTTTTCAGCGCCATCTGCGCCATCCACAGCAGCGCCAGCAGCACGATCAGAAACAGCAGCGAATATCCTAGCTTTACCGACAGGGTCGATGCGATTACAGGGTCGAGCCCAAGCCAATCGGCACGCGCAAGGAAAGAGGGGTCTTGCTGCAGATCGACCTCATAGCCGACCACCGGCGCGGGGCGCGGAATGCCATAGACATTCTTGACGCCACGCGCCAACCAATCCTCGTTCTTCATGATCGCGATAATGATCTCGGCGATGCCCAGAGTGGCAATCGCGAGATAGTCCGAGCGCAAACCCAGTGCAGTTTTTCCGATCAGCCATGCAGCACCTGCGGCCAACAACCCGCCAGCAGGCCAAGCCAGCAGAACGGGCAGGTTCAGACCGCCGATGTTGCCGGCAATGGCAGGATCTATCGCCTCGATTGCGGCGACATTTGGATCGAAAAGGGCGCGGTAGACAAAGAAACCGACGATCAAAATCCCGATGATGGCAAGGGTCTGGGTACGCCCTTTGGGCATCTTCTGCGCCACCATCACGGCCGCAACCACTGTCGCGGCCCCCAGCAGCAGCGCCAGGATGACACCATAACCGCCGCTTGACCAGGCGCCGGGTGTTGGCGGAGTCGAGACAAGCACAACCGCCAGTCCGCCCAGCGCGACAAAGCCCATGACACCGACGTTGAAGAGGCCGGCAAAACCCCATTGCAGGTTCACACCGATCGACATGATGGCCGAGATAAGACCCATGTTCAGGATCAGGATCGCAGCGTTCCAGCTTTGCATGAAGCCCGTGAGCAAGATCAGCGCGCCGACGACGACAAAGAGCAGCGTATTTTTGACCGTCTCGCTCATATCACTTTCCCCTTGAACAGGCCCGTGGGCTTAGACAGAAGCACGATCAGCAGGATGACGAAACTGACTGCGAATTTGTAATCGGTGGACAGGAACTGCACCAATCCGGATGGTTCAAGGCTTTCCGGTGCCAGATAGGTCAGCACCTTTTTCCAGGCATAGGTGATGGTAACCTCTGAGAACGCGATGATGAATCCGCCCGCAATCGCCCCAATCGGGTTGCCAAGGCCACCGACGATGGCCGAGGCAAAGATAGGCAGCAGAAGCTGGAAATAGACGAACGGCTTGAAGCTTTTGTCGAGGCCGTAAAGCACACCCGCCGTGGTCGCCAGTGCTGCGACGATGATCCATGTGATCATCACCACACGCTCGGGGTTGATGCCGGACAGCAGTGCCAGATCCTCGTTGTCCGAATAGGCGCGCATCGATTTACCGGTGCGGGTTTTGTTCAGGAACCAGAACAACAGCGCCACGGCGACAACAGCCACGATCACGGTAATGCCCTGAGAGGTCTTGATCGCCAGCCCCTCGCGCAGCCCGGTCATCGCCTTGAAGTCCCTTGCCGAGACGATGAAGCGCGCACCGTCCGAGAACCTTTGATCATCAGGCCCGATGATGAACCGCACCAGCCCGTTCATGATGAACATCACGCCCATCGACACGATCACAAGAATGACCGGTTTGGCCTTTTGTTCCCGGTAGAACCTGTAAACCAGCCGGTCGGTGATTAGCACCAGAACGATACAGCCCAGAATGGCAAAGGGCAGGGCCAGCAGAGCGGTCGGCAACGGGCCGAAGCTAACCCCGGCGGCTTGCAGGCCCCACGTGACCAAAACGGCAATCATTGCGCCAAAAGCCATCGTGTCACCATGGGCGAAGTTCGAGAACCGCAGGATGCCATAGATCAGCGTCACCCCCAAAGCGCCCAGCGCCAACTGGCTGCCATAGGCGATTGCGGGAACAAGAACGAAGTTGGAGAGCGCCACAAGGGCGTTGAGGAAGTCCATTAGCCATTTACCTCGCAGCGGCCAAGGCCGGTCAGGCTTATACCTTTGCCCACAAAGACGTGGGTCGTGTAAGCGACAATCCCATCAGCGAATAAGCTGAAGGTGTATGAGGCTGAGCAATCGGAATCCCAGCCATGTGCTGTCATCAGGTCGTCGGTCACTTGCTGGACTTTCAGTAACGGCAACCCACCATCTCCGAGATCAAGACGAAGCTCGTTGTCGGGCAAAAGTACAAACTCAAAATCAACACCTTGACCCGTCTTGGTTGACTGACAAGCATCGATATTGGCACACGTGTAATCCATCTTACACTTTGTGATTTCTTGTGCTGTGGCCCCACCGGTACCGACCGACAGAAGTGCTGTGAGGAACAGAACTTTCATCCTCACCCTCCCAAGAAACTCTTGCGAACTTCCGAATCGGCCAGCAGTTCCTTGCCCGTGCCGGTATAGGCATTCCGCCCCTGAACCAGCACATAGCCCTTGTCTGCAATCTCCAGCGCCTGACGGGCGTTCTGTTCAACCATCAGGATCGGCAACCCGGTGCGAGAGACCTCGATGATCCGGTCGAACAGCTCATCCATCACGATGGGCGATACGCCGGCGGTGGGTTCGTCCAGCATCAGCACTTTGGGCTGGGTCATCAGCGCGCGGCCCACGGCGACCTGTTGGCGTTGACCGCCCGATAGCTCTCCGGCCGCTTGATTGCGTTTGTCACGAAGGATGGGGAAGAGGTCATAGACCTGCTCCATCGTCTGGCTGATGTCGTCGCGGCGGATGAAAGCGCCCATCTCAAGGTTCTCTTCCACCGTCATCGACGTGAAGATATTCGAGGTCTGGGGTACAAAGCCCATTCCGCGCACCACACGGTCTTGTGGGCTGAGATTGGTGATGTCTTCGCCATCCAACCGCACGGACCCTTGGCGAACATCCAGCATCCCGAACACTGCCTTCATCGCAGTGGATTTACCCGCGCCGTTGGGGCCGACGATTACCGCGATCTCACCCTTGTCGACCGCAATGGTGCAGTCGTGCAGGATGTCCGGTCCTTTGCCGTAACCGCCTGTCATGGTGTCGCCGATCAAAAAGGGGCCGCCTTCAACCCGATGCGTCTGACCGCTTTTGCGGTGGGCGGGGGTCATGGTGCCAACCCCATGCGTATTGGTGATCGAAGCGTCCTTGTTGCCCTTGTCGTCCTGGTAGGGGTTGTCGCTCATGCGCCCGCCTCCAGCTTGTCTTTATTCTTCAGGCCGGTTCCCAGGTAAGCCTCGATCACGTGCTCGTTGGCTTTGATCTCGTCCAGAGTGCCCTCGGCCAGAACCTTACCTTCGGCCATGCAGATGACCGGGTCGCAAATTTTGCCGATGAAATCCATGTCATGCTCGATGACCACGAACGTATAGCCGCGTTCCTTGTTCAGGCGCAGGATCGTGTCGGCGATGGTCATAAGCAGAGTGCGGTTCACACCCGCGCCGACCTCATCCAGAAACACGATCTTGGCGTCGACCATCATGGTGCGACCCAGTTCCAGCAGCTTTTTCTGACCGCCCGAGACCTGACCAGCCTTGTGATCGGCCAGATGTTCGATGGTCAGAAACTCCAGCACCTCATCGGCCTTGGCTTTTAGCGCGCGCTCTTCATCGGCGATGCGCTTGCGTCCGAACCAGGTGTTCCACAGCGATTCACCCGATTGCGCGCCGGGCACCATCATCAGGTTTTCGCGGCACGACATGGACGAAAACTCATGCGCAATCTGGAACGTGCGCAGCAAACCCTTGTGGAACAGATCGTGCGGCGGAAGGCCGGTGATCTCTTCGCCATCCATGAAAACGCGGCCCGAGGTGGGCGGCAGAACACCTGCGATCACGTTGAACAGAGTGGTTTTTCCCGCGCCATTCGGCCCGATCAGCCCGGTGATTGACCCTTTTTGGATTTCCAGCGATGCCCCATCCACCGCATGAAACCCGCCGAAATGCTTGTGCACGTCTTCGACGACGATCATTTTTCTCCCCCAGCCGCCAATTTTTAGGCGTTATAGTCCCATCCCCAAGCAGGGTGCGGCCTTTTGTCATTGAAACAGCCCGGACACAAGGCCCGGGCTGCTTGTTTTTATGACTGTTCGCGTCGGATCAACGGAAGTTGACGGTCTTGTTTTCGCCGTCGGTCACTTCGATCTCACGATAGGATCCCGCGCTTTCACCGGGGCCGATCAGTTCAACGCCGGATGCACCGACATAGTCAACCTCCTGGCCTGCGGCCAGCAGTTCCAGACCTTTGGCCAGTTCGCCGGGATAGATTTTCTCACCCGGAGCGTTGGCAACGTCCATGATCTTGGAACCATAGTCGGCCGGGTTGGCCGAGCCCGCTGCCTGCATCGCCAGCATGAACAGCGCAGCGGCGTCATAGGCTTCAGGCGAATAGGGCGACGAGCCGTCGAAACCGGCCGCTTCGGCCATGGCAAAGTACTTCTCGGCACCTTCGCCGCCTGATCCTGCGATCTGACCGAACGAGCCGTTCAGGTCAGGACCGACGTTTGCGGGCAGCGAGTCACCGATCATACCGCCGGGCAGACCGAAGGTGTCAAATGCACCGCTGTCCAAGGCAGACTGGATGATGCCCAAACCACCTTGGTCCAGATAGCCCGCAACAACCAGGATGTCGCCACCAGCTGATGCCAGCGCGCCAACTTCGGCCGAATAGTCCGCCTTGCCATCTTCGTGCGCGGCAACGATGGTCACTTCGCCACCCGAAGCCTCGAAGGACGACTGGATCGCGTCGGCCAGACCTTTGCCGTAATCGTTGTTGGTGTAGGTCAAAGCGATCGAGCTGATGCCGCGGTCGTTCAGGATGTCAGCCATGACCTGACCTTCACGCGCATCCGACGGTGCCGTGCGGAAGAACAGGCCATTGTCTTCCATGGTCGACAGGCCCGGCGACGTCGCCGAAGGTGAAATCATGACCATGCCGTTCGGAATCGCGACGTTCTGCAAAATCGCACCCGTCACCCCCGAGCAATCGCCGCCAATGATGCCCGCGACGCCGTCGCCGATCATGCGTTCGCCATTCGAAGTTGCCAGACCGTTGTCGATGCAGCCAGTGTCAGCGCGCGTGCCGGTGACGGACGTACCATCCAACAGTTTGCCGGATTCGGTGACCTCGGCCATCGCCAATTCCGCACCCGAGCCCATCGCAGGCGCCAGCGATTCAATCGGGCCGGTGAAGCCGAACAGAATGCCCAGTTTTACGTCGTCGGCCATGGCGGTGCCGGCCAGCAGAGCGGTTGCTGCGGTTGCAGTAAGCAGCTTTTTCATTTGGTTACTCCCTGTTTTGAACGTTTTCGTTCTGGGCACGACCCTAGGCAAGCTGCCCGGAAAAGAAAAGTGCTAACGCAACTGTGCTTTCCCAAGCAGCAATCCTATTTGTTTTAATGGATTTGTTGCCGATCCGGCGGCATCACCAGAGGTTTGGACCAGAAGATTGGGCCAAAAATTGGGAGTGTTACCATGCTGAGAGCCTGCACCCTTGCGATCCTTCTGCTGTGGGGCGGATTGACCAATGCCCAAGTCATTGAAACCTCGGTTGGGCCGATTCAGGTAACACCGATGGTAAAGGGTCTGGGTACACCATGGGCCATTGGTCTTTTGCCTGATGGCAGTTTTCTGGTGACCGAGCGTGACGGGGACTTGCTGTACATCAAAGATGGTAAATCGCGCCGCGTCAAAGGCGTGCCCAAAGTAGCCGTCAAAGGGCAGGGCGGTTTGCTGGATGTGACCGTCGCGCGAAACTTCGGAACAAGCCGCGAGGTATTTCTGTCTTTTTCCAAGCCACAGAAGGGTGGTGCCGGAACTGCCGTTGCAGTTGCCCGCCTGTCCGAATCCGGCGACCGATTGACCAATCTTCGCGTGATCTTCGAAGCCATTCCGGGCGGCAGCGGCGGGCGGCATTTCGGCTCGCGCGTGGTCGAGGCGGCGGATGGGACGCTATTTGTCACAATTGGTGACCGAGGTGACCGACCGCAGGCGCAGGACCGGTCGAACCATATGGGAACCGTAATTCGGATCAACCGGGATGGTACGGTCCCGGCGGGCAACCCCTTTGTCGGCCAGCCCGGCATGCGCCCTGAAATTTGGAGCTATGGTCATCGCAATCCGCAGGGCGCAGGCTTGGATGCGCGCGGTCAGCTGTGGGTGTCCGAACACGGTGCGCGCGGTGGCGACGAGGTGAACATGGTGCGTCCAGGGGCGAATTACGGATGGCCTGTCATTTCTTATGGCGTCCATTACTCGGGGCAAAAGATCGGCGAGGGGACAACGAAGCGGGGCATGGAACAGCCCCGGCACTATTGGGACCCGTCGATCGCCCCGTCCGGTCTGCTGGTTTACTCTGGCAAGCTCTGGCCGCAATGGAAGGGCAGCCTTTTTGTCGGCTCGCTAAAGTTCGATTACATCGCAAGGCTATCCGGGCAACCCTTGCGCGAAGTTGAGCAGATAAAGGGCGGTGAAACCGAACGCGTCCGTGACATTGTTGAGGCACCGGACGGGTCGATCTGGTTCATTTCTGTGGGGCAGGGCGCGGTTTACAGGATGTCGCCGCAACCCTAGAACGGATTTACGACAACCCAGCGGAGAATTCTGTGAAACTATTTCTTGCCAAGATGTTACTTGCGCTCTGTGCGTTACCTGCCTTCGCCGACGAAGCTTTCAGTTCTTACGAGGACTACGAAAATTACATTGAACAGAAGATAAAGAATCGTGAGTTTACGAATGTCGTTCTGCGTTTGGGCGGAGCCGACGAATTCACGCCCGAACAATTGAGGGTCATACAGACTCAACTGCGCGACGCTGTGCCCTATTATCTGACAAACACTGCCATTATGGAGCGTGTTGAGCTTTCCAATGGCTTTTCCCACGAAATGCGCGCGTTTTGGAACGACAAAAACAGCTATTTCTTCTACTATGCGCTTGTCCACGAGCGCGAAGATGGCGTGCTGGTTCTGCGGTTCAACATGAACACAAGTTCCGAAGAACTGTTTAAACTTTATTGATGTCTTAGACCGACAAACGCCCGGCCTGCGCGCCACGCTCGCGATAGGGCGTGGTGTTGTAATGGGCCCGGTAGCATTTCGAGAAATGCGACGGGCTGGCAAAGCCGCAGGCGAGCGCCACGTTGATGACGCTCATGTCGGTCTGCATCAACAGGTTGCGCGCTTTGTGCAGGCGCAGTTCCATGTAATAGCGCTTGGGCGAGCGGCTCAGGTAGCGGCGGAAAAGACGTTCCAGTTGCCGGGTCGACATGCCCACATCCTTGGCCAGAATCGACGGTGAGATCGGTTCTTCAATGTTTTTTTCCATCATCAGGATGACCTGACTCAGCTTGGGATGGCGGACCCCGATGCGGGTCGGGGTCGACAGGCGCTGGGTGTCCTGATCGGTTCGGATCGAGGAATAGATCATCTGATCTGCAACCGCGTTGGCCAATTCTTCTCCATAATCATCTGCGATCAGTTTCAGCAACAGGTCGATGGAAGACGTTCCACCGGCGGTTGTCATGCGGTTTCCGTCGATCTGAAATACCGCCTTGGTCAATTCGACCGAGTCAAATTCTTCCGAGAAACTGTCCGAGTTCTCCCAGTGGATCGTGGCACGTTTGCCGTCGAGCAACCCCGCCTTGGCCAACGAATAGGCCGCCGTACACAAGCCGCCGATCTTCAGCCCTTTGCGCGCTTCGCGCCGGACCCAGTTCAGAACACGCTTGGTCGTTGCCGCCTGCACGTCGACACCGCCGCAGATCAGAACCACGTCATCGCGCTGCAACTCCTGCAAATCGCTGTCCAGCTTGAATGTGGTCCCCGCCGAACACTGCACGACCTCTCCGCCTTCGCCCGCCAGCGTCCAGCGGTACAGCTCGCTATTGGCCATGCGGTTTGCGATACGCAGACTGTCCAGTGCCGAGGCAAAGGACAGCAGTGAGAACTTGTCGAGCAAGACGAAAACAAAGTGCTTCGGCTTTGTGGTATCGCTGTCCACAGTGACAACTTGGCGTTGCTCTTGCATGGCGAATTGTCCTTGATTCGGTGCTGGCCGGAAACATCCCCGGTCGCTGATGTGGCCGCAACCATGCTCAAAGCTTGTTTGCTGCGTCAAGAGGCGCAAATCGGATATGGTCACTCTTCAAAGCTTTTTGTATAGAGACAGCCTGAATTACCTCAGCGGAGATCAAAGCTATGACCGAGTGGCAAAAATCGAACTGGCGCAACAAGCCCCGAGTTCAGATGCCCGACTATACCGACGCGGCCGCGCTGGCCAAAGTCGAGGCTCAGCTTTCGCAGTATCCCCCGCTGGTTTTTGCTGGCGAAGCACGGCGTCTCAAGCAACATCTTGGTGCCGCCGGTCGCGGCGAAGCCTTTCTTTTGCAGGGTGGGGATTGCGCCGAAAGTTTTGAACAGTTCAGCGCAGACGCAATTCGCGACACATTCAAAGTCATGCTGCAGATGGCCATGGTGCTGACCTATGGTGCCAAAGTGCCTGTGGTGAAGGTCGGTCGCATGGCGGGCCAGTTTGCCAAACCGCGCAGCGCGCCGACCGAAGTGGTCGATGGTGTGGAACTGCCCAGCTACCGTGGCGATATCATCAACGAGTTGGCATTCACGCCCCAAGCGCGCATTCCGAACCCAGCCAAGATGCTGCAGGCCTACACCCAGGCCGCGGCGACGCTGAATCTGCTGCGCGCATTCTCGACCGGTGGTTTCGCCGATATGAGCCGTGTTCATTCCTGGACGCTTGGTTTTACCGACGAGCAGGATGTTCAGAAGTATTCCGAGATTGCGGACCGCATTCAGGACACGATCGACTTCATGGGCGCGGCGGGGATCACTGCGGACACGACGCATGAGTTCTCGACCGTCGAGTTCTACACCAGCCATGAAAGCCTGTTGCTGGAATACGAAGAGGCGCTGACCCGTCTGGACTCGACTTCAGGCAACTGGCTTGCCGGTTCCGGGCACATGATCTGGATCGGCGACCGCACGCGTCAGCCCGACGGTGCGCATGTCGAGTTCTGCCGTGGCGTTCAAAACCCGATTGGCCTGAAATGCGGTCCAACCACGACGGCGGAAGACCTGAAGGTTCTGATGTCCAAGCTGAACCCGGAAAATGAAGAAGGTCGCCTGACCTTGATCGCGCGCTTTGGCGCAGGAAACGCGGGCGAGCATCTGCCGCGCCTGATCAAGGCCGTCAAGGAAGAAGGCGCCACTGTGACCTGGGTCTGCGATCCGATGCACGGCAACACGATCAAGTCGGCCACGGGCTACAAGACCCGCCCGTTCGATTCTGTCCTGCGTGAAGTTCGCGATTTCTTTGGCGTGCATCAGGCAGAAGGGACAATTCCGGGCGGTGTTCATTTCGAGATGACCGGCCTGGACGTCACCGAATGCACCGGCGGTGTACGTGCGGTGACCGAAGAAGACCTGTCGGACCGGTATCATACGGCCTGCGACCCGCGCCTGAACGCAACACAGTCGCTGGAACTGGCCTTCCTGGTCGCCGAAGAGCTGACGAACCTGCGCCGAAACGGGGCAAAGCGCGCCGCAAGCTGATCGTCGGAGCACAGAATTTGAAAGCGGCGGGCCCAGTGCCCGCCGTTTTTCTTTGGATCAGTCGTCGCGCGATGAGACCAGTCTGAGATGCGAGGCTGAGGGACTGAACTCGGCCTTATCCTCGGCAAACCCGGCATGCTCGCGCAACTGGGGCTGCATCTGAACATCGCGCACCGCCTTGATACGTGTATCCGCGATGCTAAAGCGGCGCGGTGTTGCGCCGATCGTGCCGTCACCGATAAAAACGCCAAGGACACGGCTGATATCGCCCAGATCGCTTTTCAGGGGCAGCAACAACATCCGCGCCTGCATCCGCGCCCGACCCATCTTGCCGGTCGAGACAAGGCTCAATTCGGCCACCGCAGGTTCGGAAAACACGCGATTCAGATGTTCTGTCATGTCGCTGCGTGCGCTGGGTTCGAAAAACGCGGTCACGGGCATGCCACGAACTTCCATGCCGGCAATCTTGTTCAGGTGGCTGCCAGCCAGCCGAAAGCGAGCCAGTCCCGGCGCGATCCGTTCGAGAATGAAGGTATATTCCAGAATATTCTCAAGTCCGCGTGGATCAATTTGCGAACGCATCGGAACCTCGCTGCCATCCAGCAGCGCGGTCCAATACGCTTCGGCCTGACGGATCGGGGACAGGCTGCGCCCACTGTCAAAGCGGTCCATTGCGACGATCTTTCCAAAACCCGAGCTGGAACCAATTCCAAAAAAGCTTTTCATTTTCATCACCCTAACGCCGATCAGCCGCGATTTTCGTAAAATGCCAACTATTGGGCAGATCACCGGCCTTCCAGTCCTTGTGTCTGAAAGATTGGCACGGGTTAATACAATTTTGGAGGAATTCTTTAACGATTGGTTAACTTCCGCATATGAATTGACGAATAAGCGAGGTCTTGCCCCCGACTGGCGGATGGCATTAGGTGCGGAAGGCAGATTTGAAAGGGCAGGCATGATCAAATCCATGACCGGGTTCGCCTCGGGCAAAGGGGCGCATGGCCCTCATAGCTGGAGTTGGGAGCTGCGCAGCGTCAACGGCAAGGGGCTGGACTTGCGCCTGCGCGTGCCGGATTGGCTGACCGGGCTCGAGGCGGCACTGCGGACCGACCTGTCCAAGGCACTTGCGCGCGGCAACGTGACTCTGTCCCTGCGGCTGAGCCGGGAAGAGACTGCGTCGGATCTAAGCCTGAACGTCCCGGCGATGCAGGCGGCATTGCAGGCCCTTGCGCAGACCGAAACGCTGGCGACAAATCAGGGTCTGACGTTGGCGCCATCGAAAGCCAGCGACCTTCTGGCTTTGAAGGGAATGGTCGAAGCCAGCGCCGAGGCGGACGATGCAGCGCCGCTGGTAGAACAACTCCGGTCGGAATTTGCCACATTGCTGATCGCATTCCTGGACATGCGAAAGACCGAGGGTCAGGCATTGGCCGAAATCCTGAACGCGCAATTGGACAGTGTCGAGACGCTTACCAGTCGCGCGTCAGAACTGGCCGAGCAACGACGCGACGAAATGGGGCAGTCTTTGCGCGAAAACCTTGCGCGCGTCCTGGACAACACTCAGGGTGCGGCCCCGGACCGGGTCGCGCAGGAATTGGCTCTGATTGCGGTCAAGGCTGATATCACCGAGGAACTGGATAGGCTAAAGGCGCATATCAATGCGGCGCGCACGCTGTTGACGCAAGACGGCCCGGTCGGGCGCAAGTTCGATTTCCTGACGCAAGAGTTCAACCGCGAGGCCAATACGCTGTGCTCGAAATCGCAAAACGCCGATCTGACGTCGGTTGGGCTTGAGTTGAAGGCCGTAATCGATCAGATGCGCGAGCAAGTGCAGAACGTGGAATAGAGACGGGAACATCGACATGGCAGATCGCCGGGGCCTACTTATCATTCTGTCCTCTCCTTCGGGTGCGGGAAAATCCACATTGGCCCGCCGGTTGATGCAATGGGACAGCGGGCTGGAGTTCTCGGTCTCGGCCACAACCCGCGCGCCGCGCCCGGGTGAGGAACACGGCCGGGAATACTATTTCCTGTCGGAAGACGCGTTCAAGCAGCAGGTCGCGGACGGCCAAATGCTGGAACACGCGCATGTGTTCGGGAATTTCTACGGATCGCCAATCGCGCCGGTGCGCGAGTCAATCAATGACGGTCGGGATGTCCTGTTCGATGTGGATTGGCAGGGCGATCTGCAGATTCGCAATTCCGATCTCGGCAAACACGCCTTGTCGATCTTCATCCTGCCGCCCTCGATCCCAGAATTGCGCCGCAGACTGGAAAGTCGCGGGCAGGACAGTGCCGACGTGATCGCCAAACGGATGCAGAAGAGCTGGGATGAGATCAGCCACTGGGGTTATTACGATTACGTTCTGGTCAATGATGATCTCGATGCGACCGAAGAGAAACTCAAGGCAATCGTCAGCGCCGAAAGGATGCGCCGCATCCAGCAACCGAAGCTGCAAGAGCATGTTCGCAAGTTGCAAAACGAATTCGAGGCCCTGTCATGACCCTTTACGCTCTGGGCGATGATGCCCCGCAGGTCCACGAAGACACCTGGGTCGCGCCGGACGCAAATCTTATCGGCAAAGTGGTGCTCGAGCAGGGCGCCTCGGTCTGGTTTGGTTGCACCATCCGCGCGGATCACGAAGAGATAAGGGTTGGTGCGGGCAGCAATGTTCAAGAGAATTGCGTCATGCATATCGACGCAGGCTATCCGCTGACGATCGGGCCGAACTGCACCATCGGGCACAAGGTTATGCTGCACGGTTGCACAATTGGTGAAAACACGCTGATCGGTATGGGAGCGATTGTTCTCAATGGTGCGAAAATCGGTAGGAACTGTCTGATTGGAGCAGGGGCGCTGATTACTGAGGGTAAGGAAATTCCTGACAATTCTCTGGTCATGGGCTCGCCCGGCAAGGTCGTTCGGCAACTGGATGATGCGACCGTAAAAAAGCTGACGCTCAGTGCATTGCACTATCAGGACAATATGCGCAGGTTCCGGGATCGGTTGGTGCCGGTTTCAACAGGCGGTTAGCCAGCAAAGGCCGCATCATGTCTACCGAACTGATCGAAGAATTCGTTTCGGCCATTCCGCTGCCTGCGCTGATGGTCGATCAGACCGAGCGGATTATTGCGGCCAACACGGACGCCAAGACCCTGCTGGGACACAGTATTCAGGGGCGCCACTTTGCCACTTTTCTGCGGCAGCCTCAGGTTATCGAATCGATTGAGCAAAGCTTGCGTGACAAGGCGCCGACGCGGACCCGGCATCTGTCGAATGACGGGGCGCAGGATACCACTTTTGATGTCGAATGCAGATATATGAACGGTGTCGGGGCGGTGTCCGGCGGCGCTGTTCTGGTGGTGTTTCAGGATGTGACCCATCTGGAACAGGCCAATCACATGCGTCGCGATTTTGTCGCCAATGTCAGCCATGAACTGCGGACGCCTCTGACAGCGCTGATGGGATTCATCGAAACCCTGCGCGGCCCCGCCCGGGACGACGAGGCCGCCCGCGACCGGTTTCTGCAAATCATGGCGGACGAAGCCAACCGGATGAATCGCCTTGTTGGCGATCTGTTGTCGCTCAACCGCGTCGAAAGCGAAGAGCGCGTGCGCCCGAAAGAGCAACTGGAGTTGTCGGGGCTGATCCAGTCGACGCTGAACACGCTGCGCCCGCTGGCGGATGATGCTGAGGTCACGCTGTCTTTGGACGCGCCTGACGATCCGGTGATGCTGCCCGGTGACAGCGATCAGTTGCGTCAGGTTTTTACCAACCTAATTGAAAACGCTATAAAATACGGTGGCAGCGGCGGGCGCGTCGATGTGCGCGTTCAGCCATCCGAGCGAGACACCGCAATGCGCGGTCCTGCGGTTCGCGTTCAGATCGTCGACAAAGGGCCGGGAATCGATGCGGTTCACCTGCCGCGTCTGACCGAACGGTTCTACCGCGCCGACAGTCACAGGTCGCGCGAGCTGGGCGGGACCGGGTTGGGGCTGGCGATCGTCAAGCATATCGTAAACCGTCATCGTGGACGATTGCGGGTGGAAAGTGAGCTTGGCAAGGGAACGGTCTTTACCGTGATCCTGCCGCGCTGATCCGGCAGCGCCTGAGACCACCGTGGCGTCAACTTAAATAGTATTAAGAAATCTCCACCTTGTCATAAAACCGTTACGAACCTGTCACAAAAGGCTTACGCGAGGTCCTTAGGGGTGCCGTCAAGATCATCATGGGGGTGATCACATAATGTACTTTCAAGGAGACTGAGATGTCCTTTGTAAAACTGTCGGCTTCTGCGCTGGCGATTGCTGCCGTATCGGCGACCACTGCTGCTGCTCGTGACAACGTTCAGGTTGCTGGATCTTCGACCGTTCTGCCTTACGCATCCATCGTTGCCGAACTGTTTGGTGAAAACACCGACTTCCCGACACCGGTTGTGGAATCGGGCGGCTCTTCGGCCGGTCTGAAGCGTTTCTGCGAAGGCGTTGGCGAAAACACCATCGACGTTGCAAACGCATCCCGCGCCATCCGCGAAAAAGAGATCAAAGCTTGCGCCGAAAACGGCGTGACCGACATCATGGAAGTCCGCATCGGCTATGACGGCATCGTATTTGCCAGCCAGCAATCAGGCCCTGCGTTCACCGCGTTCCAGCCTGCGGACATCTACAACGCCATCGGCTCGAAAGTCATGAAGGACGGTGCGCTGGTCGACAACAGCTTTAACAGCTGGGCCGAGTTCAACGGCGATCTGCCGGATGTTGAAATCGCCATGTTCATCCCCGGTACCAAGCACGGCACCCGTGAAGTATTCGAAGACAAGGTTCTGCTGGCAGGTTGCGAAGCAACCGGCGCTATGGAGGCCATGGTTGCAGGCGGTATGAGCGAGGACGACGCCGAAGATGCATGCCTGGACGTGCGCGCAGACGGCAAGTCGGTCGACATCGATGGTGACTATACTGAAACTCTGGCCCGTATCGACACCAACCCCAACGGCATCGGTGTGTTTGGTCTGGCGTTCTACGAGAACAACACCGACAAGCTGAAGGTTGCCACCATGGGTGATGTCGCTCCGTCGACCGAGACCATTGCTTCGGGTGAATACCCCGTGTCGCGCCCGCTGTTCTTCTACGTCAAGAAAGCGCATATCGGCGTGATCCCTGGCCTGAAAGAATACGCTCAGTTCTTCACCCATGACGAAATCGCGGGTGGATCGGGTCCGCTGGCAAACTATGGCCTGGTTGCTGATCCTGAGCTGGCAAAGACACAGGAAGCGATTGCCAACGAAGAGACGCTTGGCTCGGGCAGCTAATCCTGACATTGGTCCGATGATTGGGGGCGGCCAGGCGTGTCGCCCCCAAGTACTTCTGAATTCCTGATCAAGACCCGTGGGGGTGTTATGCCGATAATTTGGCTCTTTCTGATCGTTGTCGCGATCTCTGCAGTCGGATACGTGCTTGGGCGTGCGCGCGCCTTGCAAAGCGCCGGGGGCGATAGCCGGAACCTGCATTCTCTCCCTACCTTTTACGGCGCGAACGTCGCGCTAAAGACGGTGGTTCCTGCGATCGGCCTTTTGATCGTCTGGTTGCTGATTCAGCCACTTTACGTGAATTCTCAGGTATCAGAGATGGTGCCCGATTCCGCCATCAAGGAGGGTTCGTCGCGCAGCCTTGTCATGGCCGAAGTGCGCCGCACGGCCAGCGGGCTGAACAACGCGGTGGCGCAGGGCCAGTTGACCGAAGCCACTGCTGCAAACCCCAAAGCCGACATCGCCGAGATCACCCAATTGCTAAAAGATGCCGGGCAGGTTGTGACGGCTGAAATCACACAGCCTATTTTGAACGCGGCGCAGCGTTACAGAGCAATGAATGCAACCGGTTATGCCATCATGTCGGCTGCGGTTATTCTTGTCGCTTTGATCGGTGCCGTGATCAGCTGGTGGCAGACACAAGCCGAATACCGGGCGCGCAATGTGGTCGAACAGGGCGTGCGTATGCTTCTTCTTGCCGCTGCTTCGGTCGCGGTTCTGACAACTGTTGGCATCGTCCTGTCGCTGGTGTTCAACACCTGGGAGTTCTTCAAGCTCTACCCGGCATCCGAGTTCTTCTTTGGCCTGACATGGTCGCCCAGCTTTTCGGGCCGCGGGGGCTCATCGGCTTTGGGTATCATCCCATTGCTTTGGGGCACGTTCTACATTTCGCTGGTCGCTTTGCTGGTGGCGGTGCCGATCGGTCTGTTTGCCGCGATCTACCTGAGTGAATATGCATCGCCTCGGGTCCGCTCGATCGCCAAGCCCATGCTCGAGGTTTTGGCCGGTATCCCGACCATCGTCTACGGTCTATTTGCGCTGTTGACCGTCGGTCCGCTGCTACTGGGCGTTTTCGGCGCTGACGGTCTGGGCTGGATGAAGGCGGGCACCGCTGTGATGACCGCCGGTCTGGTGATGGGCATCATGCTGATCCCGTTTGTGTCTTCGCTGTCTGACGACATTATCAACGCGGTACCGCAGGCCATGCGCGATGGGTCTTATGGCCTTGGTGCCACCCAATCGGAAACCATCCGTCAGGTTGTCCTGCCCGCTGCGTTGCCGGGGATCGTGGGAGCCATCCTTCTGGCCGCATCGCGCGCCATTGGTGAGACGATGATCGTGGTTCTGGGGGCAGGGGCCGCAGCCCGCCTGAGCCTGAATCCGTTCGAAGCCATGACAACCGTCACCGCCAAGATCGTAAGCCAGCTGACAGGTGACGCCGACTTTGCCTCACCCGAGGCGCTGGTTGCCTTCGCCCTCGGCATGACCCTGTTCATCCTCACATTGGGCCTGAACATCTTTGCCCTCTACATCGTGCGCAAATACCGGGAGCAGTACGAATGACCGACGCCAGCATGCCAACGCCCGCAGCGGACCGCCGTTCGGGCTCACTGATGGCCTCAGACGCACATACCCGCAAACGCGCCAACGCCGAAAAGCGTTTCCGCGCTTATGGGATTGTAGCCATCGCCACCGGGCTGTTCTTTTTGGTGGTCCTGTTCGCCTCGATCCTGTCGCAGGGGATACCGGCGTTCACGCGCACCGTGGTCAGCGTTGAGTTCACGCTGACTGAACCGCAGTTCGAAGAAGCCGAAGGGACGATGTTCAAGACCAAGGCCTATTCCAACCTGTTCATTGCAGAACTGAACGAAGACCTTGCAGAAAGCGGGATCAGTGTGGATTTCGATGAAGCCGCGATCGAACGGATTCTGGGCAAGATCGGCGGCACAATCCGCGAATTCTACAAGGCGAATCCCGACAAGATCGGTGAGCCGATCGAATTTGATTTGGCAACTTCCAGCCGGGTTGATGGGTACTTCAAGGATCGTGTTTCTCGCGACTCCATGCAGGACAGCCGGTTCTTGCAGAAAAGCGACCTGGATCTGGTTGATGCCTTGAAAGAGGCCGGAATTATCAAGCAGGCGTTCAACTGGCCCTTCATCACCGGCTCGGATTCGGGCGTGGACAACCCGGGTGGCGCTGGCATCGGCGCTTCGGTCGTGGGGTCGTTCTTCATGATGCTGGTTGTGCTAGCCCTGTCGTTGCCCATCGGCGTGGCAGCGTCGATCTACCTCGAGGAATTCGCGCCGCAGAACAGGTTCACCGATCTGATCGAGGTAAATATTTCAAACCTTGCGGCGGTGCCTTCCATCGTGTTCGGCATTCTGGGTCTGGCCGTGTTCATCCAGTTCATGCACCTGCCGCAGTCGGCGCCGTTGGTTGGCGGACTGGTGCTGACTCTGATGACGCTGCCGACCATCATCATCTCGACCCGAGCCTCGCTAAAGGCGGTACCGCCGTCGATCCGCGATGCGGCGCTGGGGGTAGGGGCCTCGAAAATGCAGGCGGTGTTCCACCACGTTCTGCCGCTGGCCGCGCCCGGTATTCTGACCGGAACCATTATCGGTCTGGCGCAGGCGCTCGGCGAAACCGCGCCGCTGCTGCTGATCGGCATGGTTGGCTTTGTTGCGCGCGGCTACCCCGACGGGTTCCTTGCCGGATTTACCGAGCCGAACTCGGCGATGCCGGCGCAAATCTATACCTGGGCGGCCCGGGCGGATGTTGGCTTCTATGAAAAAGCCTGGGGCGGGATTATCATTCTTTTGATCTTCCTGCTGACGATGAACATCATCGCGATCATCCTGCGCCGCCGCTTTGAACGCCGCTGGTAAAAGGGGGCTAACATGAATGACATGACACGAGTGGAGAGAAACGTGGACTCCAAAGACATCAAGATCAGCGCCAAGAAGGTACAGGTCTATTACGGCGACACCCACGCCATCAAGGACGTGAATGTCGAGATTGAAGACAAGACCGTGACCGCCTTCATCGGCCCCTCGGGCTGCGGCAAGTCCACGTTCCTGCGCTGTCTGAACCGAATGAATGACACGATCGATATCTGCCGCGTGCAGGGCGACATTTTGCTGGACGGCGAAGACATCTATGACAAGCGCGTCGACCCGGTACAGCTGCGTGCCAAGGTGGGCATGGTGTTCCAAAAGCCGAACCCGTTCCCGAAGTCGATCTATGACAACGTCGCTTACGGCCCTCGCATCCACGGCCTTGCCAAGAACAAGGCGGAACTTGATGAAATCGTGGAAAAATCCCTGCGCCGCGGTGCAATCTGGGATGAGGTCAAGGATCGTCTGGACGCTCCAGGCACCGGCCTGTCTGGCGGCCAGCAGCAGCGCCTGTGCATCGCGCGCGCTGTGGCAACCGAGCCCGAGGTTCTGCTGATGGACGAGCCATGCTCGGCGCTGGACCCGATCGCAACCGCGCAGGTCGAGGAACTGATCGATGAACTGCGCTCGCGCTATTCGGTGGTGATCGTGACCCACTCGATGCAGCAGGCCGCGCGGGTCAGCCAGAAGACCGCGTTTTTCCACCTTGGCAATCTTGTCGAATTTGGTGAGACCGGGCAGATCTTTACCAACCCCGAAGATCCCCGCACCGAAAGCTATATTACCGGCCGCATCGGCTGAACACAGGTATTCAGATATGACCGAACAACATATTGCATCCGCCTTCGACCGCGACCTCGAGGCCATTCAGGCGCATATCATGAAGATGGGCGGGCTGGTCGAGGCCGCGATCATCGGCGCGGCGCGCTCGCTGGAAACCCGCGACGAGGAATTGGCGCAAGAGGTGCGGCGCGGCGACAAAGCCATCGACGCCCTGGAAGAGCTGATCGACGAAGAAACCGCACGGCTGATTGCGCTGCGCGCACCAACCGCCAGCGACCTGCGTCTTGTGCTGTCGGTCCTGAAAGTGTCAGGAAACCTTGAGCGGATCGGCGATTACGCCAAAAACATCGCCAAACGGACCACGGTCCTGGTCAATGCGGGTGAAATCAGCGGCAGCGCAGCAGCCCTGCGCCGCATGGCGCGCGAGGTTGAACGGATGCTGCGTGACGCTCTGGACGCCTATATTCAACGCGACGCGGAACTGGCGACGGATGTCATCAATCGCGACGAAGAGGTTGATCAGATGTATAACGGCCTGTTCCGTGAGTTCCTGACCTTCATGGCAGAAGATCCACGCAACATATCGTCCTGTATGCACCTGCATTTCATCGCCAAGAACATCGAGCGGATGGGCGATCACGTGACATCCATCGCTGAACAGGTCGTCTATCTTGTCACCGGAGAGCGCCCCGCAGATGCACGTCCCAAGGCGGACGTGACCTCGCAAACGGCCTAGGAGTAACCGAAGATGTCCGCCGATCAACCAACCGTGCTTGTGGTAGAGGATGAATTGGCACAGCGTGAAGTGCTGGCCTACAACCTCGAAGCCGAAGGGTTCAGCGTATCCAAGGCCGCCAACGGTGACGAAGCCCTGCTGCTGGTCGATGAAGACTGTCCGGATATCATTGTGCTGGACTGGATGATGCCAAATCTCAGCGGGATCGAGGTGTGTCGACGGCTGAAGACGCGACCAGACACCCGGTCGATCCCGATCATTATGCTGTCGGCGCGGTCCGAAGAAGTCGACAAGGTGCGCGGTCTGGAAACGGGTGCGGATGACTATGTGGTCAAGCCATACTCGGTCGTCGAACTAATGGCCCGCGTGCGCTCGCAACTGCGGCGCGTTCGTCCAGCCACCGTAGGTTTGCGGCTTGAGTTTGACGATATCATTCTCGATTCGGAAACTCATAAGGTCAGTCGCGATGACAAGCCGCTAAAACTGGGTCCGACCGAATTTCGCTTGCTGAGCACCTTCATGGAAAAACCAGGCCGGGTCTGGAGCCGCGAGCAATTGTTGGATCGGGTCTGGGGGCGCGACATTTACGTGGATACGCGTACGGTCGACGTCCACATTGGCCGTCTTCGCAAGGCGTTGACACAGCATGGCGGCGACGATCCGGTGCGCACGGTCCGGGGCGCGGGCTACGCGCTGGGGTAATGCATTGCGGGGCAGGGTGCCTGTTCCCGCATATCGCTATGCGAATTGGTCATGCGTTCTTGATAAAGTCTTGCTGTTTTTTGCGCTCGGGTCCGGGTAGGTTTCAGCAAACCTCTCGAATTTGCGGAGAAATGCCATGAACGCTCCTGATCAAAAACCGATGCTGCGCGCCAAGGATGCCCCGGAACTTGGCGCGTTTACCTGGGACGATCCGTTTCGTCTTGTGGACCAGTTGGCAGAAGACGAGCGCATGATTTCCGACAGCGCCCGCGCTTACGCGCAGGAAAAGCTGCAGCCGCGCGTAACCGAGGCCTTCGAAAACGAAGAAACCGACCCCGATATTTTTCGCGAAATGGGTGAGATGGGCCTGCTGGGCATAACTATCCCCGAGGAATACGGTGGGCTAGGGGCCGGATATGTCGGCTATGGCCTTGTCGCGCGCGAGATCGAGCGGGTCGACTCGGGTTATCGCTCGATGATGTCAGTACAAAGCTCGCTGGTTATGTACCCGATTCACGCCTATGGCAGCGAGGATCAAAGGCGCAAATACCTTCCGAAACTGGCCAGCGGCGAATGGATTGGTTGTTTTGGTCTGACCGAACCGGACGCGGGATCAGACCCGGCAGGAATGAAGACCCGGGCCCAGAAAATCGATGGCGGTTATCGTTTGAATGGCAGCAAGATGTGGATTTCGAACTCTCCGATCGCGGATGTGTTTGTAATCTGGGCCAAATCCGACGCGCACGATGGAAAGATCCGCGGATTTGTCCTGGACAAAGGCACCAAAGGGCTGAGCGCGCCGAAGATCGACAAAAAACTGAGCCTTCGCGCCTCGATCACAGGTGAGATCGTTCTCGATAATGTCGACGTGCCCGAAGAGGCATTGCTGCCAAATGTACAGGGATTGAAGGGTCCATTCGGATGTCTCAACCGTGCTCGGTATGGCATCAGTTGGGGTGTCATGGGCGCAGCAGAAAGCTGCTGGCACGCGGCACGGCAATACGGATTGGACCGCAAGCAGTTTAACAAGCCCTTGGCGCAGACACAGCTGTTTCAGCGCAAACTGGCTGACATGCAGACCGAGATAGCTCTGGGTTTGCAGGCCAGCTTGCGTGTCGGGCGTCTGCTGGATCAGGCGGAAGCCGCGCCCGAGATGATCTCGTTGATCAAACGGAACAATTGCGGCAAAGCACTGGAGATCGCACGGCAATCGCGCGACATGCACGGCGGGAACGGAATCTCTTTGGAATTTCAGGTCGTGCGTCACATGATCAACTTGGAGACTGTAAACACCTACGAGGGGACTCATGACGTTCATGCGCTGATCTTGGGACGCGCGCAAACAGGATTGCAGGCGTTCTATTAAGTGGCAGCAATATCCGCATAATCGGTATTATGTAAATATTTCTGATTCGAAGGCGGTAGCCCAGATTGCCGACAAATATCTAAAAGGATCGCCTTTTCATGCAGTTGAGCGGTAAAACTGTTGTTGTTACCGGTGCCGCTCGTGGCATCGGAAAAGCATTGGCGCAGCGCTTTGCAACCGAAGGTGCGCAGATCGTCTGTGCGGATATCGACATCGTGAGCGCTCAATCTGTGGCCGAAGAAATCGGTGGCCATGCAATTGAGTGCGATGTGTCCAGCGAGGATTCGACGCGCTTGATGATTGAAGCCGTTGAAGCCCGTATCGGTGCAATTGACCTGTTCTGTGCAAACGCCGGCATTCTGACGCTTGGCGGGCTTGAGGTGCCGAACGCGGATTGGGACCGGATCTGGAAGATCAACGTGATGTCGCATGTCTGGGCGGCCAGACACGTGATACCGCGCATGGTCGCGCGCGGTGGCGGCTACTTTTTGACCACAGCTTCCGCTGCTGGATTACTGAGCCAACCCGGCGCAGCACCTTATGCAGTGACCAAACACGCCGCTGTCGGCTTTTCCGAATGGCTGGCACTGACTTACAAAGACAAAGGTATTCGCGTTTCAGTTCTGTGCCCGCAGGCTGTGCGTACGGATATGATCAGCGGTCACGAGGATTCGGCTGCCGCCATAGATGGCATTCTCGACCCAGAAGACATCGCGCAAGCCTGCTTTGAAGCCATTAGTGACGAACGCTTTCTGGTGCTGCCTCACGAAAAGGTTCGGGATTACATACAGTTCAAATCCGCCGACTATGACCGATGGCTGGACGGAATGTCATCGCTAAATCAAATATATAGCGGTGACCTTTAACGCGCCTTCCGCTTTCGCATCAAACCTTCCTGGGCGATGGACGCCACCAGCGTACCGTCCTGAGAATAAATTGAGCCGCGATTGAAACTGCGCCCCTGCCCGGTCCACGGAGATTCCATGGAGTAAAGATGCCAGTTCTGAAACTGCATTGGTGCGTGGAACCAGATGGCGTGATCAAGGCTGGCACCGTCAACCAGACCCGACAACCAGCTGAGGCCGTGCGGTCGAAGGCCCGAGCTCAGCAAATCCATATCCGAGGCATAAGCCAGCAGCAGATGCTGCATCACCGGATCAGCCTGCGCCGCAGCCGTCATGCGAAACCACAGGTAATGTTTGTCGTCGGCCACGTCCGGGGTCAGAAAATCCAATGGTTCGATCTCACTGACTTCGATCGGGCGTTCCCGCAGCAGCTCTGAATGAAATTTCTCGGGCACCCGGTCGAGATAACTGTGGCGCAGCTCATTCCGGGTCGCCAGATTGTCCGGACCGACAACCTTCGGCATCGGATGCTGATGGTCCCAGCCCTGGTCCTGGCAATGAAATGATGCGGAGAGGTTCAAAATCTGTTTGCCATGCTGAATTGCAACCACGCGACGGGTTGTGAATGACCCGCCGTCCCGGGCCCGGTCAACCTGATATATCACTGGAATTGACGGATCGCCCGCACGGATGAAATATGCGTGTAACGAGTGGCACAGCCGATCATCAACGGTTCGGTATGCGGCTGCGAGAGCCTGCGCGATGACCTGCCCTCCGAAAATCCGGGTCGGTGTTTCACCTCCCGAACCGGTGCCGCGAAAAAGATCGACCTCCAGCGCTTCGATATTGAGCAAATCCAACAGGATACGTTCCGCTTCGGTCATGGTTCTTTCTCCACTTGCCGCGACAGCCGCCTAGCATTTGCGAAAGGATCATTCAATGAGCGCCCCGTGAACCAATGCCTTGAGCTCGGCCCGCGAAGGATAAGAACTGGACGGCGAAAGTTGTGTAAAAAAAACAACCGACATATCGTGTTTGTGGTCGATCCAGAAATAGGTCGACGCCATACCACCCCAACCAAAATCACCCACCGACCCCGGTGCGCGCGCCCGTGCCGGTTCAAGAACAACCGCGCCGCCGATACCGAACCCTGTGCCATCCATCGGCTGCTCGGCAAAGCTCTGCGGTCCCATCGAAGCGATGTCACCCGGCAAGTGATTGCGCATCATGAAATCGACGGTCGATGCCCCCAGCAACCGACCCGTCGCCGTCGCGCCCTTGTTACGAAGCATTTCGGAAAAGGACGCAAAATCGTCAATCGTGCTGACAAGACCACCGCCACCGGAAAAGGTGGTTGCATGTTCAAAGGGCGAGGAGCCTGCGCTGTCGACCAACCTTAATGTTTCGGAGCCTGATCTGGCAGCATTCAGCGCCATCGCGTCGCCTTCTAACGGGCTATAGAGCGAGGCAAACCGGCCCCCTGCCCCTGTCGGCACCGAAAACCCGGTTTCGTGCATCCCAAGCGGTTCAAATATCTGCTCGGCAAAGAAACGGTCCAGTGGCTGGCCCGACACGACCTCGATCACGCGTCCGATGACGTCAATGCCAACGGAATACTCCCAACGCTTTCCTGGTTGGAAGGCCAGAGGCAATGTGGCCAACAGATCAACCCGTTCCCTCAACGGGCCCTGACCGGGCGCGAAGATCAGATCCCGAGCATCCATCGCCTGTGGCAAAATTCCCGGATTGAACGGATAGCTCAGACCGCTGGTATGCGTCAGCAACTGGTGCAACGTGGGTGTCGGTGCGGGCTCGGTTTGGTCGATCGAAGTCGCCTCGGGCACCAGCGCCCGCATTGCGTCGAACCCGGGCAGGAAATCCGATAACGGTGCGTCCAGGTGGAACAACCCGCGCTCGGCCAACATCATCAAAGCGACCGAGGTGACTGGTTTCGTCATCGAATAGATTCGCACCATTGTGTCACGGTCGAACGGCAAGCCGTTCTCGACGTCACGCAATCCGCAAGAATGAAAGAAAGCCTCATTCCCGTTTTGGTTAACCAACACCGAGCATCCAGGGTATTTTCTTTGATCTACATAGCGTTGCATCCAGACTTGAATGCGAGCCAATCGCGCTGTGTCGAAATTCATCTTGTGTCCCGGTTGCTGAACCCTGAAACCGATCTTGCAGCGCAAAACCGAGGAACAACAGAAAAATCCGAAGGTAGCAAACGATTTTCGTTTACCAACCGGGCAAGCTGCTATGGTATCGGCACACTCAACCTTGGGTGGGTTTGATTCCCGCCTTGATTACCTTTTTTTGACGGAGCGGACAGATGGCGAAGAAAATTGAATTCGTTTACGATTTTTGCAGCCCGAACGCCTTTCTTGCCCACAAGGTTCTGCCGGGTCTGGCCAAACGACGTGAGGCCGAGCTGAGTTTTAGTCCGGTCTTGCTGAGTGTTGTGTTCAAGGCGACTCACAACCAAAGCCCGTTTGAAGCGTTTTCCGAGAACCGTCAGAAAACGGCCTATCTTACGCATGATCTACACCGATACGCCCGTCGGCGAGGCATAAGTTTCCACATGAGCCCGCATTTTCCGCTGAATACGAAATTCGCCATGCGTGGCGCGTGCTTTGCGCAAGGTAAACCATGGGAAAGCAAATACATAGACGCAGTTTTTGATGCTATCTGGGTGCATGGACAGAAGCTTGACGAATTGAACGTCCTGACAGATGTCGTCGATGAAGCGGGCTTGCCCGCCAGAAAAATCCGCGAGGCGGCGACAAACCCCGAGATCAAGCAGACATTGAAGGATCAAACCAAAGCCGCTGTGCGTCGCGGTGTGTTCGGCGTACCCACAATATTTGCTGGCCCCGAGATGTTCTTTGGCAAGAACAGCCTTGGCAATCTCGAACTTGAACTAAAGCAACCCAAGTGATTTTTACCGACCTTTAGGGATGACCCAATGCGTCTAACCCGTGCCGGGCGAATACCGGGACGTAAGCTCCAAAGGCCTGGGCCCGGACCGGGTCCGACGCGTTGCCGTCCAGCGACCGTTTGTAAACACCTTGCAAGATCGCAGCCATCCGGAAGAAATTGAACGCAAGATAAAAGCCGAAATTCTCTATCCCCGCACGACCGGTGCGCGCGCAATATTGCTCGATGAACGCCCGGTCCGACGGCAGCCCAAGCGCAGCGCGATCAACACCCGCCAGACCACGGCCCTCGTTCCCCGGAGGCAACTGCCACTGCATGATGACGGCAGCGAGATCCGCGTAGGGATGGCCGATCGTGGACAATTCCCAATCGAGCACTGCAACGCAGTCTGTTCCGTCTTTGGCAAACAGAAGGTTGTCGATCCGATAATCCCCGTGAACCAGTGTCCGCTGTCCGTCATCGGCAGGCAGGTGCACCTCAAGCTGTTCAATCAAAAGGTTCATATCCTTGACTTTTTCGGTTTCCGTAGCCCTGTACTGTCCGGTCCAACGGGAAATCTGGCGCTCGAAATAGTTGCCCGGCGGCCCAAAGTCAGACAGACCGACGGTGTCAATGTCCACCAAGTGCAGCTCGGCCAGAACCCGGTTCATTTCATCTAAGATGCCGGTGCGTGTCGCGTTGCTTTCGCCCGACATGGTTGGATCGGTAAAGCCCCGGCCCTCGCGATATTCCATCACATAGAAGGCGGACCCGATGACCGAGTCATCTTCGCACAACAGGTACATTTCGGGTACCGGCACATTGCTTCCGGCCAGAGCGGATTGTACCCGATATTCGCGATCGACAGCATGAGCGGACTTCAAAAGTACACCCGGCGGTTTGCGCCGCAGCACGTAGGATTGATCCGGTGTCTGCAATAGATAGGTCGGGTTTGATTGTCCTACAGCGAATTTATGAACTTCAAGCGGGCCAGAAAACCCCTCGAGATGGGCGTCAAGATATTCTGTTACATCGCTGATACTAAATGATTGTTCTTCGTGTTCCACGGCTCGACCCTTCTCGGAAACGCTCAGTTCGCCGCAGCAAAAATATCGCCGCCGGTCTGTACGTTGATTCCGCCGGAAACCGGAATGACCGCACCGGTAACATAGCTTCCGCCGCGACCGCACAGAAACAGCAGGCAACCTGCGATGTCTTCGGGCCGTCCAACGCGGCCAAGCGGAACAGATTGCCCGACCCTGTCGCGCTTGTTCGCGTCGCCTGTTGCAAATTCCGTCATCCGGGACACAAACGGACCAGGCGCAAGCGCGTTGACCGTGACCCGCCGCCCGGCGAGTTCCTTCGCCATGATCTTGGTCAGATGCAATACGGCTGCTTTGGACGCCGAATAGCTGTATGCGCCATCGCCCATTGGCACCTCGCCCATGACAGAGCCCACATTCACAACGCGGGCCGGGTCGTCATCCGTCGCTGATTTCATAAGCAAAGGCAGCAATTTCTGGGTCAGATCAAAACCGCCTGAAACGTTCACTGACATGACCTTATCCCATGCCGCGTGCGGAAATTGCCCGAGCGGCGCGCCCCAAGCGATTCCGGCATTGTTCATAAGAATATCAAGAGATTGCGTACGGCTTCTGACGTCTTCAACCAGCGCATCTACGCCGCTTTCCGTACTCACATCACCCGCGAAACCCTCCGCAGTCCCCGGCGCATCCAGCGCATTCAACTCGGTGGCAACGGCTTTGCACGCATCCGACTTGCGCGATGCAATCAGAACATGAGCCCCTGCACGTACAAGCGCTTCGGCCGCCATCCGGCCGATGCCGGTTGCACCTCCGGTCACGAGGGCGGTTTTTCCGGGCAACGAAAACAGGGATTCGGGCGTCATGGGTTCTCCTAACCCCCAGGCGCTTTGTCCAAGGGGTTGCATCTGGCATATCTTTTGACAACGGTTGCCTGCAATCCAACGATTTCACATCTGGCAAAGCAAGAGGCAATGGGCACATGCAGACATTACTCAGCGTCACAAAAGGCGGTCCCGATACATTAGAGCTGACCACCCTGCCCGACCCAGTGCCCGCGCCGGACGAGATCCTGTTACGCGTCCGTGCTGCGGGTGTGAATTTTCCTGATGGGCTGATGATCCGCGATCTCTATCAGATGAAACCACCCCGCCCCTTTGCCCCCGGCGGCGAGGTTTCGGGCGACGTGATCGCAGTTGGCGAAAAAGTTCGGCACCTTTCAGCGGGCGATCGGGTGCTTGCATTGGTTGGTCATGGAGGATTTTCCACTCATTTGACGCTAAAGGCCAACACTGCAGTGAAAATCCCGGATGAAATGCCTTATGAAGACGCTGCCTGCTTCATCTTTACCTACGGCACATCGCATCACGCGCTCAAGGACAGAGCCGATCTTAAACCGGGTGAGACAGTGCTGATTCTCGGGGCCGCCGGAGGTGTCGGGTCAGCTGCGATCGAACTGGCGAAGGCCGCAGGTGCGCGGGTAATCGCCGCAGTGTCGTCCGACGACAAGGCCGCGTTCTGTAAAGATATCGGTGCAGATGAAACGATTATTTACCCGCGCGCGTTGGACCGTGACGCTCAGAAATCCTTTTCGAAAGCCATCAAGCAGATTGCAGGCGGCGACGGCGTGGACGTTGTGTATGATGCGGTCGGTGGCGATTATTCAGAACCGGCGTTGCGCGCGATGGCATGGAACGGACGGTTTCTGGTGGTCGGTTTTCCCGCTGGCATTCCCAATATTCCTCTGAACCTGACATTGCTCAAAGGGTGCCAGATCGTCGGCGTATTCTGGGGCGCTTCGGTGTTTCGGAATCCCAAAGGGCACGCTGCGAACACGGCCGAGCTTTTTGCGATGTATCGGGCCGGGAAAATCAGGCCCCGGATCAGCGCAAGGTTCCCATTGGAACGCGCCGGTGAAGCGTTGAGATCGCTTGAAGAACGCTCGGTCCAGGGCAAAGTCGTGGTCACGATGGAAGCGCCCTGAGTACTGGAACAATCTCACTTGGTGCAATCGCAGAACATTCTCGGCGAAACTTTGTTTCGTGAACAAATAGTCGGGTGGACGCCCCCTCGTTTCGGGTTTATCACAACGTAACGGGGATGGATTGAAGATGACGAGAATATTGGTTCTGAACGGCCCGAACTTGAACCTTTTGGGCACCAGGCAGCCCGAGGTCTACGGCCATACAACGCTGGACATGATCGTGGATCGCTGTGTCTCGCACGGCGAGGCGCAGGGTCAGACCGTGACGCATGTGCAATCCAATCACGAAGGTGCGCTGATCGACGCGATCCATGCGGCGCGTGGCACGCAGGACGGGATCGTTTTGAATGCCGGCGCTTATACCCACACTTCCGTGGCCCTAAGGGACGCGATCGCAGCGGTAAACCTGCCCGTTGTAGAAGTCCATCTGTCAAACATTCACGCGCGCGAAACGTTTCGCCATCACTCGTATATCGCGCCGGTCTGCATCGGACAAATCTGCGGGTTCGGTGGACAGGTTTACGTCCTGGCCATGGACGCGCTTGCAGACCATCTTTCGAGGGAGGATACCGTTTGAACTTGAACGAATACCTCAACTTCATCAGCTACACCAAAACCCTGGAAGAGCTTTGGGATGCCCACTGTCGCCAAATGGCGAAATACGGGTTCGACCGCCTTCTGTACGGTCACACGCAATACCGTACAGAAACGTCTTTGGGGGACCCCGAAGACTTTGTGATCCTGACCAACCACTGCAACGACTATTTGAACGGGTTCCTGCATTCCGGCCTGTATTTCCATGCTCCCATGCTGAAATGGGCGCTTCAAAATGAGGGCGCGGCCAGTTGGCGAATGATCCAAGAGATGATGTCGACCGGCACCATGACCGAGCAGGAACGGCAAGTTTATGAATTCAACAGATCCAAAAACATAACCGTTGGATTCACGGTCAGTTTCAACTCGGTTTCCGTGCGATCCAAGGGCGCGATCTCGATGGCCTGTATCGGTGGTCGTACCCAGGACGAAATTGACGCTGTCTGGGACGCGCACGGAGAAGACATCCTGCTCATGAACAACATGGCGCATTTGAAGATCCTGACGCTGCCATACAGCGCGCCAAACCGCGCCCTGACCAAGCGGCAGCGCGAGGCGCTGCAATGGGTCGGCGACGGCAAGACGACGCAGGATATCGCGCTGCTGATGGGGCTGACTGCTGCCACCGTTGAAAAGCATCTGCGCCTCGCGCGTGAAGCTCTGAGCGTCGAAACCACGGCGCAGGCCGTGTTGAAGGCATCACTGCAGAATCAGATGTTTGTCATGGAAGCGTAACGGTTTATTGACGCTAAACTGCGTCAGTTTACCATAGGTAAGGAAAACATTACTTCCCTTTCCGCGCAAAAAATCGCAAATTGATACTGTTCCGTGAGTGGTGGCTTTAGCCAGGGAACGATTTGATTGGATCTTTGCAATACCAAAGCTCTCCGGTCACTCTGAATGAGAGGCGTCTATTCGTCCGCGTCTGTCAGTCGGAATTTTGAGGGACCCTGTCCATCCCCATCATGCGGGGTCCCTCATTTCAATACGTCCTAAAATCGTTCAAGTCGTTTGACAAACAACAAAAAAACCGGCCACGTTTCCGTGACCGGCTGAGCGTTCATGACCCACTGGGGGTCGTGACTTTGTCTTAGCCTTGGGCGGCTTTGGCAACTTCTGCTGCGAAGTCTTCTTTTTCGACAACGATGCCTTCGCCAACTTCCATGCGGACGAATCCGGTGATGGTCGCGCCTGCTTCCTTGGCTGCCGCTTCAACGGTCAGGTCAGGATTCACGACAAATTGCTGGTTCAAAAGGGTCGATTCCGCGACGAATTTCTTCATGCGGCCCTCGATCATCTTCTCGATCACCTGCTCCGGCTTGCCGGATTCGCGGGCGATGTCCATCTGAACCTGCTTTTCTTTCTCGACAACGGCCGGGTCCATGTCCGCCTCGGACAGAGCCGCCGGGTTTACAGCTGCGATGTGCATCGCAACCTGCTTGCCAATCGCGTCGTCACCGCCCGACAGAGCGACCAGAACGCCGATCTTGCCCATGCCGTTGGTGGCTGCGTTGTGGACGTAGGACACAACGGTGTCGCCCGACAGTTTCGACATGCGGCGCACCGACATGTTTTCACCGATGGTGGCGATTTTGTCGGTCAGAGTGTCTGCAACGTTCTTGCCGCCCAGATCAGCCGCCAGCAGAGCTTCGACATCGTCGACGCCTTCGGCTGCATAGGTGATCTTGCCGACCATTTCCTGGAATTCGGCGTTCTTGGCGACAAAGTCGGTTTCCGAGTTCACTTCGACAGCAACACCGTTGCCGCCGTTGACGTGAACAGCAACCAGACCTTCGGCTGCGGTACGGCCCGATTTTTTGGCTGCTTTGGCCAGACCCTTGGTGCGCAGCCAGTCAACGGCTTCGTCCATGTTGCCTTCGGTCTCGGTCAGTGCCTTCTTTGCGTCCATCATGCCTGCGCCGGTTGCGTCGCGCAGTTCTTTAACCATTGCTGCTGTGATTGCCATCTTTAGGCTCTCCTCAATTCAAACGGAATTGGGGCAGGTCTACCCTGCCCCATATGTCATTTACGTGACGGGCAGCTTACGCTTCGGCAGGTGTTTCTGCTTCGGCGGGGGCTTCTTCTGCAACGGCTTCTTCAACCGGGGCTTCTTCGAACGCACCCAGATCAACGCCAGCAGCACCCATCTGAGCGGTCATACCGTCCAGAGCAGCACGTGCGGCCAGGTCGCAGTACAGAGCGATTGCACGGGCTGCGTCGTCGTTGCCGGGGATGATGTAATCAACACCGTCGGGCGAGCAGTTGGTGTCGACAACAGCCACTACCGGGATACCCAGTTTGTTGGCTTCTGCGATCGCCAGCGCTTCTTTTTTGACGTCGATGACGAACAGCAGATCAGGGACGCCGCCCATCTCGCGGATACCGCCCAGCGATGCCTGCAGTTTGCCCTGGTCACGTTCCATGCCCAGACGCTCTTTCTTGGTCAGGCCTTCGGCACCCGATTCCATCGCTTCGTCGATCTGGTTCAGACGGTTGATCGACTGGGAAACGGTTTTCCAGTTGGTCAGCGTGCCACCCAGCCAGCGGTGGTTCATGTAGTACTGAGCCGACTTTTCAGCGGCTTCTGCGATCGGGCCGGCTGCCTGGCGCTTGGTACCAACGAACAGAACGCGGCCACCCTTTGCAACGGTGTCACGAACGGCCTGAAGAGCTTGGTCCAGCATCGGAACGGTCTGGGTCAGGTCCATGATGTGGATGCCATTGCGCGAGCCGTAGATGAACGGGCCCATGCGGGGGTTCCAACGCTGTGTCTGGTGACCAAAGTGAACGCCAGCTTCCAACAGCTGACGCATGGTGAACTCGGGAAGAGCCATGCTATTTTCCTTTTCCGGTTTACGCCTCGGCGGGGGTGAAAGAAGCGGATGCTCCAACCGGCGGGCCAGATAGGGATGTCTCCCCTACAAAGCCCAAACCCCGCCTGCGGGTTTGAATGGCGCGCGTATACGGCAGGTTTTCCTATTGCGCAAGGGCTTAATGCCCTTATTTTTCAAGCCGCGCGAGCGAATGAGCGTGGCGTACGGCCTGTTCGCTATGCGCGGCAAGCGCCTTGCGGTTCGCAAAGTCGCTGACCTTGGCCGGTGCGTGGTAAATCAACTCGACCGAGCCCTGCTTGCGTGCGCCCAGGGTTTTCAAAAGATGCGGCCCGAAATCCATATCACCCCACCATCCGTAGAACCGATCCGGTTGCCCTTCAGGCGCGTGAAAAACAACCGAAACCGGCTGCACATACATGAAATCGCGCAGCTCGCTTGCAAAGAACGCCTCAAAAAGTGTTGTTTTAAAAGGTAAAACACGCAATCCATCGGTCGAAGTCCCCTCGGGGAAGAACAACAGCTTGTGCCCGGCTTTCAGCCGTTCTTCGAATATGCGGGTTTGTTCTTGCGCCTTTTTGGGGTTCCGTTCGATGAACACGGTTCCCGTTGCACGGGCCAACCAACCGATGCCGGGCCAGTTCGCCACTTCGGCTTTGGAAACGAAATAAACCCGTTTTCGCGAATTCAGCGCGAAGATATCCAGCCAGGATGTGTGGTTCGCAACCACGGCCCCCCGTTCCCGCATCAACTCGCCAGAGGTCCGGAATCCAATACCCAAAATGCGAAAAGCGTTCCGACACACAAATTGCGCAATGAAAGGGGTTATCGGACGACGCACGCCAAAGAAAGGACGTTCGACCAGCCGGATAAGCAACAGGATAACCAGCCCGCCAAAGACAAGCGTCGCCAAAGGAATACCGCGCAGGAAGACAAGCAACCACCCTAAGAAGCCCAGTTCGATGGGATCGGGCGCTTCGTCGCTCTGCCAAGATGCCTGACTCACAGCGTTACGCTCCGCCATAAATGCGCCGTTGCCGTTCGTTCATGCGTTTGGTGTCCAGGATCAGGCAAACATCTGTTGTGTTGAAGGCGTGGTCGATGAAAGCGCCCTCGCCTACGAACCCACCAAGCCGCAAATAGGCCTTGATCAGCGCGGGCACCTGCACCATCGCGGCACGACGATCCAGGTTTTCGGGCGCTACGATATCCATGCTTTGAAACACGTCCGGCTGCGCGCGGACCCTCAGGTCGGAAGGGGCCAGATGATTGTGGTGCAACATCGACAGCGGTTGCGCCAGCGCCTGCACATCGGTGCCGTGGAAACTGGCCACACCAAACAACACCTCGATCTGGCGTTCTGCGACATAGGCTGCCAACCCGTTCCATAGGTGATACATCGCCGTGCCACCGCGATAATCCGGGTGCAGGCAGGATCGGCCAAGCTCCAGCAGTTTGCGCCCGGACTGTTTCAGAATCGTCAGATCGTACTCGTCCTCAGAGTAAAACTGTCCAATTTCCGCTGCACGTTCGCCCGGTAACAGCCTGTAAACACCGATGACTTCGCCTGTCGCATCGTCATAGGCCAGCATGTGATCGAACACCGGATCGAACCGGTCCTGTTCCAGACCTGCCTCGTGATCAACCATCTCTCCACCGCCGCCCAACTCGCGCACAAACACGTCATAGCGCAACCGTTGCGCGGCTTTGAGTTCAGCGTCGGTTTCGGCGAGCTTTATAGTGAAGGATGGGCCTGGGTCGGGCATTCGGGTTGTCCGTTGTTCGTGTCGTGCGCTGATACCCCAGATTTCCGGGGCAAGGCAACAACTCGACTCTGGTCAAGGTTGTTAACCTTTCCTAAACCAGTTTCACGGATCAAAGACCGGCACCAGGGCAATGCGTGTCCCGTCAATCACCACTTTCCCCTGCTCGCGAAAGTTAACGGTGATCTTACCTGCGATGTTGGACTGGACCTGTCCGACGCCCCAGTCGGGGAAATCCGGGTGGCGGACATACATGCCCGGTGCAAGAATGGCATTGAGGTCTGTCATGCATGGGCTCCGGTCCGGCGGCAGATGCAGCAGGAGGTACGCATGGGCGGCACAGACGTCAACCTGACCGAGCTGGTCGGGTCCCGGATTTGTCACGACCTGATCAGCCCTGTCGGGGCGATTACCAACGGATTGGAACTGTTGGAGATGGTGGGGTCGATGCAAGGCCCCGAGATGGACCTGATCACCGGCAGTGTGGGAAGCGCCGCAGCCAAAATCCGGTTCTTTCGCGTGGCCTTCGGGGCCGCAAGCGATCAGCCGCTGGGGCGGACCGAGGTTAACGGCCTGTTGCAAGACGTTGAAAAGGCCGGGCGTTTGCGCGTGGTTTGGCCGCTGAGCGAAGCCATTCCGCGTGATCAGGTAAAATTGGTGTTTCTGGCACTGATGTGCTGCGAAAACGCCATGCCCATGGGTGGTCAGGCCAGTGTCGAGGCGCAGGGCGATGGTTGGGTCGTCACCGGTATCGCAGACAAGTTGAATATCGATGGCGATTTGTGGAAAAACGTGACCACAGGCCGATTTCCCCAAAAGATCACGCCCGCACAGGTCCAGTTTGCGTTGCTGCCGCAGGCTGCAAGCGCACTCGGGCGGCGGGTTGCAGCTGAAACCGCCCCAACCCGCGTTGTTCTTCGGTTCTAATCTCGGATCGTTCCATTTCCCCGCACAAGGTACTTGAAACTTGTCAGCTGCGCGGCGCCAACCGGGCCGCGCGCATGCATTTTGCCGGTAGCGATTCCGATCTCTGCCCCCATTCCGAACTCTCCGCCATCCGCGAATTGGGTCGAGGCGTTGTGCATCAGAATTGCGCTGTCCAGACGCTCAAAAAACCGGGCCGCTGCTGCGGGGTCTTCGGTCATGATGCAATCGGTGTGATTCGAGCCATACTGACGGATATGCGCGATCGCCTCGTCGATATTCGCGACGGGTTTGGCGGCTATGATGCTATCTAGGAATTCCTTGCCCCAATCCGCGTCAGTGGCCGCGTGGCTTCCATCCACCGCCAATGTACCTTTGGCATGTACCTCAACGCCGGCCGCAATAAGTGCTGCGATCAGATCGCGTCCCAGCGTGTCAGCGACATCCTGATGGATCAGCAGGCATTCGGCGGCCCCGCAGATACCGGTGCGACGCGTCTTGGCATTCAGCACCACGTCCAGCGTTTTCTGCGGATCAGCGTCCTTGTCGACGTAGATATGCACGATCCCTTCAAGATGCGCGAAGACCGGCACGCGTGCCTCGCGCTGGACCAGCCCCACAAGGCCCTTACCGCCGCGCGGAACGATCACGTCCACGTAATCCGTCATTGTCAGCAACTCCTGAACCGCAGCACGGTCACGAGTCGGAACCAGTTGAATCGCATCTTCGGGCAGGTTCGCAGCCTTCAGCCCCTTGACCAGACAGGCGTGGATTTCCGTGGAGGAATGAAAGCTCTCGGACCCGCCGCGCAGTATTACGGCATTGCCGGATTTCAAACACAGCGCCCCGGCATCGGCTGTCACGTTCGGGCGGCTTTCGTAAATCACGCCAATGACACCGAGCGGAGTGCGGACCCGCTGGATATTCAGCCCCGAGGCCATGTCCCATTCGGCCAGAACCTCGCCAACGGGGTCTGCCTGATCGGCAACTGTGCGCAGCCCATCGACCATGCCCCGAACGCGCGCTTCGTCCAGCATCAGCCGGTCCATCATCGCCGGGCTCAGGCCCTTTTCGCGACCGAACTCCAGGTCCTTTTTATTGGCCTCAATGATCTGGGTGCGGTTGGTCCACACAGCCTCAGCCGCAGCAATCAGCGCGGCGTGTTTGCGTTCTGCAGACGCAAAAGCAAGGTCCTGAGACGCAGCCTTGGCCCGCTTCCCAAGATCGGCCATCAGGGCGGGAATGGTGTCAAAGTCCTTCATCTCATCTGCCTTTCTTGTTCCAACTTATCAAATCACGCCGTCACAGCGCCAGATCGTCCCGGTGGATCAGCGCAGCCCGGCCCGGATAACCCAGCGTCGCCTCGATTTCCGAGGATTTGCGCCCCTTGATCGCGTCCGCCTCCTGCGCGGTATATCGGCTCAGGCCCTGCGCCAGTCGCCGTGCTTCAGGATCCAGAATAGCAACAGGATCGCCGCGACCGAAATCTCCGGTGACCTTGACGATCCCCGCTGGCAGCAAGCTCTTGCCGTTTGCCAGAGCCCGCGCTGCACCTTGATCGACAACAATCTCACCCCGTGGCTTCATGGCCGAGATCCAGCGTTTGCGTGCCGCATGTGGGTCCAGCGTCGCCGTAAACCAGGTGCTGTTCGCGCCATTTTCCAGCGATTTCAATGGGTTCAGGATCGACCCTTCGGTAATTGCCATGTCACACCCCGCTGCTGTTGCCATCTTGGCAGCCAACAGCTTGGTCTTCATACCACCCTTTGACAGTCCAGAGCCTGCATCACCCGCCATCGCTTCGATCTCGGGCGTGATCTCGCGGATCACATCATAACGGGTCGCGGTGCTGTCCTCGTTCGGATTGCCGGTGTAGAAACCGTCGACATCCGAAAGCAGCACCAGTTGATCGGCCCCGACCGTTACTGCGATTTGTGCCGCCAAGCGATCATTATCCCCATAGCGGATTTCGTCCGTGGCCACCGTGTCGTTTTCGTTGACGATCGGCACCACACCCAAACCCAGCAGAGTTTCCAGCGTTGCGCGCGAATTCAGGTAACGCCGCCGGTTTTCGCTATCCTCAAGCGTCACCAGAACTTGCGCTGTCTTGATCTTGTGCGGCGTCAGAGCCTCTTCATAGGCCCGTGCCAGTCGAATTTGCCCGACCGCAGCGGCGGCCTGAGATTGCTCGAGTGCCAGAGCCTCCATCGGCAGGTTCAGCACGCCCCGGCCCAGGGCGATGGACCCGGACGAGACCAAAATCACGTCTGTGCCCTGCCCTTTCAGCCAGGCCACATCCAGCGCCAAAGAGCGCAACCAATCCGATCGCAACAACCCTGTTTCACGATCGACCAGCAACGCCGACCCGATCTTGACGACAAGGCGTTTGGCGGACGTCAGGGTTGCCAAGGCTGGGCCTCCTCAGAGGGCTTCTGGCGGACCCGGTCGTCGTCGATCCGAGCGCGCAAACTGCGCAGTACCTCAGTCACGCCCTGATGAGCGACACCAGACATGGTCATCACCGGGCCGCCCACCGCATCTTCCAACTCGGCCGTTTTCAATGCTAGGTCGTCTGCATCCAACGCATCGATCTTGTTGAGCACGGTGATCCGTGGCTTTTCGGCCAGTTCCCCGCCATACGCCTCAAGCTCTGTGATGATCGTCTGGTAGTCCTCGGCCACGGTTTCCGATGTGCCGTCAACCAGATGCAACAGAACCGCACAGCGTTCCACATGGCCGAGAAAACGGTCCCCGATCCCCCGGCCCTCATGCGCGCCTTCGATCAGTCCGGGAATGTCAGCCACGACAAATTCCACGTTATCTACACCAACAACGCCCAGATTTGGGTGCAACGTGGTAAACGGATAGTCTGCGATCTTCGGCCGTGCGTTCGACGTCGTTGCAAGAAATGTAGACTTCCCGGCATTGGGCAGTCCCAAGAGGCCGACATCCGCAATCAGCTTCAGCCGCAGCCAGATGGTGCGGTCAATGCCCGCCTGCCCCGGGTTTGCCCGGCGCGGGGCCTGGTTGGTCGCGGATTTGAAATGCAGGTTGCCAAAGCCGCCATTGCCGCCTTTGGCCAGAAGAAACCGCTGCCCGACCTCGGTGAGATCGCAAATGACGGTCTCTTCGTCCTCGTCCAGAATTTCGGTGCCGACGGGCACGCGCAAGATGATGTCGTCACCATCCTTGCCGGTGCGCTGTTGACCACGGCCGGGCTGACCGTTCTTGGCGAAGAAATGCTGCTGATAACGAAAGTCGATCAGGGTGTTCAGCCCATCCACAACCTCGGCCCAGACAGACCCGCCTTTGCCGCCGTCCCCGCCATCGGGGCCGCCGTATTCGATATATTTTTCGCGTCGGAAGCTGACGCAGCCGTTACCTCCGGCCCCGGACCGGATGTAGACCTTTGCAAGATCGAGAAATTTCATGACTGTCCCCTACTGCAAAGGCCCCATCGGCCACAAGTCAGAGTTTTTTGCTATACGTCCAGGTGGGCACATTCGCATCGCGCGCCACCGAATAGTTTTCGGCATCACCCAAATACTGGAACCCGCAATGCGTGAGCACCCGCGCCGAGGCCGGGTTGTCCTGAAACACGCTGGCAAACATGGTCGAGTTCTCAAGCGGGTTCGCCAGTACCAACGCTTCGACCGCCAGCGACGCAACACCTGTGTTCCAATAGACCGGTGCGACCCAATAGCCCACTTCGGACTGGTTGCGATCCAACCGTTCAAGCGAGATCAACCCGATCAGTTCCGGACCGCCATCCTTGGTCGCATCCAATGCCCAGACGTCCTCGTCCCGGTCTTCCGACATCGACCGTGCCACAAACGCCTCGACCGAGCCGGGCGGCAGCGGATGCGGGATCGACGTGGTCATACGCGCGACGCGCTCATCGCCTGCATAATGTTCGATGAGACCCATATCCGACCGACGCAACGGGCGCAGATCGAACCGCTCGGTTTCGATGACCGGCTGGTTTATTATTGTCTCAAGTTTCATGAGTGCGTTCCTCCTCCGAACAACACAAAAAGTACGGACGCAACAGTGACACTCGCTAACGTCCACATCAGATATTTTTCCGCAGGCCGACCTTCAACCGCATGGGCAATTCTATCCCCAGCAAATGTCCAGATCGGGTGCAGAATCACTTGGCAAAACAATAAACAGAGAGCGATTGTTAACGTTGCGTTAAAGCTTGACGTCCCTGCGGCGACAAAGCCGGTAAACCCGGCGATAATCATGGCCCAGGCCTTGGGATTGAGCGGATGCACGATCAGCCCCGCCCAGAACCCCGGAACCTTGCCCCCGGCACTTTCACGCGACAGCCTCAGGTTGGCGATCTTCCAAGCAAGCCAGCAAATATAAGCGGCAGAGGCATATTTCAGCACCGCAAAAACCATCGGCGCCTGCTCGGCCATCTGCATCAGTCCGAAACCGACCGGCCAGATTATCAGTTGTTTACCCAGAATGACGCCCGCCACAAATGGCAGCGCCGCCTTGAACCCATAGCGCGCACCGGTACCCAGCAGGACCATATTGGCCGGTCCCGGCGTGCCGACCTGACTGGCGGCAAAGATCAGGAAACTGGTGGTCGCGACTGTCATTGATTCGTGGCTTCACAACTGCGTTAAAACGAGAAAGGGGACCGGCATTTTCTGCCGGTCCCCCATGAAATTTTCTTAAACCTTCTGGGTTTCGGCTTACTCTGCGGCCTCCGCCACTGGCAGGACCGAAATAAAGGTGCGGTTTTTCAGTCCCTTATGGAACTTAACGGCGCCATCGACAGTTGCAAAGATGGTGTGATCCTTGCCCATGCCTACGCCTTCGCCCGGCCAGAACTTGGTGCCGCGCTGACGCACGATGATGTTGCCCGCGATGGCCGCCTGACCACCATAGAGTTTCACGCCAAGGCGGCGACCTGCTGAGTCGCGACCGTTACGGGAGGAACCGCCAGCTTTTTTATGTGCCATTCTCTCTCTCCTTAGCCTTTAGCCAGTTCTTTGGCCTGTTCGATCCAGCCTTCACGCTCGATCCGGCCTTTGAACGACAGTTTCTCGTCCATAGCAGCTACGTCTTCATCCGTCCATGCCGCGATCTGGGCAAAGGTGGTGATGCCGGCTTCGAGAAGCTTTTTCTCAAGCGCGGGGCCAACGCCGGACAGTTTCTTCAGATCGTCCGCGCCTGCGTCGACAGCAGGAGCTTCGGCTTTGGCAGCTTTCTTAGCCGGTGCTTTCTTGGGTGCTGCCGCTTCGACAGCCGCCGCGGAAACCGAACCGGTTGCAGCTTTGATGCCCGATTTGTCAGCGCCCGACGACAAGATGTCGGTGATCTTGACCAGAGTCAGTTTCTGACGGTGGCCAACGGTACGCTTCGAGCTGTGTTTACGACGGCGCTTGACGAATTTGATGACCTTGTCACCTTTGATCTGTTCGATCACTTCGGCCTGTACGCCTGCGCCTTCAACGAAAGGTGCGCCAACAACCGGAGCGTCACCGCCCAGCATCAGAACATCGTTGAATTGAACTGTTTCACCTGCGTCGGCAGCCAGCTTTTCAACACGGAGCACATCGCCCGCCTGAACCTTGTACTGCTTGCCGCCAGTCTTGAGGACCGCAAACATGCGTCTTTCCTTTGTCTAACCGCGTTCTGTGGTCCCCAATCGGGTGTTGTCGGCCTAAGCCACCTCGAACAGCGCGCCCTTTTCGGGCTGTGTGACGACCTCGGGCGAACCCTGAGGTCAAATAATAACGATACCCGGCGCGGAGATTCCGGCCGGGATGCGGGCTTATCCGAATATTGCGATCAAAAGTCAACCGCTTTTCGGGTCATAAATCCGAAGCGTTCATAGCGTGGGCGACGGCCTCGCCCAAGCGATAGGAAATTGCATCTAACATGTCGTCAAACCCGATGAACAGCGCCTCGTTCAGCGCGCGCCCGGTTTCAGTCCGCGAGAACGCGATGTTCTCGCGCATCTGCGCTTCGCTCAGCGGTTGATAGGCCATGATTAGGAAAGCATAGATCCAGGTCTCGGTTTCTTCGGCCAACTGGGGTTTCCGGGTCAGAAGCTGGTTTAGAATGGCATCCGCATCGACAGGCGACGCCTGGCCCGAGGACATGCCGAGATAAAAGTTGTAGTCGGCGCTCAGCGATCCCTGAACGTTCAAATCGACAAGATCGTTGATCTGCACGTATTCGTCGATGAGCTTGAAGAATGCGGTGTCTCGGTCAAATTCCAGGTAAGTTTCACGCGCCAATTCGTCAACTGAGTCGTCCCTCAGGGCGTTTCGAGCGGAGTTTTCGAGCGCGACAATTGTTTGTCCCAATTCGCTTTCGAAGAACAGGGCGGCTTTTTCCAGCTGGCCGTCGTCCATTTTTTCTCCGACGGTGCGCGTTATCCTCTCTTGCATCCAGTCAGGGTCGTAGATCTCCGCGACCTGGGCGCGAAAATAGGCACCCCCAGTGCCGTTCAGTACGCTTTCGTTAAGCTCGTCGCCTTGCGCGCGCCCCTCCTGCCCCATGATCGCCATGACCTCTTGCACCTGCATCGCCTGCATCAGGCGCGCCACCCGTTCATTGGCCGCCAGAGGCGCCGCAAAAAGCGCAAAACCTGCAATGGCAAGGGCCAGTAGTCGCATCAGATATCCTGCGCGGGTCGCAATTCGGCCATCCGGGCCGCCAGAACCTCGAACCGCATTGCCATGATTTCGTACTGGACGGCATTCAGCAGTTCATACACCTCTTGCATCAGCGGGTGTTCCAGCGCGGTGGCATAGGCGTCTACATCTGCGTCAGAGAACTCCTGATATGTCTGCGCAGCTCCTGCCAGAGCGGACAATTGTAACACGCGGCGCATCTCAGGCTCTTGCAGCTTCATCAACTCGCGCAGCTCATCGCCGCCCAACTGCAAATCGATCACGCCCGATGCGCTTGCGGCCAACAGAAACCGAAGCTGAATTTCCTGCAAAGCCCTGAGCGACGTGCCGCTGGAATCTACAGCGCGGTTCATCCGTTTCAGGCTTTCGACACGCTGCGACCCCTGCTTTATCAGGTCCGAGACAATCCGCTGCCCCTCCTCCTGCCTTGCGGCATCGTCCTCGTCCATATGCGCGGCGTTCTCGGCGACCACCAAACGTTGGCCGAGGTCCGAGGCATAAAACTCAACTGCATGGCCTAACGCTTCGTCGCTGAGCGTCTGCTCCAGAATGCCTACGGCAGTCTCGTGCATTTCGGCGGTATCGAACACTTCTTCGGTCAGGCGCGCCCAATCCGAACCAAAACCTTCGGTATCAATCCCCAACATCCTTGGGGCAGAGGCCGAGGACAGCGCGATGCTCTCAAGCGCTACGTCGAACCCGGTTGTGGTCAAAAACGCCTCGATCCGGTCCCGGTTGGACGATAAGGCGGCGCTCGCTGTCAGACAGGCAGCGATCAGGCCTAACAGGCCCGGCCAAAACAGACGGTTTGCTAAGTAGGTCATACCTATCAGCCTAGGTGTTTTCCGCCCGCAGGCAATGGAAAATCCCGACAAGGCCGGAATCGGGAATTTTCTGCTTGCACCCCTGCCCAATCCTCACTAAATCCCCCCCTCACAGACCCCCGCGGAGAGGTGCCGGAGTGGTCGAACGGGGCGGTCTCGAAAACCGTTGTGGGTGCAAGCCCACCCAGGGTTCGAATCCCTGTCTCTCCGCCACTAACACTCCAAACGAACTGTTATTGCGCGAATTCGAGGCTATTTCGGTTTGCGGCGTCAACAGTGCCGTGCGCTTCAGCGCCGGCAACTCAGCGCTAACGCCCGTTCAAAAGCGGTAGGTGGCGCCAAACAGCGGGCCGGATTGTTCGAATTTGAAGTCATTGCCGTCGATCTCGTGATCGAACGAGATGAACCGATATCCGCCTCGCAGCAACCACCGGTCGTTGATCGCATAATCTGCGGTCAGCAAGACCTGCCAGGTTTCGCTGTCGCTACTGAAGCCCCCATAGTCAACAAACCCGGTCCCGGACCATTTGTCCGAAAACTGCACACGCGCGCGTGCGCCGATGACAGGGTCGGTCCAGCTGTCATCTGCCGTCGTCCGACGCCCGGGTGCTGCACCGGGCTGTAGGTCAAATTCGGTATCGGTGCTGAACCACCTGAAACCGCCAGCCAGATCGACGCTAACCGTTGGTGCATCGTAAACGCGATAGCCGACATAGCCGCTCAGATATTGAACCGTGAACGAGGTATCCAGGCCGGAACTGGCCGGACCCGGCGTATCGTTGCTGAATGACAAATCGGTGTAGTTGTAGTCTGCCAAAACCAGCCAACGCCCATTCGAGGCGGAAAAGGCCCCCATAAAAGCAAGGTCCAGATTTTCGAGTGCGTCGGAAAAGCTAAGGGTCCCGCTCAGCGTGCCGCGAGGTGTTCCCAGCGAAACGTCCGTCTCGGGCATAAACAGATAGATCGACGCCTCATAAGACCAGTCGGATTGCTGCGCCAATGCGGATGTCGCCATCCCAGTCGTCAAAGCCAACCCCAAGGCGGTTCCAAGTTTTTTTGCCGTAGCCATCAGTTAACTCCCTGAAAATACATTGTCCCGAGCCTCATCAGAACCATTGAATATGTCCTTTGTTCCGCCGCGCGAAAACAGTTCATGCAGCGGTTTCCTCAGATTGCGCTGCGCTGTTGCCGACACGGTTGATGTCTGTGTTTGGAAAAAACTCGGACCAGACGTGCCAGAAAACCCCAGCCCGCAAGGTTTCGACCCGTTGCAACTGCCCCCGGTCAGACTTTCCCCAGAAATCGCAGTGGGACACCGGCTGCCCGCTGTCATTGTACCAAACGCCGAGGCTCTCGTATTTCGGATCAAGGCTGACAACGACATCGCGCCCGCCGACGCGGGCATTCACGATCCAATTGTTGTCGACGACGAAATCATCGGTCCAGCAGGCAGCGTCTTGCCCGATGCTGATCCCCCAGACATAGGTTTTGTTCGGCAGCCGATTGTCCGAACGATCCATGTTATCCATGACCGGCGCGTCTTCCTGATGCTGACGACCGATGCCCCAGCCAAAGGTTATTTCGGTCGCCATGTCCAACAGTCGCAACAGCGGGTTTGGCGAAGGCCTGTTCAGATAGACCTCACCATCCGGGAAAGCCTTTTGAAACCCGCGGAACGTCATTCGATAGGTGGGCCAAGGGGTCATTTGCGCCTCGGGCCGGATCGGACAGGCAGGTCCGTCAGTTTTCGGGTCTTGGTCGGCCTCGCGAAAGCCATAGATGTGCTGAATGGGCTCGCCCGTGTCGTTGTCGCGCAGGATCAAGTTGTTGCCGTGCTGCGCCAAAACTTCTAGGTTCAGACGCTTGCCTTCGATCCGGGGCGTATAGCCCTGCCCCAGATTGGCCATGGCGCAGTAGGTCATGACAACGTCTTCTCCGCCCAGCCCCTGCGCATCGCCGGCCAGATGAGGTCGCATGATCTGAGCATCGGGATGTGCGCGGGCATGGCCGTTGTTGTCGATGACGATGACCGGAGCGGTGGGACCGACAAATTTCCGCGCCTCTTCAATCGGGGCGTAATATGCGTCGTTCAATTGATTGCGCAGTCCAAGATGAACCCAGACATATGGAAACCCATAGAGGAACACGACCAGCACAGTGCATACGACCCACAGCCAGGTTGGCCCGCCGCCGAATATAAAATGAGCCAGCGTTGCCACCACAAACCCGCCCAGCCCGACTGCAATCAGGCGATATTCGTTGCGGATGAAACGCACCATATTCTCGCGCTTAACCTTCAATAGCATTTGCGAGACATCCCCGAGGTCGCGGAAATAGACGAAGCCGATCCCTAGCGAGACCATCAGGCCAAGAGCGAAAACGATGGTTCCAAACATGCGGTCAATCCCAGTATCTGTAGCTAAAACCCGGCGAACACGGTCCTATTGCTGTGGCGCTTGGCGTTTGACTGCGAAAGCCTCGACGGCTTTCTGGGTCTCAGGGCGTATGTTCTCGATCCCCTCATACGGCACTCCATAAGCTGGGGGCGTATCGGGGAATTTCTCTTTGCGCGCCTTGTGGCGCCCCAGGATACGTACGAACTCCTGCCCACCCCAAGAACCAACTTCTGTTGAAACCGAATATTCCTCGCGGGTGTCTCTATAAAGATCGAAGAACTTAGCAAGAATTGCACTTTCCCCCGGCCCGGGCAGTTTGAGCTTGAGTTGATCTTTCACGATCGCCTCGGGCTTGGCGACCGAATAGATGATCACGTGATCGCGCCGCGCTTTGGATTCATCGGCGAACAACAGGGCTGCCGACTGATCGACCCCGTCCACCAGACGGTCGCGGGGAATGTGCTGATCAGCCCCCGCAAACCGCGCCAGCGTTGTGTAAAGGTCCGAGACATGGATGATGCTGTTCAGCATCCCATCGGCCTCGATCATTCCGGGCCAGCGAATAAAGGCATCCACGCGCACGCCACCTTCGGTGGTATCGCCCTTGCCGCCCGCATAGATCATCGGCGTAAAGCCAGATTGCGGCGCGTATTTTGTAAAGTGCCCGTTGTCGCCCATGACGATGACAATCGTATTGTCGGCCAGTCCCAGCGTTTCCATCTTCTCAAACAGATCGCCTAGCCACTGGTCCAGCAGCTGCATCTTGTCCACATAGAGCCCGCCATTGGCGCTTTCGGGTCCGCTGCGTCCAGCGCGTGTGTTGTCCAGCGGGATCATCGGCCAGTATTGCAGGAAGAACGGTTCCTCACCTCCGCTTAGCCGCTCCAGCTCTTCCAGTGTCTTGTTCTGGAAAGCTTCGTTCATTTCATCGTATTTGGCAGCGTTCCAACGCTCGCCTTCTTGCATCCTGATTTCGCGTATCGGCCCGCCTGCCTCACCCTCAATCACCGTCATCATCGCCGAGGCATCGGGGCGAAACCAGTCGTCCAACGTGTATTTGTCATCATAGTCGCGGATCGCGACCGAGACTTGTTCCTTGATCGCGTCGTCGTTGAAAATCGTCAGTTGTCCCTGCTGATGCACTGCCATTTGGGCATAGTCGAAGCCCTGGTTCATCGCCCAGCTCTCGGCAATGTCGCCCATATGCCATTTGCCGACATGGCTTGTGGCATACCCCGCCTGCTTCAGAACTTCCGCAAGCGTCACCTCGTCTGCGGGCAAACCAAAGCCAGCGATGTCGACCGTCGTGTCCCCCATGCCCATGCGAACCGGCAAACGCCCTGTCATCTGCGCGACCCGTGTCGGAGTGCACGACGGTTCGGTGTACATGCGTACCATGCGCATGGCTTCGTCGGAAAAGTCGTTGATGTTTGGCGTCTCATACCCGCGCACGGCGTTCAGCTCTGGTATCCCCATGTCGCCGAACCCCAGATCGTCGATCAGAACACTGACAATATTGGGGGGATTGCCGTTATTGGCGTCTTGGAACGCAGCCAATGCGTCATCTACTGCGGCATCATCCTGAACCCATTGCGGACCGTGCTGAGCCTTTAGAATATAGAATTCCGCATCGTGTTGAATGGGCTCATCCTGAGCCGACACGGCAGTCGCAAGACAGCTTGCCAACAAAACCAGTACCTTGGAAATCCTCATCCCAAACCCCTCTTCCCTGTGCTGGGCGACGTGCAATAACTCATGCGCCAAGCCTTTCACATTGAAACATTAGCATATTTTTACGCTTTGTGTTGTTTGTCCTTACTGCCAGCTCATGAAGACATCGCGGGTCAGTTCTGACTCCGGGCGCAGGTTGTCGATTCCCCCATAGGGAACGCCCTTCGCAATCTCGGAATGCGGGTATTTTGCGATCGTCTTCTGATGACGTTTGATCATGTCCTGAAACGATGCACCGGCCCAAAGTGAGTATCCGACAAGTGGGTGTTCCTCGCGCGGGTCTCGATAGATGTTGTAGGTCGGGGCTGCCGCGCCCGGTTGGCCCGGCGCTGGTAAATGCATTTTGAATTCTTGTTTGACAACCGACCTGAGAACAGGACCTTCGTAGACATACACATAGTCGCGCCGCCCATTGCCTTCGCCGTTCAACAGCAGTGCGGTCTGGTCGATGCCGTCAATCACACGATCACGAGGGATGTAGTCGGTCGCACCGGCAATGCGTGCCATCGTGGTGTAAATGTCCGAGACGTGAAAGATGTCACCGGCGGCGCTGTTGGCCTCGATCACGCCAGGCCAGCGGATAAACGCATCGGTGCGCACACCGCCTTCCAGATGCTGCGTCTTGCCGCCGCGATAGATCAACTGATTAAGGCCCGAGATGCCCTCGTAGTGATACATCAGGCCGTTATCCGCCATCACGATGACGATGGTGTTCTCAGCCGCACCGGTTTCGTCCAGCTTGGCCAGTACATCCCCTATCCAACCGTCGAGCAGTTGCAGCTTATCAGCATGGAACCCGCCATTTCGGGATATCGCCTGATCCGCGTAGACGAAGTTCAACGGGTACAAAGGCCAGTATTGCAGGAAAAACGGCGCATCGTCATTGGCCACACGTTCGATCTGTTCCAGTGCCTGACGCTGATAGCGTTCATTCATCTCTTCGTATTTGGCCTGCGTCCAGATTTCGCCCGCGGCCATTTCTACCTCTGACGCCGTCCCCCCGGCGACGGCCTCAACACCCGTGACAAGACCATACGGCTTGAACCGTTCATCGATCTGAAACTGGTTGTTCTGGCCCTCTGGCACGTAACCCAACATGTTGTTGGACCGCATCGCCTCGGGGGTCATTAGGCTAAGCTGCACTTGTTGATGCAGCGGGAATGCGGCCCAGTCGAAGCCCTGATTATGCGGATAGGCTTCTTCGATATCACCCTGATGCCACTTGCCGACATGCGTGGTCGAATAGCCGACTTCTTTCAGTATTTCGGGGAGAGTTACTTCGCTGGCTGGAAGGCCTTCACCAACTAACGCAACCTTGACCTCTTCAACACCTGCGCGCACCGGATGACGCCCTGTCAGCATCGCGGTTCGGGTCGGCGTGCACGAGGGTTCGGTATACATACGCATCAGCGACAGCCCCTCGGTCGCAAAGTGATTGATGTTCGGCGTTTCGATCCCGGTGACGTAGTTCAGCTTGCGATCCCCCATGTGACCAAAGCTGATATCGTCGATCAGAATATAGAGGAAATTCGGAGGCTTCCCGCCATTCGCTTCGCGTATTTCGGCCAGTCTGGCGTCGATTTCCGCGTCTTGCGCATCCCATGCGTCTCCGAACTGGGCGCGTAGATACTCATACTCGCCATCGTGAATGATTGGGCTGTCCTGAGCCAGACCAGGACTCGCACACAATAGAAGCGCGGGCAGGATACGAATTAACAACATGTCAGGTTTCTCCAATCTGGTTAAACTTGCCGGCCATTTGGGTTTCACGACTGCGCAGCCGCCTTTCGATCGTGCTACGCAGATCCGACAGGCTTTCCGCCAAATCCGCGATATAGCGGGACTGCGGAACGTCAGCTGATTGCCGCTGTCGAGACAGCTCTGCAAAAAGATCGCGATAATCCTTGCAGATCCGATCGAGTTCCGTGTCAGCGGCGCGCATTTCGGTCAGCAGGGATGCTGATCTGGGGAATTGCGCATCGAAAAAGTCATCCTCGGTCATGGGCAGCAAATTCCATAAACTTGCCCACCAAGCATGCGCTGCGAAGAATATGTCTTGAAGGTAAAACCGCGCATGCTACCGTAGCAACACGGGGTCAAATCCCTGTGACGAAAGGATAGTTCGTGACAGCGGCGGAAGGTGACACACGAAAGGATGGCGCGGGATCGGCCTCGAATTTCGAGATCGAAACCGCCTTGCAAAGCGTGCTGGGATCCGATGAATTCCGCGGATCGTCCCGGATGCGCTCGTTTCTGACCTATGTTGTCACCGAAGCGATTTCAGGTCGCTCCGACAACATTCGCGCGAAGACAATCGCGATGGACGTTTACGGGTACGATGTCGAGGATTTGTCCAGACGCGAGGGTGTCGTCAGGGTCGATGCTGGTCGCGTTCGCCGAAAGCTTGACGCGTATTACGAAGGGGTAGGAACTTCCGATCCGGTTGTCATATCGCTGCCGGTTGGCAGCTATGTTCCAGTTTTTGAACGCCGGACAAACGCCGGGAATGGGCAGCGAGCACCCCTGCCCGCTGCGTTGGTATTGACAGTTTCTTTGGCGCTATGCGCGGTGCTGGCAGGGACCTTTTTTTGGCTCCGTTCCTCATCGGAAAATTCAGAAATGGGTCGTCCGATGATCTATGATGTAGCCCCCGCGCGCATCGAGGCGATCAACCTGTGCAGCGCTGGACGTGAGTTGATCTTTCCGGTCGTCACCTTGGCAAGACTGCGCCCCGCATTGCAGATATTCGAAACCGCGATTGAGCGGGACCCGGACTATTTTTGCGGCTATGCCGGTTCGGCTCAGATCGAGACGATGTTTGCAATTCTTCAGCCGGAAAAACCCGACACGGAAAGGCTTTTGCAAGCCGCTGACAAAAACAGCCGCCGCGCGCTGGAGCTTGCCCCCAGCGATGCCTGGGCATTGTCCGCGCGGGCGTGGTTGGAACTTGGGTTAGGCAACTATGATTCCGCGCTGACGCTTTCGGATCGGGCCGTCAAACTGCGGCCGATGGATGCCCAAATCGCGGAATTCGATGCGTTGATCCTGCTCTACACGTCACAGTTCGATCAGCTCCTTGGACAAGCAGACCACTTTCGAGAACTGGCCAAGTCCAGCGGCGGCCTTGTCTTCGAGAACGCGCTTGGGTCGGCACAGTTTCACACTGGTGATTACGCAGCCGCAATCGAGACCTATGAGACGACCATTTCACGCGGGGGACCGTTCGGCCCAATCTCTGCCGCCTATCTCATGGCCTCGCACTGGGAGAATGGGGAACAAGCAGAAGCACGCCGGCTTGCCAGCGTCTACAATGAAACCTGGCCCAATTTCCCCCTGGAGGCCGTCAAAAGACGCGCCTTTTCCACCCCTGAACCGGTCGATGCCCTGATCAATGCAATGAAAGCTGCGGGTTCGCTGAACCAGACGCAATGAACGCCGGCTTGCCGGCTGCGGTTCATGATCCTGTGGCTGGTTCACGCCCTTTGACCGGCAACAGGTTTTGTCGCGCGGGACGTTAAGCGGCATGAACCCGCCATCCTGAATGGTTGCTATCAGCGTCAGCTGGCTCATGCCCGTTAAATGACCGAAATACCCCGGTTTTCCCCCTTTTCGACTCAATTGATTCACCCCATCTCGGGCGCATATCTTTTTGAGAAGGAGACCCTCATGTCCCGTATATTGCTTATCGTTATCGTCGCCGCGATTGGCGTCGGCGCGTATTACTATCTGAATCAGACCGAACCCACACCAGCCGAGCAGTTGGAGACCGCAGCACAGGATGCTGGCGACGCAGTAGGCGAGGCAGCTTCGGCCCTGCAAGAAGCCGCAAGTGATGCCGCTGATGCTGTAACCGAGCAGGCAGCGGACGCTGCTAACACAGTTGCTGAACAAGCGTCCGAGGCAGCTTCTTCGGTGACCGAACAGGCCAGCGAAGCCGCCTCGTCCGTGGCGGATCAGGCAAACGAAGCCGCATCTGAGGCAGGCGATCAGGTTGCCTCGCTTGTGGATCAGGGTCAGGACCTGTTCAATACATGGGTTGAAGACGGCAAGCTGACGGCGCAACAATTCGACTATGACACCATGGTCGCAGCCGTACAGGAGAGCACGCTGTCACAAGACATCAAAACCCAGGCAGTCGCCATACTGGACGAGATCAAAGCCGCGCCCGAAACGGTCGTGCAGAAAATCCAGGAAATGCGCACACTGCTGACGCAGCAATGATGAACGCGAGGCCGTCCCATCGGGCGGCCCGCTTTAGCTCGGCTGAGTCGGCGTCGTTAAGAAAATAGGTGAAAAACCCATGACAGACCTACCAGCCACAATGTTCGCAGTCATTCAGACGCAGGATGGTTATTCGGGATCAGCATCCGGTCCCACGCTGGACAGCGCGTCCGCCTGGTTGGAGGCGGCTGAAATACCGGTGCCCAAACCCGGCCCGGGACAAGTCCTGATCCGCTTGCGCACCGCCTCGGTGAACCCATCCGACATCCACTTCATCAAAGGCGAATATGGCCAGCCCCGGGTCAAAGGCGCGCCCGCAGGCTTCGAAGGCTGCGGCGATGTTGTTGCAACGGGCGACGGGGCCGAAGCACTGTTGGGCCAGCGCGTGGCCTTTGTCGCCTCTGGCTCGGGCGCATGGGCGGAATATGCCCTGACACCGGCCCAGATGTGCATCCCCTTGCGCCCTGAAATCTCGGATGAGGATGGTGCGGCGCAAATCGTCAACCCGTTGACCGCTATGGCGATGGTCGATATCGCGCGCGGCAACGGGGATGCGTTTGTGGTCTCTGCTGCGACCAGCCAATTGGGCAAGCTGATGTGCAGCCTTGGACGCGATCTAGGGTTGAGCCCGATTGCGTTGGTCCGTCGGGCCGAAACGGTCGACACGCTAAAGAACCTGGGCGCTGCCGAGGTTCTGGTGACAACGGACCCTGATGTTGCCCAGAAATTCGCATCCATCAGCGCCAACCTGAAACCGCGCGTGTTCCTTGATGCAGTGGCGGATCAACTGTCCGAGCAGATCTTCTGCGCGATGCCCAATCGCGCGCGCTGGGTGTGTTATGGTAAACTGAGCCCCGACCTGCCAACACTCACCCAGACCGGCCAGCTGATATTCATGAGCAAACGGATCGAGGGCTTCTGGCTGACAGAGTGGATGATGTCCACGCCACCAACTGACCAGATGCGCGTGGTCGGTGAGGTGCAGGCCAGATTTGCCGATGGCCGCTGGAAAACGGATATTTCCGAACGTCTGACCCTTCGCGAGGTGGTGCCAGATCTGGCTGACGCGCTGAAGAAAAGCGATGGCAAGGTCATTATCACGCCCTGACCGATCGGTCTCCTTCGTTGTACATAAAAAAACGGCCGCAACATTCTGCGGCCGTTTGTTTTTTCTTCGATCCAGCTGCGGGATTAGCGCTTCGAGAACTGGAACGAACGACGCGCTTTGCGCTTACCGTATTTCTTACGTTCCACAACGCGGCTGTCGCGGGTCAGGAAGCCTGCGGCTTTCAGCGCGCCACGCAGCGACGGATCATACAGTTGCAGCGCTTTCGAAATGCCGTGCTTGACCGCACCGGCCTGACCGGTCAGGCCACCGCCTTTGACGGTAGCAACAACGTCGAACTCACCTTCTACACCGGCAACCTGGAACGGCTGGCGCAGGATCAGCTGCAGAACAGGACGCGCGAAATACTTGTCCTGATCTTTGCCGTTCACGGTGACCTTGCCGGAACCCGGCTTGATCCAAACGCGGGCAACAGCGTCTTTACGCTTGCCTGTGGCGTAGGAACGGCCCAGCTCGTCGCGCACGGGCTCACGTGCAACAACTTCTTCGGCCACGGTTTCAACGCCTGCGACGGCGCTCAGCTCTTCGAGAGTATTGATCTGATCAGCCATCGGTCATTAGCTCCGGGTGTTTTTCTTGTTCATGGACTTCACGTCCAGAACTTCGGGCGCTTGCGCCTCATGGGGATGCTCGGCACCGGCGTAAACGCGCAGGTTGGTCATCTGCTGGCGCGCCAGACGGTTGCCCGGCAGCATGCGCTTGACCGCCTGGGTCACGACGCGCTCGGGGTGTGCACCCTCGAGGATCTGCTGCTTGGTGCGCGACTTGATGCCGCCCGGGTGGCCAGTGTGCCAGTAGAAGTTCTCTTCGCGCTTCTTGCCGGTCATCTGGATTTTGTCAGCGTTGATCACGATGACATTGTCGCCCATGTCCATGTTCGGGGTGAACGACGCTTTGTGCTTGCCACGCAGGCGCATGGCGACGATCGAGGCGAGACGGCCCAGAACAACGCCCTCGGCGTCGATCAGGATCCATTTCTTGTCGATGTCTGCAGGTGTTGCAGAAAAGGTTTTCATGGCAGGATAGTCCTGTTTGATGTGAAAGACCGGCCTGAATGCAGACCGGTCCGAATTCGATGCACGGGGTTTAGACCTACTGGTTTTCTGGGTCAATACATGTAAGCATGTTTTTAACGTGTTAAATCAACATGTTACAAAATAGGTATTATTTTACCCCATAATTTGCGGGCCTTCGCGCATGTCACAAAGACCGCTATACTGCCATTGGATACGCGGGCCAACGGAGAGTTGTAAAATGAACTGGCAAAAGACAATCGCGGACTATGGGCTGGCCTGGCAAGAAGAGGATGCAGTCAAACGTCTTGCTCTGCTGACCGGGTGTTTCGCGGAAAACGGGCAATATGTGGATCCAACTGCGGAGGTAACTGGGCGTTCCAACCTCTGTGATCATATCGGAGAGGTGTTGCAGGGTTCTGGCGGGCGCGTTGAATTGACCAGCGAACCCTCAAATCACCATGACGTCGTTCACTTCACCTGGCATATGGTCGGTCAAGACGGTGGTGTCATGGTCGCCGGGCACGATTTTGTGCGATTGAACGAGACCGGTCAGATCGCGCACTTGGCCGGGTTCTTTGGTGACCCTGCCCCTCTGAACTGATGATCAAACGCTGATCTGTTCCGGCGGGTTGTCCAAAAGCGCCCTCAGCCGCTGCATCGCGTCCTCGAAACGCTCCAGCGATACGTGGCCATTCATCGCAATTCGAACGGCGTTCGGCGCGCGCCCGTCGCGCAGGGCGAATTCATCGGCGGACCGCAATTGTATCCCCTCACGCTCGGCCGCGCGCGTGAAAGACCCCGCGCGCCATCCCGAGGGCAGGCTGAGCCAGACAAAGGGGACATCCGGCGCCCAATTCAGGTCGAAACCACCCAGTGCGTTCACCGCCACCCGAACATATTCCCCCATCCTGACGCGCACATCCCGGGCAATTTCCCGTGTCCGTGGGTCGGACAACAAAAGCCGTGTCACCTCGGCCAGCGGTTGGGCCAGGCCGAAATACCCATACTCGGCAGATCGGCGCAGATCGACGCTGCGCTCGCGCGGGGCGATGGCAAATCCGACACGCAGCGCTGGCGTCAGGATTTTCGAAATCGATGACACATGCCATCCACGTTCTGGCGCAAGCGCCCGATAGCTCGGCTCGCGGGCGTCGCCCATGCGATAGCAATCGTCTTCGATGATCTGCACATCAAAGCGCCGGGCGACCTCGACGATCTCTTTGCGGCGTTCAAGTGGTGTATGAGAGCCGGTCGGGTTTTGCACCTCGGGCGAAACGCAAACCGCCTGCGCAGGGGTCTGGCGCAGCAAATGCTCCATCGCTTTGGGGTCCAAACCCCAATTGTCCATCTTCACGCCCGCGATGTCTGCTCGCATCAATTCCCCGGCCCGGCGAAATCCGGCATAGGACAGGTCCTCGACCAGAACAACGGGCTTCGGACCGTGCAGAATTGTCTGAAACACAAGGCACAAGCCGTTCTGTCCTCCGTGTGTCAGCACGATATCGTCATGTGTCAAAGGCCCCAACGGCAGGTCCGACAACCAATCGACCACCGATTGCCGCATCGGCTGGTAAGCGTCGCGTGTCGGATAGTTCAGAAACAGGCCCGGATTGGCCTGAGACACCTTTTGCAGACATTCGCGGATCAGAGACACCTGCCCCACATCCGCCAGCCTTGGGCTGAACAGGCTGACATTGGCATCGTATTTGTCATCCTGCAGATGCAGCTCGCGCGCCCAGACATCATCCGGAACCGGAGATTTGGGCGGGGCGACAAATGTACCACGCCCGACCTCGGCTTGTAACAATCCCTCATCCGTCAGGATTGTATACGCACGCGCGACCGTACCTGGCGTGATTTGTAGCTGATACGCAAGTTCACGCACCGGAGGCAGCTTGGTTCCAACCTCCAGCATGTTGTTATCTATCGCTTTTCGGATCGTGTCGGCCACAATGGCATATTTAGGACTTTTGGATTTCGGCAGCGCCTCTGGCCAAATTGTATCCATTACAATTCTTCCTTTGATTTTGACACAATGCTGAATGTATCAACGCCTTGTACCGAACATCTACGCTTTGTGTCAATACAATTTGAAAGGATACCCAAGATGACACGCGCAATGCACACACCCGCCCTTACCCTGCTGACCGACAGCCCCCGGCTGCCGCTAATAGCAGCGCTGGCCGTGCAGTTTGCAGCGACGGTCACCAAATGGGAGCAACGCCGCCGCAGTCGCGTAAACCTCGGCCGATTGGATGATCGCCTGCTGCGCGACGTCGGGCTGACGCGGTTTCAATCGCGCAACGAAACCAGCCGATATTTCTGGATGAACTGAGTTATCCCCAGTCCCATTTTTTTGGGACCTCTTCCTGGGCCGGGGCTTGTCCCCGGCCTTTTTTATCCGAACTTTGCCGCAGCCGAACCTTCGGGCGGGATCGAATAGGTCATAGTGGCGCGCGCAACTGGTTCGTCATATCCTTCCGAGTACATAAGTACGTCCCCCACAGCCAGGCTGCGCCCGAGTTTCAGCAACCGGCATTTGGCGATCATATCAGCACCACCAACGGGTTTGCGCAAAAAGTCGACCGAACTATTGGTGGTGACGGCCAGAGACTGACGGCCCTTGCGGGCCAGAACCATGGCATAGACACTTACATCCGCCAGTCCAAACATCGAAGGCCCCGAGATGGTGCCGCCCGGGCGCAAGTGACGCTCGGCTACAACAAGGCGCACGGTGATCGACGTCTCGGTCAGGTCCTCGATGACGAAATCCGCGTGGACCTGCGGAAAGACCTGCACCAGATAGTCAGACAATTCTTTTTTCGTCAGCGCCAATGACATGCTTTTCCTCCTTGCCGTGCCGCCCTAGAGTTGGCCCACAGCCAGCGGGAGGGCAATATGGCAAATCTGGAACGTAACGACACGGGCGCCGTCGCCCGCCTGACGATGAACGCGCCCGAGCGTCTCAATGCCCTCAGCGACGAGATGCTTGGTGCTCTGCAAGCGGAACTCGACGCACTGCGCGACGACCGGTCAATTCGCGCGGTGATCCTGTCGGGTGCTGGCAAGGCATTCTGCGCAGGTCATGACTTGAAACAGATGACAAACGGGCGGCAGGCAAGCGACGGAGGACTGGCCTATTTTCAGGACCTCTTCGACCGCTGCGCCAAAATGATGATGTCGATACAGACCTTGCCTCAGCCAGTAATCGCCCAGACCCACGGCATTGCCACCGCCGCAGGTTGCCAATTGGTTGCGACCTGCGATCTGGCCATCGCTGCAGAAGGAACCCGGTTTGGGGTCAACGGTGTGAATATTGGCCTGTTCTGTTCGACACCGATGGTTGCGCTCAGCCGCAATATCCCACGCAAACTCGCGTTCGAAATGCTGACAACTGGCGATTTCATCCCGGCCGAGCGCGCCGCCGAGCTTGGCCTGATCAATCGCGTCGTGCCGGAAACCAGGCTAGAAGAAGAAACCAATGCGCTGGCCGAACAACTGGCAAACAAGTTGGGATCGGCAGTCAAAGTCGGGAAAGAGGCGTTTTATCAACAACTTCAACTGCCCACCGATCAGGCATATGCCTATACCGCCGAGGTAATGGCGCAGAATATGCTGCATCGCGATACCGAAGAAGGAATAAACGCATTCATCGAAAAACGGCCTCCAAATTGGCAGCAATGAAGCGATTATTCGGCACAATTTTACAAACTGTTCGCAATTTTTCACTTTTCAAAGCGGCGACACTGTGGCAAAGGTGGGACAAGGCCATGGCCTGAAAGACACTTTTGGGTCGCCGTGGGCGGAAGGTCCCTCCAAGCTGGTTTCTCTCACCGGCGTCGACATTCCCGCAGCGGCGACCCCAAGACTTCCCAGATATTCGCGTCGTTGAAATAACACCGCAAACCCACGTTGCGCATTCACGCGCCCTGCCCTATGTGGCGTCTCATGACACAGAGATTGCATATCGTCGGCGGCGGAATGGCCGGGTCCGAGGCCGCCTGGCAGGCTGCTGAATTGGGTGTGGATGTCGTTATCCACGAAATGCGCCCCAAGGTGGGCACGTTTGCGCATCAGACCGGCAATCTGGCAGAAATGGTGTGCTCGAACTCGTTCCGTTCGGACGATGACGAACAGAACGCCGTTGGCCTGCTGCATTGGGAGATGCGCGCCGCAAACGGGCTGATCATGTCCACTGCAGACGCACATCGCTTGCCCGCTGGCGGCGCGCTGGCGGTTGACCGGGATCCCTTTGCCGAAACGGTTACGGCCAGGCTGCACGCTCACCCGCGCGTGTCCGTCACCGCCGAAGAAGTCACGTCTTTGCCGTCAGACGGTCACTGGATCTTTGCCACAGGTCCGCTGACCTCGGCTGATCTGGGCGCTGCGATCCAGTCCGAAACCGGGGCCGAAGCGCTGGCGTTTTTCGATGCGATTGCACCGATCGTCTATGCAGACAGCATCGACATGAGCCAGGCGTGGATGCAATCGCGCTATGACAAGGGCGAGACCGAAGAAGAGCGCACCGCTTATCTGAACTGCCCGATGGACCGTGATCAATACGAAGCGTTCATTGATGCCCTATTGGCGGCAGACAAGACCGAATTTCATGAAGGCGAAACCGCAGGATATTTCGATGGCTGCCTGCCGATCGAGGTTATGGCGGAGCGTGGCCGCGAGACGCTGCGCCATGGACCGATGAAACCAGTTGGCCTGACCAACCCGCACAATCCGGACGACAAGCCCTATGCGGTGGTGCAATTGCGGCGCGATAACGCTCTGGGTACGCTGTTCAATATCGTGGGTTTCCAAACCAAGATGAAGTACGGTGCGCAGGCCGACGTGTTTCGCATGATCCCGGGGCTTGAGAATGCCAGTTTTGCCCGGCTGGGCGGCATTCATCGCAATACATTCATCAATTCACCGACCCTGCTGGATGCACAGATGCGTCTGAAATCGCGTCCCAACATACGCTTTGCCGGCCAAATCACCGGGGTCGAAGGTTATGTGGAAAGCGCCGCGATGGGATTGCTGGCCGGGCGGTTTGCTGCGGCTGAGATTCAGGATCGCACCCTTCCACCGCTTCCCCAGGACAGCGGGATGGGGGCCTTGATCCACCACATTACCGGCGGCGCCGAGGCAAAAACCTTTCAGCCGATGAACGTAAATTTCGGCCTGTTCCGCCCCGTTGAGGGCTTGAAAGGTGGGCGTCGCGGCCGCAAGGACCGCTACAAAGCCTATACCGATCGCGCCAAAGCGGCGTGGACCGAGTGGCTGGCTGGACGATGACCCCTGCGACCGCTTAACATGCCTGCATGAGCAAAAAATTTCTCAAGGATGTCTATGGGCTTGGGTCTGTGCAGGAAACGCAGGACCATTACCGGGAATGGGCGACGTCGTATGACGACGAGGTCGGCGGGCAAGGTTATGTGACACCGCAACGGGTGGCCGAGGCCTTGTGGTCGAAAAAACCGCAGGCGGATGTCCCTATTCTGGACTATGGCTGTGGCACGGGTCTGTCCGGCGAGGCTCTGCACACCGTCGGGTATCGGGTGATTGATGGCATGGACCCGACCTCTGAGATGTTGCGAGGGGCTGAAGCAAAGGGCGTATACCGAACCCTGACCGAGTTCGATATCACTGACCCTGCTCCGGTCAAGTCAGGCTCCTATTCGGTGATTACAGCCATTGGTGTGATCGGCACAGGTGCCGCACCGCCGGAAACACTGGATATGTTGATGCACGCCTTGCCAAAGAAAGGTCTGCTGGCGTTTTCGTTCAATGACCTGACGCTTGCAGAACGCAGCTATACCACGCGTTTGGGTGATTGGCTGGACATGGGGCATGCCCGTCTTCTGTTTCGCGAGAACGGCCCCCACCTACGCGGCATGGACATGAGATCAGACGTTTACGTGATTGAAAAAGCGTGACTTTCAGGACCCGTTTTGCGCCGTCTCCAACCGGACCGTTACACTTGGGTCACGCCTATTCGGCGATCCTGGCCCATGATTTGGCGTGTGAACAGGGCGGAGAGTTCCTGCTGCGGATCGAAGATATTGATCAATCCCGCGCGCGCCCAAAGTGGGAAAATCTGATCTATGATGATCTTGAATGGCTGGGCCTGCGTTGGCCCAAGCCTGTCATGCGCCAGTTGGACCGCTTGCCTGCCTATCAGGTCGCCTTGGATCAGCTTTGGGCGCTGGGTCTGTTGTACCCTTGTACATGTAACCGAAAGGACATAGCCGCGGCAGCCAATGCGCCGCAGGAAGGTGCGCCGCTTTATGGGCCCGATGGTCTCATTTACCCCGGCACCTGCCGGGAACGTTGGAAACACGGCGATCCCGGCAGCAGGACGCGGCCAATCGATATTCCCCTGCGGCTCGATATCGCCAAGGCGGCACAATTGGTTCAGGCCCGCGCGCCGGGGTTTCACGAATTAGGGGCAGGTCCAAACGGTGAGACTGGGACGATCGCACTGTCGGCCCAGGATTTGTCGCAGACCATCGGAGATGTCGTCTTGTCCCGGCGTGACATGGGGACGTCATATCACCTCTCGGTGGTGCTGGATGATGCCGATCAGGGCATCACGCATATCGTGCGCGGGCAGGATTTGTTCGAGGCAACGCGTATTCACGTCCTACTGCAAGCGGTGCTTGGCCTTCCGACCCCTCATTACATGCATCATCGGCTGATCCGTGACGAAACGGGTAAGCGTCTGGCTAAACGCGACGATGCGCGCGCGATCGCCAAATACCGTGAAGAAGGTGCCAGCCCCGAAGATATCCGGCGGATGATTGGAATCTGAGCCAAATCCACCCCTTAGCGACGAAGCACGTTAAACACCACGCACCGGATGTTCACTGCATCGGCTTCATCAATTCTTCTTCTTCGCCTTCGCGAACAGCGGTGTAGAAGCAGGACCGCCGGTTCGTGTGACAGGCAGGCCCTTGCTGACGCACCACAACCAACAGACAGTCGCGGTCGCAATCGACCCGGAAATCGACCAGCTCTTGCACGTGACCCGAGGTTTCGCCTTTGACCCAGAACGATTTACGCGAGCGCGACCAATAGGTTACCCGCCGCGACTCAAGTGTGCGCGAAACCGACTCGACATTCATCCAGGCCATCATGAGAACCTCGCCCGTGCTCTCGTCCTGAGCGATGGCTGGGATCAGACCCACCTCGTTGAATTTCAGCGTCGATGGGTCGAACGCGACTGTCTGTGCCATTCCAAAAAACCTTTTGCATCGCCGGGTTTGGTCACTATGTATTGGGAACCGCTACCGAGGGAAACCCATGTCCGGCGAAACTGACCTGATCAAGCTGTATTCCGGCCGCATTCTTGCGCTGGCGGCGGATATTCCTCATCTTGATCGTCTGGAAAACCCCGATGCCACCGTCAAAAAGCGCGCGCCTCTGTGCGGCTCGACGGTGACGGTGGATGTAACGCTGCGTGACGGCAAGGTTGCCGAATACGGACAGGATGTAAAAGCTTGCGCGCTTGGTCAGGCCTCGGCTTCTGTCGTTGGTGATGCGGTGATTGGCGCGACGCGTCAACAGGTTGAAACCGCCCGCGATCAGCTCTCAGCCATGTTGAAGAAAGACGGCCCTGCCCCGGATGCGCCCTTTGACGGGCTCGAAGTTCTGATGCCTGCGCGGGATTACAAGAACCGTCACGCCTCAATCCTGCTGGCGTTGGAGGCCACCGCCGAGGCGATGGGACAAGCTGAACAGGCCAATTGCGCCTGACCTTGGCCTTCTGCACGGACGCCGAATAACCTCGCGCGAATGTCCTGAGGGGGTCGCGGTTTGAACAATCTGCTTGAACATTTCGTGACCCTTTGGGTGGTGATTGACCCGATCGGCACGATCCCGGTATTCATCGCCGTCACCGCCGGTATCGAGGCGTCTGCCCGCCGTCGCACGGCATTACTTGCAGCATTCATCAGCGCCGGAGTTTTGCTGTTCTTCCTTGTTTTCGGACAGCTGCTGATCGAGGCATTGGATATTGGCCTCAACTCGTTTCAGGTTGCCGGTGGTATCATCCTGTTTCTGTTCGCGCTGACAATGATCTTTGGAGAAAGCAAACAGGAAATCGAGCAGCGCCAAGCCGAAGAAGATCAGGAAGACAAGATTCACCAATCCAATCCAGCGATCTTCCCGTTGGCTGTTCCGTCACTCGCATCGCCTGGTGCGATGCTGGCGATCGTCATTTTGACCGACAACAACCGATTTAGCGCAGCGGATCAGGGTATCACCGCGCTGATCATGCTTTTGGTCATCGCGATAGCCTTTGTCTTGATGCTGCTGGCCGAGCCGATCATTCGGCTGATCGGCCATTCCGGCGCTGCCATCATCAGCCGCGTGATGGGCATGATCCTGGCCTCTGTCGCAGTCAACTCCGTGCTTTCAGCGATCCTTGAGATCATGAAGACGGGTCAATTGTAAGAAAAAACCGCCGCACCTTCCGGGCGGAAAGGGCGGCGGCAGGTATTGCGTTTCTCGCGTGGGATCCGGAATTCCGCGCGGGGCCGAGGCAGGCCCCTCAAGGGGTTTGGGACAGGCAGGTCACCCTTGACTGAAATGGGGATGACATACGCGGGTTGAACGGCACGAGATCGCAGGCAGAAAGGCTTAGAACCCCAGCGGCAGATGAAGGGCAACCACCAGCATCACAACCAAGGACACGGCACCAACAGCGTCTTGCAAGATTGTTGCTTGCGAACGGCTGAATGCGGTCTTGATTTGGGTCAGCATGGTCTCACCTCCGGTCAGGGTTTAATCCTTTGTTGACCTTTTGTTCTCATATTTTCCCGAGTCGGTAAAGAACTTTTTGAGAACATTTGTGAACTTACCGGAACTTTCTGCCTAACCCACTGATATCAAACGGATCGCCTGATCCTGCTTCATCAACCACAACAGAACACGCGCGGCTTGCCCCCGATCAGAGGTGAGTTTCGGGTCACCGGAGAGCAGATTCCGCGCGTCAGATTGCGCAACAGCCATCAATCCAGCCTGCCGTTCCAGATCAGCGATCCGAAATTTTGGCAGGCCCGACTGCGCGGTTCCGATCAGGTCTCCGGCGCCGCGCATCTGAAGATCGGTTTCGGCAATACGAAACCCGTCTTCGGTCTCACGAAGAACCTCCAGACGTTTGCGACCGCCTTCACTTAGCGGCGGCTGATACATCAACAAGCAGGTCGAGGCTTCCTCGCCACGTCCGACCCGACCACGCAACTGATGTAGCTGCGCCAAACCGAAAATCTCCGCCCGCTCGATCACCATGATCGTGGCGTTCGGCACGTTGACACCGACCTCGATCACTGTTGTTGCGACCAGCACCTTGGTTTGTCCGGATTGAAACGCTGCCATCGCGGCGTCCTTATCCGCTGGCGGCATCTGGCCATGCACCAGCCCGACCGTATCGTCGCCCAGCAAGGCACGCAGTCGTTTGAACCGCTCCTCGGCCGCTGTCAGGTCCGAAACTTCGGATTCGTCCACCAAAGGACAGACCCAGTAACATTGCCTACCCTCACCGATCGCACGCCGCAAATGGTCGACCACCTCGTCCATGCGCTGCGTGCTGATGATAGCGGTTTTGATCGGCTTACGACCCGGCGGCTTTTCATCCAGCACCGATACGTCCATGTTACCATATTGCGCCAGCGCCAGACTGCGCGGGATCGGTGTGGCGGTCATGACCAGAACATCTGCTCCCTGCCCTTTTTCGGACAGCTCCATCCGCTGACGCACACCGAAACGGTGCTGCTCGTCAACGATCGCGAGACGCAGATCCTGAAATTCAACATCGCTTTGGAACACGGCATGCGTGCCAACCAGAATGTGAATGTCCCCTCGCGCCAGCGCGGCAAGCTTGGCTTTTCGCTCGGCCCCCTTATCGCGGCCCGTCAGGATCTCCAGAACCACGCCAGCCTCTTCGGCCAACGGGCGCAGCCCTTCGAGATGTTGGCGGGCAAGGATCTCGGTGGGGGCCATCATGACACCCTGCCCCTTGGCCTCAACCGCGACCAGCAGGGCCATGAACGCCACCAGCGTTTTGCCCGCACCCACATCACCTTGCAACAAACGGTTCATCCGCGTATCCGAGCCCATATCAGCGGTGATTTCCTGGATCGCGCGCTCTTGCGCTCCGGTCGGTCGATACGGCAGGGATTGCAGTACTCGCCCCTGCAACGCCCCGGTTCCAACACTGACAGTTCCGCGTGCCTTCTTTTCCCTTTGCCGGGCCAGCGCAAGCGTGAGTTGGTGCGCGAACAGCTCATCATAAGCCAGCCGCTCCCTTGCGAGGGCAAATGGCGCGACGTCATCCGCACCTTGCGGATGGTGCGCATCGCGGATCGCCGCCGCCCAGCCCGGCCAGCTTTTCTGCTCGATCTGGTTGGGGTCAATCCACTCCTGAAGGTTGGGCACGCGGTCCAGCGCACTTTGCGCCGCCTTGTACGCGGTTTTCTGCGTCACCCCTTGGGTCAGATGGTAGACGGGTTCAAACTCTGGCAGTTCGGCGACATCCGCTGGGGCAACCACATGATCCGGGTGAACCATCTGCGCCATACCGTCGAACAGTTCAAGTTTGCCAGAAACTACCCGACGCGACCCTTGCGGCAGGATCTTTTTCAGATAGTCACCGCGCGCGTGGAAGAACACGATCTGGAAATCCGCCTGGCTATCCTCAACATGAATGCGGTAAGCACCGCCCCGATTGCGAGAAGGGCGATGCGGGCCGACGGTAACCTCAACAGTCAGCGTCGTCGGCAGATCAGCTCCTTTGATCGTGTCTCGCCGCCGCCGGTCAATCACCGCGTAAGGCAACGCAAACAGAACATCCCGTGGTGTTTCGACCCCCAATTGCCCAAACAATTGCGCGGTTTTGGGGCCTACACCGTCCAGCGTCTCGAGGCCCGCAAACAGCGGAAACAGGATCTCCGGACGGCTGCTCATGCATCCCCGATCAGTTGCAGCCAGCCATCTTCGTCCAGCGTTTCAATCCCCAGATCCGCCGCCTTTTTTGCCTTGGAGCCCGCACCTGGACCTGCCACCAGCAGATCGGTTTTCTGGCTGACCGAGCCCGACACCTTTGCCCCCAGCGCCTCGGCCCTTGCCTTGGCCTCGGCCCGGGTCATTTTTTCCAGCGTTCCGGTAAACACAACCGTTTTGCCCGCAACCGGGCTGTCAGCGGCTGGCAGATCTGGCGCAATGATCGTCAGGTGCTGCCGGAGGTCATCGAAGGCCCGGCGCTCATCAGCATTTGCAAATGCATCCGACAGGGAAAGGCCCAATGTGGTGCCAATCCCGTCAATGCCAATCAGGTCCGACCAGGCCGAAACAGCGGCCGAAGGTACATCGGAATTGCCAATGGCGACGTCCCGCGCCTCTTTCACCCGGGCGCGGCGGCCTTCCAGCGTTGCGGTTTGCCGTTCGACCTCTTCCGCTGCGTCTGCGCGTCGTTGGGCCAGGGCCGCCGGACGGGCCGTGTCAATCGCTTGCGCCATCACATCCCAATCGAGATAGTGCAACGCAAGGTCCCGTGCGCCAACCTCACCGACATGGCGAATGCCCAGGGCGAACAACAGACGCCCAAACTCGATCTTCCGCTTTTCGTCGATGGCCGCGAACAGATTTCTGGCCGATGTTTCACCCCACCCGTCCCGGTTCTTGAGCCGCGACAGGTTTTTTGCGTCGCGCTCATGCAGAGTGAAAATGTCGGCGGGGGTATTGATCGGCAGAGCCGTGTCACCATGGAACATCTCAATCTGCTTGGCGCCCAGACCCTCGATATCAAAGGCTTTGCGCGATACAAAATGCTTCAGTTTTTCAACGGCTTGAGCTGGGCAGATCAGCCCGCCCGTGCAGCGCCGGACCGCATCGCCGTCCTCGCGAATGGCGTCACTACCACATTCGGGGCAAGTCGTCGGAAATTCATAGGGTGCGCTGTCATCCGGGCGTTTCGACAGGTCAACATCGGCCACTTTGGGAATGACATCCCCAGCCCTGTAGACCTGCACCCAGTCCCCGATGCGGATATCCTTGCCGTCCCGGATCACACCGCCTTTGGCATCGCGGCCCGCGATATAGTCTTCGTTATGCAGCGTGGCGTTCGAGACGACCACACCCCCGACCGTGACGGGATGCAACCGTGCAACCGGGCTAAGTGCTCCGGTGCGCCCTACCTGAATGTCGATCCCGTCCAACCGGGTCCAGGCTAATTCAGCGGGGAACTTGTGGGCGATCGCCCAACGCGGCGTGGTCGAGCGAAAGCCAAGCCGCGCCTGCAAGGCAAGATCGTTGACCTTATAGACAACGCCGTCGATATCATATCCGAGAGTCGACCGCTGCGCTTCGATATCGCGGTAATGGTTCAGCATTTCTGGGACCGAGTCGCATTTTCGCGTCAACTCGTTGGTCTGAAACCCGAAGGCGTGCAGACGTTCGATGGCATCAATCTGTGTGGTCGCGATTGGCGCCGAGAGCTCTCCCCACGCATAGGCAAAGAACCGAAGAGGCCGGGAGCGGGTGATTGTGGCATCCAACTGACGCAGCGACCCCGCAGCCGCGTTGCGCGGATTGGCAAAGGTCTTGCCGCCGGTTGCGGTCTGGCGCGCGTTCAGATCGTCAAAATCCGCGTGCGACATGTAGACCTCGCCGCGCACCTCCAGGATGTCCGGGGCGTTCTCGATCTGTTGCGGAATATCCGCAACAGTGCGCGCGTTGGCGGTGACATTCTCGCCGACCTCTCCATCGCCGCGCGTCGCCGCCTGGACCAAAACGCCCCGCTCGTAGCGCAGCGAAAGGGACAGGCCGTCGATCTTGGGTTCGGCGGTGTATGAGAGCGGCGCGTCGTCACTCAGCCCCAGATATTTCCGAATTGAACGGTCGAAATCTGCGATATCGGTATCGTCAAAACCATTACCCAACGACATCATCCGGACCGCGTGAGAGACCTTGGCAAACCCGTCAGCCGCCCGCGCACCAACTAGATCGGTCGGACTGTCGCTGCGCTTCAGTGCCGGAAAGTGCGCCTCGATATCGGCGTTTCGACGTTTTAACGCGTCGTAGTCCGCATCCGAAAGTTCGGGCGCATCTTCTGCGTGATATAGTCGATTGGCCCGTTGCAGGACATGGGCGAGCCGCTCTAACTCGGCGCGGGCCTCATCCTGCGTCAGCTCGGATACGGGGGTAGTTTCGCTCATGGCCTCGCCCTGTCACGTCGTTCTGAAACCCAGTGATAGGGCGAGGCCGAAGCGAGGTCCAGTGTTGTGCTGTACCGTGAGTGGAGGTGCCGCCCTGGACCAACGGCGGCGGTGTTTTAGTCAGGCACCTACGGCCAAACGAGTTTCCGAGTTTGCCGCCGCCTGCGGATCACGCAGAACATATCCCCGGCCCCAGACCGTTTCGATATAGTTCTCGCCACCCGTAGCGTTGCTGAGTTTCTTGCGCAGCTTGCAGATGAACACGTCGATGATCTTGAGTTCCGGTTCGTCCATGCCGCCATAGAGATGGTTGAGGAACATCTCTTTGGTCAGGGTTGTCCCTTTGCGCAGGCTCAAAAGCTCGAGCATCTGGTATTCCTTGCCGGTCAGATGGACAGTCTTGCCTTCGACCTCGACCGTTTTGGCATCCAGGTTGACTGCAACCCGTCCGGTGTGAATGACCGATTGGGAATGACCCTTGGAGCGGCGGATAATGGCGTGGATACGAGCCACCAGCTCTTCTCGGTGGAAGGGCTTGGTCAGATAGTCGTCGGCACCAAAGCCGAAACCTTTGATCTTGCTTTCCGTGTCATCTGCGCCGGACAGAATCAAAATCGGCGTTTCCACGCGCGCAATGCGAAGCTGGCGAAGAACCTCGTGACCATTCATGTCAGGCAGGTTTAGATCCAGCAGGATCAGATCGTAATCATAGAGCTTTGCCAGGTCGATGCCTTCTTCGCCAAGATCTGTCGCATAAACGTTCAAATTTGCATGAGTCAGCATCAATTCGATGCTTTTGGACGTTGTTGGATCATCCTCGACAAGAAGTATTCGCATATTACTGCTCCAATTTAGGTCAAATTCTTCAACTGAATTGAGCCTGAATAAAAATGGTTAATCTGACGTTACCGTTGAATCGTTTATTCACGCTCATCTTTAAGTTGTCGATATTTTTTTAATGTGGTGACCTTCAAAGCGTCGACACCGTGCTCGGCCACGGCTGCGACCCAGGTGTTGAACTCTTCATCACTGATGCCATAGCGTTTCTTGGCATCCGGCAAGGTGATCAGCCCATACAGCACCCCCCGGACGACCAGCGCCTTTCGGGACGCGACCCATCTTCTTGTGTCGGCAGACGGCAAATCAGCGCGCGTCAGGATGGTTCCGTCCGGTAATGTAATTGACCGCGGTCCTTCCACTTTGTGCAAATACATCTCTCGCCCCTTTTTCAACTGCGACAAAGCTGCCCCCAGCCTACTTAAAAGGAGGTGAAACCACCCCTTGAGAGTGTGTAGAATTTTCCTATATTCTGCCGGTCTTTCTTAACCCGGACTGGAATCGCCATGGCCCTCGCTGCCGAGACCAAACTCAATTCGCTTGGTTTTGCCAAACCGCCCTCGGAAACGCGAGTGGTTGTTGCCATGTCGGGTGGTGTCGACAGTTCGGTCGTTGCGGCCTATCTGGCCGAACAGGGCTATGACGTGGTCGGCGTGACCCTGCAGCTTTATGACCACGGCGCGGCACTGGCCAAGAAAGGCGCGTGCTGCGCCGGGATCGATATCCACGATGCGCGCCGCGTGGCCGAGGAACGCGGTTTTCCGCATTACGTGCTGGACTACGAGAACATCTTCAAGGACGCCGTGATCGACGAGTTCGCCGACAGTTACCTGGCTGGCGCGACACCCGTCCCCTGCATTCGTTGCAATGAACGCGTGAAATTCAAGGACCTGCTGGAAACCGCCAAGGACCTCGAGGCTGACTGCATGGCGACCGGTCATTACATTCAGCGCAAGATGGGCACAAACGGGCCTGAGTTGCACAGCGCCGAAGACGCCAATCGCGATCAGTCCTATTTCCTGTTCTCGACCACGCCAGAGCAGTTGGACTATCTGCGTTTCCCGTTGGGTCACCTGCCCTCAAAGGACGCAACGCGTGAGATGGCGGCGCAATACGGTCTGGCCGTGGCCGACAAGCCCGACAGTCAGGACATTTGCTTTGTGCCAAACGGCAACTATGCCAGCGTGATCGAAAATCTGCGTCCCGGCGCTGCCGAACCCGGCGAGATCGTGCATGCAGATGGTCGGGTGCTGGCCCAGCACAATGGCGTCATTCACTACACGATCGGACAGCGCCGCGGTCTGGGCATTGGTGGCCTGAGTGAGCCGCTTTATGTGGTGAAGCTGGATGTAGACAAAAAACAGGTCGTGGTCGGCCCCAAGGAATTGCTGGCCACGCGGACCATCCCCGTGCGCGAGATCAACTGGCTAGGCGATGCGCCGTTCACTTCGCAAGAAGAATGGCACCTGTCGGTCAAAGTCCGCTCGACCCGCCCCCCGCGCGAGGCGATCATCCGCCCACTGTCCGACACGACCGCAGAGGTCGAGTTACTGACGCCCGAGGAAGGTATTTCGCCCGGACAGGCTTGTGTGTTCTACGCCAACGAGGGCAGCCGCATCTTTGGCGGCGGCTGGATCTGGCGCGGTTACTGAGGCCGAAGCGTGCTTCCTACAAGACGTCTGTCGGGCTGTTGACCAGAATATACAGCCCCACTGACACCATGATGTAAGGCGCAATCCTGTCGAGTCGGGCAAATCGCGGCCCAAGAACCTGCGCACGCGGTGCGCCCCAGCTTGCAACCACACTCAGAATAGCGAGCGCAGAGAAAGCTCCGATCAAGGCCGTCAAACGAAATGCCGGGGTCGAATCCGCAAACAGTGGCGTCATGGCCGCCAAAGTGTCGAACGACAGGCTTAGAAACAGCGCAACGGTCGATGTTATCGCACCCGTATCCGGCAGTTTACGGCCTTCGGCACCTGAAAGCTGTTGCCAGATACCGTAGAGACCCAAAGACAAGGGTATGATCCCAAGATAGCCGACCCACCGCAGAAACCCGGTTTGATCCAGCCCGCTGGCGATCACCATTGCCAGTATCAGGATGATCGCCTGCGCTACAACAAACCCCGCAACTGCGCGCCGTGTTTCCATCACCATGATCAGGCCGAACAGGACAACCAGATTGTCCAAATTGGTCGAGATCGTCACGATCCCGGCCGACACGGCGAACAGGATATGCTCAATCATGTTGGCTTGGCAGTCGCTTTAGTACCGCCTTGGCTGCGCGCAAACCCGGTGCTTCTCCACCGCGTCCCAGGCGGTCCATTGTCAAGGTCATCGCCTCGCGCTGCGCCTCCGGATCAGCCGCCACATCTTTGAGCGCGGCTGCGATTTTGTCGGGGACGCAATCGTCCAGCAAACGCTCGGGAACCGACCGCGTATCGGATACCAGATTGACCAGAGTCACCGTGTCCAGCTTGACCATTCGTTCGGCCATTTTCTGGGTCAGCCAACTGAGCTTGTAGGCGATGACCATCGGTGTCGCCTGCGCGGCCAGTTCAAGCGATACGGTGCCCGATGCGGCCAAGGCCAATTCCGCAGCAGCAAAGGCTGCGCGTTTCTGCTGAACCGCAAGATCTGCAGGGATATTGCGCGGATCGACAACGACCGGAGACCCCGGCCAGTTCTGCACGTGATCGGTCACGGTCTCGACCATGTGAGCGACGGCAGGAACGACCACCCGCATTTCGGGTCGACCAGTCAGAAACAGACGCAGAGCCTCACCGAATACCGGCGCAAGCCGATCGACTTCGCCCCGACGCGATCCCGGCAGCGCCAGAATAACCGGGCTTTGCCCCAACCCATGGGCCTGCCGGAACTCTTGTATGTCCTCGTCAGTTGCGACGGGTTCGTTGACGACCGGGTGACCGACAAAGTCGCACTCCATGCCGGCGCGTTCCATGTACGGCGGCTCGAACGGCAGCAGTGCCAGAACGTGATCGATGACCTTTGCCATCTTGTCCGCCCTGCCCGGTCGCCACGCCCAGACACTGGGAGCGACGTAATGGACCGTGCGGATTTTGCTGCCCGCTTTTACGATCTTGGCCACGCGCAGCGAGAAATCGGGACTGTCAATCGTGATCAAGACATCCGGCTGCGTGTCGAGCACGGCCTCAGCCGTCTCGGCGATACGACGCTTGAGGTGAAAGAACTTGGGCAGAACCTCGACCAGCCCCATAACGCTGAGTTCGGCCATCGGAAAGCGACTGACCAGCCCTTGCGCCTGCATCAGCGGGCCACCGACACCGTCAAACTCGACATCCGGGACCAGTGTTTTCAGGCCTTCCATCAACGCGCCACCCAGCCGATCGCCCGAAGGTTCTCCGGCGACCAGAAAGACACGCATCAGACGGCCCGCTCACGCACAAGCAGGAACAGGCCCAACCGGTCGCATTCTGCCACCACGCGCTGGCGGTCCAGGACGATGACACCGCCCTTTTCGATAACGATGCCTGTCAGACCGGCCGCGACCGCTTCGGTCACAGTGTCCGGGCCGATGGTGGGCAGGTCTACGCGGCGGTCCTGATCCGGCTTCGGGCCTTTGAAAAGCACGCCACCACCAGCATCGGGGCGCTGGGTCAGGGATTGCAGCATCCATGCGGTGCCATAAATCCCTTCAACCGCCAAAGCCTGCCCTTTCTGGACCACACACGCCTGACCGATATCGGCGGCCCCCATCGCGCGCAGGATACCCGCAGCCCGGTCCGCGTCGGCCTGATCGGCCTCGGACGGCTGAGCCTGCGTCAAACATCCAACGGGTGGAAGAACCCCGGGCGCGATCTCGTGCGCGGCGCGCACCGTCAGGCCCGATTGTTCGAAAATAGCGATGACCGCCCGCAGCGCGCCGTCATCACCGGACATCATGGCCTGCTGCAAGATCGGAACCAGCGGCATCGTTGCCGCATCGATCCGCGCAGGATCAACGGCAGGTCTGCGCACCGCACCCGCCATGCAAATTTCATCCACCCCGCGCACCTTGAGGTCAGCGATAAAGCTGCCGAGCTGCTCCAGCGGAAATACAATATCCGGGGTCAGAGTGTCGGGTTGAAACCCTTCCAGTGCGCACACCAGCGGGCGCTCGTCCAGTTGGCTCACCACCTCGTCCGGCAAAGCGCCTGTACCTGCGATCAAAGCCAGCATGCCGTTACTTCCCTGGCGTCAGGAACGACCGATCCGACGCGCCGGTGACAAAGTCCAGAATCTCGCGGACGTAATCGCTGTCTGCACCTTCAAGCCGGTCTACGCGATCCATAAAGGTACCGTCACCCTCGGACAGCTCGCGGAAGGCGGCGCGCAGCGCAGATATATCCTCGCGCGAGACGCCGCGACGCTTCAGGCCCACAAGGTTAAGACCGTCCAGCTCGCCTCGCGCGGCCTGAACCAAACCGTAGGGAATGACATCTTTTGGCACCATGGTCAGGGCCCCGATGATCGCCCCGCGACCAACGCGCACAAACTGGTGCAATCCCGAGATGCCACCGATGATCGCATCATCACCAACAACGCAATGGCCCGCCGCACCCGAGTGGTTCACCATGATGACGCGGTCGCCAATTTGCACGTCATGGGCCACATGAACCCCCGCCATCAGCAGGCAATCGTCGCCAATCCGCGTCACGCCACCGCCACCATCAGTGCCGGTGTTGATCGTCACATGCTCACGGATACGATTGCGCTTGCCGATCTCTAGCCGTGTATTTTCACCGCCAAATTTCAGATCCTGCGGAATTTCCCCGATGACCGAGAAATTGAACACGACGCTGTCTTCTCCGACCGAGGTATCGCCGGTTACCACAACGTGCGATTTCAGCTCCACCCGGTCCCCGAGCCGCACCTGAGGACCGACGAAACAAAAAGGACCGATCTTGCAGTCAGCCCCGATTTGCGCGCCGTCTTCGATTATCGCGCTGGGGTGAATGTTGCTCATGTCGTTTTTTCCATGTCCCAGTCGACATAGGCCGAAAACTCGGCTTCGGCGGCCACCTCGCCATCGACCGTTGCACGGCCGCTGAACTTGAATATCTTTCCGCCCTTCTTGCCGCGCACGGTTTCCACATGCATCTCAAGCACATCACCGGGCACGACTTTGCGGCGGAATTTGCATTTGTCGATATTCATGAAGTAGATCAGCAGATCGCTGTCGATGACATCCATGCCAACGCCCAACATCACGCCAGCGGTCTGCGCCATGGCCTCGACAATGGTCACACCGGGCATGATCGGAGTGCCCGGGAAATGCCCCTGAAAATGCGGTTCGTTCATGGTGACGTTCTTGATACCGACAGCAGAGTGATAGCCTGAAATATCAACCACCTTATCGACCAGCAGAAACGGGTAGCGATGCGGCAATATCCGCTGAATCAGCTGAATGTCGGCACTCTGGGTTTCCGTGGTCATAAGCAGAAGTCCTGTGTCTGATGTTTCTTACTGGCGTGGTTAGCAATACTGCCCTTCAAGGGCAAGGCAACCTATTCACCGTCTTCGGTCTGCAATCCCTCGCCATCGCCAATCGCGGCATTGATCCGGGAAATCGCGGTATCGGTAATATCCAGCGCATCGGGGCTGAGGAAAACGTCCGACCGCTCGAGGATCACCGAGGCGCCGGTATCGCGCAATAGGTCGATTAGCACCGGCTCGACCAGATTAATGAACATCGCGCGCGACCGTTCAGAGCGCCGGGCCAGCGTGTCCAGCTTTGCGCGCTGGCTTTCGCGATGGGATTGCACCTTTTCATCAAAGGCTTCGGCCAGAGGTCGAAACGCTTCGGCGTCAAGTTCGGCGCGTTTTTCCGTCAGGTCACGCTCTTCATCGCTGAGTTCCTGGACGATGCGCTCATTTTCTTCCGCCAAAAGGGCGCTTTCGGCTTCGATTTCACGAAACACACGCTGGCCGAACTGGGATTCGGCAAACAGCCGGTCGCTGGATATCGTCAGGATCGTCGATTGCGGCACACCCAACTGTTGCGCCATTACCGGCGATGCGACCCATAACCCCAACAAAACACACAGGGCCCGGATCGGGCCCTGCATGAACAGCTTGAATCTGTTCTCCATCCGAAGATCAGAACCTGGCCTGAATGGTCAGGTCAAAGTTCTGCTCTTTGTCAAAGTCCTCTTTCTTGAGGGCCTTCGAGAAGTTGAAGCGCAGCGGTCCGAATGGCGTGGTCCACAGGACCGAGACACCCAGGACGTGCCGGATCGATCCGTCGGCCCCGACAATGTCCGCACCAGCCGTGTTCACGTTACTGATGTTGTACAGGTTTCCGACGTCATAGAACACACCGCCCCGCAGGCCGAATTCCTCGGGCAGACCCAGAGGGAAATCGGATTCGAACCGTGCCACCCAATAGTAGTTACCGCCAATCGCATCGTCCTGACCTTCTGACAGATCGCGCGGTCCCAGACCCGCAGGCTCAAAACCCCGGAAAGTGTTCGGCCCCAGAACAAAGCGGTCAATGGTGCGGCTGAAGTCGTTCCCGGTCCAGTTCAGTGCGCCAAGCTCCAGTGTCGCGCGCAGGACGACTTCTTCGTTCAGAACACGCTGCTGTGCGATGGCACGGGCGGTGGTCTTGACGAACTCGTTGTCGCCACCCAATCCGGCCGCGTCCACACCGACTTCGAACAGAACACCGGCATTCGGGTTCAACCCGCCCAGGCGGCTGTCATAGACGTAAGACACACCCAGCGTGCTGGACGTGCGCTTTCCCTGATCGATCTCTGACGAGATCACCGCACCGTTCACATCATTGTTTTGCTGGGTCATTTCGCTGCGGTCCCAACCATAGCGCAACCGCAACGAAGACAGCTCGCCAATCCGATAGCTGAGCTGCGGATTGAAGAACACGCTTTTGGTGTCATAGCTGGCAAAGCTGGAGTTTGTCGTCGTCAAACCCAGCCCCAAATCGAACTGCAATCGACGGCCCAGCAGGTATGGTTCGGTGAAATTGATCGTGTACCGTTCGGAATCCTGAGCCGTAGACAGCGACAGCCCGAGGGTTTGGCCCCGGCCAAGAAAGTTGCTTTCCTGCAGGCCGATCGCAACCCCGAAACCGTCCGAGACCGAGTAGCTACCGCCAATGTTCAGCGATCCGGTTGGCTGTTCTTCAACGTCGACATCGACGATGACCTGGCTCGGCGTCGATCCTTCGCGCGGCTCGACATCTGCCACCGCAAAGAACCCAAGCGCACGAATACGTTCGGCGCTTTGACGGATTTCGCGTGGATTGAAAGGGTCGCCCTCGACGGTGTCGAACTGACGGCGGATCACACGGTCGAGCGTGGTCGTGTTGCCTTCGATATCGATCCGTTCCACAAAAATGCGCGGCCCGCGGGTCAGTACAAACTGAACGTCCAATGTAAGATCACGGTCATTGCGCGTCACGCGTGGCTCAACGCGCAGGAAGTCGACGCCTTGCTTGAGGCCCAGACGTTCCTGACGCGCGATCGAGTTTTCGACCAGCGACGGAGAATAGGTAACGCCCGGTTTGATCTTCAGCGCCGCCTGATAGGCAGCCGGATCAACTCCCGGTATCTCGCTGACGGTCGAGATCTGTCCGAATGAGAATTTCTGCCCTTCGGTGATGTTCATCACCAGGAAGAACGCATCCCGTTCGCGCGTGAATTCGACGTTCGCGCTGTTGACGCGGAAATCGACATAGCCGCGTGACAGGTAGAAGTCGCGGATCACCTGTTTGTCGAACTCGATCCGATCGGCAATGAACGTATCACCGCGCAGGAAAGTCCGCAGGATGTTGGCCTGCTTGGTTTCCAGAACCCGGCGCAGGCGCCGGTCGGAATAGGCACGGTTGCCGACAAAGCTGACGCGCTCGATCTCAATCACCGAACCCTCGGCGACTTCGAACACCAGATCGACACGGTTGTCGCTGCGGCGGATGATGCGCGGGATAACTGTTGCGGCAACCCGTCCCTGCGCCGAATAGATATCCGCGATCAGGTCCGCATCCGTTTCCGCGACCTGCGGCGTGAAGACACGGCGCGGCTGTGACGAAATCGCCTCGAGCAGCACGTCGTCTTTGATCCGGCGGTTTCCTTCGATGCTGATCTGGTTGATCGTCGGATATTCCTCGACCGAAATCACCAGCGTAGAACCACGCGGCGTCAGATCGACTGTTTCAAAAACACCACTGTCAAGCAAACGTTGAAAACTGTCGTTCAACTGCCCGGCAGTAACCGTCTGCCCGGGTTCGATTCCCGTTCGCGCGATAATCGTCGACGTTTCGATGCGGCGATTTCCCTCAACCTCGAACGAATTAATCGTATAGGTCTGCGCCTGCGCGACCTGTGGCGCTGCCACAAAACCCACTGTTGCAAAGAGAAAAAAGAACGTTAGTGCCTGCCACAAAATATTGCCTCGCGGCTTGTCAGAGCCGCAGAATGTGCCCGTGCCCCTGCTGTCATTCATTTTTTTCACTACCCAGAATTTTCAGACTTTACGTGCTGAGTAGCGGGATTGAGGGGTCTTGTCAAAAGCGCAAAACGGCAAAGCGGCCCGATGGGCCGCTTTCATAAATCGCATCGCTGTTGTGAAGAATCACAAACCGACGAGATAGGCGCCAAGCGCCATCGCCAAAGCCGTGATGCCGAAGCTGAGCAGCATGTCCCAATTCAGAACAAAAAGCGTGCTGAAACTCTGATAGGATTTTCTAAGGGCTTTGGTCATCGCAGGCGTGTCCCGATTAAACTCGGTACACACCGTAACCCTGAATTGAGGCAATTTTGCGTCCTTGTGGTGCCGCGCCTGCCTTATTTAGCAGAACAGATCGTTGCTGAGCGCGAATATCATAAGCGACAGGATGAGCGTGATGCCAATCGCCATCAGAACCCGCAATGCTTTGTCACTGGGCGGTTTCCCGGCGACAGCCTCATAGGCATAGAACACCAGATGCCCACCATCCAGCGCCGGGATCGGGAACAGGTTAAGCAACCCGACCGCCGTGGACAGAACAGCGATGAAGAAGATAAAATTCTGAGCGCCCTGACTGGCCATCGCACCCGAGGTTTCGGCAATCCCGATCGGTCCCGATATGTTGCAGGTGCTTATCGCGCCGGTGATCATGTGCCACATGCCGGACAAAGAGCCCTCGATAATGCGAACGGTCTGGCTGACACCACCAGTCAGCGAGTCCCAGACCCCAGCAGGTTCGGTCGCCGGTTCCAACATCATCCCGCCAACAATCCCCATGCGCCAATGGGTGACAAAGCCGCCATCCGGCTTTGGTTCGTCCGTGCGGCGTGGAACCAGCGCAAACTCAAGCTCGGATCCGTCGCGCCAGACGTTCAGCAGCAGCGCACGGCCATTCGATCCCTCGACCTTTTCCTTGAGCTGCTCAAATGCAAAGATCGGGTCGCCGTCCACAGCGGTAATCACATCGCCCGATTGCAATTCGATATCCATGGCCGCGCTGCGTGGCGCGACTTGATGGATCAACGGCGGAAACAGCCAAGGCGCCTGAACGTCAAGGGTTTGGCCATCGCGAACAACCGTATAATCCAGCACCGGTTCAACCGGCAGCGCATCGGTGAAGTCGGACCAGGTGACGGCGTTGTCATAGTCTGGCGTCGGGATACCGGCCACGGCGATGATCTCATCGCCATCCTGCAAGCCCTGGATGGTCCCGGGAAGCGGCTTGAGCGTATCGACCGTCAGCGGCTCGCGCGACACGCCTTGCGACCAGAAAATCAGCCCAAACACCAGAATGGACATGATAAAGTTGAACACAGGCCCCGCTGCAACAGTGGCCGCCCGCGCCCACAACGGCGCACCGTGCATGGTGCGGCGCAATTCCTCGGGGCTTTGTTCCTGAATCTCTGCCATCGCGTCTTCGTCCTTGCCGGACGCGGCATTGGCGTCGCCCAAGAACTTGACATAGCCTCCGAACGGTAACAGGGCGATCTGCCATTTGGTCCCGTGCTTGTCCATTCGGCTCCACAACACAGGGCCGAAACCGATCGAAAACACTTCGGCATGGATGCCGGACCAACGCCCCACAATGTAGTGGCCATATTCATGCACCGCGACAATCACGGACAACGCCACAACAAAGGCCGCAATCGTGTACAGCAGCCCGCCAAACTGTGGGATCAGAGAAAAAATGTCCAAAAACTTATCCTGCTCTTTTCAGTACGGCTTCATCGACCCAATGACGTGCCAGATGGTCCGTTTGCCGGACGTTATCAAGGGTCAATTCGGCGTCAATAAGGCTATCTGTGCCTTCAAATCGCTCGAGTACCGCCGAAACGGTGTCGGCCATGTCCAGAAATCCGATCTGGCGCTGGATGAAAAGATCAAGCGCGCGTTCCTTGGCGGCGTTGAATATGGCTCCTGACAGCCCTCCGCGCGCCATAACCTCGCGCGCAAGGCGCAGCGCGGGATAGCGCGCCTCGTCAGGCGCTGCAAAACGTAATTGCCCCAAGGCGGCCAGATCCAGCCTTTGTACCGGCAATTCGCGCCGTTTCGGCCAGTGCAACGCATACCCGATCGCATGGCGCATGTCCGGCGCCCCCAGATGGGCCATAAAGGCGCCATCCCGAAAACCGACCAAGGCGTGCACGATGGATTCCGGATGAACCAAAACCTCGATCTTTTCCGGCGAGATTCCAAAATATTCTTTGGTTTCGATAACTTCTAGCGCCTTGTTGAACATGGACGCACTGTCAATCGTGATCCGCTGCCCCATATCCCAGTTCGGATGGCTCGAGGCCTGTTCGACCGTCGCCCGAGCCAGGTCTTGTAGCGGCCAGTCGCGGAAGGCACCGCCGCTGGCAGTGATGACAATCCGCTCGACCGCGGTCATGTCCTCACCAGCCAGAGCCTGAAACACCGCCGAATGCTCACTGTCCACAGGCAAAAGGCGCGCGTTGTGCGCCCGAGCGGTCTCGAGCACCAAGGGACCTGCACAGACCAGCGTCTCCTTGTTGGCCAATGCCAGTGTTGCACCCTGTTTCAACGCTTCAAGCCCGGGTGCCAACCCGGCTGATCCGACAATGGCCGACATGACCCAATCGGCGGGACGATTTGCAGCTTCGGTCAGGGCAGCCTGCCCCGCTGCAACCTCGACCCCGCTGCCGGACAGAGCATCGCGCAAGTCCTGCAACCGATCTTCATGCGCGGTGACGGCCAACTGGGCGCCAAGCTTTCGGGCATCCTCAGCCAGTTGCGCTATGTTCGAGCCGCCGGTAAGTGCGACGACGTCATACGCAGAGGCATCACGCGCAATCAGGTCGATGGTGTTCTGCCCGATTGATCCGGTTGCACCGAAAATGGAAACCTTGCGCATCACATTCCCCCTGGCGCGTAAACCAGCCCAGCGATCAGCACAAAAAACGCGGCCCCCATCATGCCGTCGAACCGATCAAGGAACCCGCCATGGCCCGGGATCAGGGACGAACTGTCCTTGACCCCCAACTTCCGCTTGGTGGCGCTTTCCACAATATCCCCTGCTTGGCTGGCCATTGACGTCACCACCGAGACAAGAACGAACAGAATTCCGAACCCGGCGTGATAGGCAAAAATCGCGCCTACCAAAGCTGCCGCTGCCCATCCTCCGGCCGTTCCGGACCAGGTTTTCTTCGGGCTGACCTTTGGCCAGAATTTAGGGCCTCCGATAGATTTTCCAACAAAATACCCGGCTACATCTGTCGCAACAACCACCGCAATCAGCCAGACCATCCAGCCAAAGCCCATACTTTCTCGGATCGTGATAAAGCCCAGCCCTGACGCGGCGATCCAGATCGCAAAGGCTGCAAACAGACCGCGATGTTGCGTAATTTGCGCCGCCCCGACCACAGCCGGAACCAACAAGATCGGCAACTTGTAACCCGACGGCAAATGGTAACTGATCACCACCGCAACGGCAGTGAGTATAGCCAATTGCAAGGCGATCCCATTGCGCTGCGGATCGACCATGCGCACCAGTTCCCAAGTCATGATGGCGCAGGCAGCCGCGACAAATGCTTCGAACCAAAGGCCGCCCAGCCAGACTTCAACTGCGCCTACGGCGACCAGAACCGCTGCCGAGAGAACCCGCGCAGTCAGATCAGACCATCGGCCATCGCTCATGCCGGAACAGCCCCAAACCGGCGATCCCGGGCACCGAAATTGCGGCACAGGCGTTCCAGTTCAGCGGCGGTGAAATCCGGCCACAACGTATCGATGAACTCGTATTCCGAATAGGCGGACTGCCACAAAAGAAAGTTCGAAATCCGCGCCTCGCCGCTGGTGCGAATGACCAGATCAGGATCGGGTAAAACGCGCGTATCGAGGTATTTTGGCAGCGTTTCCTCATCCACCTCATCGGGATGCAAATGACCCTCGGCAACGTCGCGCGCAAGACGGCGCGTGGCGCGCGCGACCTCGTCCCGACCGCCATAGTTCAGCGCAACTGTCAGGTGAACCAGATCGTTACCCTCGGTTTCCTGTTCCAGCGTGTCCATCAGCCCGGTCAGTTTGCTGTCCAGGCGCACCCGATCGCCGATGAAACGAACCCGGATGCCGTTGTCCTTCAGGGTTTGGGTTTCCTTGATTATATAGCGTTTGAACAAGCTCATCAGACCGGCGACTTCGACCTGCGTCCGTTTCCAATTTTCAGTCGAAAAAGCAAAGATCGTCAAATACTTGATCCCCAATCGCGGGCAGGCTTCGACCACCTCGCGCACCTTGCGCGCACCGGCGTGGTGGCCGAACAGCCGCGGACGTCCCCGGGCCTGTGCCCAACGGCCATTGCCATCCATGATGATGGCAACGTGCCTTGGGCCTTGCAGCGTTTCGGTATCGGGATCCTTTGGCATCAGACGCTCTCAGACCTGCATGATCTCGGCTTGTTTGGTTTCCAGCGCCTCATCCACCGATTTGATCATCTCATCCGTGAGGTCCTGAACCTCGCTCTCCCACAACTTTTGGTCGTCTTCGGACAAGCCGTCCGCCTTGCCCTTCTTGATCTGGTCCATGCCATCGCGGCGCACATTGCGGATCGAAACACGAGCGCTTTCGGCATATTGCCCGGCAACTTTTGTAAGTTCGCGGCGGCGCTCTTCGTTCAGTTCGGGAATCGGCAGCATGATGATCGTTCCGTTCAGCTGAGGGTTGATCCCCAACCCGCTTTCACGAATCGCCTTTTCGACCTTGCCGACCAAGGACTTGTCCCAGACATTTACCGTGACCATCCGCGGTTCGGGCACGTTCACCGTTCCGACCTGATTGATCGGCGTCATCGAACCATAGGCGTCAACCATGACAGGCTCGAGCATCGAGGCCGAGGCGCGCCCGGTCCGCAACGAGGCGAATTCGGTTCTGAGGTTGGCCATCGCGCCATCCATGCGGCGTTTCAGATCATCGGTGTCCAGTTCGAAATCGTCAGACATTCTGCTCACTCCCCGTCTTCAGGTGCTGTTCCGGTGGGTCATAAGCCATCGGAATTGGGTTGTATAGCAATCATGAGTGCGAATTGTGACGAAGACCAGAGGTTTGGACGTTCTTTTTTGCCCTGGTCGGCTTGGCGCGACGGCCGGACCCTGCCCGACCGTCATCCGGCATCTCAGGATCAGGCGTTCAGGTCGACCACGACCCGGCCCTTGACCTGACCCTTCAGGATATCGGCCCCCAGTTTCGGCAGATCGTCCAATGCCGCAGGCTGAATCATCGCCTCAAGCTTGTCCATGGGCAAATCGGTTGCCACCCGCTGCCAGGCGCGAACCCGGTTTTCATAGGGCTGCATGACGCTGTCGATCCCCAGAAGGTTCACGCCACGCAGCAGGAAAGGAATGACCGTCGCTGGCAAGCCTGCCCCGCCTGCCAGACCAACTGCCGAGACCGAAGCGCCGTATTTCATCTGACCCAGAACGCGGGCCAGCATCTCGCCACCAACGGCGTCGACGCATCCAGCCCATGTTTCGCTTTCCAGCGGGCGTTTGGTCGTTTCGTTCAGTTCCTCGCGCGGCACGATGGTGGTTGCACCCAGCGATTTCAGATAGTCGCCCGTTTCAGGGCGCCCGGTGACCGCTGCGACCTCGTAACCCAGATGCGCCAGAATGGCCGTTGCGACCGATCCGACACCCCCTGCGGCCCCTGTGACCAGAACCGGTCCGTGTCCAGGGGCCAATCCGTGATCTTCCAGCGTCATGACGGCCAACATGGCCGTAAAACCTGCAGTACCGACCGCCATCGCCTGTCGCGTGGTCAACCCATCCGGCAACGGCACCAGCCAATCTGCCAACGCATTGGCTTTCTGCGAATAGCCTCCCCAATGCGCCTCGCCAACGCGCCAGCCGGTCAGAACAACCTTGTCACCGGGTTTGTAGCGATCATCCGAGGATGCCTCGACCGTCCCCGCATAGTCGATCCCCGGCACATGAGGATAGCTGCGCACCAGCCCACCCCCCTTGGGCGACATGCACAGACCGTCCTTGTAGTTGACGGTTGAGTATTCAACAGCGACCGTCACCTCTCCATTTGGCAAATCGTCTGCCGACAATTCCTTGATCGCCGCATTTGCCAGACCGCTTTCCTCATCTTTCTCAACAACTAACGCCTTGAACATAATCTCGTCTCCTTAAACCGGTTTTGGTGTGTCATTTCGGGCTAGCGCCAGAATTCCTTCTGCACTTCTGCCCATCGCATGCCGTGTTCGGTGATCAATTCGATCCGTGTGCCGGGATCCCAGTAAGCGCGATCCACCATGCCGATCGCCACATTGACCCCAAACTCGGGCGAGAACACGGCCGAGGCCACCTGCCCGACCTGACCACCGCCCGCCATCAAGGGCCAGGACCCTGTGCAAGGTCCAATCTCTCCTTCGATCACCAAAGGTCGGATCTGGCGCGGTGGTCCGTTCCGGGCCTGATCGGCCAGCGCCGCCTTGCCGAAATAATCCGATGGTGAATTGCAGAACCGTGCCAGACCGCATTCATAAGGCGTGTTCTCGCGGCGCATGTCGGACCCGAAACTAAGCAATCCGCTTTCGACCCGTTCAATATTGTTGGGACAGCCGGCGCGAACATTCAGATCCGCACCATTGGCAAACAGCGTATCCCAAAGCGGCATGCCATATTCTGACCCTTCGACATAGATCTCGAAACCGCCCTGTTTCGACCAACCAGATCGCGCAACGATGAATTCTTTATCTTCAAAGCGCAACCGTTTGTAGCGAAAGAATTTAATGTCCCTCACGTCTTCGCCGAAAACCCGTGCCATAAGGTCGTCCGCCTTCGGCCCTTGGACTGCAAGCGGCGAAACATCAGGTTCAATAATTTCGACATTCAGATCCAACGCGATGGCAAGTCCCAAGGCAAATTGCCAAAGATCTCCGTCCGCAACGGACAGCCAATAATGATCATCGGCAAGTTTGATCGCCACAGGGTCGTTCAGCATTCCGCCCAGATGATCGACGACCGGGACGTAATAGCATTGATCCGCCCGCATCTTATCCATGTCACGCGGGCTGAGCATCTTCATCAGGCGCAGCGCGTCCGGCCCCTTGATCTGCACCTGTCGTTCGCAGGACACGTCCCAGACCTGAACATGTTGTTTCAGATGCGCTGCATCGGCCTGAACGCTTTCAAAGAACGTCGCCAGCAGCGTGTGGTTATAGACGGTGTAGCCGCCGACACCCGCTGCTTCGACACCCGGGGTAAACGGAGTTTTCCGCACGCGGCGGTTGGGAGTGATGACTGCCATCTCAACGTCCTTCAGGCAGATTGATCTTTTCCGGGCAATATCCCGATAACATTAGCTTATTTTGGTCCGTGCCAATTGATCGGGCAGATTTCTGCGGATTTGCCGCCAAAGTCCCAGACGCGGCCATAGTCTCGCACTTTGGACTTGGTGCCGCGCGCAACGATGATGTCCGGACCCATCCAGTATTTCGAGTTCGACACCATCACCGGGTGTTCCGGATCTTTGCCTGCCAGCATCTCGATCTCGCCCTGAATTTTCCGCCCGATGACAATCCGGCGCTTGGTGCCGTCACGTTCGATCTGCACCGGAGCACGCTCGGCCCCGATGATCTCGCTGACCAGCATGGTAAACAAACCGGTGGTGCCCCCCGCCTGACCGCTGAAGATCTGGAGCAGTCCGTTATAGGCTTTGCCGCTGGCGCGCTCGTCCACATAGGCCGCGACTTTCCACTGGCCTTCCCCCATTCGACCGGGGATATCGACCAGAAGGCCGACATTCAGGCCCGACAGGTCCTCGCCCTCGTAATGGCCTTCATCAATGATCACGCCCATCCAGGCATGGCAGTGGCCTTCGGTCGGAGGATGCGCGCCCAAGGATACCACACAGGGACAAAACACATCACAGGAACAGTTCAGGATCAGCTCACCCTTGATAGCCCAGTCCGTCGGGCTCATCTCGCGCCGCTTCGGGTTCGGCATCCGGCTGTCGATCCGCTGGCTCACCGGCAGCTTGTCGGCATCAGGTTTTCTGTTTTTTGCCATTGCGTTATCCTCCGTAAATTATGTGATGCGCTAGCAGAATTGCTCCGCCTGCGATCAATGCAAACCCCATGGGGCGCGTTACTGCGTGACCAATCTGAGGGAGTTTCTCGAGAACCATGAACAGCGTCGCCAGGCCCATCCACAGCAAGCTCATGACCCCACCGACAAATCCAAGCGCCATGAAACCCCAGCAACAGCCGACGCAAAACGCGCCCAGCCCCAGTCCCATGCGTATCCCGCCGGCAAAGCCGGTTTTCCAGTGCCCCAGGAAATAGGTCATCGGCGCGTGGCAGACCCCGTGGCAGACCTCTTTCGTGCGGCTGAACTGGAACGCGCCTACAACGATCAGCAAAGTGCCCGCCAGCCAGGGGGATTTTGCGATCCCAAGCATGTCAACCGCTCCGCCAAACAACAGTGCCAGCTGCAACCCGGTTATCGCTGCGGCAAAACCGACCCACACGACGAAATACCCCGTCAGAACGCCAACCCAGCCGGCTCGGGTTCCGTCGGCGCTGTGGATCAGGTCGTCATAGCTGCGCAACGTTGGCACCAGCGTTGGTAGCATCATCGCCGCCATCATGATCGCCCACATCCAGAACAGCGGACCGAACTCCGCCATCGGCATGTACATGTCCATCCGCGGATCCATCGCGGCCATGGCCTGGCCCATCGGCCCGGGGCGACCGATCCAATCGAGGTCCATTTCGCGGCTCATCGAGAACATGATCCACCATGCCCACAGGATCGCGGCGTAAAAACCCAGCCACACGGCACTGCGTAGAACGGCGCGACTCATGCTTTCCTCCCGACTCGGTCCTTGCTTTTCAAATGTCAGACTTTTAAATGTCAGACAAATAAAATCTGACCTGCAGGCCCGTGAATATGAAAATCGACCCCCGGAACCGCTCTGATCTGTCGGCACAGATTGCGCATGCCATCCGCGACGCGATCATTTCGGGGGATCTGATCGTGGATGAACGCCTGCCCTCCGAGGCCGAGCTTGCGGATCAGTTTCAGGTTTCGCGCCCAACCGTGCGCGAAGCGTTGAAACGCCTTGCAGCGCAATCTCTGATCCGCACGCAGCGCGGCGCCACCGGCGGTGCGTTCGTGAACCGGTTGAGTTTCGAGGACGCCTATTCCCAGCAAATCACGACGTCGACCCTGTTGTTGTCGATGAATGCCGTCAGTTTCGACACGGCTTGCGAGGCGCGCTTTGCTTTGGAACGCGCCTGTGCCGTGCTGGCCGCGCAGCGCAGGACTGCGGATCAACTGGCGACCATGCGGGCCGAGATCCACCGTCAGGCGCAGCCCGGTCTTACGGACGAGGCATTTTGCGCCTCGGACGTGAATTTTCATCGCGCTTTGGTGGACGGAGCAAGCAATCCGGTGCTGTCCTACCAGCTGGCGGGCGCCGTCGAGGCCATGCAACCGCTGATGAACATGATAACCTTCACCGCCCGCTCTCGCGAGGCGATCATAGTGCTGCATGGCAAAATCGCGGACGCGCTCGAAGCCCGCGATGCAGTTACGGTTGACGCGACTTTGGCCGAGTTAGAGACATATACGCGCCAACTGGCCGCTGATGTGGCCGAACGCCACCGCAAACCCGCCTGATACCGCAGGCATGCTGACCTTGCGCTTTGTCCCGAAACAGGCTTTGTCTGCGCAGGAAAAACCAAGGAGTTTCCGCATGCTGGACAGCGCCCGCCCGACCGAAATTCTGCGACTTGGCAAATTGCAGGATTGGCAGGCTGCCACCGCCCATGACTTCACCCGCGAACTGGCCGACGGTACGCTGCCTGCGCGTAAGATGCGATGGTATCTGCAACAGGATTACCAATTTGTTGATGGATTTGTCCGCCTGCTGGCCAGCGCCATCGCGCAGGCTCCCACATTGGCTGACAGCGTGCCCGCGGCGCAGTTTCTTGCGGTCATCACCGGCCCGGAGAACACCTATTTCCTACGCGCGATGGAGGCGATGGGCACCCAGCCAATCTCGGACCCGCCCCCCGCGACACGCGCGTTTCAGGAATTGATGGCCGAAGCCGCCGCCTCGGGCCGGTATGAGAACATGCTGGCGGTGCTGGTGGTTGCCGAATGGGTCTATCTGACATGGGCGACGCCGGTAAATCCACCTTCGCCTGACCTACCGTTCTGGTTTGCGGAATGGATCACGCTACATGCGGGCGAAGGGTTCGAGGGCGTCGTCGCATATCTGCGGGGTCAATTGGATGCGGTTTGGCCCACACTGGACCCATCCGCGCAGGCCGAAGTGACGCGCCTGTTCAATCGCGCGGTTGAACTGGAACGAGAATTCTTTGATGCGGCCTACGCCGCCTGAGCGGAGGAGCACAGATGGTATCAACGCTGAACATAATGGCTGCCGCGCTGACAATTACGTTCGGACTGTTCGGCTTTTTGGCCCCCGCTTTTACCGCACAAGCGCTGGATTTGGCCCCAACGGACAGCAATATGGGGCTGAGCGAAATGCGCGCCTCGGTCGGCGGGCTGTTCGTGGTGACTGGTCTTGCGGTACTGTGGCTGAACCATCCGATGGCATACGCAATGCTGGGTGTCGTCTACGCGGGCGCGGCGCTGGGTCGGTTTGTTTCCGTCGTTCTGGACAACCCGCCGCTGGTCAAAGCAGTGACATTTGGCGGAATCGAATTGGCACTTGCGCTTTGGCTTATTTTGGCGAACATCAACAGAGCCGCGTAAACCTTTGTTTTGAATGCAAACGTAATCCAGAAATCCCAGTTTGCATCCCGTCCCTTGCTCACCTATATAGGTAATGTCCTTCGGGACTATGGACATAAACGCGCTCGTAATAAGCGGATCGGACCCGGGGGCGGTACCCGGCGGCTCCACCAAAATCTTTCGTTTGAAGATCATGGGGCCGAAACAGGATCGACGAACGTCTAAAGGGGTTAGCTTTGTCTCGGCTGTCTGCCACCGTTACCGGCGAAAATAGTACAATTGCAAACGACAATCGTGCTCCGGTTGCAGTTGCTGCGTAAGCAGTAACAAGACCGAAACTTAAGCCCTTACGCCTAGCCGCGTAAGGCGGGGTTCGCAGGTACCTGGCAACAGAAACCTGCATTTCCAAAATTATGTCTGATGTTTTCCGCCAATTTAACGCGTGTTCAGAGTTTGTTCACGTTTGATGCGCATCCTGCCCTGACAGGACAGGAGAGTCGGGATGACTAATACAGACACACTGCGCGCGTGGTATTCGGAAGTTTGGGAAAACGGCAACACCGAAGCGATTGATCAGTTTTTTGCCCCTGACACGATGGCCGAAGGTCTTATTCCGGAGATGCAGGTCGGTGCCGATGATTTCCGTGATCTGGTGATGGCCTTCCGGCACATACTGGGTGAGATCAAGGTCGATCTGCCCAAAATCGTTGAACATGACGACTGGGTATCCGCGATCCTGCACGTGCGCACCTTTCGCGCCGATAACGGCGCCCCGCTCGAGGTCACGGGGCAGGTGATGGCGCGGTTCAAGGGCGACAAGATGGTCGAGGCGTATAATCAGTTCGACTTTATCTCGCTGTTCGAACAGCTGGGGCAGTTTCCACAGGATACTCTACCGGTCTGCATGACCGGACAACGGCTGGATTGGTCATAGCTTGAAATTTCGCAAGCTTGACCCATCCCTTGGTTCCGCGCTAGCACACCCTCATGGGGTAAGCTTGCGAACACCCCGTGAGGCGAAAGCCCAAGTTTCGCATGGATCCGAAGACACGCAGGAGACATGCCATGGCTGCGCCCAACGCTATTACACCACGACAACTCGCCCGGTTGATCGGAACACCCGACGCGCCGGTTCTGATCGATATACGGACGCCGCCGGATTTCGCAGATGATCCACGGATCATTCCGGGATCGATCCGGCATTCGCATGACGATATCGGCGGGCTTAGGGCCCTGATCGGGTCCGGGTCGGGCGTGATCATCTGCCAGAAAGGAAAGAAACTGAGCCAGGGCGTGGTGTCCTGGCTGCAGGCCGAAGGGTGCAGCGCGGAATATCTTGAGGGCGGGCATTTTGCCTGGCGTGATTCACCGGACGCTTTGCTTGCCGACCTCACCGCCCTGCCCTCGCCAGTCGATGGCGGCACGCTCTGGGTGACGCGGCATCGCCCAAAGATCGACCGCATCGCCTGTCCCTGGTTGATCCGGCGCTTCGTAGACCCAAAGGCGCGGTTTCTGTTTGTCGCGCCATCCGAAGTTCAAGGCGTGGCCGACAATTTCGGCGCTACGCCATTTGATGTGGGTGACGTGTTTTTTGGCCACCGGAACGACGGCTGCACGTTTGATACGATGCTGGACGCGTTCGACATCCGATCGAAACCACTGGACCGTATGGCCGCGATCATCCGCGCCGCAGACACCAATCAGCATGAAGATGCCGCACAGGCGGCGGGTCTTCTGGCGATTTCGGTTGGATTGTCGCGCCAGTACAAAGATGACCAGCAGCAGCTCACCGCCGGGCTGCACCTCTACGACGCGCTTTACCGCTGGGCGCGCGATGGGTTCGAGGAAAGCCATGACTGGCCAGCGGGACATGGCCAATGAGCCCATCCCTGCAAGAGCTTTGCCGCGTATTTGGACGCATCGGATTACTGTCATTTGGCGGCCCAGCAGCCCAGATTTCGCTTATGCACCAGGAACTGGTCGAGCGCAGGCCCTGGCTGGATGAACAGACCTATTTGCGGGCTCTGTCACTCTGCATGCTATTGCCGGGCCCCGAGGCGATGCAATTGGCGACCTATGCCGGATGGAGGCTCCGGGGTGTTGTCGGCGGTCTGATCGCGGGCTCTCTTTTCGTGCTGCCGGGTGCGTTCGTTATCGCGGTACTGGTCGGGCTATATGCGGCTTATGGCGAACTGCCTCTGGTTCAGGCCGGGTTTCTGGGCATCAAGGCGACGGTGATTGTCATCGTCATTCAGGCAGTGCGCAATCTGTCCCGAAAGGCGCTGACCGAGCAACGTTACCAGGTCATCGCCGGATTGGGTTTTCTAGCTATCTTTGCGCTTAACCTTCCGTTTCCTTTGATCATTCTGGCGGCGGCCACCTGGGGCTATGCGACTGCGAAAAACACGCAGGTTCCGGTACAATCCGGCTCTCCGGCTTTGGCGCGACCAGTGCGGACGGCGGCGATCTGGCTGACACTCTGGCTGGCGCCGCTTCTGGCGCTTGAACTGGCGGGGCAGACTCTTTTGGCGGATCTGGGGTGGTTCTTTGCGCGTCTTGCCGTGGTGACATTTGGCGGAGCCTATGCGGTGCTGGCCTACATGACGCAGACCGTGGTCGACACCTATCAGTGGATCAGCACCGATCAGATGATTGACGCACTGGGTCTAGCTGAGACGACACCCGGCCCATTGATCCTGGTCACACAGTTCGTTGCGATGCTGACAGGCCAGCAATCGGGCGGCACGGCGCTGGGCCTTGCCGCCGGGGCTGTTGCTCTGTGGGCAACCTTTGTTCCCTGTTTCTTGTGGATTTTTCTGGCTGGTCCTTATCTGGACAAAATCGCCGCGCGCCCGCGTCTGGCAGCGGCGATGCAGGGTATCACAGCCGCTGTGGTGGGTGTGATTCTCAACCTGTCCGTGTGGTTCGGCATGAACGTTCTTTTCGGCAACGTGAATGCCGGGGTCTGGGGTCCGGTATCCATGCCCCTGCCCGAGCTTTCGACGCTGGATGCGCGCGCGCTTGTGCTGACACTGGCCGCAAGCCTGTTGATATTCCGTCTGAAATCCGGTTTAGCGGTGACACTGATCGTGATGAGTTTGGCCGGGCTGGTGTTTGAGATTTTGTAATCAATCACCCGCATCCCAGCCTTTCGTTTCCGTTCAAATCCCTTATGCTGAGAGCCACCACTTTCGAGGATCAAACATGTCGCAAGACATCGACTATGGGAACCTGATGCACACGGCCATGCGCGGTCTGATCAAGACCGTGCTGACGGGTGTTGCCCAAAACGGCCTGCCGGGCGCGCATCATTTCTTCATCACTTTCGACACGCAGCAACAAGGCGTGGACATCGCCGATTGGCTGCGCGACCGTTACCCGGAAGAAATGACAATCGTCATGCAGCATTGGTTCGAGAACCTTGAAGTCGGTGACGAAGGATTCTCGATCACGCTGAACTTCGGCGACGCGCCGGAACCGCTGTATATTCCCTATATGGCGATCAAGACCTTCGTCGACCCGTCGGTTGAATTCGGCTTGCGCTTTGAAAGCCCCGAAGACGAGGATGAGGCGGATTTCATCCCCGAAGAAAGCATCGAGGTCGAGCCCGAGGAGGATGAACCTCATCACGACGCCGATGTGGTGTCGTTGGACAGTTTCCGCAAATAACGCAAACCCCGCCCGCTGCGGGGTTTAGTCTTTCTTCAGGAATGTCTGGACCGATCGCGATTTTTCACCGTTGCGAAAGCGCGAGAAGGACAGATTCAACCCACCCTCGGCCAGGGTCCGGTCGAATTGCTGCAATTCATACCCACCGTTTTCATCGATGAACAGCGAGAACACGGTCAACGTGTCGCCGTCGATCCGGCCCCAAACAAACGGCTCTCCGGCCATCGGATCCAACGGCACCTCATGCCCAAAGACATTGCGCTTCATCGCCGCCGAAAAGACCTCGGGCCTGGCCGAAGACTGAAAGTCGACCGAGTACTTTTCTTCCTTCACGCGACCGTCGCCTTTATAGGTGGTCGTCGACCAGCTTACATTGAACCCACCGCGGGTTTCGTGGATTGACACGCTCATATCCCGGGGCGTTTCGGTGCCGTCCGCGTCGACGACATCCGCCGATCCGGTATAGTCGCCGACAAAAGGTGCGATATCCGCTGCCTGTGCGGCCCCAACGGTGACGAGAAGACAGAAAACCAGGGCCAGCGCGGATGCGATGACATGCAAAGGGCGGTCAAAGGAGGATACGCGCATGAAAGACTCCGTCGCGGTTGCTCTCTTATCTTAACTCTAGCCCGGTCAGGCACAATGGCACTGTTTTCGCTAACGTCGATTATTTGACGCTGTCCTTCGTCTATACCTTTGACGGGTCAGAGTTTATGGTGCGCGAAAGTGGCATGTTGCTTTGTAACCGCACCGAGGTTAAACGGCATACGACTGCATACCAAACGGAGTGACCAATGTCTCAGACCCGCACCGAATCCGACAGTTTTGGCCCGCTAGAAGTCCCTGCGGACAAATACTGGGGCGCGCAGACGCAACGTTCAATCATGAACTTTCCGATCGGCTGGGAAAAACAGCCAGTGGCGATCGTTCGTGCGCTGGGTGTGATCAAGAAAGCCTGCGCCATGGAAAACAAGGCGATTGGCAAGCTGGACGCAAAAATCGCCGATGCAATCATTCAGGCGGCTGGTGAGGTCATTGACGGCAAGTTTGACGACAACTTCCCGCTGGTGGTCTGGCAGACCGGATCTGGCACACAGTCGAACATGAACTCGAATGAGGTTATCGCCAACCGCGCAATCGAGATTCTGGGTGGCGAAATCGGATCGAAAGACCCGGTTCACCCGAACGACCATTGCAATATGGGTCAGTCCTCGAATGACACTTTCCCCACCGCTATGCACATCGCAACGGCGATGAGCGTGCGGGACGTGCTGCTGCCGGGTCTCGAGAAATTCGCGAGCGCACTGGAACAGAAAGCGAAGGAATTCGAAGGCATCATCAAGATCGGCCGGACGCATACGCAGGATGCGACCCCGCTGACGCTTGAGCAGGAATTCGGCGGCTACGCACATCAGATCCGACAGGGAATCGCCCGGGTCAAGGCCTCGATGCCCGGCATCTACGAACTTGCGCAGGGCGGCACGGCCGTCGGCACGGGTCTGAACACGCATAACGGTTGGGACGAGGCCGTGGCCAAGAACATGGCCGATATCACCGACCTGCCCTTTGTGACAGCGCCCAACAAGTTCGAGGCGCTGGCCGCCCATGATGCCATGGTGTTCCTGTCCGGTGCCTTGGCGACAATTGCCGGCAGCTGCTACAAAATCGCCAATGACATCCGCCTGCTGGGTTCCGGCCCGCGTTCGGGTCTTGGAGAGTTGATCCTGCCCGAGAACGAACCGGGATCGTCGATCATGCCCGGCAAGGTCAACCCGACCCAGGCCGAGGCGCTGACCCAAGTGGCCGCACATGTGATGGGCAATGATGCCGCGATGAAATTTGCCGGTTCGCAGGGGCATTTCCAGCTGAACGTCTACAACCCGATGATGTCTTACAATCTGCTGCAATCGATCCAGCTGTTGGGCGACGCCACCGACAGCTTTACCGAACGGATGCTGCTGGGCATCAAGGCTAACGAACCACGCATCGACAAGCTGATGAAAGAATCGCTGATGCTGGTCACGGCACTGGCGCCCACCATCGGATACGACAACGCCACCAAGGTCGCCAAGACCGCCCACAAGAACGGCACGACCCTCAAGGAAGAAGCCATCGCACTTGGCTTCGTTGACGAGGAAACCTTTGACGCAGTGGTACGCCCGGAACACATGATCGGGCCCAAAGACTGATGGGTAAGCCGGTCAATCTGAACCGGTTTCGCAAAGACAAGGCGCGGGCAGAAAAAAAAGCCCGCGCCGACCAGAACGCTGTCACCTTTGGGCGCACCAAGGGCGAGAAACAAATGGCAGAGCAGCAGCAGAACAAACAGCGCCGTGATCTTGATGGTCACAAGCTTGACGAATGAGTGGCCGCCCGGTCAAACGCTCGTTGACCCTCAAAGGGCACCGGACTTCCGTCTCCCTGGAAGATGAGTTTTGGGGCGCGTTTCGCGACATCGCAAAACAAAAAGGCATCCCAATCAATGTGTTGGCAGCCGAAATCGATGTCGATCGGGACCCGGAAACAGGGCTTGCCTCTGCCATTCGGGTGTTCATTCTCAACTGGTATCGAGAACGCTGAACGCCTCTTGCGTCGTCGGGCGTCTGACGGTTAATCTGACCGGAACAAAAGAGGTACACGCATGACCGATACCGTTCTCGGACCAGATGGCAAGCCACGCTGCGCCTGGTGCCGATCCGCGCCTGAGTTCTTTGAATATCACGACAATGAATGGGGTTATCCCGTTTCGGACGATCAGAGATTGTTTGAAAAACTGTGCCTTGAAAGCTTTCAGTCAGGGCTAAGCTGGCGCACTATTCTGTCCAAGCGCGAGAATTTTCGGAAGGCATTCTGCCAGTTTGACCATAACAAGGTCGCGGCATTTACCGAGGCCGATGTCGAACGGCTTTTGCAGGATGCAGGTATCGTCCGTCATCGTGGAAAAATCGAAGCCGTCATAAACAATGCACGCCGAATGCAGGAACTTGTGCACTCCGAAGGATCTCTGGGCGCATTTGTCTGGCGATATGAGGCCGAGACCGCGCCGGAGCCACAAACCGTATCGACTTCACCCGAGTCGGTGGTCCTGTCGAAAGAGTTAAAGAAACGTGGCTGGAAATTCGTCGGGCCGACAACGGTTTTTGCGTTCATGCAAGCCATGGGTCTGGTCAACGACCACGCCCATGGCTGCACCATGCGTGAAAAAGCGACGCAACTGCGCCGCTCGTTCATCAAGCCGACTTAGGCTCAGACAGAGGCCTGATGGATTTTGTTGATATTGCCGCCTAGGGCTGCATTGAACTCGGCATCCGATTGCTGTTTCGACAACCCTTCGGTCAGCGCCCGCGAGAACGATGCAATCATTTTGCCGTTCTGCCCAAGCAGATCACAGGCTTCTTCGGTGGAATAGCCACCCGACAGGGCCACAACCCGCATCACGCGCGGATGATCGGCAACTTCGTCGTACAGGTTGGCCTGGCTGGGGATGGTCAGCTTCAGCATAACTTCCTGCCCTTCTGCCAACTGATCCAGGTTTTTCAGAAGTTCGGTCTTCAGAATATCCTCGGCCTCGGCCTTGGTTTCGGAATGAATGTTGACCTCGGGCTCGACAATCGGAACCATGCCTGCGTCGGTTACTTCGCGGGCCACGTCGAATTGTTGCGCCACGACTGCTGCGATCCCTTCGGCGTTGGCCTCATGAATGACCGAGCGTTCCTTGGTGCCAAACACGCCATCAGCTTTCGACAGAGTTTCGGCCAGTCCGGGGATCGGTTTCATCACCTGTACGCCATTAGCGGTGTCTTCCAGCCCTTTGTCGATCTTCAGAAACGGAACGATGCCCTTAACCGACCACAGGTAGTCCGCGACTTTGCGACCCTCGATCTCTTCGGACAGAGTGCGTTCGAACAGGATCGCACCGATCACTTTGTCCTTTGTGAAGTCATCTGCCAGAATGATACGGGCGCGCATTTGCTGGATCTCACCGAACATCTCTTCGTCTGATCCATATTGCGAAGCATCAACCCCATACAAAGCCAAAGCCTTGGGCGTCGACCCGCCGCTTTGATCCAGCGCTGCGATAAATCCTGCGCCATTCGTCATCTGCGCGCGTTGTTCTGCATTGGACATGAGTCAATCCCGTTCAAAAAATGATTCCGCTTTCCCACCCGAATACAGCAAGGCTTTCGAGGATGGTAGATTGTTAGCGCCCACTGTGGCGCAACCAAATCCCATCCTTTGCGCGGACGGTCAGATGCGCGACCGGTACCGGGGTCTGACCCGGTATTGTTTCGAAGCGGAAGCGGCGCAACAGCTGCGACAGAATCAGCGGCCCCTCGACCATGGCAAATCCGGCACCTGTGCACACGCGGGAACCGGCCGAGAACGGCATATAGGCCGACCTCTGGCACGCCCTGCCGTTTTCGGTCTGCCAGCGCGCGGGGTCAAATTCGTCCGGGCGGTCCCACAGACGCTCGTGCCGGTGCAGGTGCCAGGGGCTGAGCACAATCTGTGCCCCCTTTCCGATAGCCCGACCACGGAAGGTCTCGGGGCAGGTCGTTTCGCGCACCATCATCGGCACCGGAGGGTACAGCCGCAACGCCTCGCGAAACACATCGCGGCAGATTTGGAGTTGCGACAGCGAGGCGAAATCCGGTGTGCCCACCGCCTGCGCCTCGGCCGCCGCCTTGTCCTGCCATTCAGGGTAGAGCGCCAGCAGGTACAGCGACCAGGCCAGCGCTGAGGCGCTGGTTTCATGCCCTGCCAAAAAGAAGATCGCCACCTGATCTATCATCTCGTCGGTGTCAAAACAGCGTTCGGTCTCTGGGTCGGGTGTTGTCATGATCTTGGTCGCCAGATCGTCGGGGGCCTGTCCAGCCGCAATCAAATCAGCCCTGTCCCGGGTCAGACGCCCGATTAGATCGCGAATATCACGCGCTGTTTCGCGGGTTTTCCGAGAATGAAGCCGGGGTACCCACTGCGGCAATGGCAAAAAGGCCGCGAGGTTCAGCAATGGTTGTTCACGTTGGTAGGCCTTGAACTTATCAAAGACCTGCGCGGCGATTTCATGTTCGATTGGGACCGAGAACAAGGTCCGAAAGATCACGTCGGCCGCGACGTGGCTGGTGACCTCCTCGACCTCAATCTCAGCAGCGCTGTTTTGCCCCAAACGCGCGACGCATTGATCAGCCGCCGCCACCATGGCGGGGAATGTATCTTTCAGGCGTCCGCCCGCAAAGGCCGGGTCGATGATACGCCGCTGCCGTTTCCACTGCGCACCATTGGTCAGGAACACCGAATTTCCCAACAGAGGGCGCAACCCTTCGCTGATCCGATTGGATTTTGGAAAGGCGTCCGGGCGTTGTTTCAGCACCACATCTATCAACTCGGGCTGGTTGATCATGTAGGACCGAAAGAACGGCGTGCGAAATTCGGCCATCCAGGCGCGGTACAGGCGTTGCGGCTGGGCCGACAGCAGATCTTGTCGGAACAGCTTGGCATATCTCAGCAACGACACCTTATCAGCGCGCGGCGTTGGTTTGGGCGGCTTCATACCTGCACCGACCTGTATTTGGACACCGCATGCGTGATCCGCGAGCGCGAGGGCGCGCGCCCTTCAAAACGCCGACCCAGAGTCAGCGGCCCTGCAGTGATCCGGAAATAGTCATAATCTCCGGGTTGATCGAACGCGCAAAGATATTGAAAATGCAGCCGAAAGAACCGCCAGCGAAGTGTGTTCCATCGCTCTGTCGACAAGGTCTGGGTGAAGGCTGCGGACAGGATCAAAGGCCATTTCTGATCCGGACCGGCCACGCCGCTGACCCCGACCGGATCGCACAGGGCAAAGGTGCAACCGTCACCGGGCGCGGAAACGTCCACCCAGGTCAGGTCAGGGTTAATCGAGAGATCGCGAAGGTCGCACCGCAGTCGGTCTGCCTTTGGCAGGAATGACACCATTGGCACGACCTGCCCCAACGACAAAAATGATAACGCGGGTCTGTGACCGGAAACCGCGCCTCGGCGCAAAACATCCGCAAGGACCATGACCCCCAGATGTGCGCCCGAGCTGTGGCCGACGACCAGCACCTCGTCCACATCCGTAGCTAGCGCCTGTTCGATACGGTCTGCAAACTGCTTCAGGCGTTCGTTGAGTTCCTCTGAAATAGCGCCATATAGATGTGCAGAATGCGCGTAGTCCAACATCAGGTAATAAGCATAGAGCCGGTTATCGAAACGGCGAAACCCAACCAACAAACCATAAGCGGTCAGCGCCCCCGGCACAAAAGCCAGTGCCCCAAGGAGAGGTGTCAGTGACGCAGTCGCCACCCACAGAACCAACACCGCCGCCAACAGTTGCAACAGCAGCATCGCGACCGGGTATAGCGCCGCGATAACGGGTCCTTTGCGCAGGCGCACCAAACGGCTGAGCGTTCCGGTCGATCCGTAGATCCACGCGGTTCGAGCCAATTGCCAAAAGGTCGCCGGGATAGATTGCGCCATGCTGTCCCGCACGATATCCGACCAGGCCAGAACCTCGAATTCCGTCTGGATTTCAGTATCTTCCTGCAAGGACGTGACATGCCAACCATAAGGCCCCGGCCCGGTCCGGCCCGCAACACTGACGGAATAGCCTGAAATTTCGGCCTGAGCGCGGCCCTCGCTGCGATAGAGCTCGCGATAGCGACGCGGCGGAAACGGGTCGAAGCCGGGAATATAGAAAACCCGGCGTTTGAAAATCTGCGGATGGCGTTTCTGACTGCTCATGCCCTAGCCTTTGTCCCGCAGGTTAGCGCAGCGCGACGGTCATGGTAAGACCTGCACCCTTTGCAGACCCACTAAATCGTCAGGTCGTTAACCAAGCGTTGCCAAAGCCGGAAAAGTCTCGAGCAGCCACCAGCTGAATTCCGTAAACAGCCCGGTGACCAGCATGATACCGACAAACAGCAGCAAGCCCCCCATGACTTTCTCGATCGTGCCCATATAGGGCTTGATCCGGTTCATCACGGTCATCGAGCGGTTCAGGAACATGGCCGCCAGCAGAAACGGAATACCCAGACCCGCCGCATAGACGCCCAACAGCAACGTTCCGCGTGCGACTGACGCTTCGGACGCTGCCAAAGACAGGATCGCACCCAGCTGCGGCCCGATACACGGGGTCCATCCAAAGGCGAAAGCAAGTCCCAGAATATACGCGCCAAACACTGAACCGCCAGAATCACCGGTATCCACGCGGGCTTCGCGGTCCAGCAGCGGAATACGGAACACGTTCAGGAAATGCAGACCAAAGACAATGACCACCGCGCCGGACAATTTAGCGAACAGAACCTGGTTTTGCAGCACAAACGCCCCAAACGCCGAGGCCGTGAACCCAAGCAGCAAAAAGACCGTCGATAGCCCCATGACAAAAAACAGAGCCGAAAGCGTTGCCTTTCGCCGCGCGCGTGCCTCGTCCTGCATCTCGTTGATCGTCACGCCGCTCATATACGCCAGATATGGCGGCACGATGGGCAGCACGCAGGGCGACAGAAAGCTGATCAACCCGCCGATCATGGCGATGAGCATGGCAGGCAGCAGGCCCGCATCGATGATATCAATTCCGAACATGGATCTGCACATATGGTATCGCGCGGGCTTCGTCACGGGGCAAAACGGTCACATCCTCGTGGTTGCCCGCTGGACAGTCCCGGGCGCAACACCTATCCCCAAGGACATGAGCGAACCGACAGAAACACTCGACGCGCTTGGGCTGCTGTGCCCACTGCCCGTCCTGAAAGCGCGAAAACGCCTGAAATCCTTGCCTGCAGGGGCTGTCTTGCGCGTTTTGGCGGATGATCCGGCGGCGATTGTCGACGTGCCTCATTTCTGCGCCGAGGCCGGGCACATACTGGTCTCGCAGGAGCAGGCAGCGGACCATCAAGTCTATGTGATCCGGAAATCCGGATAACGTCCCGCGGCACCAAGAAAAAAGGCGGGCATGAAGGCCCGCCTTTTCTTGTTTCTGATCCGATTATTGACCCAATGACCACCAACCGCGCCGCTTGGGCTTGGCGGGTGCTGGTTCCGGTTCTTCGGTGACGGTCTCGAGAACGGGTTCCGCTGGCGCGTCAACCGGTCCAGGTTCTTCCGCCGCCTGCGTAACTTCCGATGCGTCTGCGGCCTGCGCCACTTCGGGTTCTTCCGCTGTCGGTTCTTCCGTTGCTTGGGTTGCCTCGGGTGCTTCCGCGACCTCCTCGGCAGCGACCGGCTCGGCTGCCGCAGTTGTCTCTTCGGCAATTGGTTCAACCGGCTGATCCGAGGTCTCAGCAACGCTATCCTGCGCGGGCTCGACCACCAGTTCCGCATTGGCCTCCGCTTGCTCTTCCGAAGCCTCAGCCTGAACCGGATCGGCCTCTTGCGGCGCTGCTTCGGCCTCTTCGGCCTCGGCGTCTTTCTTGCGGCGGCGCGGCGCACGGCGTTTCTTGGGTTTGGCGGGTTTCTCGGCCTCTTCCCCCGCCTCGGTGTTCTCTTCGACGGCTTGGCCATCCTCGGCCGCTTCTTCTGGCGCAGCCTCGCCATCGGCCGCTGCAGCGTCGTTTGTCTCTCCGTTTCCGGAATTCTTCTTGCGGCGACGGCGGCGACGTTTGCGCTTGGGCTTGGTCTCTTCTTCCGCCTGTCCGGCGTCGTCCGCGACCTCTTCTTCATCTTCCGGTGCGTCAACAAGGTCCATCAGCGACGCATCCACGGACACGACCGGAGCGGTCGCCTCGGGCACATTGCGACTGGCGGTCTTGAATTTCTCCATCGAGAAATCAGGGCTGACCAGATGCACGTCGCCTTCGATCCGAACCGACAGGCCATAGCGCTGTTCGATCTGCGCAATATGTTCGCGCTTCTGGTTCATCAGGAAGTTTGCGATGCTGACAGGGCAACGTACCAATACCTCGCGCGAGCGACGGCGAGTGCCTTCCTCTTCGATCTGACGCAGGATCGACAAGGCCATGTTGTCGTCCGACCGGATCAAACCGGTTCCGTGGCAATGGGGGCACGGTTGCGTCGTCGCCTCAATCATGCCGGGGCGCAGGCGCTGACGGCTCATCTCCAGCAGGCCGAAACCCGAGATACGGCCAACCTGAATGCGCGCCCGGTCGGTTTTAAGCTTTTCTTTCAAACGCTTTTCAACCGCCGAGTTGTTCTTGCGCTCGTCCATATCGATAAAGTCGATGACAATCAGACCCGCAAGATCGCGCAGGCGCAGCTGACGCGCCACTTCCTCGGCCGCCTCAAGGTTCGTCTTGAGCGCGGTTTCCTCGATCGAGCCTTCTTTGGTCGCCCGGCCCGAGTTCACGTCGATTGCCACCAGCGCTTCGGTCACGCCGATCACGATATAGCCACCGGACTTCAGCTGAACCGTCGGGTTGAACATCCCTGCCAGATAGCTTTCCACCTGATAGCGCGCGAATAACGGCAGTCCATCCTCATACCGTTTCACGTTCTTGGCATGAGACGGCATGATCATCTTCATGAAGTCCTTGGCGATGCGGTACCCGCCCTCGCCCTCGACCAGAACTTCGTCGATATCGCGATTGTACAAATCGCGGATCGAGCGTTTGATCAGGTCGCCTTCTTCATAGATTTTTGCCGGCGCGATGGATTTTAGCGTCAACTCGCGGATCTGCTCCCACAGACGCTGCAGGTATTCATAATCCCGCTTGATCTCGGACTTGGTGCGCTTAGCACCTGCGGTGCGCACGATCAGGCCTGCTCCGGTCGGAACGTCGATCTCGGCTGCGATATCCTTCAGTTTCTTGCGGTCGGCGGCATTGGTGATCTTGCGGCTGATACCACCGCCCCGGGCGGTGTTCGGCATCAATACGCAATACCGGCCTGCCAGCGACAGGTAGGTGGTCAGAGCGGCGCCCTTGTTGCCGCGTTCTTCCTTTACGACCTGCACCAGCATGACCTGGCGGACTTTGATCACTTCCTGAATCTTGTACCGGCGCGGGCGCGGCTTGCGTGGCGGACGGATGTCTTCGCTGTCATCCTCGTCAGCGACGGATTCGATTGTCTCGTCCTTGTCCGACGCTTTCGATCCGGCCTGCTCGCCCTCTGCCTCGTCGTCGCCCTCATCGTCCGATGCCTCAGCATCCTCAGACGTGGTTTCGACGGCTTCCGAAGGTTCAGATTCGTCGTCCGCAGTCTCGGCTTGCGCGACCTCATCAGCGGCAGGTTCTTCGGTTGCTTCCGCTTCAGTTTCTTCCGAAGTTTCGACAACTTCGGCGGCAGCTTCTTCAGGCTGATCTTCACTTACCGCGTCTGCGCCTGCGTCCTCTGGGGTATCGACAGGCTCTTCCACCGGTGTTTCAGCAACCATCTCCATCGGAGACGTGCCTTCCGGCACCGAGGCGTCGTCGTTTTCGTCGCCGTGGTCCAGATCGATGGTTTCCATACCTGTCGGTTCGGATGCGACATCAAGCGTTTCCACCGCGTCGTTGGATTTCACATCTGCGGCTTTGCTGCGCGAGCGTGAGCGACGTTTCTTGGGCTTGGCCTCTTCCGCCTCGTCCCGCGCCTTCATCGCCTCGGCGTAAGCGCGCTCTTCCTCCATCAGCGCCTCGCGATCTGCGACCGGGATCTGATAGTAGTCGGGGTGGATCTCCGAGAACGCCAGAAACCCGTGCCGGTTTCCGCCGTAGTCCACAAATGCCGCCTGTAACGAGGGTTCGACCCGCGTAACTTTTGCTAGATAGATATTTCCGGCAAGCTGACGTTTGTTTTCGGATTCAAAGTCAAACTCCTCGACCTTGTTTCCGTCGACCACCACGACGCGGGTTTCCTCCGCGTGGGTGGCATCGATAAGCATTTTCTTAGCCATGTGTCCTTGGTGCACCGCGCCAAACGCGTCGTCCTGACCCGTCCGGGTGGACAGGCGCTTTTGGGGTGGTGTCTTGTCAGGGCGATATCGGACGGCGCGCGGCAGGGTTCGGCGCTGTGGCCCCCTGCCCGTTGTCTCAATCGTTGCGCGCGCGTCATCGCGGTTCTTCTCCGACAGGCGCGGCGATGCGCGACCTGCCCATTTATTCCTTTCGCCCGTTGGTCGGGCTCAGGTGCTCTGTTGCCCGCGTGGGGCACAATCGGTCTGCAAAGCCATCGGGGTGTTCATCACATGTGGCGATGCAGCGAAACTCAAAGATTCGGGACTTATGGGCGCAAAAAAATGCCCGACCCGTCCGGACACAATAAAAGCAGTCTTGTGGAAAAGACAATGGGCAAACTGCATCGCGCGATCAGAACGCGACGCAGGATCCCTTCATCTGGCTAAAAAATGTACCGGCGTGAGAATCGAGCCTACGGCTCAAGAAGGGGCTGGTCCCCTCTCTGCCCTTACAGATAGTCCGAGCGCTGCAATCCGTATTTGGCCATCTTCTCGTTCAAGGTCCGACGCGGCAGACAAAGCTCATCCATCACCGACGCGATCGAGCCCTTGTGGCGGCGCATCGTGTTGTCGATAAGCATCCGCTCAAACGCCTCGACATACTCTTTCAGAGGTTTGCCCTCGGTCGTCATGACCGGTTGCATTTCCTCGTGATCCGACATCAGCAACGACGCAATCGTGCCGGACCCTCGGCGCGACTGCAAAACGGCGCGCTCGGCGATGTTGATCAACTGACGCACGTTGCCCGGCCACGGGGCCTGCAGCAGTTGCGCCGCTTCCTGAGCACTGACCTGCGGCGAGTCACATCCGTATTCCTCGGCAAACTGCTCGCTGAGGCGCGTGAACAGCGTCAGAATGTCTTCTCCGCGCTGTCGCAGCGGCGGCATGGTGATGCGCAGCGCGGCCAGGCGATAGAACAGGTCGGGGCGCAAAACATCTTCACTGGTCTTGCCAGCTTCTTGCAGGTTTGAGATTGCGACGATCCGTGTTTCTGCGGGTGTCCCCTGTTCATTCATCACGCTTAGCAGACGGGCCTGCAACGTGTCGCTTAGCGCCTCGACATCCTCAAGGACCAGCGTGCCGCCCCTCGCCTCTTCGATCGCGGGCAGTTGCGTGTCTTCGGGCATCATCGGGCCAAACAAGCGTTTCGACAACGCGTCCTCTTCCAATGCGGCGCAGGACACGAGGACAAACTTTTTGCCCGCCCGGCTACCAACCGCGTGCAGCGCATGTGCCACCAACGTTTTGCCGGTGCCGGTTTCGCCATCTATCAGAACGTGACCGTCGGCTTGGCCTAGATCCAGAATATCCTCGCGCAGACGCTCCATCACAGGGCTGGCGCCGATCAGTTTGTTCATGATCTGCGTACCGCCCGATAGCTCTCGCCGTAGGGCCCTGTTGTCCAGCGTAAGACGCCGCGCGTTACTGGCGCGTTTGGCGAGTTCTGACATGCGATCGGGGTTGAACGGCTTTTCAAGAAAGTCGAACGCCCCGACACGCATGGCTTCGACCGCCATCGGTACGTCGCCGTGACCGGTGATCATGATAACCGGTAGCGTACTGTCGGCCCCCATCAGTTTCTTCAACAACTGGATACCGTCCATGCCGGGCATCTTGATGTCCGAAATCACGATCCCGGGATATTCGGGCCCCAACACCTTGAGCGCATCCTCAGCGCTCGAAAAGGTCTCGGTATCGTATCCGGACAACGCCAGCCATTGGCTGATCGACTGGCGCATGTCCTGTTCGTCATCCACAATGGCGATCTTCATGGCCTGTGCCATAGTCATTCCTCGTTATTCCGCGGCCTCTAGGCCGTCGCTTCCAAGTATCGGCAACTGCATTTCGAACACAGCGCCCCCATGCTGTCCATTGCGTGCGGTCAGCCGTCCACCGTGGTCGTTCACGATCCCCGACGAGATGGCAAGCCCCAGCCCGACCCCGTCACCGGGTCGCTTGGTGGTGTAGAACGGCTCGAACAGGTTTTCGATATCTTCGATTCCATAGCCGTTATCGCGAACCGTCAGAACCGCAGTATCGCCTGCCGCGAGGATGATCTCGACATCCGGCTCTTCGACAGATTTGGTGGCGTCCAGTGCATTGCGCAAGAGATTGACCATAACCTGTTCAATTCGCATCCGATCCCCCATCACTATAACAGGTTCTTCGGGCAAAATCTGGGTAATCTTTACATGGCGCTGCCGCAGTTGAGGTTCCATCATCGACAGGCTTGAGGCCAGCGCTTCGCCAAGATTTACAGGGGAAAACGCATCCGCCCCCTTGCGCGCATAGGATTTGAGCTGCCGCGTGATCGCGCCCATGCGCTCGATCAGACCGTCGATGCGGCCAAAGCTGGCCAGCGCCTCTTCCGAACGGTCCCGGCGCAGCAAAAGACGCGCCCCGGCGAGGTAGGTTTTCATCGCCGCCAGCGGTTGATTCAGCTCGTGACTGACGGCGGCTGACATCTCTCCCAGTGCCGCCAGTTTGGAGCTCTGAGCAAGGGTCTGCTCGGCAACTTCCAGCGTCTTTTCAACCCGTTCGCGTTCAGCAATTTCCCGCTGCAGCCTTGCGTTCAATGCGCGAAGCTCCGCCGACTCGCGTTGGAACAGCGTCATGCGCGACGTGGCTCTGCGGCTGAGCGCATAGAAGGCCAGCGCCAGAAGAATCGCAAAGGCCATGATTTCCAGCGCCAGAACGCTGTTCACCCGCTCCCGGATCGAGGAATAGGTGGTGAACGACGTCATCTGCCATCCTCGAAACGGAATTCGCGTTTCCATTCGCATCACCGCCTCGCCCTGTAGATAGGCATCGGGGGGCAAAGCGGTCCAATCTGTGGTGGCACGGATCGCGCGCTGAATCGCGCCCTGTGGGGGTTGGCGCAGCAATGCGGCGCTTTCCTCGAGCCCGCGCCATTGCGGTTCGGTGGACAGGATGATCGTGCCGGTGCTGTCGGTGACCATGACAGCGTCCGAAATTCCGGCCCAGGCGCGCTCGAATTTCTGTAGATCAACCTCGACAACGATCACACCCAGCATCTCGGAATTGGCGTCGATCCGTCGCGAATAGACAAAGCTGTAACCGCCGGATTCCCTTGGGATCACCGAAAAGATCGTCGCGTTCGAGCGGATCGCATCAATGAAATACGCGGTATTGCGATGGCTTTCCTGCAGACGGTTTCTGTCCGTTGCTGCGCGGGTCAGCCCGTCTTTGTCCAACAACACCAGCGACGCGGCGCCAATCTCCTCGACAAACGAAATCAGACGTTGGCTGGACAGTGTATAGTCACTCGACTGCAATGCCGAAATCAAAGTGGGGTCGCGTGACAGCAACTGCGGCACGATCGCATTGCGGCGCAGTTCGCTCAGCAAATTGCCGGAATATAGCGCCAGCCGCAGTTCGGCCCTGTTGCGCGTTGATTCGGTGAACCGGCTGGTCAAAAGGCTGTTGGTGACCCAGACCGTTGCAACCGTAACGACCAGCAACGCGACAATAGCCAGACGCAGGCGCCAGCCAAGTGGCGACACGCGGAGCCGGTTCAGGAGACCGGAGCCGTCTGATTTAGCGTCTGAACTCATCCCACGACGCTACGCGCCCGCGACCGTGACCTCAAGTCACGCCGGCGTCAGCACACCCGACAATGCGCGGAAGAGCGCCGCCCCATCGGTGCCGCCATGGCCTGAATCCGCCGCCCGCTCAGGGTGCGGCATCATCCCCAACACGCGGCGGTTGTGCGACAGAATGCCTGCAATATCCTCGCGCGAGCCGTTGGGATTCTCGGTATAGGTAAAGGCGATGCGGTCCTGATCTTTTAGCTCTGCAAGCGTCTCGTCATCGGCAAAATAATTGCCGTCATGGTGTGCGATCGGAATGTCGATCACATCGCCCGCGTTGTATCCTTCGGTAAAGGCGCTGTTGCTGGTCTGAACCTTCAGTCCCACCGTCCGGCAGATATATTTCAGCCCGCCGTTGCGCAGCAATGCACCAGGCAAAATGCCGGTCTCAGTCAGAACCTGAAATCCGTTGCAGACCCCAAAGGCATAGCCGCCACGTTCCGTATGTTCGACGACTGCCTTGCAGATCGGTGATTGCGCCGCGATTGCCCCGCACCGCAGGTAGTCTCCATAGGAAAACCCGCCCGGAACCCCGACAATGTCAACGCTCTCGGGCAGCGAGGCGTCCTTGTGCCAGACCATATCGACCTGAAAACCGGCCTGTTCGAAAGCAACGGCAAGGTCGCGGTCACAGTTGGACCCTGGGAATACGATAACAGCAGCGCGCATGGCGGGGCCTCCGGAAAAAGGATCAGACCAGTTCGATTTCGTAGCGTTCGATGACCGTGTTGGCCAAGAGCTTTTCGCACATCTGGGTAACGTCCGCCTCGGTCGCGCCCTCGGCCAGTTCCAGGTCAATTACCTTGCCCTGACGGACACCTTCGACCTGATCAAAGCCCATCGCACCCAACGCGTGCCGCACCGCTTCGCCCTGCGGGTCCAACACCCCGTTCTTGAGCATCACATGCACCCGTGCCTTCATATTCGAGAACTCCACTCTGGGACCGATTGCCAGCCCGTTTCTTTGCGTGCGGGATGCCCCGCCAGACCTGTTCCAATACCCGCGCCGATGCGGGCGCGTATCAATTGATCAGCGTCGGTTTGGCCACATTGCTTTTTGGCAGAACGCCAAGACGACGCGCGACTTCGGAATAGGCATCCGTCAGGCTGCCCAGATCGCGGCGAAAGACGTCCTTGTCCAGTTTCTGACCGGTTTCGATATCCCAAAGGCGGCAACTGTCGGGGCTGATCTCGTCCGCGACGATCAGACGTTGATAGTCACCATCGAAAACCCGTCCGATCTCGATCTTGAAATCCACCAGGCGAATACCAACAGCCAGCATAACGCCGCTGAGGAAATCGTTCACGCGCAGCGCCAGGCTGAGGATATCGTCCATGTCCTGCTGACTGGCCCAGCCGAAGGCGGCGATATGCTCTTCCGTGACCAGAGGATCACCCAGAGAATCGTCCTTGTAGCAGTATTCAACGATCGGGCGCGGCAACTGAGTGCCTTCTGCAATGCCCAGACGTTTGGACATTGTCCCCGCGGCATAGTTCCGAACGATCACTTCCAGCGGCACGATCTCACAATTACGAACCAGCTGTTCGCGCATGTTCAGGCGACGGATGAAATGGTTAGGTACGCCGATCTGTGTCAGACCGTTCATGAAAAACTCGCTCAGGCGGTTGTTCAGCACGCCCTTACCATCGATCACGTCTTTTTTCTCGGCGTTGAACGCGGTGGCGTCATCCTTGAAATACTGCACGATCGTGCCCGGTTCGGGGCCTTCATACAGAATCTTGGCTTTGCCTTCGTAGATTTTCTTGCGACGCGCCATAAGCGACCTTTCCAGTCCGGGGCGAGGAAATGAGTCCCTCTCCGTTGGCGCCCTCATAGTGCAAGCCCCGCCTTCCCGCAAGTTCACCGCACCAAAGGAGTTTGACGCAGCGCAAATCCCTTGAACCGGAAGCGCTGTACAGTCATATCATCAGGAAACGATGTGTAACCCAAGAGGTCCCCAACCAATGACCACATTTGACGAGCGTGAAGCCGCGTTTGAGAACAAATTTGCGCATGATGAGAAAATGCAATTCATCGCCCGGATGCGCCGCAACCGGTTCATGGCCGTCTGGGCCTCGACCCTGAAAGGGGAAACCGTCGAACAGGCGCGAAAATACGGGCAGGAACTTGTCCATACCGACCTTCAAAACGTCAGCGAAGACGACGTTGTCGAGGCGGTCAAAAGCTATCTGGGTGATCTGGCAGACGAGGCCAAGATTCGCGAAAAGATGGCCGAGCTTCTGGTCGAAGCCAAAGAACAGGTCATGGCCGAGGCCGATATTTAAGGCACTTGAAAGCCACCTCATGATCTTCATGAGTTTTATGAATTTGATTTGACGCTCCGGTCATGAGACACGGGGCGTCTCTGTATTTTCGGCCCATTTGGCCAATTTTGGAATAGCTCAATGACAAACGCGCTCAGCAAACTTCTGGAGTCGAAAGATGCCATTCTGGCAGATGGGGCGACAGGAACGAACCTGTTCAATATGGGTCTGCAATCAGGCGATGCGCCCGAGCTTTGGAACGTAGACGCACCAGACAAGATCCGCGCCCTGTACAAAGGGTCGGTCGACGCTGGCAGCGATCTGTTTCTGACCAACACTTTCGGCGGAACATCCGCCCGACTGAAACTGCACGACGCGCAGAATCGCGTCGGAGAGTTGAACCGGATCGGTGCTGAGTTGGGGCGAGAGGTCGCGGATCAAGCCGGGCGCCCCGTCGTCGTCGCCGGATCGGTGGGTCCAACTGGCGAAATCATGGAGCCGGTCGGCAGCCTGTCGCATTCCGAAGCTGTCGAAATGTTCCACGAACAGGCCGAAGCGCTGAAAGAGGGCGGCGTCGATGTTCTTTGGCTGGAAACCATCAGTGCCCCCGAAGAGTTTCGCGCCGCGGCCGAAGCATTCGCGTTGGCCGACATGCCCTGGTGCGGCACGATGAGTTTCGACACCGCAGGCCGCACGATGATGGGCGTGACCTCGGCTGATCTGGCAATGATCGTCGAAACATTGCCCAACCCGCCGGTCGCGTTCGGAGCGAATTGCGGCACCGGCGCTTCGGATATCTTGCGAACGGTGCTGGGGTTCTCGGCACAAGGCACTGAGCGTCCCCTGATCTCGAAGGGCAACGCAGGTATCCCGAAATATGTTGACGGTCACATTCACTATGACGGCACGCCCGAGCTGATGGGTCAGTATGCCGCCATGGCGCGCGATGCCGGAGCGACGATCATTGGTGGATGTTGCGGAACCATGCCTGCGCATCTGCGCGAAATGCGTGCGGCGCTGGACAGCGCCCCAAGCGGCGCGCGCCCGTCGCTGGACCAGATCACATCTGCGCTGGGCCCGTTCTCATCCGAATTCGACGGGACCGAAGAGACTGCTGCCCAGCCCGAACGGCGCGGCAGGCGACGCCGCCGCGCCTGACGCTATAAGCGCTTAGTGGCCCTCGAATTTCGGGGGCCTTTTTTCCAGAAATGCTACGACGCCTTCGGCAAAGTCCCGGGTGCGTCCGCAGTTTTCCTGCAAATCCGCTTCGGTTGCCAGTTGCTGCGGCAATGTCCGGTCATAAGTGCCGCGAATGGCCTGCTTGATTGCCGCGAACCCAGCAGTCGGTCCGTTGGTCAGATAGGCGGCGCGTTTTCTCCAATGTGCGTCGAAATCGTCATCTGCGACGGCCTCCCAAATCAGCCCCCAATCATCGGCTTGTCGGGCGGTGATCTTGTCGGCGAACAGCGCGGCCCCCATCGCCTTGGCAAACCCCATCTGACGCGGCATGAACCACGTACCGCCCGCATCCGGGATCAGGCCGATCCGGGCGAATGCCTGCAGGAAATACGCGCTTTCAGTGGCGATCACCACATCGGCGCAAAGCGCAAGATTGGCCCCTGCCCCAGCTGCCGGTCCGTTAACCGCCGCAATGGTCGGTACCGGGCAGTCATAGACTGACTCCAACATCGGTTCGTATTCGTCCCTGAGAGCGCGTCCCAAGTCGATCTTGCCCGTGCTTGAGGCATCCCCAAGGTCCTGGCCCGAACAGAACGCCGCCCCCGCACCAGTCAACACGACGGCACGGGCGTTCTGGCCCGCGTGTTTCATTGCATGGGTAATCTCGGCGCGCATACGTGTGGTCAGCGCGTTCATCTTGTCCGCCCGGTTCAGGGTCAGGACGGCCAGACCATCGGTGATGTCCAGATGGACGGTTTCGTATTCCATGAAAAACCTCGCCTGCACAGAGTCGTCCAAGACCCTGACGCAAATCCCAACCAAGGGAAAGCCTAACTGGGCGTCAGTCTTCCAGAATTTGCCGCAGACGATCCTGCTCTTGTTTGGTCAACCGATCCGCCTCGCCCGCGTTTTGCGACCGCGCGCGTCGACCAACAAAGCTGAACCCGACCGCTCCGGCAATCAGCAACATAACAGGGCCTGCAAGCCAGAGCAGAATATTCGCGCCCGAGGTTGTCGGTTTCAGCAAGACATATTCGCCATACCGGGCCACGATGAAATCCACGGCCTCCTGGTCGGTGTCGCCCGCCACCAGACGCTCGCGCAGCAGGATGCGTAGATCACGGGCGAGTTCTGCGTTGCTTTCGTCAATGCTTTCGTTGCGACAGACCAGACAGCGCAGCTCGGCGCTGAGATCGCGCGCGCGCGCTTCCAATTCCGGGTCGTCCAGAACCTCATCCGGCTGCACGGCAAGGACCGGGGACGCAAGCAAAAGCAGGACAAAGGCAAGCCATTTCATTCCGCTGGCACTCCGGACTTGGGCGACTTGCGCGCACCGGCTGCGACCCGGAAGCGCCGATCCGACAGGCTGAGCGCGCCGCCCAATGCCATCAGGATGCAACCGCCCCAGATCCAATTGGCAAGCGGCTTGATATAGGTGCGCATCACCCAGCCCCCGTCAGCCTGTTGATCGCCGATCACGACGTAAAGGTCACGCAAGAAACGATAGTCGATGGCCGCTTCGGTCGTGGGCATGCGCGCCACCGGATATTCACGTTTTTCGGGATGCAATGTTGCGACGTGCCGCCCGCCCTGCTCGGCGCTCACATCCGCCATTGTCGAATAATAATTCGGCCCCTGAACCCTGCGCACGTCTTGCAGCGTCAATGTGAACTGCCCCACCTGGAATGGCTGACCGGGCTGGACCACACGGATATCCTCAACCTCCCACGCGGTCAGTCCGGCAATGGCAAACATGGTGACGCCCATCCCGGTATGGGCCACAGCCTTACCCCAGTCGGCGCGCGGCAATCGGAACAAACGCGCAACGCTGCCTGAACGGCCGGCACGACCCCAAAGGTCGACAACGGCGCCAAACGTGACCCACGCCCCCAGGAAAAGGCCCACGGGCCCCAGGGCACTGCGGCCCGATTGCAGAACCCAGACAAGAACCGCCAATGCAACCGCAAGCACGAACGCATAGCGCAAGGACCAAGCCGCACGGCCCAGCCTGCCGCGCTTCCAGGGCAGCATCGATCCGATCGGCAAGGCGATACCCAAGGCGATCATGAACGGCGTGAAAGCGGCGTTGAAGAATGGCGCGCCGACCGAGAGTTTCCGGCCGAAGGCCATCTCGGCCACGATCGGCCACATGGTTCCGAAGAATACGACAAAGCAACTGACAGCCAGAAGGATGTTGTTCAGAACCAATGCGCTTTCGCGGCTGACCACACCAAAGACGCCTTTGGCCTCCATTGCCTGCGCGCGTGAGGCGAACAGGGTCAACGCACCGCCAATGAAGATCACCATGATGACAAGGATAAAGACCCCGCGCTCGGGATCATTCGCGAAGGCGTGAACAGAGGTCAGAAGCCCCGACCGCACGATGAAAGTGCCAATCAGCGAAAAGCCAAAGGCGATGATGGCCAGCAGAATGGTCCAACTTTTCAGAGCCTCACGCTTTTCGACGACGATTGCAGAATGCAACAGCGCGGCGGCCAGAAGCCATGGCATGAAACTTGCGTTCTCGACCGGGTCCCAGAACCAGAACCCGCCCCAGCCAAGCTCGTAATAGGCCCACCACGATCCCAGCGCGATACCGATCGTCAGGAATATCCAGGCTGCAAGCGTCCAGGGCCGCACCCAACGCCCCCAAGCCGCATCAACGCGCCCTTCAATCAGCGCGGCCACGGCAAAGCTGAAGGCCATGCTTAGTCCGACATAACCCAGATACAGAAACGGCGGGTGGAAGGCCAAGCCGGGATCCTGCAGCAAGGGGTTCAGATCGCGTCCGTCAAATGGTGGAACCGGCAACCTGTCAAAAGGGTTCGAGGTGAACAGGATGAAGGCAAAGAAAGCCACCCCGATTGCACCCTGAACAGCCAGCACCCGCGCCTTGAGCGTAGGCGGTAGGCCGCCGCCAAAAAATGCTGCCATTGCGCCGAAAATCGTGACGATCAGGACCCAAAGCAACATGGATCCTTCGTGGTTTCCCCAAGTGCCACTAATCTTGTAGAGCATCGGTTTCAGTGAGTGGCTGTTTTCCACCACGATCCGCAATGAAAAATCGGATGAAGTGAAGGCCCAGACCAGCGCTCCGAACGAAAACGCCGTCAGCAAGAACTGCGAAATCGCTGCCGGTTCAGCAAACGCCATCCATCCTGCCCAGCGATTGGCAGCCCCGATCAGGGGCACCACGCTTTGAACGATGGCGACAAGGAAGGCTAAGATCAGTGCGAAATGGCCGAGCTCGGTAATCATGCCCCGTATATATCGCCCGCACGCAGCCTGCGCCATTCACATTCGCCTGTCGACGGCGCACATTATGTCGCGGCAATGCCCTTTCGCTTGCGCTTCCAGTCATCCAAAGCCGGGTTTGGGTCCGTTTGCTCCGACCGCATGGCAGCAGGTGCCGGGGTGTCAACGCGCAACGCCTCAAGCGCGTCCAGATTCGACATGACCGTCGGTGCGTGCAGCAACGTTGCGCCGACTTCGCGCTGAAAGTCCTGTGCCTTGGCCTGATGGCGCGCGCCGAAATAGAACGACACGATCACACCCAGCAGCCACCAAAGCGGCTCGGGCACCAATGCGATGCCCTGCATCCGAGCGGCGAACCAAAGTGGGTCCGCCATCGCCGCCGCGAACAACCCCAGCGTTGCCAAAGCCATCGCAGGACGTGGCAGGCGGTTCAACCCGTCCATGAACCGATCGAACCCACCCTTTTGCGTCGCTTGAAACTCGGCACCGAACTGAATCATCGCCTGTTCCCGCAAGGCCACAGACCGCGCCGCCGCCGTATCGGCATTTTCTCGAAACACCTCGGCAGTGTCGCGGACCACGTTCCGTCCACCGCCAAACAACAATCCCAAAATCCCCGAGATCAAACCCATGCCGACACCCGTTTGCTGAACTCCGCCTGGCTGAGGTGATATTTCGGCGACAGAAACTCTTCCGCGCGCTTTATCCAGCCGCCCTTGCCGCCAGCGCGGGTCCGCGCAAATTTACGCAGCGGTGGTCGCCCGTCCGCCAGCCGGGAATAGTAATTGCGTCGTGCAACGCCATACGCATCCCTCAGTATCTCGGGAATCGGGTCTGCTGCTGCATGTGTTGCCGCCCCGGTTTGGGGACCGATGACCCCATCAACTGCTACATCAAAACCCATCTCACGCAGCAAAGCCTGAAGTGTTCGAACAGCCTGTGCGCCCGCATTGACATACATATCGAACAACGACGGCTGTAAAGTCTTTGGGACCAATCCGATGCGAGGTTTTTCGAAGTAATGCTCTACAAAGATCTCAACCGCATGCTGCCGCGTCAAAGACTGAACATCCGCACGGTCAACGGCACCGTCGCGGTTCAAATCCATTCCCAACCGGCGCAGCGTGTGAATGGTCACGCCATGTTTTGTGGCACGACCGGGGTCGTCGGGGTCGTCCACGAACCCGCCTTCGCGGTCGACAATTTCGCGGGCAATCTGCTGCACGGTTTTCATGGCGCTTCCCTTTGCTTGGCAAGGCAAACCGTCAGGCAAAGCCGTTAAGTCTGGCATAAGACAAAGGGCGCTGCCCGCCTATTGCGCGCAACGCCCTTTCGAGTCGCTTTCATGACCGGTTTTCAGCCGTCGGTGTTCTCTTTGTACACGCCCTGTTCTTTCAACGCGTCCACAACCTCTTTCGGCATATAGGTTTCATCGTGTTTCGCCAGAATTTCAGTGGCTTCAAAGACACCGTTCACATAGCTGCCCGTGCCGACCATACCCTGATTTTCCGAGAACAGATCGGGCAGAACCCCGGTAAACGCCACCGAAACACTTTCACCACCATCGGTCACGACAAAACGCACGGTTTCGCCCTGCCCGCGCACGATCGAGCCTTCCTCGACCAGACCACCGATGCGAAACACCTCGGTCGGTTTAGGCGGTTCAGCAATCACTTGGCTTGGCGAGCGGAAAAAATTGATGCCATCGCGCATGGCGTACCCAATCAATACCGTCGCCAGAACCAAGGCCACAACGGCCAGCAAAATGACCTGTACTCGACGACGTTTCTTGAGCGTTTTCATACCGTCCTCACGGGAATAGCGGAGCCATCATTAGCCCCCGGGTTTCCTGTTCACCTAACATCAGGTTGGCGTTCTGCAAGGCTTGCCCGCTGCTACCTTTTGTCAGGTTATCCAAAGCCGCAACCACGATGGCACGGCGTTCGATCCGATCACCAACCACGCCAATATGGCAAAAATTCGAGCCCCGCACATGATGGGTCGAAGGCGTTTCACCAAAAGGTAGCACCTGAATGAAGGGCTCCTCTGCATATGCTGCCTGTAACGTCTCATAGACGCTTTGCGGGTCGCCTTTGACGTAAGACGTCGCCAGAATTCCACGGTTCGCCGGTATCAGATGCGGGGTGAATTGAATATGCACCGTCCGGCCCGCAAGCTTTGAGAATTCCTGATCAAACTCTCCCAAATGCCGATGTGTGCCACCAACCGCGTAGGCGTTTGCGCCTTCACTGAGTTCCGCATGCAGCAGGTTTTCCTTCAACGCCCGTCCCGCGCCCGAAACCGCACATTTCAGATCAAGGATAATGTCGTCCAGATCGATCACGCCGGCCGAGATCAGAGGCCGCAGAACATATTGCCCGGTCGCTGCGTTGCACCCCGTGCCAGCAACCAGCCGCGCGTCGCGGATATCGTCCCGATAGAACTCGGTCAGGCCATAGACAGCCTCTTCCTGATGCGCCAGCGCGGCATGCGGATTGCCGTACCACTTTTGGTATTCGTCGGGATCGCTCAGCCGGAAATCCGCCGACAGGTCGATGATTTTCAGCGTATTCGGAAGCGCGCTGATCACCTCTTGACTGGTTTTATGCGGCAGCGCGCAAAAGCACAGATCGATCCGGGAAAAGTCGATCTCAGATATCTTGCACAGCACCGGCAGATTCAGATGGCGTAGATGCGGGAAGACCTGCGCCATGGTCTTGCCCGCTTTACGCTCGGCAGCAAGGGCGGTGATTTCCATGTTCGGGTGCTCGGCGATCAGCCGCACCAGTTCGGCGCCGGTGTACCCGGATGCGCCCAGAATTGCGATTTTGTGGGTCATGTCAGACCTCTTTCACTTGTATGTCACATGTCACGACCGCCGATGCGACGGTCTTTGGATAGGGAAGCAGTAGATGGCCGTCCTTGACCTAAGTCAGGCAGCCTCAAAGGTGATTTGTCGTCGGAGGAACTGGGTCGCACGATCGCTGACGACACCGGGTTTTCCGGACGTCAGGTAGCCGCTTTCGCCCTCACCCAGCATATTTGGATGACGGTCGAGGTAATCCGCAAGGCTTTCGGCCACCAGGTCCCCCTGGCTGTAGACCGTGACTTGAGCCCCCAGCGCCTGCTGGAAGGTCTCAGCCATCAACGGGTAATGCGTACAGCCAAGGATTGCCGCCTGCGGTTCCGGCATCTTGCGTTTCAGAGCGTCCACATGAGACCGCACCAACGCCTCGGCCAAAATCATGTCGCCGTCCTCGATGGCGTCGACAACACCGCCGCAGGCCTGCGCCTCGACATCCACGCCGATCGCCCGGAATGCCAGCTCACGCTGAAAGGCCCGGCTGGATACGGTGGCAGGGGTGGCGAACAGCGCCACGTGCTGCACCTCGACCTCGCGCGGAGGCGAGTTGTCGCCCCACTGCCGTTCAGTCAGCGCCTCGATCAAAGGAACAAAGACGCCCAGAACCCGCTTGCCTTCGGGCACGCCTTCTTCCTGCATCCGCCGCAGCGCCGCAGCGCTGGCTGTGTTGCAGGCCAGAATCACCAGATTGCATCCGCGATCCCAAAGATCCCGCACGGCTGCGCGCGTCAGGTTAAAAATATCCTCGGCGTCACGCACGCCGTAAGGCGCGTGTGCGCTGTCTGCAAAATACAGAAAATCAACGTCCGGCAGACGTTTCTGCGCGGCGTTCAGGACGGTCAGCCCGCCCAACCCGGAATCAAAGATACCTACTGCCATTTGCCCTTCAGGCGCGATGCCGTTCCTCGAATTCATAGCCGTAGTCATAGGACTTCAACGGCGTTGGAGACAGCTCATACGTGGCTTTGCGCAGGAAATCCATCATCTTGCGCGTGTCTTTGGACAACGGGTCCAAAACATCGCGCCCGATAGGGTCGCCAACAACAACGCGGACCGGGGTATCGACCCGTTTCTTGAACTCTTTGATCAGAAGGCCCATGCGCAACGTGTTGTGCAGGTGACTGGCGATCTGGAACAATCGCGAGGTATGGCCGTCAAAGAATACCGGCACAACCGTCGCATTCGATTTCGCCACCATTCGCGCCGTAAAACCCCGCCAGCCGGGGTCCATTGGGTGGGCGAAAGGCTTGATACCTGTACTCACGGTGCCACCTGGAAAGATACCTATGGCACCCCCCTCACCCAGATAGTTCAATGCCGTCTTCCGCGTTGCGAGGTTGAGTTTCATCGCCTCTTTGGTCCCATCAAACGAAATCGGCAGGATGATCCGGTTCAGATCTTCGGCATTGCGGAAAACGCGATGGGCCAGAATACGGAAGTCGCCCCGCGTCTGAGACAGGATATGGCCCATCATCAGCCCGTCCAGAATCCCGTAAGGGTGATTGGCTATCAGGATCAACGGACCGTCCTTGGGGATATTCGACAGTGCGCCACCAACAACATCCAGCGACAACCCGTAACGGTCGACCATGACGCCCCAGAAGTCGCGCCCATTGGCCACCTCGCGTTCGTACCCGTCGGCGCGTTTGATCAGGCGTAGACGCCCGGTCGTGTTCTCCATCAGCTTTATGACCATTCGCCCGCCTTTGGTTTCGGCGGAATGAGCATAGGAAATGTCACGTGCGACGTGGCGGCGCGAGGGCATCAGGTTCTCCGGTTTGCTGCCTGCATTCAGAACTTAGGTAACAGATTTACCCAAAAAACATTACAGGCGCGTAACGCTTCACTCCGCCGCAGCCCGCATGTCGGGGCCACCATCGCGAATGACTGCAAGCAGTTCCTCGCGCCGTTTCGCAGCTTTTGCCTCATTCGCCTTGAGCACCGGGCCAAATCCGCGAATGTCCAAGGGCAAACGGGCCAGCGCCGTGATGGCATCGCGCGTATCAGCGTTCAACTTGGGCAAAACCTGTTTCATGTCCATTTCGTATTGCGTGATCAGGGCGCGCTCCATCCGGCGTTCCGCACTGTATCCAAACAGGTCAAATGGCGTGCCGCGAAGCATCTTGAACCGTGCCAAGAGCCCGAAAGCCCGAAGGAACCTTTCGCTGAACGCGCGTTTTGGCGGACGCCCATTTACTTCTTTGCCCCCCAGAAACGGCGGTGCCAAATGGAATGTCATTTTGAAGTCGCCGTCGAACTCTGCCTGCGCCATGTCACGAGTTTGCATCAACAGGCGTGCGACCTCATATTCATCCTTGTAGGACAACAGCTTATGATACCCTTTTGCAGCGGCTTCGCGGACTTGTTCGTCCTCAATGGCGTCGATCATCTTACGATATCGTTTCGCAAGCCCCTTGCCCTGATACTGCACCAGATGATCGGCGCGAAAGGCGATAATCTGGTCCAGTGTTTTCGGGAGTTCGGTTACGTTCTGACCCAAAATTCCAGTCACCGCGTCGGGATGCAAAACGGCCCAGCGGCCCACTTCGAATGCCCGCTTGTTGCGTTCGACCGCAGTCCCGTTCAGATCGATCGCCTGCTGAATTGCTGAATGTCGGATCGGGATCAGACCGCGCTGCCACGCCGCGCCCAGAACCATCATGTTGGAATAGATCGAGTCCCCCATAACGACGCGTGCCAAGGCACTGGCATCGAACAGGTCCAACCGATCCTTCAACCTGGCTTGCAAGGCCAGTTCCAACTGGTCGCCGGGAATTCTGAACTCAGTGTCACGGGTGAAATCTCCGGTTACGATCTCATGATTGTTGACCACTGCGCCTGTGCGTCCGGTTTCGGTCAGGCCCAAAGTCTTAGCCCCGGCAGACACTACAAGATCGCCCCCGATCAATGCATGCGCTTCGCCTGTTGCGACCCGAATGGCACTTATGTCGTCCGGTGAATTCGCCAACCGGCAATGGATATGCACCGCTCCGCCCTTTTGCGCCAGCCCGGCCATTTCCATCATGCCAGCCCCTTTGCCGTCGATCTGCGCCGCCTGTGCAAGAATCGCACCAAGCGTGACGACACCGGTGCCACCTACACCCGTGATCACCACGTTATGCGTCCCATCGATTTCGGGCAGCACCGGGTCAGGCAGATCCGGCAGGTCAATCTGAGTTGTCGCCTCTTTGCGGATTTGCGCGCCTTCCAGCGTTACAAAAGATGGGCAAAACCCGTTCACGCATGAGAAATCCTTGTTGCAGCTAGACTGATCAATCGCCCGCTTACGGCCCAGTTCCGTCTCTTTCGGAACGATCGAGACACAGTTCGACTGTTCGCCGCAATCTCCGCAGCCCTCGCAGATGTCCGGGTTGATAAACACGCGCTTGTCGGGGTCAGGAAACGTACCGCGCTTGCGTCGTCTCCGCTTTTCTGCGGCACAGGTCTGAACGTAAACAATGACCGATACCCCCTTAATTTCCCGGAATTTTTTCTGAACCTGAATCAGTTCAGCGCGTTCATGCGCTTCAACACCTGATGGCAGCGCATTTAGGTTCACATCTTCCTTTTCATCATAGACCAGCGCGACATGCTGCACGCCCATTGCCGTAACCTCGGCCACGATACGCTCGGCTGATAGGTCGCCGTCGTTTTCCTGTCCGCCGGTCATGGCGACGGCATCGTTGAACAGTATCTTGAAGGTGATGTTGGTTCCGGCCGCAAGCGCCGCGCGGATGGCCTGCACGCCCGAATGGTTATAAGTGCCGTCGCCGAGGTTCTGGAACACATGCTCCGTGGTCGAAAACGGAGCTTCGCCGATCCAGTTCGCGCCCTCGCCGCCCATTTGTGTGAAACCGGTGGTTTCGCGATCCATCCACTGAACCATGTAGTGACACCCGATCCCGGCATAGGCGCGGCTGCCTTCCGGCACCTTGGTCGAGCTGTTATGCGGGCAACCCGAACAGAAATATGGCAGACGCTCGGCTATTTCTTCGGCGTTGTCGGCGCGACGCGCCTCGGACAGTTTTGCCAGACCGGCCCGCACTCCGTCGGTATCCCGCCCTTCTTCGATCAGGATATCGCCAAGCTTTTCGGCGATCATGATCGGGTCCAGCGCGCCGCGTGTCGGGAACAGTTCCTCGCGATGCAAAGTGCCCGCGCCGCCCTTGTACCAGCCATAGACCCGCCGGCCGCGCCGATCGTCAAAGATCGCCTCTTTGACCTGAACCTCGATCAGTTTGCGCTTTTCCTCGACGATAACGATAAGGTCCAGCCCTTCGGCCCAGTCGTGGAACCCTTTCATATCCAAGGGGAAAGTCTGGCCAACTTTGTAGGTTGTTATCCCCAGCCGTTCGGCTTCGGTCGCGTCGATGTTCAGCAGCGACATGGCGTGAACCAGATCCAGCCAGTTCTTACCCGCCGCGACAATGCCGATCTTGGCCCCGGGCTTGCCCCAGATCCGTTTGTCCAGCTTGTTCGCGTGTGAAAATGTCTCGGCCGCGAAGCGCTTATAGTCGATGACCCGCGCCTCTTGCAGATGCGGAGTGTCACCCAGTCGGATGTTCAGGCCGCCTTCGGGCATGTCGAAATCGGGTGTCATCAGCTGCATCCGGTTGATCGCACCATCAACAACCGAGGTCACTTCGATCGTGTCCTTCATGGTCTTCAGACCGACCCAGACCCCGGCAAACCGGCTGAGGGCAAAGCCGTAAACGCCATAATCCAGAATTTCCTGCACGCCAGCCGGGCTGACGACCGGCATGTACATGTCAACCAGCGACCATTCAGACTGGTGCAGCACGGTCGAGCTTTCCCCGGTATGGTCGTCGCCCATGGCGACCAACACGCCACCATGCTCGGCAGTTCCCGCCATATTGGCGTGACGCATGACATCGCCAGACCGATCGACCCCGGGACCTTTGCCGTACCACAGACCAAAGACGCCATCGAATTTGCCGTCTCCGCGCAAACCGGCTTGCTGGCTGCCCCATAGCGCCGTTGCCGCCAGATCTTCGTTCAATCCGAACTGAAAGGTAACGTCGCTTTCGGCAAGCTGTTTCTGGGCGCGGGTCATCTGCTGGTCCACCGCCCCAAGCGGCGACCCGCGATACCCGGTCACCAGACCCGCCGTGTTCAACCCCACCGCCGTGTCGCGTGCCTTTTGCATCAGCATCAGGCGCACGAGTGCCTGCGTGCCGTTCATCAGAACCGGACTTTTCGACAGATCGAACCTGTCATTCAGGGATACTTTTGGCTGACTCATCTGACGTCTCCCCTCGTCGGATTAGTGTGCTCTATATTTATTCATTTTAGGTCATGATTGCTGACCTGTATAGCATTTTCCCCTATTATCTAACGATTTCGCCGGTTCGAATGTGGAATTTGTTACGTCTTTCATATAGGGCTGCAAACGGATAACGAAAGTTGCGTCGATGGATTGGGACAAACTCAGAATATTTCACGCGGTTGCCGATGCGGGCAGCCTCACGCATGCGGGTGACAAGCTAAACTTGTCTCAATCCGCCGTGAGCCGCCAGATTCGCGCCCTGGAAGAATCGCTGGACGCGACCCTTTTTCACCGACATGCGCGCGGGTTGATTCTCACCGAACAGGGCGAGTTGCTGTTCGATGCTACCAAAGCCATGTCCAAACGTCTGGATGCCACCGCCGCCCGCATTCGCGACAGCGAGGATGAGGTCTTTGGCGTTCTTCGCGTCACCACGACCTTTGGGTTCGGAACCCTGTGGCTGGCCCCGCGCCTGCCCAAGCTTTACGAACAATACCCCGACATCAACGTCGACCTCATGCTTGAAGAGCGTGTGCTGGACCTGCCGATGCGCGAGGCCGACGTGGCCATCCGCATGAAAGAGCCCAGCCAGGCCGATCTGGTGCGCAAACGACTGATGACGGTTCAGATGCAACTTTATGCGACCCGCACCTATCTGGACACACATGGCGGCCCGCCAGAGACGCTTGAGGATATCGCCAAACACAGATTGATCTGTCAAACCCCTTCGGCAGCGCAAGTTTCGGCCAGCGCGGCGTTGGTACGGCAGTTGATGACCTACAACCCGGGCTCGCTGCTGACCGTGAACAACTATTTCGGCGTTCTGCAAGGTGTGCTGCATGACTTGGGTATCGGCGTGCTTCCGAACTACGTGACCGAGGACTTCCCCGATCTTGTACATGTGCCGACCGATATCAGCGGCGCGGATGTCCCCGTTTACCTCGCCTACCCCGAGGAATTGCGCCATTCCAAGCGTATTGCCGCCTTTCGCGACTTCGTTCAGGACGAGATCATCCTGCACCGTAAGCAGTTGAGGCAAATGGGGAAAATCTAGCTATGCAAAATTCGCATAGCGGACATGTATCAAACTTAATGAAAACCCCTTGATCGTTAACAAAGTGATCCCTAAATGAGCACTCGAAGGCGGTGATGCTGAAACGCTCATCATCTTCATACCTCCCTGTTGGACTATGGCCGAGCTTAGTGCTCGGCCTTTTTTTTGGTTTTTTGCCTTTTCCCGCACAACACGCTGTCAAATTTGCGTCGCTGCTCCTATGATGCGGAAAAAACGATCAAAATTTCGTATTTGAGGGCAAATCCATGTTCCACCCACTCCGCCTCGTTCTGGCGCTGGTTTCAGCGATTTTGCTGGCATTACCGGCACTCGCACAGGACAGTTCAACATCAGCAACCGTTTCAATCCCCGAGGATCTGACCCCCGAACAGGTCGATGATCTGGTTGCGCGCATGTCCGACGATCAGGTCCGGTCCATTCTTCTTGAACGCCTGGATGCCGTCGCCGAGAAAAACGCGGCTGAGGCTGAAGAGCGCGAGGACCCGATTACCGAGCTCAATGAGATCTGGGCTGAAATGGTGACCTCGTGGACCCAGGTCATTATGACCGTTCCAAATATCTTCCACGCGCAGGTCGAGGCTGTAAGCAATTTCACGGGAACTTTCGGAACAGCCGGTGCGTTTACTTTGATGGGCCTGGTTCTGAGTGTTCTGGTCGTTGGCCTGGTCGCGGAAAAGTTGTTTGAATTGCTCACGCGCCGTTGGCACGTACAGAGCGAAGCCGAAGACGAGAATGACCTTTGGGGCGCTGTCCGCTATCTGTTTGGACGTTTTTGCCGCGAAATCGCCGGGCTCGTTGTCTTTTATGTTGTCATTCGTGCCGTCGGTCGCGGTCTTTTGACACCAGAGCAAATCACTTATGCCGCACCGTTTGTCTTCTATTTGATCTGGATCCCGCGACTGGGTGCGGCCGCTTCGCGTTTCGTGCTTGCGCCCAAAAAGCCGCACTACCGTCTGGTCAACATCGACGATCACTGGGCAAAGTACCTGCATCGCAACATTATCGGACTGCTGATCCTGATTGGTTTCACCTTGTTCCTGTTGCACTTTAACCGGCTCAACGGGATCACCGGCGGCGAAACGCGTATCGGCTTCTGGCTGAATGCGGGAATTCACATCTACATCGCCGTGATCGCCTGGAAAGCGCGCGAAGGTCTGTCGCAGATGATGCTGGGCACCGACCCCGATCACACCAAATTCGATGAGGAAGTGGCCCGCTACTACCCCTATTTCGCGATCGGTGTGTCGGCGGTGATCTGGTTGCTGGTCGAGTTTCTGGTGGCGCAACGCCATCCTTCGACTCTCGCTTTGCTGGTTAATGGTGCACATTTCGCAACGATGTTCTGGCTGCTCTGTGCGCCCGCTCTGGACACGCTAATCCGTGGCTTGGTGCGCCATCTGCAGCCACCCATGCAAGGCATGGGGCCGGTGGCCGAGCGCGCATATAAATCGACCAAACGCAGCTATATTCGTATTGGCCGGGTCGTTGCCGGTATCTTCGTGATCCTGATGATTGCGCGGGCCTGGGACCTCGATGTTCAGGAAATCGCGGGTGGCAGTGCTGAATCTGGCAGCAAGCTGATTCAGTTCTTCATCATCGCTGCGATCGGTTACATCATCAACGAGCTAGTCTCGCTGTGGATCAACCGTCGTCTGGCGAAAGAGCAAACCGCATCGGAACAAAGCCCCGATGAAGAGGCCGGCGAAGGCGGTGGCGCAGGCGGGTCGCGTCTGACCACCGTCCTGCCGCTGCTGCGGGTCACCGCTCAGGTCACGATTGCGGTGATCTTCACCCTGCTGGCATTGGGTGCGTTGGGGATCAATATCGCTCCGCTGCTGGCGGGTGCCGGTGTTCTGGGTCTGGCCATCGGTTTTGGTGCGCAGAAACTGGTGTCGGATATCGTTGGCGGCATATTCTTCCTGATCGACGATGCCTTCCGCGTTGGTGAATATGTCGATGTGGGTGGTACTACCGGCACGGTCGAGAAAATCTCGATCCGTTCGATGCAACTGCGCCACCATCGCGGGCCGGTTCACACGATCCCTTATGGCGAGATTCAGAAGCTGACCAACTACAGCCGTGACTGGGTGATCATGAAGCTGAAGTTCACCGTGCCCTTTGATACCGACCCGAACAAGGTCAAGAAGATCTTCAAAAAGATCGGGGCCGAGATGATGGAGGACGAGACCCACAAGGATGGCTTCCTGCAACCGTTCAAATCGCAGGGCGTGTTCGACTTTGACGATGTCGGCATGATCATCCGCGGCAAGTTCATGGCCAAACCGGGCAAGCAGTTCACCCTGCGCAAGGAAATCTTCAACCGGGTCAAGGCCGCGTTCAAGGAAAACGGCATCGACTTTGCCCGCCGCGAGGTACGCGTAGCCATCCCGGGACTGGATGAGTCCGAGAACCTGACCGATCAGCAGAAAGCAGCGGTCGGGGCGGCCGCAAGCGCGCAGACCAACCCTGAACAGGGCCCTGCATAAACAAAGATCGAACCGGGCAAACGCCCGGTTCTTTTTTGCATCGGTCAGGACGGTGCGCTGACTTGCGCTGTCTTGGCCCTTCCCCCCGGCGCGCCCTTGCCGTAAAAGGCCCGCAAATTCGGCCACCCTGGACAAGGACAGACGATGCAAGAGCCCGCCATCACCCCGGATCTGATTGCCGCACACGGGCTCAAGCCCGACGAATACGACATGATCCTCGAGATCATCGGGCGTGAGCCGACATTTACCGAGCTCGGCATCTTTTCGGCCATGTGGAACGAGCATTGTTCGTACAAGTCGTCCAAGAAATGGTTGCGCACTCTGCCTACCTCTGGCCCTCAGGTGATTTGCGGCCCCGGTGAAAACGCAGGCGTGGTCGATATCGGCGACGGGCAAGCCGTGGTGTTCAAGATGGAAAGCCACAACCACCCGTCTTATATCGAGCCCTATCAGGGCGCTGCCACCGGCGTGGGCGGTATCCTGCGCGACGTGTTCACCATGGGCGCGCGGCCCATCGCCTCGATGAATGCACTGTCCTTTGGCGAGCCCGGCCACCACAAGACCCGGCAACTGGTCAACGGCGTGGTCGAAGGCATCGGCGGCTATGGCAACTGTTTCGGCGTGCCTTGCGTCGGGGGCGAAGTGCGGTTTCACCCTGCCTATAACGGCAACTGCCTTGTGAACGCATTTGCCGCTGGTCTGGCCGACAGCGACAAGATTTTCTACTCGGCCGCCTCAGGCGTCGGCATGCCCGTCGTCTATCTGGGCGCCAAAACCGGCCGCGACGGCGTCGGCGGTGCGACCATGGCCTCGGCCGAGTTCGACGACACCATCGAGGAAAAGCGCCCCACCGTTCAGGTCGGCGACCCTTTCACCGAAAAACGCCTGATGGAAGCAACGCTCGAGCTGATGCAGACCGGTGCCGTGATCTCGATCCAGGATATGGGCGCTGCGGGCCTGACCTGTTCTGCCGTTGAAATGGGCGACAAGGGCGGTCTGGGCGTGCGTCTGGATCTGGAAAACGTACCCCAACGCGAAGAGAATATGACCGCGTATGAGATGATGCTGTCAGAATCTCAGGAACGCATGCTGATGGTCCTCAAGCCCGAGCTTGAGGGCGAAGCCCGCGCCGTGTTCGAAAAATGGGACCTGGACTTTGCCATCGTTGGCGAAACCATCGCCGAAGACCGTTTCCTGATCGTCCACAATGGTGAGGTCAAGGCGGATCTGGTCCTCTCGAAACTCTCGTCGACCGCGCCTGAATATGATCGCCCGTGGGAACCTACGCCCGAAGCTGGCGAGTTGGACGAGGTCCCTCAGATCGACCCGATTGACGGGCTTCGCGCGCTGTTGGCGTCACCCAACTATGCCGGCAAGCAGTGGGTCTACGAACAATACGACACGATGGTTATGGCTGACACGGCGCGCACACCGGGACTGGGCGCAGGCATGGTCCGCGTACACGGCACCGACAAGGCGTTGGCCTTCACCAGCGATGTCACACCACGCTATGTGCGCGCAAACCCGATCGAGGGCGGCAAGCAGGCGGTGGCCGAAGCCTACCGCAACCTGACCGCCGTTGGGGCCAAACCGCTGGCCACAACCGACAACCTGAATTTCGGCAACCCCGAAAAGCCCGAGATCATGGGTCAATTCGTCGGCGCCATTCAGGGCATTGGTCAGGCCGTCGCCGCACTGGATATGCCCATCGTGTCTGGCAACGTGTCGCTCTACAACGAAACAGACGGTCAGGCGATCCTGCCAACGCCTACAATCGGCGCGGTTGGTCTGCTGACACACACGGATGAGGTTATCGGCAACGAAGTGCGCGAAGGTCATGTCGCGTTGGTGATCGGGGAAACGAATGGGCACCTTGGCCAATCCGCCCTGCTGGCCGAAGTGTTCAACCGCGAAGACGGTGATGCGCCGCATGTCGATCTGGACGCTGAAAAACGCAATGGCGAGTTCATCCGCGCCAACCGCAACATGATCAAGGCCTGCACCGATCTTGGCGACGGCGGGCTTGCTCTGGCCGCGTTCGAACTGGCCGAGGCTGCGGGCGTCGGAGTGCATCTTGATGATGCCGCGACCGAGTTTCTGTTCGGCGAGGATCAGGCCCGCTATCTGGTCGCCTGCAACTTTGATCAGGCAGAGGCACTGATGATCGCAGCCGGTCAGGTTGGCGTGCCCCTGGTTTCGGTCGGGCGGTTTACCGGCGATGCGGTGAAGATCGGCAGCTCAGAGGCGCCGCTTGCCGAATTGACCGACACATTCCGCAGCAGCTTTGCTCAGGCCGTAGCCTGACGGTCGATGTGCGCTGAAGACCGCGAAACAATATCCTGCACGCGACACCGGGTGCAGGATTTGTTTCAGTTGCGCCCGCCGCACCTTGCGCGCCCCTTCCCGGCGCTCTAAATCTTGGGAAAGACCTTCAGGAGTGAACTTACATGCCGATGAGCGCCCACGAGATTGAAACCCTGCTGCGCGAGAGCTTTCCCAACGCGGAAATTCAGGTTGGCGGCAGCGATGGCGTGCATATGTCCGCCATGGTCGTGGACGAAAGCTTTCGCGGTAAGAACCGGGTGCAACAGCAACGCGCGGTCTATGCGGCCCTAAAAGGCAAGATGGATGGACCAGATGGTGAGCTGCACGCGCTGGCGCTGACGACCAAAGTGCCGGAATGAAATTGACGCTTTGGGACTTGCTGACAGCGCTTGTGCGTTGGCGCGTTCCCAAATCGAACGGCAAACCTCCGCTTGGAATGGAGGCAACGGATACAGACCTTGTGAACAAGGTGCAGGCCGAGAACGAACGACTAGAACGAATGAATGGGCGCGACTAAGCGCCATCGACAAGGAAACGCGAAATGACTGACGTCAAAACCCAGATCGACGAAACCGTCAAAGCCAACGATGTAGTGCTGTACATGAAAGGCACCAAAGAGATGCCCCAGTGTGGCTTCTCGTCCCGCGTCGCCGGAGTGCTGAACTACATGGGCGTCGATTATGCCGACGTGAATGTTCTGGCTGATGAAGGTATCCGGCAGGGCATCAAAGATTATTCCGACTGGCCGACCGTGCCACAGCTCTACGTCAAAGGTGAGTTCGTCGGTGGATGCGACATCATCACTGAAATGACCCTTTCGGGTGAACTGGATACGTTGTTTGACGAAAACGGCGTCGGCTATGACAAGGACGCCGCCGACAAGATTCGCGAAGCCAACGCCTGATCGACCTATTTGCTGGTGCAATCCCCGTACACAAGCTGTTCGGGGGCTGTGCTGCCTTCGCCTTGATAGGAAATCGAAGCGTCCCATCCCTTCGAACGCAGAGTGTACGTCCCTACCCCTCCTTCCGAGAGATAACGGATACCGGACCCGCTTGGTGCCTGCCGCATCGCTACAAGCTGGCCGTCGATCAGCATCGCCGCAGCACCCGACCCATCTGATGCGTTGAAATAGGACACTGGCACCTGCGTATTGTTTTCGCAGGTGAAGGTGACGGACAAGATATCGATTTCGGCCGCCGCAACCGAGCCTATAGCCGCGAAAATAGCTGTGGTCACGAATACGCGCATACCGCTTATCCTTTTGCCTTTTCTTCGATAACCGCTGCCATCGCTTCGGCGCGCGCGGCCATCTCGGCCAGAGTGTCAGTAACCGAAGGCGGCACGACCGCGACTTCAATCCGTTCGGGTTCGGGTTGCGGCGCGTTGCGCAGTCGGTTGAGTTCGGCTTCGGCGTCGGCCAGGCGCGCTTCGGCCGCCTGCACACGCTCTTCCTGACCTGCAGTCTTGTCCGCCAGCATCAGGCCAGCCATCAGCAGCATTCGCGATTCCGGCATCCGACCCATCTGATCGGACAGGACCTGCGCCTCGTCATCCAACAGTTTGGCGGCGGCTTGCAGAAATTCCTCTTCCCCTTCGCGGCAGGACACATCAAACCCCCGCCCACCGATATTGATCGTCAATTCGGGCATTATTCTACCTCTCCTTCCGCAAGATTGGCCTGCGTCAGCAATGGCTCGAGCCGCGCAAGAACCGCGCGCGCTTCAGCTGCGTCCGATGCCTGCGCCGCGCGCGTCGCTTCAAGTTCTGCGGCGGTGGCGCGGTTCAGCATATCCGCGTCGGGCACGCCAGCTTCAGCCGCCGCCCGCAATTCCTCGACAGCACCGCGCAATTCGTCATTTGCCTTGCGCAAACGTTGCAGATCATCATCCAACCGAGACATCGCAGCGCCATGGCTGGCACGTTCGGCGCGCAACATCTCAAGCTCGGCGTTCAAGTCACCCAGCCGTTCCGTGTCCGCCATATCGGCCCGTAGCGCAGACAGTTCACCCTCGAGTGCACCGGCACGGTTCGCAAGAGGAGAAAGCCGCTCGATCTCGGCCTTCAACTCCTCGACTTCGCTGCTGTTTTCCAATGCGGCCTTTGCCTCGGCCAAATCCGCGCGGGCAGTTTCGACCGTCGCTAGCTGCGCGGTTGCCTCGGCCAATTGCGCCCGCAACTGATCCGTTTCGGCGTTCTGTGTCGGTTGGGCCCGCAAGCCATCCAGATCCGCGCGCATCGCGTCGATTTCCTGATCGTGGCGATCCTTAAGCGATTTCAGGCGTTCTTCCAATTGCGCGTTGGCCACACGCTCGTCTTCCAGCGCCGCCCGCAAGCCGTCTTCGCCTTCTGGCCGGCTCGCGGTTCCCAACAATTCGACCCCAGACCCGATCCGTTCCATTGCCGCCATAATACGGCGCTGCAATTCCTCGATTTGGCTCATGCCCCTGTCACCTCTTAACCAAGGTTCGTTCTGCTGCACGCCTGACCGAATCACGGACGGCGGCTCTCAGCCTTAGTCTAACGGAATGTTGCGGAAAATACCCACTGTTTGCTTTCAAAGGCTTGGGCCGCGCTCTTGAAGCGGTCTGAAGCCCTTTGGGCCAGTTCCGCTTGCACTTTGGGGGGTGAATGGTATGCAGCCCACAATCTGCTTGTAATCCAAAGGAACAACGCCCGTGGACCTGACTGCGCTGCGCAATGCAAACCCCGAACACTGGGACAAAGCGGCGGCCATCCGCACCCTGACCCTTGATGCCGTCGCCGCCGCCAATTCCGGCCATTCCGGCATGCCCATGGGCATGGCCGATGTCGCGACCGTCCTGTTCGAAAAGCACCTGAAATTCGACGCATCGGCCCCGAATTGGCCCGACCGCGACCGGTTCATCCTGTCGGCTGGTCACGGCTCGATGCTGGTCTATTCGCTGCTCTACCTTACCGGCCACGCTGACGTCACACTGGACGAGATCAAGAACTTCCGCCAATTGGGCGCAAAAACAGCGGGTCACCCGGAGAACTTCCTGGTTGACGGAATCGAGACCACGACCGGGCCACTGGGTCAGGGCATTTCGAACGCCGTTGGCTTTGCCATGGCCGAGGAAATCCAGCGCGCCCATTACGGCAAGAAGGTCGTCGACCACTATACTTACGTGATCGCAGGCGACGGCTGCCTGATGGAAGGCGTCAGCCAAGAGGCGATTACATTGGCCGGACGTCATGAACTCGGCAAACTGATCGTGTTCTGGGACAACAACAACATCACCATCGACGGCACAGTAGACATGGCCGATCGCACTGATCAGGTGAAGCGATTTGCCGCATCCGGTTGGCAGGTCATCGAGATCGACGGACATGATCCGCAGGCAATCGACGCCGCCATCGTCCAGGCGAAAAAGTCGAACAAGCCAACCATGATTGCGTGCGAAAGCCATATCGCGCTGGGTCACGCAGCTCAGGACACCTCGAAAGGCCACGGTGCACTGACCGATCAGGATCAACTGAAAGCCGCCAAAGAAGGCTATGGATGGCCGCATGAGGCGTTTCACATTCCGGCAGATGTTAAATCCGCATGGGAAGCCATCGGGGCCCGTGGTGCGGCCGAGCGTGCAGCCTGGGACGAGCGCTTTGCACAACTGTCCGAGCGCAAGCAGGCCGAGTTCAAGCGCGCCTACGCGTTTGACGCCCCCAAGAAGCTGGCCGGAGCGATCCGTTCCTTCAAGAAACAGATCTCAGAGGAACAGCCAAAGCTGGCCACCCGCGCCTCGTCCGAGAAAGTTCTGAACGTCGTGAACCCGATCATGACCGAGACCGTAGGGGGCTCGGCCGACCTGACCGGATCGAACAACACCAAGTCGGCTGATATGGGCGTCTTCCTGCCGGAAAACCGCAAGGGTCGCTACATTCACTATGGCATTCGCGAACATGGTATGGCCGCGGCGATGAATGGCATGGCGCTGCATGGCGGCATCCGCCCCTATGGCGGCACGTTCATGGCCTTCACCGATTATGCCCGCCCGTCCATGCGTCTCGCAGCGCTGATGAAAGTACCCAGCGTGTTCGTGATGACCCACGACTCGATCGGTCTGGGCGAGGACGGACCGACTCACCAGCCGGTTGAACATTTGGCAATCTCGCGCGCGACGCCGAACACCTATGTCTTCCGCCCTGCTGACACGGTCGAAACCGCCGAAGCGTGGGAACTGGCGCTGACCTTCAAAGACAGCCCTTCGGTCCTGTCGCTGACCCGTCAGGGCGTGCCGACGGTGCGCAAGGATCACAAGACCAAGAACCTGGTCGCCCAAGGTGCCTACGTTCTGGCCGAAGCCGAAAGCAAACGCCAGGCGATCCTGATCGCAACCGGTTCCGAGGTATCGCTGGCGATGGAAGCAAAGGCGACGCTCGAGGCCGAAGGGATCGGCACCCGCGTCGTCTCGATGCCCTGCATGGAACTGTTTGCGCAACAAGACGAAGCCTATCGCAAGCGCGTCTTGCCCGGTGGCCCCGTCCGCGTCGGCATCGAGGCCGCCGTCCGCGCCGGTGGCTGGGACCGCTGGTTGCTGGGCGAGCGTGGCCGCGAAGCCAAAGCCGGTTTCATCGGCATGTCCAGCTTTGGCGCCTCAGCGCCCGCAGGCGAGCTTTACAAGCATTTCGGCATTACGTCTGAGGCGACAGTTGCCAAGGTCAAGGAATTGCTGGGGCAGTGAGCCACTGCACTTAGCATCAAGCAAAGGGCGGCTTTGGCCGCCCTTTTCAATTGGATTTACCTGACTCTGACTTAAGGCGATCATACGCGCGCTCGGCGTAATCCAATCGCAACTCATAGCGCCCCTGAACCAACACCTGCTCCGGTGCTTGCAATCCGATGCAAGACAAAGCTTGTCGCAGATGCGTACCTGTCAACGGAACGTACTCCGCAGACTGACCGGACAAAGCGTTATAATTCCGCCCACCGATCCAGCTTGCTCGACGCCGCGCAGAGCGCGCAGTGTGAATGCGAACGTGCAGGAACCGAAACAGCTCGTCTTTGTCAAACGGCATTTCTTCCGCAGCGATGCTGAGTGCCGACAACATCGAAGACAACCCGCCGCCCGTTAGACCGGATGCCTTGGTTTTACGGCGTTTTGCTACAAGACGAATGATAGGTTGATCAGCATCCACCTTGATGCTCTGTTCATGAATCAGTGAGACCCGTTTGAGTGAGACGACTTTGAGATCAACGGCCCGATCACCTTCGTCGCCACCGGTATCAGCACCAGTCCCCAGGCAAGACCAAAGACTCCGTCCATTGTGGCCTTGGATATCCACTCCACGGCCCCGACCCATTGCGTCGCGACCGAATGACCGATGGCATAGGCCCAGTCGTGGATATGGTGCCCCAACCAGCCAAAGCCCAAAACCTCCATTCCGTGAATGACGATAGACCCACCGACCCACAACATTGCAGCTGTGCCAACAACAGAAAGCGTTTTCATCACACCTGGCATCGCCCGGACAAGGCCCCTGCCCAATCCGCGCCCAACCGGCGTCGTTGCGTTCTGCGCAAGGTACAAACCCACATCATCCATCTTCACGATCAGAGCCACCGATCCATAAACGGCGACCGTCACCCCAATCCCCACAACCGCCAGTGTCGCCGCCTGCATCCAGATATTCGGGGCCTCGATAGCCGCCAAAGCGATGGTCATGATCTCAGCCGACAGGATAAAATCGGTCTTGATCGCGCCCTTGACCTTCTGTTCTTCCAGATGGCCTGGGTCTTTGATCTTCATGTCCTCGTCGATTACGTGGCTGCCATGGGGAAACAGCACGTGAAAGATCTTTTCAGCACCTTCAAAACACAAATATGACCCGCCGATCATCAACAAAGGCGTAATCAGCCAGGGTGCAAAATTCGCCAACAGCAAAGCCACCGGCAATAGCAGGATGATCTTGTTGAATATCGAGCCGCGCGCGATGCGCCAGATGATCGGCAATTCGCGCGCCGGGGCAAATCCCTGCACGTATTTCGGCGTCACGGCGGCATCATCGATGATAACACCTGCGGTCTTTGCCCCTGCTTTGCCCGCAGCCGCGACAACATCGTCAACGGATGAGGCTGCAACTTTGGCGATCCCTGCCACATCGTCCAAAAGGGCCAAAAGACCACTCATTGCGCTTCCTTTCTTTTCATCCGTCGCTATCGGACCCTAACCGATCCAACGGCTAGCGCAAGCGTTAGCGCAACCGGACGAGGTTTGCGCTAACACCTTAAAAATATGCCGTTTTTGCCCTTTTGAGATTCCGATTTCGCCGTTATATGCGCGGTAAAGCAAGCGGATTTGGAGACGTCATATGACCATCAAGGTCGGTATCAATGGTTTTGGCCGTATTGGCCGCTGTACGCTGTCGCATATTGCGGCCTCGGCCCGCAACGACATCGAGGTGATCAAGGTCAACGCGACCGGCCCACTGGAAACTTCGGCGCATCTGCTGAAGTATGACAGCATCCACGGACGTTTCCCGCGCGATATCTCGATCGAAGGCAGCACCATGGATCTGGGCCGTGGCCCGATGGAGATGTTCTCGACCTACGATATGAATGAACTGGACTGGGAAGGCTGCGACGTCGTTCTGGAATGCACCGGCAAGTTTAACGACGGGCTTAAGGCAAAGACCCACCTGGAACGTGGCGCACGTAAGGTTCTTCTGTCGGCCCCCGGCAAGAATGTCGACAAAACCATCGTGTTCGGTGTGAACCACAATACCCTGGCCGCCAATGACAACATGGTCTCGAACGGCTCATGCACCACGAACTGCCTGGCTCCGCTTGCCAAGGTATTGGACGAAGGTATCGGCATCGAACACGGCATCATGACCACGATCCATGCCTATACCGGCGACCAGCCAACTCTTGACCGCCGTCACAGCGATCTTTACCGCGCCCGCGCTGCTGCCATGTCGATGATCCCGACCTCGACCGGGGCCGCTGCGGCACTGGGTGAGGTTCTGCCGAACCTCAAAGGCCGATTGGACGGATCGGCCATCCGCGTACCTACCCCGAATGTCTCGGCTGTTGACCTAAGCTTCCGCGCATCGCGCGACGTATCCGTCGAAGAAGTAAACGCCATCGTTGAAGAGGCTGCCAAAGGCCCAATGCAGCGCGTTCTGGGTTTTGAACCGGCGCCGCTGGTTTCCACCGATTTCAACCATACCGAAGAAAGCTCGATCTTCGCGCCGGACCAGACCCGCGTTGTTGACAACCGCATGGTGCGCGTTCTGGCATGGTATGACAATGAATGGGGTTTCTCGGTCCGAATGGCCGATGTCGCGGTTGCAATGGGTCGTCTTAACTGACTTGACCGACTCTGCTTGAACCCGTTTGCCCGCTCAGGTTATCTGGGCGGGCATTTTCGTTCAGGGCAACCGATGACCAATCAAATCGCCATATGGCTTGGTGTTCTCATCCTCGGAGGCGTGATGCTGGACGTTGCCCTGGTCGGCACCGAACATCTGTTGTTTCTGGGCAAGAAACTCTACGATTTCCTCGATTGGGTCGCTTTCTGGCGGTGATCGCTAACCCAGTCTTTCGCGCAGAGCTGCGTTGACGCTGGGGGTGACAAATTTCGACACATCGCCATCAAGCCGCGCAATTTCTTTGACCAGTTTCGACGCAATCGCCTGATGTTTGGCCTCGGCCATCAGGAATACGGTCTCGACCGAGTTATCCAGTGCACGGTTCATGCCAACCATCTGAAATTCGTACTCGAAGTCTGCAACCGCGCGCAGACCGCGCACGATGATCTGAGCGCCCACGTCGCGCGCGCAGTCGATAAGAAGATTTTCGAATGGGTGCGCCACGATTTCAGTCCCGGTCTGATCCGACAGGTGCGCGCATTCGGCCTCAATCATGCCGACGCGTTCTTCGAGCGTGAACAGCGGTCCCTTGTCCCGGTTGATTGCAACACCGATCACCAGCTTGTCCACCAGCGCTGCGGCGCGGCGAATGATGTCAATGTGGCCCAGAGTGATGGGATCAAAGGTTCCGGGATATAATCCAACGCGCATCAGGTGCTCCCGCGCAACAAAATTTCTGCGCAAGCAAACATAACTTCACCGCTGGCGCAAGAGGCAGTCACGACGCGTTGGGGTCTCAGTGCCCCATAATCATGCCTTCCAACGCATCTTTTTCCATCGCAAGTTCGGCCAACTGCGCTTTGACGGCGTCACCAAGGGTCACGATGCCAACCAGCTGGCCATTCTCCAGCACCGGCATGTGACGAAAACGGCCTTCGGTCATTTGCGACAGCACGTCCTGCACCGTATCCTGCAACGTCGCCGTTATCAGGTCATGCGTCATGTATGTTTCGACAGCTTTTGTCAGGCACCCGCTGCCGCTGGCCGCCAGTTCGCGAACAATATCGCGTTCCGACAATATCCCTTCTGCCGTCTGCCCACCGTCTTTGGAGACAACAACCGTCCCGATACGTCTTTCGGCCAGAATTTTCGCAGCTTCCGAAACCGTCGCGGTCGGCTCGACCGTCACCACGCCTTCTGTCGCCTTGGATTTAAGAATGGCTTGAACAAGCATACAAAAAAACCTCCGAAATAACGTACTGTTTTCCAAAAGGTTGCCGGAATGCCGGTACCTGTCAAGGTGAAGCTTGGGCTTCCAGCCGTGCGACTTCTTCGCGCAGGCCATGCGTCAAAGCCTGAGCAAATCGATTCAATCGCTCGTTTCGCTGATCTCCCTGATGGCGCACCAGGTGGAAACTGCGGGTCAGACTGACCTGATCCGTCAGGATTTTTCTGAGGTTCGGGTGAAACGGAAGCGTAAAGTCATGCGCAACGCAGATACCGGTTCCAAAGCTGACCTGACGCAGCTGCACTGAGACCGAATTTGATGCCAATGCGACACGGTCGACACCTATATCGACCAGATAGTCCAACTCGCGATCGAATATCATGTCTGGAATGTACCCGATCATTCGGTGGCCATTCAGGTCCGAAACCAAGCGCACGTCGTCGTGCGCGCTCAGATATTCGGCTGTTGCCACCAGGTGCAGCTTGTAATCACAGATTTTCTGCACCAGCAGTTTACCGCCAGTGGGAATGCTGACCGTAACCGCCATGTCGGCCTCGCGCCGCGACAGGTTGATGACGCGAGGCAGCGCCAGAATTTGAATGTCGAGATCGGGATTGGCATCACTGATTTTGGCGCAGACTTGCGGCAACAGGTAATTCGCGCTGCCATCGGGCGCGCCGATGCGGATCTGCCCACTCAGCGTTTTCGAGGATCCTGCCATCGCCCCGGCTGCCGCACGCATCGCTTCTTCCGCCTGCATGCCGTGATCCAGAAGCCGTTCCCCAACCGAAGTCAGAACGTATCCCTGTTGCGATTTCGTAAAAAGCGTCGCCTTCAGATCGGATTCGAGCCGGGAAATCCGACGACCAACCGTTGCCGGATCCAATTTGAGCAACCGCCCCGCCGCCGACAGGCTTTCTTCGCGCGCAACGGCAAGAAACACCCGCATGTCGTCCCAATTTGGATTCACTTAACCGCCTTTGCATTTTTGCAAAACATCTTTGAGAAGATGCCTCTGTTCAAGCCATTTTTGCAACTCTATTCTGCGCGCAAATATTCCAGAGGAGTTTGAAATGAACGATCTGACCCATTTCCTGAACGGCGCAATGGTGGCGGGCACATCCGGCCGTTTCGATGATGTCTACAACCCGGCGACCGGCGAAGTGCAGTACAAGTGCCCGATGGCAAGCGCAGCCGAAACCACTGCGGCCATCGAAGACGCAGCCGCCGCGCAGGTCGAATGGGGTGCAACCAACCCGCAGAAACGTGCGCGCGTGATGATGAAGATGGTCGCGCTGATGAATCGCGACATCGACAAACTGGCCGAGGTTCTCAGCCGCGAACACGGCAAGACCATCCCCGACGCAAAGGGTGACTTGCAGCGCGGTCTGGAAGTGATCGAATACTGCATCGGTGCGCCGCAAATGTTGAAGGGCGAGTACACTGACAGTGCCGGTCCTGGCATCGACATGTATTCGATGCGTCAGCCGCTGGGCGTTGTGGGCTCGATCATGCCGTTCAATTTCCCGGCCATGATGCCGCTGTGGCACGTCGGTCCGGCACTGGCTTGCGGTAACGCTGTGGTTCTGAAACCTTCCGAGCGTGATCCTTCGGTCCCGCTGATGCTGGCTGAACTGTTCGTCGAGGCTGGTCTGCCCAAAGGCGTGTTCCAGGTTGTGAATGGCGACAAAGAGGCCGTCGACACCATTCTGGACAGCGAGATCATCCAAGGCATCAGCTTTGTTGGTTCGACCCCGGTGGCGCAGTACATCTACAGCCGCGCCACGGCGAACGGCAAACGCGCGCAGTGCTTTGGCGGCGCCAAGAACCACATGATCGTCATGCCTGACGCAGACATGGATCAGGCCGCAGATGCGCTGGTTGGCGCCGGTTTCGGCGCGGCAGGCGAACGCTGCATGGCGGTTTCGGTCGCGGTACCGGTTGGTGAAGAAACCGCAGACGCGCTGATCGAAAAGCTGATCCCACGGGTCGAAAAGCTGAAAGTTGGTCCCTATACCGCCGGTGACGATGTCGACATGGGACCGGTCGTAACTGCCGCCTCCAAGGAACGCATTCTGGGTCTGATCAATTCGGGTGTCGAGCAAGGCGCAAAGCTGGTCGTCGACAACCGCGATTTCAGCATGCAAGGCTATGAGAACGGGTTCTTCGTCGGCCCGCACCTGTTCGATCACGTCACGCCCGACATGGACATCTACAGGCAGGAAATCTTTGGTCCGGTTCTCAGCACGGTTCGCGCCGGTTCCTACGAAGAGGCCCTGAAGCTGGCAATGGATCACGAATACGGAAACGGCACCGCAATCTTCACCCGCGATGGTGACACCGCGCGCGATTTTGCCAGCCGCGTGAACATCGGCATGGTTGGCATCAACGTCCCGATCCCGGTTCCGCTGGCCTATCACACCTTTGGCGGCTGGAAGAAATCCATGTTTGGTGACCTGAACCAGCATGGACCCGACAGCTTCAAGTTCTATACCCGCACCAAAACCGTGACCGCACGCTGGCCGTCAGGCATCAAGGAAGGTGGCGAGTTCAACTTCAAGGCAATGGACTGATCGATCGCCATCGAAAACACAAAAGCCCGGCCCCGTTTTGGGGTCGGGCTTTTTACAGAATATAGCCCAGCACACGCAATCACGAGAAATTCAGCCTCAGCCCCCTAGTAAAACAAGGCGCGGAATAATATTTTGCCGCCAACTACAGATTACGAGCAGATTTTCCTTCGGAGGCAGCCTTGTCCAATTCCCGCATGACCCGCCGCTCTGCCCTGCTGGGCGTGACGTCCCTGCTGGCGACCCCTGCCCTTGTCCGGGCGCAAAGCATTGATGCATTTCCGCAAGACGAAGAGGCAATCAGTACGCAACTGCCGGTGCGCCGGAACACCTCTTCGTTTTCGCAGCAGAACTGGCAGGATCATTTCGACGAGATCGGTGTCGGATGTCTGCTGGCCGATATCACCAGCCGCGCGGTGCACTATTGGGCACCAGACGGCACCTATAAGCTGTACCCAAGTTCGGTTCCGATGAGCGAGGAACTGACCAAGCGCGGCTACACCAAAGTGGTCCGCAAGACCGAGAATCCAAGCTGGACGCCCACCGCCTCGATGCGCGAACGCGACCCATCCCTGCCTGTACGGATGGAGGGTGGCGACCCGGGCAACCCGCTGGGCACCCGCGCGATGTATCTGGGATGGCCTGCCTATTTGGTACATGGCACCCACGACACCCGAAAGATCGGCCGCCAAAGCTCATCGGGATGTATCGGCCTCTACAACCAGCATGTCGAGGAACTCTATCCGCTGGTACAGGTCGGAACCCAAGTGCGTCTGGTCTGATCCAGACCGGATCCAACAAGAAAAGCCCCGGCCATTTGGACCGGGGCTTTGTCGTCAGGGGGTCATGACGAGTTTATTCGGGCAGGATGACTGCATCGACCACGTGAATGACGCCGTTGCTGGCCTCAATATCGGCCTGTATCACCTTTGCATCGTTCACCTTGACGCCGTTTCTGGCGTTCACGCTCAGCCGGTCACCCTGAACTGTAAGCACTTTCGCGCGCTTGCCTGCAATGTCGCCGGACATCACCTTGGCCGGGACAACGTGGTAGGTCAGAATCGACACAAGCTGGTCCTTGTTTTCAGGCTTTAGCAGCGTTTCAACCGTACCTTCGGGCAAAGCGGCAAAGGCCTCATCCGTTGGTGCGAATACGGTGAACGGGCCATCACCCTTCAGCGTGTCGACAAGGCCAGCAGCCTGGACGGCGGCGACCAGTGTGTTGAATGATCCTGCCGATACTGCTGTATCGACGATATCTGCGGCCTGGGCCTTGATTGGCAGTGCAAGGGCCATGGCAGCGGCGGCGCCCATGAATGTGCGGCGAAACATAACTGTCTTCTCCTCTCCGGTTGGTTATGGAAAGGGGTACGGCAGGTTGCTGATAGCGGATCACTTTGGGATCAGAGTTATTTGACCTGCACCCAGATACTTTGCGCCCGACCCTCGCTCAGAAAGGGTAAAGATTCAGCAGCTTCTGGTCGCGCCTGTTGCAGATAGTATCCGGGCCAAAGCATTGAAAACGAACCAGATTGAAGCAACGCATGCAGTATGTACTGTTCGGCCCATCCGGGGCAGTCATAGAAGAAACGCTTGGGATATTCATAGGGTAAAAAAACATCATGCACATGGATCACCACTCCGGGTTTCAGCGTCGGGATGATCCGGCAGAACAGATGGGCTACATCGTTGCTCATCCGTACGACATGGCTTGAGTCGATGAACAAGACGTCACCAGCTTCAAGCTGGTCGAACAGCGCAGGATCGACCTCTTCCAAACGTTTTTGTTCGAAGGTATCGACAACATGCGCAATATCGGCGCGCGGGTAAGGGTCGATCGCGGTGATCCGGGTCTGCAAGCCGCCGTCGATGACCGCCTGTCGTGTCACGCGGGTCGAGTTGCCACAGCCGACCTCGATCACGCGCTTGGGCTGAAATCGACGGATCATCAGGTACAACGCATCCGCATCCGGGCTGTCATAATAGCCATTGCCGATCCGATATCCGGTCTGATTGCGCGCGGGATCTTTCAACGCCTCCAGCGCGGCTGCATGTTGCTGATACTCCGCCGTCAGTTGCGTCAGGTCGAACTCTTCCATGCCCGGGGACAGGGCATAGGCCGGACGGGTCAGGCCACCGGCCGCTTCAAAGGCTTCCAGCCGCGCGCGCTCGTCCCGCTCGGTGACCTTGTCGATCAGCCTGACGCCAAATCGATCCAGAATGGCGTTAATCCGGGGGAATTTTCTGGGTTTCACGCGGTCCGCTCCCAAGAGTTGTCGTTGCCGCGATCCATACCCCCGCTTGCCGGGGCTTCGCAAGCGGTACCGTGCCAAACCCTTGGCAAACTGCAAAATTCCGTATTCACTGGTCCAACCTGAACGACGGGGGACACCATGCAGCAAGAATTTACGCTGGGCATCGAAGAAGAGTATCTGCTGGTCGACCAGGACAGTCTGCAGCTTGCCGAGGCCCCGGATGCGCTGATGGAGGCCTGCCAAGCCGATTTTCAGGGTCAGGTCAGCCCGGAGTTTCTGCAATGCCAGATCGAGGTCGGCACCCGCCCGCACGCAACGATCAAAAGCGCGCGTGAAGACCTGAAGCGGCTGCGTTCCTGCGTCGCCCAACGCGCCGCCGAGTACAATCTTGCCCCCATCGCGGTCTCATGCCATCCGTTTGCCAATTGGAAGGACCAGACCCACACCCGGAAAGAACGCTATGACGCGCTGCAACATGCGCTGGGCGGTGTCGCGCGCCGTATGCTGATCTGCGGCATGCATGTTCACATCGGGGTCGAGGACCCCGCATTGCGCGCTGATCTGATACCGCAACTGGCCTATTTCCTTCCTCATCTCCTGGCTCTGTCCACTTCGTCCCCGTATTGGAACGGCGAGGATACAGGGCTTTCTTCGTATCGCCTGACTGTGTTCGACAACCTGCCCCGAACCGGTCTGCCGCCCATTTTCGGAAGTTGGGCTGAATATGAGCGAACGACCGGAATTCTGGTCGAACTTGGGGTGATCGAGGATACTTCGAAAATCTGGTGGGACTTGCGCCCGTCGCATCGCTTTCCAACGCTTGAGACGCGGATCATGGATGTGCAGCCCCGGATGGAGCATACCCTGTCCCTCGCCGCATTGACGCAGGCGCTGACCCGGATGCTGTGCCGTCTCAAGGACCGCAATCTGCGTTGGCGGCAATATGACCGCTTTCTGATCGGCGAAAACCGTTGGCGTGCACAACGCTATGGCGTGGGCGAAGGTCTGATCGATTTCGGCGACCGCTCGATCACACCGATGGCGGATCTGATGGGCGAACTGATGGGCATGCTGGCCGAAGATGCCGAAGCCCTGGGCACCATGACCGAACTGGCCCGGCTGCGTCAGATTGCCGAAAACGGCACCTCGGCGACCCGGCAAAGACGCGTCTATGCCGAGGCTGCTGCCCGCGGCGCTGATCCCGGCAAGGCCGTGGTCGAACATCTGATCGGGGAATTTCACGCCGACCTGTAATTGCCAACAGCGCTTACAACCAATTGCCGGGCTGCAAAACTTCTGTAAGAATTGCGGAATAAAACACTTGTTCAATTCCACAGACAACAGGGACCGCCCGCCATGGATTTCGCGCTGACCGAGGAACAGACAGCCATATTCGACATGGCCTATGCCTTTGGACAGGACCACATTGCCCCATTCGCCCGCCAGTGGGAAACCGATGGCACCATCCCGAAAGATTTATGGCCCAAGATCGGAGAGCTGGGGTTCGGCGGGCTGTACGTATCAGAGGATGGTGGAGGGTCTGGGCTTTCCCGGCTGGACGCGACGCTGGTGTTCGAGGCCCTGTCGATGGCCTGCCCCTCGGTCGCGGCATTTCTGTCGATCCACAACATGTGCGCCAAGATGCTAGACAGTTTCGCGGATGACGACCTGAAGTCGCGGATCATGCCGGACGTGCTGGGTCTGAACACTGTCCTCAGCTATTGCCTGACCGAGCCGGGTTCGGGCTCGGATGCTGCGGCGCTAAAAACCCGGGCCGAACGAACGAATGAGGGGTTCACACTGAACGGAACCAAGGCCTTTATCTCGGGCGGTGGATATTCTGACGCTTATATCTGCATGGTGCGGACCGGTGAAGACGGCCCCAAGGGCATATCGACGGTCTATGTCGAAGACGGCACCCCGGGCCTCAGCTTTGGTGCGTTGGAGCAAAAAATGGGGTGGAAAAGTCAACCCACCGCGCAAGTTCAATTCGATGATTGTAAAATCCCGTCCGGCAATCTGCTTGGCGTCGAAGGCGACGGTTTCAAATACGCCATGATGGGTTTGGATGGCGGTCGCCTGAACATCGCCTCGTGTTCTTTGGGCGCCGCGCAGGCGGGTTTGGACGCGACGCTGCAATACATGTCCGAACGCAAGGCATTCGGGCAGAGCATTGATCAGTTTCAGGCGCTACAATTCCGTCTGGCGGATATGGAGATCGAACTTCAGGCCGCGCGCGTCTTTCTGCGGCAGGCAGCGTGGAAACTGGACAGCCAGGCGCCGGATGCGACCAAGTTCTGCGCCATGGCCAAGAAGTTCGTCACCGAAACCGGATCAAAGGTCGTGGATCAGTGCCTGCAACTGCACGGGGGTTACGGATACCTTGCTGATTATGGCATCGAAAAGCTTGTGCGCGACCTGCGCGTGCATCAGATACTGGAAGGCACAAATGAAATCATGCGCGTGATCGTTGCGCGACAGATGCTGACCCATCGCTGAGGACCCCATGCCCGACATCGATATTCGCACGAGCGGACGCGCCGGACGCATTACACTGACGCGCCCTAAGGCCCTGAACGCGCTGAGCTATGATATGTGCATGGCCATCGACAGCGCCTTGCGCAACTGGCGCGAGGATGATGCAGTCGATCTGGTCATAATGGACGCCGAGGGCGACAAAGCCTTTTGTGCCGGTGGCGACATCGCCGAGCTTTATGAAAGAGGCATGAAACGCGACTTTGCCTACGGTCGACAATTCTGGCGCGATGAATACCGCCTGAACGCGTTGATCTACGAATACCCCAAACCCGTGATCACCTTCTTGCAAGGGTTCACGATGGGCGGTGGTGTTGGCATCGGGTGCCACGGCAGCCACAGGATCGTGGGCGAAACCTCTCGGATAGCGATGCCAGAATGCGCAATCGGGCTGGTCCCGGATGTCGGGGGTACGTTGATGCTGGCGCAGGCACCCGGACGTCTGGGCGAATACTTGGGAACAACCGGTCACAGAATGGGCGCGGCAGACGCAATACTGGCCGGGTTTGCGGATCACTTTGTGCCTCAGTCCGAATGGCCGGACCTGATCGAGATACTCGAAGCGTCTGGCCAAGCGGATATCATCGCAGAGCATGCGCAAACACCACCGGATGGCGATCTTGCGGGCATGCAAGATGACATAAACCACTGTTTCAAAGGTGAAACCTTGGCGGAGGCCATGGGCGCCCTCCGCACGCTGGATACCGAATTCGCCGCCCAATCTCTGGCAACCATGCATCGAAACTCCCCGCTTTCAATGGCATGCACAATCGAAATGCTGGGCAGATTGCGTGAACCAGCGCTCGGTTTGAGGACTGCTTTGGGCATGGAATACAGGTTCACATACCGGTCGATGGAACACGGAGACATAATGGAAGGTATCCGCGCCCTGATCATCGATAAGGATCGCAATCCGAACTGGAAGTATTCCGGCGGCGATGTTCCGGCGGACGCAGTTTCCAGGATGCTGGAACCTCTGGGACAGAACGCCCTGACCTTTCCAGACGATTGAACCGCAATCGTTGCGATCATCCTGACGAAACCAGACGTAAATATCTATTCGGCGGCTACGGCGCGCCCATCCAGCATCGGCTTCAGATATCGCCCCGTATGGCTGCGCTCGACCTGCGCCACGTCTTCGGGCGTTCCTTCGGCCACGATCTGACCTCCGCCATCACCGCCCTCGGGACCGATATCGATGATCCAGTCTGCGGTTTTGACAACGTCCAAATTGTGTTCGATCACTACAACGGTGTTGCCCTGATCGACCAGTTCATGCAGCACTTCCAACAGCTTGCGCACATCTTCGAAATGCAGACCCGTGGTCGGTTCGTCCAGAATGTACAGCGTCCGCCCGGTCGATCGCTTGCTGAGCTCTTTCGACAGCTTCACCCGCTGCGCCTCACCCCCCGACAAGGTCGTCGCCTGCTGGCCAACCTTGATATAACCCAATCCGACCCGCGCCAGAGCGTCCATCTTGTCCCGGATCGAGGGCACGGCTTTAAAGAACTCCTGCGCGTCTTCCACCGTCATATCAAGCACATCCGCAATGGACTTGCCCTTGAACTTGATCTCTAGCGTTTCGCGGTTGTACCGCGCGCCCTTGCAGGTCTCGCAAGTAACATAAACATCCGGCAGGAAGTGCATCTCGATCTTGATGACACCGTCGCCCTGGCAGGCCTCACACCGACCGCCCTTGACGTTAAAGCTGAACCGGCCGGGCTTGTACCCCCGTGCTTTGGCCTCGGGCAGTCCGGCAAACCAGTCACGGATCGGGGTGAAGGCCCCGGTGTAAGTCGCTGGATTCGAACGCGGAGTCCGCCCGATCGGACGCTGGTCGATGTCGATGACCTTATCCAGATGTTCCAGCCCCTTGATCGTTTCGCAAGGCGCTGGCGTCTGCCGCGCGCCATTCAGACGCATCGAAGCGGTTTTGAACAGCGTCTCGATCGTCAAGGTGGACTTGCCGCCACCAGAAACACCCGTGACGCAGACAAACTTGCCCAGCGGAAACTCAGCGGTGACGTTCTTCAGGTTGTTCCCGGTCGCCTTGACCACTGTGACCTTTTGCTTTTTGCCATTGCGGCGTTCCGCAGGTACCGCAATTTCGCGCGTTCCTGCCAGATACTGCCCGGTGATCGAGGCCGCATCGCTGGCAATCACCTCGGGCGTGCCATGGCTGACCACCTGCCCGCCGTGAACCCCTGCGCCGGGACCGATGTCAAAGACGTAATCCGCCTCGCGTATGGCCTCTTCGTCATGTTCTACAACGATAACCGTATTGCCCTGGTCCCGAAGGTTTTTGAGAGTCCCCAGCAGACGGTCGTTGTCGCGTTGGTGCAACCCGATGGAGGGTTCGTCCAGAACGTAGAGAACCCCGGTCAGCCCCGAACCGATCTGGCTGGCCAAACGGATGCGTTGGCTTTCGCCACCCGACAGTGTTCCGCTTGAACGTGACAGCGTAAGGTATTCCAGTCCCACATTATTCAGGAACCCGAGCCGCTCGCGAATTTCCTTCAGAATTGCCCGCGCGATTTCGTTTTTTTGAGCGCTCAGATGGTTCGGCGCGTCCTCGATCCAGGCCAGCGCCTCGCGGATGGACATCTCGACCACCTGCCCTACGTGCAGCCCAGCGATCTTTACTGCCAGCGCCTCGGGGCGCAGGCGGTAGCCTTCGCAGGTACCACAGGGGCGGTTATTCTGATAACGCTCGAACTCCTCTCGAATCCACGCACTATCGGTTTCGCGATAGCGCCGCTCCATGTTGGGAATAACGCCCTCGAAACTGCGCGTGACCTGATAGACCCGCCCGCCTTCGTCATAGCGGAATTGAATCTCCTCATCGCCCGAGCCGCGCAGAAATACCTGCTGCACCTTCTTGGGCAGATCTTTCCACGGCGTGTTCTTGTCGAACTCAAAATGCCGCGCAATGGCTTCGATGGTTTGCAAAAAATAGGGCGACTTGCCTTTACGCCACGGGGCCAGAGCACCGTCATACAGTTTCAGCGTCTGGTCAGGCACTACGAGACGTTCGTCAAAAAACAGCTCGACCCCAAGCCCGTCGCAATCCGGGCAAGCCCCAAACGGCGCATTGAATGAAAACAGGCGCGGCTCAATCTCGGGGATGGTGAAGCCGCTGACAGGGCAGGCAAAATTCTCGCTGAACGTAATGCGTTCGGGGTCGCCTTCGCGCGGCGCAGTTTCCAGAACCGCAATTCCGTCCGCAAGATCCAATGCCGTGCGCAGACTGTCGGCCAGGCGGGTTTCCATACCCTCGCGAACAACAAGACGGTCAACGACGACGTCAATATCGTGGCGAAATTTCTTGTCCAGTGTGGGCGGCTCGTCCAGCTCGTAGAACTCGCCATCGACCTTGACGCGTTGAAAACCCTGCTTGCGCAGCTCAAGGAACTCTTTCTTATATTCCCCCTTTCGGTCACGCACGATGGGGGCCAGAAGGTACCCTCGCGTCCCCTCCTCCATCGTCATGATGCGGTCGACCATGTCCTGCACCTGCTGCGCTTCGATCGGCAGGCCGGTTGCGGGGCTATAGGGCGTACCGGCGCGCGCAAAGAGCAGGCGCAGATAGTCGTAAATCTCGGTCACGGTCCCCACGGTCGAGCGCGGGTTCTTCGAGGTCGTCTTCTGCTCAATCGAAATTGCCGGAGAAAGCCCGCTGATATGATCCACATCGGGCTTTTCCATCATGTCCAGAAACTGCCGTGCGTAGGCCGACAGGCTTTCGACATAGCGGCGTTGCCCTTCGGCATAGATCGTATCGAAAGCCAGCGAAGACTTGCCCGATCCGGACAGGCCAGTGATCACGACCAGCTGATCGCGTGGAATATCTACGTCGATGTTCTTGAGGTTGTGTTCCCGCGCGCCGCGTACCTCGATATTCTTCAGCTCAGCCATTTCGGCCCCCAACAAACAAGTTCCCTAGAAATAGGCGAGCCGCGCTGAGTCTCCAACAAAAAAGTTAGAACAAAGTGTGAACGGACGGTTTATTGCCGACACCTACTGACAGCCAACACCGAAGCCAAATCGCAGAGGCTTTGGGGCCGGGTAATCTTTGGGAAAAATGGCGCGGTTGACGGGGCTCGAACCCGCGACCCCCGGCGTGACAGGCCGGTACTCTAACCAACTGAGCTACAACCGCGCATCTTTTTTTGTGGCCTTTGCCCTGGACCAAGGGGTGCAGCGATGGCGCGGTTGACGGGGCTCGAACCCGCGACCCCCGGCGTGACAGGCCGGTACTCTAACCAACTGAGCTACAACCGCCCGCTGCCCGTTCCCGATGGAACGTTGGGGTGTATTATGGCTACGCTCGGGCAGCGTCAAGCGGCGTTTTCAAGTTTTTTCCGCTTTTCGAATTTTTCCTGCCGCCCCTGCTTTTGATGCAGGGATTTGCGCCCATCAATCATGCTCACCCCCCTTGCAGCAAATGGTCAGAGCCTGTAAGACCCCGCCTCACGGGTGATTAGCTCAGTGGTAGAGCGCTTCGTTCACATCGAAGATGTCAGGAGTTCAAATCTCTTATCACCCACCATTCAATTTTCTGCTTAATGTCGGTAGCAATTTCAGCCGCCAGTGAAAATCTCTTTCATTCGTTGCATCATCCCCTTGGGTTTCGAAGCCGTTTGTTGCTTTTCCACTTTGCGCTTATCGCGCTCGATCACTCTGGCAAGAATTTTTTCCGCCTTATTCTGCACCATTTCTTTTCGTTCGGCATCATACGAGCAAATCTCATCAATTCGGGTAATTTCCAGTTTCTCGACCGACTTATCATTTATCAAAGAATAGTCGATATCATCAAAATAAAGACCATATTCATCGCGGAGTATCGGTAGTTCTTTGCTCCGAGCCACAATATACTCTGCGATTTCCGGCCTAAGCTCGGGTTTGGTTGGCGCAGCAATCGCCTGATCTGCTTTCAGAACCGCTCTGAAACGTTTTCTCTTCAACGTTAGTTCGTCAGGGTTGCTAGGCCCGGTCTCAGGGGACATTTCCTGCAGAATGGCCATGCCTTCAGCGGAGACACTTTCATTGCTTTGCATTTTGGGTAAAGTTTCGTACGGAATGGGCAGATCCGCCCACTCCAGAAAGTCGGCGATTACGTCGTGGTTCCGGAGCCTTTCTTTCTCAAAAACACGTGCGTTGACGACATCTCCGTATATGTCACTGTAGTTCTTGAGAATCGTTGAAACATGAGCTCCACCCGGTTGGACGATCCGGTTTTTTGATTTGAGCGCTTGCTGCACACTGGACAAATAGCGTTTTACCGGGCTTCGAACATAAGCAAAGACAGATATATCTTCTGACAGTTTGGGCAGAAACTCACGCGCTCTGGCTATTTCTTCAGGTGAATGCGTCGCGAACAAAACTTCACTGCTTAAGATCAGGTTATCGGGTTTTCCCGCATCCAGTTGCCGGAGGAGATAGTCCCACTCCTCAAGCGCGCCTTTTTTCGCCAACTCACTGCTAAAGCCCATTCTGTGCATCACAGAAGGAGCTCTCATAGGATCATCAAGGATCAGAGGCTGTAGCCAGTGGTGGCGGGCGGGAATGTATAGTGTGTCTGGAAATAGACACCCATATTCTCGGATTTCATTCCGCGCCGCATAAAGCGAGTCTTGAATCGATGTCGACCCAGCCTTTCCCATTCCGATGTGAAGCGTGAGTTTCATCTTCGAAATTACTATCCCTTGCAAAGTTTCTTATGAACGCCCTTCACGTATGCATCACGTGTTACACAGAGTCGGACAGAAAAGGCAAATGCTGACCAACTGAACTGTTAATGACGCAACGCAGTTTCATTGCCATGCAAAAAGGGGCGCGCTTTGAGCCCGCCCCTTCGTTCGCGCCATCTTCGTCAGTGCGCCGTGGCCGAAGGACCAGCACTTTCAGTCGTTTTGGCCGCTGCCGCAGCGGCCTCTTCGGCAGCCTCGTCCCACTCAATCGGTTCAGGCTCGCGGACCAGAGAATGCTCAAGAACTTCTGAGACATGTTTGACGGCAATGATCTCGAGACCTTCCTTGACGTTATCCGGGATTTCCGCCAGGTCCTTTTCGTTTTCCTCGGGGATCAGAACCGTCTTGATGCCGCCGCGCAGAGCTGCCAGCAGTTTCTCTTTCAAACCACCAATCGGCATGGCGTTGCCACGCAGTGATACCTCGCCTGTCATGGCGATATCTTTGCGCACCGGGATGCCGGTCAGAACCGAAACGATCGACGTCACCATCGCCAGGCCGGCCGATGGGCCGTCTTTGGGCGTGGCGCCATCGGGCACATGCACGTGGATGTCGATCTTGTCGAACTGCGGTGGTTTCACTCCGATCTGAGGCGAAATGGACCGCACGTAGGACGACGCCGCGTCGATGGATTCCTTCATCACATCGCCCAGCTTGCCAGTGGTCTTCATTCGCCCCTTGCCGGGCAGTTTCAGAGCCTCGATATGCAGCAGGTCGCCGCCCACCGAAGTCCAGGCCAGACCGGTGACAACTCCAACCTGATCGTCCTGCTCGGCCAGACCATAGCGGAACTTTGGCACGCCCAGGAAGTCATCAAGATTTTCCGGCGTAACTTCAACAGTTTCCGCCTCTTTCTTGATGATCTTTGTCAGCGATTTCCGCGCCACTTTGGCAATCTCACGCTCAAGGTTCCGTACACCTGCCTCACGAGTGTAGGTACGGATGATCGATTGCAACGCCTCATCGGTCAGCTCAAATTCCTTGGCCTTCAGGCCATGGTTCTTGATCTGTTTGCTGATCAGATGCTGCTTGGCGATCTCGCGCTTTTCGTCCTCGGTGTAGCCGGCCAGCGGGATGATTTCCATCCGGTCCAGCAGAGGGCCGGGCATATTATAGCTGTTCGACGTGGTCAGGAACATCACGTTAGAAAGGTCATATTCGACCTCCAGGTAGTGGTCCATGAACGTATTGTTCTGTTCCGGATCCAACACTTCGAGCATCGCCGAGGCCGGATCGCCACGGAAGTCCTGCCCCATCTTGTCGATCTCATCGAGCAGGATGAGCGGGTTCGTGGTTTTCGCCTTTTTCAGCGCCTGAATGATCTTGCCGGGCATCGAACCGATATAGGTCCGACGGTGGCCACGAATCTCGGATTCATCGCGTACGCCGCCCAGCGAGATGCGAATAAACTCGCGCCCCGTGGCTTTGGCAACCGATTTACCAAGCGAGGTTTTACCCACGCCCGGAGGGCCAACAAGGCACAGGATCGGGCCTTTCAGCTTTTTCGAACGCTGTTGAACCGCCAGATATTCGACGATCCGCTCTTTGACCTTCTCAAGCCCATAGTGATCGGCGTCCAGAATGTCCTGCGCGCGACCCAGATCCTTTTTGACGCGGGACTTGGTGCCCCATGGCAGAGCCAGAATCCAGTCCAAGTAGTTGCGCACGACCGTTGCTTCGGCAGACATGGGCGACATGTTCTTGAGCTTTTTCAGCTCGCCTTCAACCTTCTCGCGCGCCTCTTTCGACAGTTTGGTCTCGGCGATCTTGGCTTCCAGTTCGGCGACCTCGTTGCTGCCGTCCTCACCATCGCCAAGTTCCTTCTGAATGGCCTTCATCTGCTCATTCAGATAGTACTCGCGCTGGGTCTTCTCCATCTGCGACTTGACGCGGGTCTTGATCTTTTTCTCTACTTGCAGAACCGACATTTCGCCCTGCATCAGGCCATAGACCTTTTCCAGCCGCTCGCTGACCGAAAGCGTCTCAAGCAGTTCCTGCTTTTGTTCGACCTCGATGCCCAGATGACCCGAAACCAGATCGGCAAGCTTAGCAGGCTCGGTGGTCTCGCCAACGGCAGCCAAAGCCTCTTCGGGGATGTTCTTGCGCACTTTGGCATAGCGCTCGAACTCGTCCGCGACAGTTCGCAACAGCGCCTCGGTTGTGGTCACGTCTCCCGGGATCTCGGTCAGATACTCGGCGCGGGCTTCGAAGAAGTCTTCGTTTTCAAGGAATTCCGTGATCTGTACCCGTGCCTGCCCCTCGACCAGCACCTTGACCGTGCCATCGGGCAGTTTCAGCAGTTGCAGCACATTGGCCAGAACGCCGGACCGGTAGATACCGTCAATTTCTGGGTCATCGACGCCGGGGTCGATCTGGCTGGACAACAGAATTTGCTTGTCATCCTGCATCACCTCTTCCAGCGCACGGACCGATTTGTCACGGCCCACGAACAGCGGCACGATCATATGCGGGAACACCACAATGTCGCGCAGCGGCAGGACGGGGTATGAGGAATTCAGAGGCTCTTGCATGCTCAATCCTTATCATTGGCAAGACGGCGCTGGTCCCTGTTCAGGCAACCATTGGCTGTCTCCTGTCTTGGACGGTAAAGGTGGGGCGGTTTGCACCACATTTCAACCTCACCATTATCATTCGCGGATCAGAATGACCCGAGGCACAGGCGACTGCAAGGCGTCGCGCAGACATATCCACCGATTTTATGTCACAGCGAGACAGAGTTCGGCTTAATCGCGTCAGAATACCCTCTGAACCGCCCTAGACAGGAAGAACCCGTGCCCGTCCCGGTTGCGACAATCCAATCCATTTCGGGACGAGTGACAGACAAAGCCGCCAAACTCTCCGGTCACGCCATATTCGGCTCGCTCATAACCGCTGCGATCGCGGCTGAGCGGCTGGCACAGCATCTGAACCGGGTCAGTGTCGAACATAAGGAAAGAGTGACCCCAATCCGAAGCGCAGCTTGCCGGACGTGGCAATGCCGGGGCACCGTGCCGTTCGATTATTCGGCATTCGATATCCGACGATGATGGTCCGTGACCGACAACGCATTGGATGTTTTCGGACGGCGTTTCAAACGTCCAGACATCTGCATAGGCGAACGGGGCAAAAAAGATGCAAAACAAAACAATCAAGCGAGGCACAATATCCTCCTGACACACGCAAATTCACTGATCTAATCCGCTGAGACTAGCAAAATTCGAAAATATTGTCACCGGCCTACAAAGGCTCGATATCGCCCTGCGCGCGCTGCGCATGAAAATTGGCCTGCCAGTCTGCGAACGTTCCGGCCGCGATGGCGTCACGCATTCCCTGCATGATTTCCTGGAAGTAATGCAGATTGTGCCAGGTCAGCAGCATGCCCGAGATCATTTCGTTCGAGCGGAAAACGTGATGCAGATAGGCGCGGGAATAGTTCGAACAAGCCGGGCATGAACAACTTTCGTCCAGCGGGCGCGGATCGTCGGCGTGGCGCGCGTTCTTGATGTTCACAACACCGTGACGCGTGAACACTTGCCCGGTTCGGCCCGAACGCGACGGCAATACGCAGTCCATCATGTCGATCCCGCGCGCAACGGCACCGACGATATCATCGGGTTTGCCGACACCCATGAGATAACGCGGCTTGTCGCTCGGCAGATAATCGGGCGCATAGTCGAGGCAGTCGAACATGGCCTCCTGCCCCTCGCCCACGGCCAGACCACCGACGGCATAGCCTTCGAACCCGATGGATTTCAGGGCCTCAGCGCTTTCTTCGCGCAGATCCTGTTCCAGCCCGCCCTGCATGATGCCAAACAGAGCATGGCCTGGGCGGTCGCCGAATGCTACGCGGGACCGTTCCGCCCACCGCATCGACAGGCGCATCGACTCGGCGATGCGGTCGCGGTCGGCAGGCAATGCGGGGCATTCATCAAAACACATGACGATGTCCGAGCCCAAAAGTCGCTGGATTTCCATCGACCGTTCCGGCGTCAGTTCGTGTCTGGACCCATCAATGTGGGATTTGAAGGTCACGCCCTTCTCGGTCAGTTTGCGCAACCCGGCCAGCGACATCACCTGAAACCCGCCCGAGTCGGTCAGGATCGGCCGCTCCCAGTTCATGAACTTGTGCAAACCACCCAGACGATCAATCCGCTCGGCCGTTGGGCGCAGCATCAGATGGTATGTGTTCCCCAGCAGGATGTCAGCACCGGTGGCGCGCACGCTTTCGGGCATCATTGCCTTTACCGTGGCTGCGGTGCCCACAGGCATAAAGGCAGGTGTGCGCACATCCCCGCGCGGCGTATGGATCACTCCTATACGGGCCTTGCCATCGGTTGCTTTCAGATCAAACGAGAAACGGTCGGTCATCTATACGCCTCGGGTCGCGGAACCGGGCAGCATTTGCCTGATCCGCCTGGGCATTGCAACCCGTCAGACACACGTTGCGGGGCGTCGAAACAGGGTGCAAAGCAGTCACAGCGCTCAATTAAGGCCGCGTCGGCGGTCCCAAAAGTTTGCATCGCGAGCACCGCACGCCATACCAGAGTTGAAATCGGGCGACTCAATCCCCACATGTATACCACAGTACACAATAACAGAGGACAGAAATGACCGAAGAACAGATTATCGGCCTGCTTACTTCGAACATTATTTATTTGCTTGCGGCGGCCTTCATTATCGCCGTCATTTTCAAAGGCATCAAAATCGTACCGCAATCCGAGAAATACGTGGTTGAACGGTTCGGCCGGTTGCACTCGGTTCTTGGCCCTGGCATCAACTTTATCGTTCCGTTTCTGGATGTTGCGCGCCATAAGATATCCATTCTTGAACGCCAGCTTCCTAACGCGACCCAGGACGCCATCACCAAAGACAACGTTCTGGTGCAGATCGACACCTCGGTCTTTTATCGCATTCTGGAACCCGAAAAGACGGTGTACCGTATCCGCGACGTTGACGGCGCCATTGCCACCACTGTGGCCGGTATCGTCCGCGCCGAGATCGGCAAAATGGATCTGGATGAGGTGCAGTCCAACCGCGCCCAACTGATCGAACGCATCCAGGAAAGTGTCGAGACCGCCGTTGATGATTGGGGCATCGAGGTGACGCGCGCCGAAATTCTGGACGTGAATCTGGATCAGGCCACCCGTGACGCCATGTTGCAACAGCTCAACGCCGAACGCGCGCGCCGCGCACAGGTGACCGAAGCTGAGGGCCAGAAACGCGCCGTCGAGCTCCAGGCCGATGCTGAGCTTTATGCAGCCGAGCAGACCGCCAAGGCCCGCCGCATTCAGGCCGAAGCCGAGGCCTATGCCACCGAAGTGGTCGCCAAGGCCATTCAGGACAACGGCCTTGAGGCCGCGCAATACCAAGTCGCCCTGAAACAGGTTGAATCGCTGAACGCGCTCGGCGGCGGATCGGGATCACAGACCATCGTTGTTCCTGCCAACGCGATCGAAGCTTTCGGAAACGCCTTCAACATGCTGAAAGGAAACAAATAATGGCCGATCCCTACTGGCTGACCTGGTGGATCTGGCTGGCAGCAGCGCTGGTTCTGGCGATCCTCGAGGTCGTGCTGCCGGGTTTCATATTTCTGGGTTTTGCGATCGGCGCGGCCATCACCGGTATCTTGCTGCTGATCCCGGGCGTAACGCCTGTCCTACCGGCACTGATGCTGATCTTTGCAATACTGTCGCTGGCTGCATGGCTGTGTCTGCGCCGGATGTTTGCCTCGCCCCACGGTCAGGTAAAAACCTTCGACCGTGACATAAACGACTAAGCGCGGTTGGTGCCTGCTACAAGGCGCCACCGCACCTCTGGACGCTGGTGGATGCTTTCCCTATATAATCCGTCAGGTAACAGACCCGAGGCATCAATGACTCACCCCAGCGAACATCTTGAAGGCACGCCCCTGATTGCACCTTCAACGATCGAACACCCGTTGTACGATTCGATCGTCGACGCCTGCCGTACGGTCTTTGACCCCGAAATTCCGGTCAATATCTACGATCTGGGTCTGATCTACACCATCGAGATCAGCGATGAGAACGCCGTGAAGGTCATCATGACCCTGACCGCACCGGGTTGCCCGGTTGCGGGTGAGATGCCCGGCTGGATCGTCGAGGCAGTCGAACCTGTTGCTGGCGTCAAAGAGGTTGACGTCCAACTGACATGGGAGCCCCCCTGGGGCATGGAAATGATGTCGGACGAAGCCCGGCTTGAACTGGGCTTCATGTAAACAAGACTTATCCACAGAATTCGCTTCGCTGTTACAAAACAGTGTGTTGATTGTTACGCAACCGTTTTCGAGACGTCACATTGCTGGGCCAGAACGCCCTCGCAGACTGACCGGAGATTATGATGCGTTTACCAACCTTTTGCGCCGCCCTATTGCTGCCCACGATCGCTGTGGCCAACGGTGTCGCCCCACAGATAAGCTATGGCCCGCGCCCGGCATACTTGATCGACAAACTGCCCGAGGGTGAGCTGAAATCGACGCTGCAAGCCTGCGCCGCTCAGACCCCGAAAGCCTCGGAGTTTTCGATCGGTCATCGCGGCGCGCCGTTGCTGTTCCCGGAACATACGGTCGAATCCAACGTTGCAGCAGCGCGTATGGGGGCCGGGATTCTGGAATGCGACGTGACCTTTACCAAGGATCACGAACTGGTCTGCCGCCACGCGCAGAACGACCTTCATAAAACGACAAATATTCTGACCAGCGATCTGGCTGATATCTGCGTGGTTCCATTCGCGCCCGCCGAAGGAGAGACCGAGGCACAGGCCGAATGCCGGACATCCGAACTGACACTCGCACAGTTCAGAACGCTGATCCCGAAAATGGACAGTGCCGACAAATCCGCCACAACTCCGCAAGACTATCAGGCAGGTGTCGCGGGCTGGCGCACCACCTTGTTTGTGGATGACGCTCGCACCATGACCCACGCCGAATCCATCGCACTGTTCCGCGATCTGGGGGTCAAATTTACGCCTGAGCTGAAATCGCCATCGGTTGAAATGCCGTTCAACGGGTTCAGCCAGCAGGACTATGCGCAAAAGCTGGTCGACGAATACAAGGCCGCCGGTATCCCCGCCTCGGATGTTTGGGCGCAAAGTTTCAACCTTGATGATGTTTTGTACTGGATCGAGGCTGAGCCCGAGTTCGGAAAGCAGGCAGTTTTCCTGGACAACTCATACAATATCGATGGCTTCGACCCCAACGACCAAACTACCTTTCCGCATGATTTCAATGAATTACACGCTAAAGGTGTCAACTATATCGCACCGCCGATGTGGATGCTGGTCACCGTTGACAACGGTGAGATTGTCCCCTCGGTCTGGGCGAAGCAAGCCAAAGAGGCCGGTCTGAAACTGATCACCTGGACGCTGGAACGCTCGGGGCCGCTGTCAACCGGCGGTGGCTGGTACTTCCAGTCGCTTGCGGATGTGACGGCGGATGACAGCATGTATTACCAATTGCTGCACGTGCTGGCACAGGATGTAGGCGTCGAGGGCGTTTTCTCGGACTGGCCTGCGACAGTCACCTACTACGCGAACTGCATGGGCCTATAAACAAGCCGCCCCCATGAAAGCTTGGCCCATCCTGGACCGCCCTTGCCCGAGGGCGGTCCATTTTTGTCTGCAAGTGCCGCACTTTGGCTTCGATCAGCGCCAATATCCCGGTCTGTGCCACGCGCTAATTCACGTTGCAGGTCGATTTGATCTCTGCCGCGCGGTCGTCCAGCTGCTTGATATAGTCGCCAGACAGCATCTTGAGCCGCTTGTTCTCGGTCCCTGTCGCCAACCCAAGCAGCGCACCAGCCGGAGTGATTGAGATAACGCTTTCAACCTGTTGATCTTCCGCATGTTTCTTCTCGGCAGCGATAGCGCGCAAATCGCCCTCGGCGGTCGAGCAATTAACGGGGTGCCGCTCGGTTTCAGCGATCACGGTTTGTGTCAGGCCCACCAGCCCGACAGTTGCGGCCGCAAAGGCGTTAAACGCTCGTTTTAGGATAGCCATCATCACTCCACCTTGGTCATTGAAAAGGGTTCGAAACTTTTGGCAGGCTATGGTCATTCACGGGTTTAGGGCAAGTCGAACGGCGCATATCCTCGCAGAATTGTTGCGTGCTTTGGCCGCCCCTCTCTTGAGCCTGCCCGCTGTCGGCCTTAGATTAGGTGTCAGCGCGAGAAAACGGAGTCTCTTAATGTTTGGCATTCCCGGCAAGCAGGCCGTGACCATGACACCCAAGGCCGCCGAGCAGATTGTTCGCCTGATGCAATCAGGCGGCCATGCCGGTCTGCGCATTGGCGTCAAGAAGGGCGGATGTGCAGGCATGGAATACACCATGGACTATGTCGATCAGGCAGACCCCAATGACGAGGTTGTCGAACAGGATGGTGCCCGGGTCATAATTGCCCCAATGGCGCAGATGTTCTTGTTCGGGACCGAGATCGACTACGAAGTCTCGCTTTTGGAATCCGGTTTCAAGTTCCGCAACCCCAACGTTGTCGATGCCTGCGGCTGTGGTGAATCCATCAAATTCGACGAAAGCCTTGCACCCCAGCGCTAAGACGCCTTTTTCAGATGAACGTAGGTCTCATTGAACCGGCGGGTCAGATGTTCGCCGGCCGCGATCATCTGGCCGGTATCAGGCGGGGCCACGTTCGTGTCATAGGACGGGTTGAAGAATAGCGGGATCGACAACCTCTCTTGCGCGCCGCCTTTGACGCGGTGAAGCGTTGCTTTGGCCTGCCCCGCAGTCCAAAACTCGAGCATTTCGCCAAAATTGATAACGAACCGGCCCGGCGCGGCGAGAACCGACTGCCATGACCCGTCCGGCATACGGACCTCAAGCCCCGGTGCTCCATCGGTTGCCAGCAGCGTCAGACAGCCATAATCAGTGTGTTCCGCGATCCCGAAATCTTTGTCTCCGGCCCAGTCCGGCCTTTTCGGGTAATAGTTGCCGCGCAACAGCGCCATCGGCGCATCAAAAGCCCGGTCAAAGCTGCTCGCCTCTTTGCCCAACGCCACCGCAATGGCACGCAGCACACGCATGGCAACGCCGCAGGCATCTGCATAGTAAGCTTGTATCGTCTCGCGAAAGCCCACCGGGCTATCGGGCCAAAGGTTCGGGGCATAGACGCTTAACCCACGCGCTGCATATGAGTGATGGGCCGGCAACTCAAAACCGCAGTCGAATACCTCTTTGAAGTCGGGATTGGCATTCGGATCGACCTGCTCTGACTGCTTGGCGCCCCAGCCCCGGTTCGCTCCGGTCCGGGACATGTCGACAGTGCGCTTTTCAGCTTCGGGCAACCGAAAAAAAGCGCGATACGCATCGAATACTGCGTTGATCCGGCCTGCATCCAGCCCCGTCTCGCTGACAGTCAGAAACCCGACATCCCGCACGCTTTGCGCCAGTTTGGCCAGTTCGGCCCCGTCCCGTTGATCAAGTTTCCGGAGGTTTAGGTTTTCGATCATGTCGCACCCGATTGTTGCGCGCATTACCTGCCTGTCCGTTCCGGGCTTCGCAAGCGGAATTGTAAGCGTCTGTCGGGGATGTTAACTGGAACGGGACATACCACGATATCAGAGAGGCGAAGATGCGGCGCAAACTAGCAGCGGGCAACTGGAAAATGAACGGAACCGGGGCCGCGCTGGCCGAGTTGGAACTTCTCTCCAATGCGCACCCTTCAGCGCCAATCGATATCCTAATCTGCCCCCCCGCGACTCTGGTGCATCGGGCCGGGCTTAGCCTTGCAAGCAGCGGCATTGCGACCGGCGGCCAGGATTGCCACGCAGAAACGTCGGGGGCGCATACAGGTGACATCAGCGCCGACATGCTCAAGGATGCGGGCGCAGACTATGTGATCCTTGGCCATTCCGAACGCCGTCAGGATCATGGCGAACAGGACGAAGCAATCCGGGCCAAAGCCCGCGCCGCGATGGATGCGGGGCTGACGGCAATCATTTGCGTCGGTGAAAGCCTGGAACAGCGCGAGGCCGCCAACACGCTGGACATCATTGGCGGTCAGATGTCCGGATCGATCCCCGATCAATCGACCGGAGAGAACCTGGTTGTTGCCTATGAACCGATCTGGGCCATCGGCACCGGCAAGGTGCCAACGCTGGATCAGATCGGTGAAGTGCACGACTTCATCCGCGCCCGCCTTGAACGCCGGTTCGGCGAGGGTGTGGGCCGGTCGGTCCGGTTGCTCTATGGCGGTTCGGTGAAACCTTCGAACGCGTCCGAGATCTTTGGCGTGTCGAATGTCGACGGCGCATTGGTTGGTGGCGCAAGCCTCAAGGCCGCCGACTTTTCGGGCATTATTTCCGCGCTCGAGGGCGTCTGATCGCTCAGGCCAGTTTCATCGTGATCATTCCGGCCACGATCAGGGCCGCCGCAAAGACACGTGCGGCGGTCATGGCCTCACCCAAAAACGTGACGCCGACCAGAAACGCACCGACAGCCCCAATGCCGGTCCAGATCACATAGGCCGTGCCCAATGGCAAAGCGCGCATCGCCAAGGCCAGCAGACCGAACGATCCGATCATCGACACGCCCATCACCAATGTCGGCCACAGACGTGTGAACCCTGCCGATTGCTTCATCGCAACAGCCCAGACGATTTCCAGCAGGCCGGCAAACAACAGATATATCCAGGACATTGAGGCACCTCATGTCAGTTCGGGTCGTCCCGAATGATCTTCCATTGTGGAGAGGTCGTCCTCAGCGCCTGAGATAAGAGGCCATCAACTAAATTCAAGACACGAAAAAACCGGGCGCTGAGAAACGCCCGGCTTGCACCCATTTACACGGGCTAGTTCGTTATGATCTCGGGCCCCATGAACGTATTGGGCAGGAAGGTCGAGATCCACGGAATATACGTCACCATGATCAGGAAGACGAAGAGGACCGCCAGGAACGGCAGCGCCGCCTTGACCACGCCCATCATCGGCATCCCGGCCACGCCCGAGGTGACAAAGAGGTTCAATCCGACCGGAGGGGTGATCATCCCGATCTCCATGTTGACCACCATGATGATGCCCAGATGGATCGGGTCGATACCCAGTTCGATCGCGATTGGGAACACCAGTGGCGCCACGATGACCAGCAATCCCGAGGGTTCCATGAACTGACCGCCGATCAGCAAGATCACGTTCACCACGATCAGGAAGGTCACCGGCCCCAGACCCGCCGACAGCATGGCGCTGGCGATGTGCTGTGGTACCTGCTCGTCCGTCAGCACATGCTTCAGGATCAGCGCGTTGGCGATCACGAACAGCAGCGTAACGGTCAGCTTACCAGCCTCAAACAGCGTGTGCTTTGTGTCGGGGTGGAAAAAGGCCGTGACCAGCGCATAGGGCTTCTTGATCAGCGGAATGTTCTGCGCATCCCCGTCGGTGCTGAGCGGCCCCATGTCCTTATAAACAAAGCTGGCGATCAGGAACGCATAGACAGCGGCAACCGCTGCGGCCTCGGTCGGGGTGAAGATCCCGCCATAGATACCGCCCAGAATGATCACGATCAGGAACAGGCCCCAACCGGCCTCGCGCGCCGAAGTAAAGACCTCGCCCCAGCCCTTCCAGTCGCCCTTGGGCAGATCCTTGACCTTGGCCATGACATAGATCGTGACCATCAGCATCAGCCCGGCCATCAGGCCCGGGATGACGCCCGCAAGGAACATGCGCCCAACCGAGACCTCAACGGCTGCCGCATAGACCACCATCACGATCGAAGGGGGGATCAGGATACCCAGCGTGCCCGCGTTACAGATCACACCGGCAGCGAATTCTTTCGAATAACCGACTTGACGCATGCCAGCGATCACAATCGAACCAATGGCAACCACGGTGGCGGGGGACGACCCCGAAAGCGCCGCAAACAGCATACAAGCAAACACTCCCGCAATCGCCAGACCGCCGGGAAGATGCCCGACACAGGCAATCGAGAACCGGATGATCCGCCGCGCCACGCCACCTGTTGTCATGAACGATGACGCAAGGATAAAGAATGGGATCGCCAGCAGGGTAAAGTGCCCCTCGAAGGCTTCGAACAGTGTTCCCGCGACCGAGGCCAGCGAACTGTCGGAATAGATCAACAGAAACAGGGTCGAACTGAGGCCAAGCGCGACCGCAATCGGAACCCCGATCAGCAGCAGGCCGATGACCATCGAGAAAAGAAGTACGACGTCCATCAGTTGTGCCCTCCTTGTTGGGCCCGAACCTCTTCAATCTCGTCCTCGACCTCGTGGCTGGCCACAAGGCGGTCGGTCTCGCCACGCCAGATCTGAACAGCGACCTGCGCAAAGCGGATCACCAGCAGCAACATCGAAACCGGTAGCACCAGATACGGAATAACCTTGGGCAGCTTCTCGTACCCCTCGCCATAGTTGATCAGGTCCTCCAGAAACCGCAGGGGCGCGACCATCGGGATGTCGTCGACCTCGTAAAAGCTCTGACTGCGCGCTCCGGTGTCGAACCCGGTGGGGAACCAGCGGCCCGAGGTGGGCGGCAGATCGGCAAAGACCGCCCAATAGTCATAGGATCCCTTGAGCAGCAGCAGCGAGAACACCAGGCAACAGGCCACCGCAATAAGCGCCAGAATGCGACGCGGTGCCGGGGCCAGCATGTTCAGGATGGCATCCACCCCCAGATGCGCGTGTTTCTTCACCGCGTACGAGGCCCCTAGCAGTACCAGCCAGCCGAAGGTGAATACCGTCAGTTCCAGCGCCCAAAGAATGTTAGAGTTGAACACGAACCGCGCGATCACGTTGGCGAAGGTGACAACCGTCATCAAACCCAACAGCAACGCGATCATCGTCTCTTCGATATGGTCGACCAGCCCGCCCTGGCCGGAATTCGCACCAGACATCTCTCTGTCCCCGCAATTTGTAATGAGAGTCGATATTGATGAGAGTTAAGGTGGCGGGCCATTTTACGGCCCGCCCGGCCCACGCGTCGATAACTCCCCAGTCCCCGGACGCGTGGCCTGAACCGGGATCAGAACCCGGCGTTGATCGCCTGTGCGGCGTCAATCTTGTCCTGACCTACGTCATCAGCGAACTTGTCCCAAACAGGCTTCATCGCATCGACCCAGGCCTGACGCTGTTCAGGGTTCAGATCGCGAATGATGCCTCCCGCATCAGTGATCGAGGCTTTGGCCGCCTCATTCACGGCAAAGGCTTCTTTGTTCCGGGTCTCGGTAACCTCGCCCAGAATGGTCAGGAACTGGTCGCGCACTTCGGGGTCCAAGCTGTCCAGCCAGTCGACCGATGTCACGACCAGATAGTCGATGATGCCGTGATTGGTTTCGGTGATACCATCCTGCACCTCAAAGAACTTCTTGCCGTAGATGTTCGACCAGGTGTTCTCCTGCCCGTCCACGACACCTTGCTGAAGCGCGCCATAAACTTCCGAGAACGCCATCTTCTGCGGGCTGCCACCGATGGCTTCCATCTGGGCCACCAGAACGTCCGAGGACTGCACGCGGAATTTCAGACCATCCGCATCTGCTGGGGTTTCCAGCGGCTTGTTGGCTGACATCTGCTTCATGCCATTGTGCCAAAAGGCCAGCCCCTGCAGGCCGCGGCGCTGCATGCTGTCTTTCATCGCCTGACCGTCAGCCGAGGCCTGGAACGCGTCCACAGCATCGATGTTCTTGAACATGAACGGCAGGTCGAACAGACGGAACTGCTTTGTGAACTTCTCGAACTTCGACAGCGACGGTGCGGCCAGTTGCACGTCGCCCTGCAACATCGCCTCAAGCACTTTGTCGTCATTGTAGAGTGTCGAGTTCGGATAGACCTCCATGCACATGACGCCGTTCATCTCGTCATTTACACGCTGTTCAAGCAGCGAGGCGGCAATACCCTTGGGGTGTTTGTCGGTGTTGGTCACATGCGCGAACTTGACGACGATCTCGCCGTCATCGCAGGCCGAAAAGCCAGCGGTGGCTGTCACGCTAAGCGCCAGCGCAGTGGCGGCTGTAGTCAGGAATTTCATTTGTCTCTTCCTCCCAGACGTCTTTGAAATCACTATGAAACGCTCGTGATGGTGAGCATTGGGCGAAGTGAAACGAATCGCCGGTCTTGCCTCAACGATTTGTTTGGGAAAGTCGGATGAGTCTTATTATTGTTTAGAAATAAAACCTTATCGGGCAATTTTACATCATTCTGAATCCGCTGCCGAATTCTGTGCGAAAATCCGCACAGCTAAAACCAGCCCGTGTGCGAAATTTCGCACACTTATCGAATCAATGCGGCGAATCGGTATTGGCAAAGCATGCGCCGACAGCAGCCCGCACCGACGGGCTGCCGGCCCAACGGTGTCCTGCATGACAATGCAGGTAAACCGGCGGGAGCACCTATCGGCGATAATCCTCTGGCCTGATGTGATAACGCGCAAGCTTGTCGTAGAACGTCTTTCTGGGCAGCTTCAGCGCCTTGGCCGCGTCTGATGCCTTGCCGTTATGCCGTCCCAATGCCGCAATCAGCAGCGACCGTTCCACCTGTGCCATTTGCTCGCTCAGGCCCAAATCACTGGCCTTTGAGGCCTCTTCGGGCATACCCAGCACAAAGCGCATGGCAGCCGACATCAGCGATCGGGCATTGCCCGGCCAATCCTGCGCCATCAAAGCCGCCAGATGATCCGATGAGATTTCTGGAACGCCGATCCCCGCCTGTTCCGCCGCCTGCGCAACATAGTGGCGGAAAATCACCGGAATATCCTCGGGCCGTTCCGCCAGCGAGGGAATGCGCACACGCATGACATCCAGCCGATAGAACAGATCCGCGTTGAACTGGCCGCTCTCCGACAGCGCCGACAGATCAGCTGTAGACCCGGCAATGATCCGCGCCGGCGCACCCTGCTCGATCATATCCAGCGCCGCGAACTGGGTGGCGTCGGGCATCGACGATACCTCGTCCAGAAACAGGGACCCCCCAGCCGCGTCCTCGCAACTTTGCGTCAGGTCACCGGCTGTCAGCCCAGCAGTGGGTCGTTTGACAAAGGGTCCCTGCCCGTCCGGCGACATCAGATGGACTACCTCGGCAACTTTCGAGATCCCGCTGCCGACCGGTCCGGTCACCAGCACCTCGGCGCGCGTCGGCGCGACCGAGCGTACGCGGGTGCGCAGGTCGGCGGCCTTTTGCGACAAACCAAACAACAGACGGGCAGCCGGGTCGCCGCGTTCCAGTTCCCGCTTTTGCCGCCTTTGCCCCAACACCTCGGATCGTGCTGTCAGCGCACGTCTGAGGACCGCCAACAGATCCTCTGCCGCACAAGGTTTTTCCAGAAAATCGAAAGCACCCTGCCCCATGGCCTGGACCGCCATCGGAATGTCGCCTTCACCGGTCAACAAGATGACGGGCAATTCCGGGTCAGTCTCGCGCGCGTAGGTCAACAGATGAAAGCCGTCCCGACCCGGCATCCTGATGTCCGAAACGATCACCCCGTCGAAATCGCGGCGAATATGGTCCTTTGCGGCCACGAAAGACCCAGCGGACACGGGCTCGTATTCCGCAAGCTCCAACGTCTGTGCCAACGCTTCTCGTACCGCAGCATCATCATCGACCAAAAGAACCTTGCGGGTCATGCGGCTTTTTCCTTGGGACAGGGGTCAAGCTCGACCGTGAACTCGGCGCCATCGGGTGTGTTTGAACCGCGAATGTCACCCCCGAAACTCTGCACCAGACCATAGGAAATGGACAGGCCCAAGCCCATCCCCTCGGAACTGCCGACCGATTTGGTGGTATAGAACGGTTCGAACACACGGTCCGGGTCTTCGATACCGGGGCCGGTGTCGCGGACCGACACCTTTGGCCGGCCCTGATCGGACAGTGTGATCGTCACACGCGCGTCTTTTCTTCCCACCATCGCGTCGGCGGCGTTGCTGATCAGGTTGACGAACACCTGAACCAGTCGCACCTCGCCCCCCCACACCCAGACCGGAGCTTTCGGTGGCGTCCAGTCCAGAGCGACGTCTTCGGAACGCAATCGGGTCTCGATCAGTTCAACGGCCGAGTTCAGGACCTGAACCAGATCGACCCGCCCCATCGGCTCGCTTTCGTTGCGGGCAAAGGCGCGCAGGTTCTTGATGATCCGCGCCATACGCGCGGCCATATCCGAGATCCGCCCCAGGTTTTCCCCCGCCTTGCCCGCATTCCCGCGTGCCAGAAAGGCCGAGCCGTTATCGGCAAACTGCCGGATCGCCATCAGCGGCTGATTCAGTTCGTGACTGATCCCGGCTGACATCTTGCCCAATGCGCTCAGCTTACCGGCCTGAACCAGATCGGCCTGGGCCTGTTTCAGTGCCGCTTCGGCCTCCTCACGCTCGGCAACCTCGCGACGCAGGGCCGAGTTGGCGACCGTCAAGGCACGGGTACGCTGGGCCACACGACTTTCCAGCACCGCATTGGCCTGCGCCAATGTACGCCGGCGTTCGGTGGCCAGAAACAGCAGCGCGCCAAACGCAAGGCAAAGCGCTGCAACCGTCGCCGCCTGTAATCCGGCCAACTGGCGCGCCGGGGCGACATCAACCAGCACTTCGGCCGTCATGTCGATCACCGGCAAATCCAGCATCAGATGCAGCGCGCGCTGCGGCAGGTAGCGTCCCCAGCCCATGCTCCACAATTCATGCGGACCAACCATATCCGAAGAAAAATCAACCGCGTTACCGCCCGGAGGCGTCAGACCCTGTTGCCCGTCCGCACGGTTCCAAAACAGCAGGTCGGACCGGTTCGAAATAAAGACCACCCCGTCGGCATCTGTGAAGAACACAGCCTCGGTACTGCCGCGCCAGGTTTGTTCCACATCCTGTACATCGGCCACCACCATCAGCGCGCCTTGGACCTGCCCGTCTGGACCAAAAGATGGGGCAGCGTAAGAATAGGTCCTCTCTCCGCTGCCGGGAAAGGCTCCATGCGCGCTGCCCATCGCCCCCTGCAACGCGCGGGCAAAGGCCGGATGACCAGCCAAATTCGAGCGAGGCAGAGGCTGTGCGGCGGCCAGAACATGACCGTTTCGATCCAGATACATCACGTTCACCGCAGCAGTTTTATCGGCCACGTCCAACAAGACGGCCTCGGCCGCGCGCTGGCGGGTTGGAGTGTCCAACTCATCCAGATCCGGGTGATCTGCCATCAGAACCGCCAGTTCCTGATAGACCTGCATCTGAGTACTCAGCCGGTCAGCTGCCAGTTCCAGATCGGCTTCGGCCTTATCGCTCAGCTGCGTCAAAGCCTGACGATACCCATAGGTCCAGACAGCCGCTGACAACAGCGCGACCGCACAGAGGAAAGCCAGAATGACCAAAACACGTTGCATGACCAAGGGTCTTGCATTCACTGCGCCCGATGGCAAGTGTGCGACACATGAAGAACCTGACGCAATCTCCGACCGACCCGGCCTTTGTACAGGATCCCTACCCGTTCTACGACGCGGCGCGCAGCCATGGCGATCTGTTCTATTGGGAGGACTACGGAATGGCCGCTGCGGTATCGCACCAGGCGGTGTACGCACTGTTGAGAGATCGCCGGTTCGGGCGCGAAGTTCCGCCCGAGCTTGCCGCACCCGGCCCGGCACATCTGGCGCCCTGGCTGGCGGTCGAAGCGCATTCCATGCTGGAACTGGAACCGCCTCGCCACACCCGGCTGCGCTCGCTTGTGCTGCGGGCGTTCACTTCGCGCGCGATTGCGGCGTTGGAACCTGATGTAAGGCAGCTTTGCCACCACCTGATCGACGAATTCCCGACGGCTCCTTTTGACTTACTCTCCGCCTATTGCACCCAAGTCCCGGTCATAACCATTTGCCGTCTGTTAGGCGTGCCCGAGGAGATGGCCCCGGATCTGTTACGCTGGTCGCATGCGATGGTCGCCATGTATCAGACCGGTCGTACCCGTCAGACCGAAGATGCCGCCGCGCAGGCGTCGCGGGACTTCACCGATTTTCTGACAGCCTATATCGACCAGCGTCGCAAGACCCCCCGCGACGACCTGATTACGCGTCTGATACAAGCCGAACAGGATGGCGAGAAACTGAATCGCGACGAGTTGATCTCGACCTGCATCCTGCTGCTGAACGCCGGTCATGAGGCGACCGTGCATAGTCTGGGGAACGGGGTGAAGACGCTGTTGAGCAGCTCAAGAAATTTGCCTTCACTTGCAGAAAACACCATCGATCAGACGGTCGAAGAGGTATTGCGCTACGACCCACCGTTGCACATGTTTACCCGCTATGCCTATGAAGAGGTTGAGATTTTTGACCACCGCTTCGCGCGCGGGGATCAGGTTGCCTTGCTGCTGGGCGCGGCCAATCGCGACCCGGCGGTCTGGTCAGAGCCCAACAGGTTTGATCCGACCAGACCGATCGCGATGAACACCAGCTTTGGGGCCGGGCTGCATTTCTGCGTCGGTGCCCCGCTGGCAAGACTGGAGATGCGTGCCGCACTGCCCATCCTGTTCGAACGATGCCCAGAATTGCGCCTGACACAGCCCGCCGTGTATTCCGACAGCTACCACTTTCACGGCCTGACGCGGCTTGAGGTTCAAACGCGGGCCAGAGCCAACGCCTAATTGCCCGCCAGCGATGTCAGCGGCAGCATGGTTGTCGACTTGATCTCTTCCATCGACAAAAGTGCTGTCACGTTGTGGACCCGAACCTCTGAGATGAGGTTCTGATAAAACGCGTCGTATGCGCGGGCATTCTGCACCCTAACTTTCAGGATATAGTCGATATCCCCGGCCAACCTGTGCGCCTCCTGCACTTCGGGGCGGTCACGCAGCGCTTTCAGGAACTTGCGTTGCCAATCAGCCTCGTGCTCGGATGTGCGGATCAACACAAAGAAGGTCGCCTCGAATCCCAGCGCCTCGGCGTCCAGCAAGACGGTTTGCTGTCCGATGACACCGGCGCTTTTCAGTTTGCGAATGCGATTCCAGACGGGCGTCTTGGAACTGCCGACGCGAGCCGCTATTTCGTCCAGCGATTGACTGGCATCGCGTTGCAGCTCGGCCAGAATTTTCTGATCTGTGGCGTCTATTCGCACCGACATTCCAATTTCCCTCATCTTTCAAAACCGTCGTTCCACTTTCCTCCAAAACCGGAACAAACGTTCTTATTTGCCGCGCGATATGGCGCATATGCGGGAATATTTCCTATATTGGAGTGCAAGTCAAACAAACCCCGAGACCCAGAAATGCTGCGTTCAAGAACAACAGGTGATACCGGCCATGTCGATTTCGTCGGCGCAGGCCCCGGCGATCCAGAGCTTTTGACCGTCAAGGCCCTGCTGGCATTCGAGCAGGCCGATGTCGTGATGCATGACCGGCTGATCAGCGATGAGGTTCTGCTGCTGGCCGGTAAGCGCGCAACGCTGGTTGACGTGGGAAAGGTTGGTTTTGGACCATCCTGGAAACAAAGCGACATCGATGCCCTGCTGGTCGAACATGCCCTAAAGGGCCAGCGTGTCGTGCGTCTGAAATCGGGTGACCCGACGGTTTTAGGTCGTCTCGACGAAGAGATCGAGGCCGTCGAGGCCGCAGGCATTTCGTGGTCGATCGTGCCAGGCATCACCGCTGCCTCGGCTGCCGTGTCCGCAATCGGCCAAAGCCTGACCCGTCGCGGCCGCAATGCGTCGGTGCGTTTCCTGACCGGGCACGACATGAAGGGCTTTGCCAATCACGACTGGACCGCACTGGCGCAGGCCGGATCGGTGGCCGCGATTTACATGGGCAAGAAATCGGCCCGCTTCATCCAGGGACGTCTGATTATGCACGGTGCCGACCGCGCGACACCTGTCACGCTGGTTGAAAACGCCTCGCGCCCTGATCAACGCGTTGTGGCGACGACCCTCGGTCAGTTGCCATCTGACCTGGCTGCCGCCGAACTCGACGGCCCTGCCCTGACATTTTACGGCCTTGCCCCGCGCGAAGCGGCCTTGGCCGCGACAGAATTCAACAAGGAGCTTGCCTGATGGCCCGCGCTTTTACCCCCAAAGTTGTCACCGCCAATGATCTTCTCGAAGGCGACGTGATCTATCAGACCGAGGATGACCGTTGGTCACGCGATCTGTCCGACGCAGAATTGATCACCGATGAAGCACACGCGCAGGTTCGCCTGCTGGACGCGGCGCGTCAGGCCAACAAGATCGTCGGCGCCTATCTGGCGGATGCAATCGCCGGCGACAACGGCCCTGAACCCACCCATTTTCGGGAGGATTTCCGCCGGACTGGTCCGTCCAACTATGCCCACGGCAAACAGGAATCCTCCCCGCAGCCCCGGGCCTGATCACTGGCCCTCTATCTCCCCATCAAGGCCCCTTTTGGTTCGGGGCTGCAATTAAGGACAGCTAGACATGTATCGCTACTCCGAGTTCGACACAGCATTCCTGGCAGAACGCAACGCCCAGTTCCGTGCGCAGGTCGAGCGCCGTATTGACGGTTCACTGACCGAAGATGAATTCAAACCCCTGCGGCTGATGAACGGCCTGTATCTGCAATTGCATGCCTACATGCTGCGCGTTGCGATCCCGTACGGTACCCTTTCCAGTGCGCAGATGCGTCAGCTCGCCCTGCTGGCGGAAAAGTGGGACAAGGGCTATGGCCATTTCACCACCCGTCAGAACATTCAGTACAACTGGCCGAAACTGAACGACGTGCCGGACATGCTGGACGCGCTGGCCGAAGTTGGCATGCACGCCATCCAGACCTCGGGCAACACCATCCGCAACGTGACCGCCGACCACTTCGCCGGTGCCGCCGCGGATGAGGTCGCTGATCCGCGCCCCTATGCCGAACTGCTGCGCCAATGGTCAACTGACCATCCGGAATTCCAGTTCATGCCGCGCAAGTTCAAGATCGCGATCACCGGCAGCGAAAATGACCGCGCCGTAATCAAGGCGCATGATATCGGCCTGCAACTGGTCGAGCGTGACGGCGTGCTGGGCGCTCGCGTCATCGTCGGTGGCGGCCTGGGCCGCACGCCGATGATCGGCAAAGAGCTGTCCGAATTCGTCGCCTTTGACGATCTGTTGGCGTATCTGGAAGCCACCGTTTCCGTGTGGAACCAGATCGGACGCCGCGACAATAAGTACAAGGCACGTATCAAGATCACCGTGCATGAGCAAGGCATCGACGCTATCCGCGCCAAGGTGAACGAGCGTTTCCTGCAGGTCCGCCCGCAGTTCAAGGGCGCAGACATGAACCTGCTGGAAGAGATCAAGGGTCACTTTGCGCCCCCCGCCTTCCGCGAAGGTTCGGTTGCGTCGTTCGAAAGCGCCTATACCAACGATCCGGTCTTCCGGTCCTGGGTCGACACCAACATCGCGCCGCACAAGGACGCGGACCATGCGATCGTGACGATCTCGATCAAGAAGCACGGCCAGACGCCGGGTGATGCAACTGCCGAGCAGATGCGCGTAATGGCTGATCTGGCCGAAGAGTTCGCCTATGACGAACTGCGTATCAGCCATGAGCAGAACGTGATCCTGCCGCATGTCCACAAATCGGACCTGCCCGCGATCCACGCAAAGCTGAAAGAGCACGAACTGGCCACCGCCAATATCGGTCTGATCAGCGATATCATCGCCTGCCCCGGCATGGATTACTGCGCGCTGGCGACGGCGCGTTCGATCCCGGTTGCGCAAGAGATCGCGACCCGTTTCGATGAGCTGAAGCTTGAGCATGACATTGGCCACCTGAAGATCAAGATCTCGGGCTGCATCAACGCATGTGGACACCACCATGTCGGACATATCGGCATTCTGGGTCTGGACCGCGCAGGCGTCGAAAACTACCAGATCACGCTGGGCGGTGACGCGACTGAAACCGCAGCCGTCGGTGACCGGACGGGTCCGGGCTTTGCCTATGACGAAATCGTGCCCGCCGTCGAACGCATCGTCGACACCTATCTGGTGCAACGCGAAAGCGCCGAAGAGACCTTTTTGGAGACCTACCGCCGTGTTGGCATGGCCCCCTTCAAGGCCGCTCTCTACCCCGAGGCGCAGGCGAATGCCGCTTGATCTGATCCAGACGGAACTGGGTAAAGACCGCGCAGAATTGACCGAACGGGTCGAGGCGCTGAATGCCCGGTTCCGCCATCACAGCGCCCACGATGTGATGCACGGTGCCATTGAAGAGATCGACGCGCTTGCTCTGGTCTCAAGCTTTGGGGCGGAATCGGTTGTGTTGCTGCACATGGCAGCGGTTGTCGACAAGATGACCCCTGTGCTGTTTGTGGACACGCAAATGCTGTTCACGGAAACGCTGGAGTATCAGCAAGATGTGAGCGAGCGTCTGGGCCTGAAAAATGTTCACATCATCCGCGCCGAGGATGAAGATATCGAACGCGACGACCCTTACGGCGCGCTGCAACTGCGTGATACGGATGCGTGCTGCAACCTGCGCAAAACCTTCCCGCTGCAAAAGGCACTGGCGGGGTATGAAGGCTGGGTGACCGGGCGCAAACGGTTCCAGTCCGGCACCCGCGCCGCGCTCGAGTTCTTTGAGGTCGAGGACGGCACCGGCCGGATCAAGGTCAACCCGCTGGCTCATTGGGCGCCCGAAGACGTGCGCACGTATATGGACGAGAACAACCTGCCCCGGCACCCGCTGGTGGCCAAAGGATACCCTTCGATCGGCTGTGCGCCCTGCACATCGCCGGTCAAAGAGGGCGAAGACCCCCGCGCCGGACGTTGGCGCGATCAGAACAAAGAAGAATGCGGCATTCATTTTGTCGATGGCAAGATGGTGCGCGCCGGAGAGAAAACATGAACGTAATCGTAACGGATGAGGGGTTTGCCCCCGATGACTGGACCGACGGCTATGTCACGCTGGAAGATGCCGCCAATGATGTGGTCGCGCTGGATGTGGCTTCGGATACCGACCCTGACGAGTTGATTGACCGCCTGGGCAGTGCCCAGATGGTGCGGGTGGATTTCCCGTCATCAGCCGATGGCCGTGGCTTTACCATTGCGCGGGTTTTGCGGCTCAAGGGTTATACCGGCCGCCTGCGCGCCAAAGGACACGTGCTGGCCGACCAATACGCCATGGCGCGACGCAGCGGGTTCGACGAAGTCGAAATTGACCACGCGCTGGCCGACCGCCAGCCCGAGGATCAGTGGCTTGCCCGCGCCGACTGGAAAGAACACAACTATCAGGCCCGCTTGCGCGGCTGATCCCGCCAATCGCCAGCTTGTGACACGAAAGGGGTAATCTGCCCCTTTTCCTGACCTGGATCAAAGATTAAACGGAGATGTCGGTTAAGCAGACCGACAGTGAAACGATGACAGAGATGAAATCCGTGACCGAAGCAACCGCCGTAAAGGCCCCCGTCCTGCCCGACGCCCAGACCGTGACGGACGTCAAACACTGGACCGACAGCCTGTTTTCCTTCAAGGTGTCGCGCCCCGCATCCTTGCGGTTCCGCTCGGGCGAGTTCGTGATGATCGGACTGCTGGGTGACAACGGCAAGCCGCTGCTGCGCGCCTACTCGATCGCCTCGCCGTCCTGGGACGAAGAGCTCGAGTTCTACTCGATCAAGGTTCAAGATGGCCCGCTGACCTCGAAATTGCAGCACATCAAACCCGGGGATCAGATCATTCTGCGGCCCAAGCCGGTCGGAACGCTGGTGCATGACGCCCTGCTGCCCGGCAAACGCCTGTGGTTCTTTGCCACCGGCACCGGCTTTGCCCCCTTTGCCTCGCTACTGCGCGAGCCGCAGACTTATGAGGATTACGACGAGGTCATCATCACCCACACCTGCCGCGAAGTGGCGGAACTGGAATATGGCCGTCAGTTGATCGAAGACATCCGTCAGGATGAATTGCTGGCCGAACTGATGGGTGAAGGTTTCGCCGACAAGATCCGCTATTACCCGACCACAACCCGGGAAGACAGTCCCAAGATGGGCCGCATCACCGAGCTGTTGAAAGATGGTACCGTGTTCACCGATCTGGGGATCGAGGGCGGCATCAAGGCGGATACGGATCGCGCAATGGTCTGCGGTTCGCTGGCCTTCAACCACGACATCAAAGAGATTCTCGAAGGTTTCGGCCTGCGCGAAGGTGCAAATTCCGAGCCCAAGGAATTCGTGGTCGAAAAAGCCTTTGTCGGCTGAAGGGGCTCTGTGGCTGGGCTCAAATTGGTCCGGCCACCGTAAAACCCCTGACAAAACCCGGGAATTTCGGGCTATCTGGCCGTTATGCCGCTTGAATCAGCGCGCGTGGCGGTCTAAATTCCGGGCTCGAAATTCTGCAATCATCAAAGGAATGAACCCATAGCCCGCAGACCCCATAACGCGCCACCGCAGAGAGATACCGGACCGCGCGTAAATGATAAAATCCGTGCCCCCGAAATTCGCCTGATCGGCGCCGATGGTGACAATGTCGGGGTGGTTCATCCCGCCAAAGCCATGCAACTCGCCGCTGATGCCGGCCTCGATCTGGTTGAGATTTCGCCAAACGCGAACCCGCCGGTCTGCAAGATCATGGATTTCGGCAAGTTCAAATACGAACAGCAGAAACGCGAAAGCGAAGCGCGCAAGAAACAGAAAGTCATCGAGGTGAAAGAGGTCAAGTTCCGGCCCAACACCGACACCCATGACTATGACGTCAAGATGAAGAACGTCTTCAAGTTTCTGGAAAAAGGCGACAAGGTCAAAGTCACCCTGCGCTTTCGCGGTCGTGAGATGGCGCACCAAAACCTGGGCCGTGAATTGCTGGAACGTGTGGCCGAAGACATCAAGGATTTGGGCAAGGTCGAGAACATGCCCAAGATGGAAGGTCGCCAGATGATCATGATGATCGGCCCGCTTCCTCAGAAGTAAATCGATCAGCTTTCATTGCAAAAGGGCTCCGCCGTTTGGCAGGAGCCCTTTTTCGTTAGATCACAGCGTCTAATGCATGCTTCAACTTGGTCACCAACTCATCTATCTGCTCGTCCTCGATGATGAACGGTGGTGCCAAAAGAATGTGATCACCGTTTTTTCCATCCCGCGTTCCGGACATCGGATAGCAGATCAATCCTTGGGCCAAAGCGGCTTTTTTGACGCGACCGGCCACGCCTTTTGCTGGGTCAAACGGCGTTTTGCTATCCCGATCCGCGACAAGTTCGATCCCCCGGAACAAGCCCCGCCCCCGAATCTCGCCGATATTGGGATGTTGCCCAAAGGCGGCTTCAAGCGCGGACTGTAATTTCTGCCCCATCACGCCTGCACGGGCTGGCAGGTTCTTTTCGGTCAGCTCTGTCACGACCGCCAACGCCGCTGCGGTGGCAACCGGGTGGCCGATATAGGTATGCCCATGCTGAAAAAATCCAGACCCATCGCGAATGGCGTCATAGATTGCATCCGTACAAAGCATCGCGCCGATCGGCTGGTAACCAGCCCCCAACCCTTTGGCGATACACAAAATATCCGGCGAGACGCCGTCATGGTCACAGGCGAACAAATGCCCCGTGCGTCCCATGCCGCACATGACCTCGTCCAAAATCAACAGCACGCCGTATTGGTCGCAGATTTCACGGATACGTTTGAAATACCCCTCGACCGCCGGTACCGCCCCTAGCGTCGCCCCAACAACCGGTTCTGCCATGAATGCCATGACCGTGTCGGGGCCCAAGCGCAAAATCTCGGTCTCCAACTCGTTTGCAATGCGCTGGCCATAGTCAAAGCTGCTCTCGTCATCCGGTTTTTCAGCGTATTCATAGCAAGCGGCGATATGGGTCATCTCAATCAGCATCGGTGCAAACTGCGCCCGCCGCCACGCATTGCCCCCGGCAGACAGCGCGCCCAGAGTATTGCCGTGATAGCTTTGACGCCGTGCAATCACATGCCGCCGCTCGGGCTGTCCGATTTCAAGATAATATTGCCGCGCCAGTTTGATGGCCGCCTCAGTCGCCTCGGATCCGCCCGAGACGAAATAGACCCGATCGAGTTCCCCGGGCGCATGTTCGATCAACAGATCGGCCAGCGCCTCTGCGGGTTCCGAGGTCATGAACCCGGTATGCGCAAATGCGATCTTTTCAACTTGCTCCTGAACGGCTTGGATGACGGCCGGGTTCGAATGCCCCAGGCACGAGACCGCCGCATCGCCGCAATCCAGAAACCGGCGGCCCTGATCGTCGATCAGGTAACACCCATCCCCTCCAGCCGCGACAGGCAGGTTCGATTTGGTGTGGCGTGGAAAAACGTGACTCATTCTGGCTTCCTTTTCATCCGGGCCACCAAGGCCGCGACCGACACGGCATTATCTGCCCATTGCTGTCCATCTGGACCGGTCAGGCTGTTTTCAAACCCGACCCGGACATCTGCGCCTTGCTGCGCCGCTCGGTGCAGACAGACATGTTCCTGCGACCCAAAAGCACAGACCATCCAGGGCGAGGCCTCTGCCGGAAATCGATCCAGATCCTCTGGTGCGGATTCCTGCCCTTCGGCATAGCGCCCCAGAACCAATAAGCGATCCACCTGAGACGGAGCGACAACCCCATCCTTGCGCCACTGCGCCAACAATTCGGCGTCGGTCGCATCATACAGGATATGCTGCACACGCGTGCCCTGATCCGCGCACAGGGCATACACGCGCGCGGCAAGCTCTGGTTGGCGTGCAATCTCACGCACAGAAATTGACGCCCAGCTCGGCTGCACAGTCTTAAGGCAGGTATATTGAGCGTCAACGTCGAACACACCAGCGGCTTCGGTCGTGATCTGCACGTCCATCGTCGGCACCACGCGACGCAATTCAGCAATCGTTTCAAGATAGCGCCCGGCATCCAGCGAATGCTGCCCCTGATCATCGCGCACGTGCAGATGTATGCCCTGCGCCCCTGCTGCATGACAAGCATCTGCAGTGGCTACAATTTGCGTGGTTGTCGCCGGCAATTCCGGGTGATCTTTGCGCCCGCGCCTTGCGCCATTCGGGGCAACCAGAACATACGCGGGCCGCGTCGTGATACCTTGAGTGTCATTCAAATCGGTCATGTGAAGTTCTTTCTAGATCTGAAACCGATCTACTCGCTCACAGAGCGTTTTCAACTTGCTATTTTCAGAACATTTGTTTTTTTACCCACATGACACAACGCCTCAATCAATTGACCGATCGCCTGCGCCGCGGGATCGACGCGATGCCGTCCCAATTGCAGGCAGCAGCGAAGTACATCATCGATCATCCGGGCGATTTCGGCCTCGACCCCATTCGCGTAACGGCTGGAAAAATTGGCGTCAGTTCAAATGTTCTGGTTCGCCTCGCGCAGCGCATGGGGTTCGACGGGTATGATGCCTTTCGCCTTCCCTTTCGCGACGCGCTGGTCACTGACGGTGAGGACCGGCTTAATCAGGACTGGCTGCACCGTATGCGGCAGGAAGATACCTTTGGTGTTGCGCAGGCAGACCACGCAAGGAATGAACTGAACGTGGTGACCCGATCGCTTCGCATGCTCGAGCCGGGCAAGGTCAAGCAGGCAACCCAACTCATTATGAGGTCGAAAAGCTGTTTCATCACCGCCTCGCGCGCAAGCTACGCGCTCGCCTACTATTTTCACTATGCCGGGCGCATGGCGCATCCCGGTCTTCAACTCATCCCGCGACATGTGGGAACAGCTGCGGACGATTTGCTGGATGCAGACGATGCGGATTGCCTGTTCGCAATAACCGTTCACCCCTATTCTGCCGACACCATTCAAGCCATACGCTTTGCGCAGGAACAGGGCCTTGCGATCGTCCTACTTTCCGACAGCGACGTGATCGCACCGGGCCTTTCGCCCGACGTAATCCTGCCGATCAGCACGCGGTCGCTGCACCATTTCTCCAGTTTTTCCGGTGCGATGGCGGTGCTGGAATGTCTGCTGGGACACATCACAACATCTGGCGGCCCAACCGCGCGCCAAAGAGCCGAACGACACCTGAAGGCGCGCGAAGACAGCGGAGCCTATTGGCAACCGTCAAGACCACCTAAAATCAGGAAAACCCCCGGCTAAGTGCCGGAGGTCCGCAAAAGACATTACATACAGGCTTGAACAGCCCGTTTGGTCATGACGCTGACCAGATGTGCGCGATAGTCCTTGCTACCGTGCAAGTCTGCGATCATGTTCATCGGGTTTACGTGCAAATCCATCAAGGCATCAGGGCCAAAAGCGTTGTTCAGCGCCTGCTCGGCCTCGGTCCAGCGGAATACGCCGTCCTCGCTTGCACCGGTGACCGCGACGCGAACACCGCCCGCGAACCGCGCCAGAAACACACCGACAAGCGCAAAACGCGAGGCCGGTTGCAGAAATTTCTGATAACTTGCCGCCTGCGGCACTGGAAACCGGACAGTGGTGATAATCTCACCCTCATCGAGTGCGGTGCTGAACATGCCCTCAAAAAAGTCATCCGCCGCGATCTCGCGGCTATTGGTCCGAATGACCGCCCCCGACCCCAGCGCGGCTGCCGGATAACAGGCCGCCGGATCGTTGTTGGCAATCGACCCGCCAATGGTGCCCCGGTTGCGCACCGCAGGATCACCGATCTGACCGGCCAGCGCCGCCAGCGCCGGATAGCTGGCAGCGGCCTCAGACGCGACCGACGCATGGGTCGTCGCGCCGCCGATCGATACCGAACCGTCATCCTCGATACACACGCCCTGCATCTCGGGAATCCCACCAAGGGACACCAGCGAAGACGGTGCCGCCAATCGCTGCTTCAATGTCGGGATCAGGGTCTGCCCGCCCCCCAACGCCTGCGCATCCTCGCCGCCTAACGCCGCAACCGCGTCGGCTATGGTCGAGGGTTTCTCAAACTCGAAATTGTACATTTCGCTCTTCCTTTCCGAAAGGCACCGATCCGCCCTTCATCTTTTTGGAAATACTCCGGGGAGCGCGAGGGGCTGGCCCCTCGCACGCCAACGCCTCAACCATTCATCGCCGCCCAGACACGCGACGGGCTCACCGGCATGTCGATGTGATCCACCGCCTTGCCGCCAGAGTTCAGCGCGTCCAGAACCGCATTGACCACCGCAGGTGGCGATCCGATCGCACCAGCCTCACCACAGCCCTTCACGCCTAGCGGATTGTGCGTACAGGGGGTCTGGCTGGAATGGTCCACGGCATAGAACGGTACATCGTCCGCACGCGGCATCGCATAATCCATATAGGACGCGCTCAGCAGCTGGCCGTTTTCGTCATAAGCGCAGTTCTCCAGCAGAGCCTGACCGATACCCTGACCGATACCGCCATGCACCTGACCATCCACGATCATCGGATTGATGATGTTGCCAAAGTCATCCGCCGCAGTGAACTTCTCGATGCTGACCTGACCGGTTTCCGGATCAACCTCTACCTCGCAGGCATAGGCCCCCGCCGGGAAGGTGAAGTTGGCCGGGTCATAAAACGCGGTTTCCTCCAGCCCCGGTTCAACCTCCAGCGGATAGTTGTGCGGAACATAGGCCGTCAGGGTCACATCGCCCCAGGCCACCGACTTGTCGGTGCCGGCAACGCTGAACTGACCGTCTTTCAGTTCGATATCCGCCTCGGACGCTTCCAACAGGTGGGCTGCAATCCGCTTGGCCTTTTCGATCACCTTTTCGGTCGCCTTGACCATGGCCGAGCCACAGACCGCCAGCGAGCGCGAGCCATAGGTTCCCATGCCAAACGGAATCTTCGAGGTGTCGCCATGCACGATCTCAACCATTGATTCATCGATGCCGATCATGTCGGCCACAACCTGCGGGAAGGCCGTTTCGTGCCCCTGCCCGTGGCTATGTGCGCCCACCATGACGCTGATAGACCCAGTCGCGTTCACCCGAACGGTCGCCGCATCATAAAGACCCGCCCGGGCCCCCAGCATTCCGACGATGTTCGAGGGCGCAATGCCACAGGCCTCGATATAGCAATTTATGCCGAGACCGCGCAGTTTCCCATTCGCCTCGCTTTGCGCACGACGCGCGGCAAAGCCAGCCATATCTGCAGCGGCTTCAAGCTTGTCCATTGTCCCATTGTAGTTGCCGGTGTCATAGGTCAGAGCCACTGGCGTGTCGTATGGGAACTGGGTGATAAAGTTCTGACGACGCAACGCGATCGGATCGACCCCCAACTCGCGCGCGGCTTTGTCGACCACGCGTTCCAGTTGGAACGTCGCCTCGGGACGACCCGCGCCACGATAGGCATCTACTGGCACCGTGTTGGTGAACATCGCCTTCACATTCACCTGAATGACCGGCGTCTTGTAGTTGCCCGCCATCAGCGTGCCATGCAGCCAGGTCGGTACCGAACTCGAGAAGGTCGACAGATACGCACCCAGATTGGCGTAAGTATTCGTCCGCAGACCGATGAAGTTGTTGTCCGCATCCAGCGCCAATTCGATCTTGCTGACATGATCGCGGCCATGGGCATCCGACATGAACGCCTCGGACCGGCTTGAGGTCCATTTGACAGGACGGCCACACGCCTTGGCGGCGAAGGTGCAGAACGCCTCTTCCGCATAGTGGAAAATCTTGGTGCCAAAACCACCGCCCACATCCGGCGCGACGACGCGGACCTTGTGCTCGGGCAGGCCTAACACAAAGGCGCACATCAGCAACCGGATTACATGCGGGTTCTGCGACGTGGTATAGAGCGTATATTCCTCGGTTCCCCGGCTGTATTCCGCTACCGCCACACGCGGCTCCATCGGATTGGCAACCAGACGGTTGTTGACCAGATCCAGCGTCGTGACATGCGCCGCATTGGCGAACACGTCATTGACCTTGGCATCGTCGGCCTCACCCAACTGCCAGTCATAGCAGATGTTGTTCTTCAGATCGTCATGGACCAGCGTCGCGCCATCCTGCGCTGCGGCCTTCATGTCGATCACAGCGGTCAGTTCTTCGATGTCGACCTCGATTGCCTCAGCCGCGTCGCGGGCCTGTTCCAGACTGTCGGCCACCACGGCAGCTATCGGATCGCCCACATGGCGCACCTTGCCCTGGGCCAAGATCGGATGCGGCGGCTCTTGCATGGGTGCGCCGTGCTTGTCGGTCACCTCCCAGCCGCAGGGCATGCCGCCCACGCCTTCGAAATCCTTGCCGGTGAAAACTTTGACCACGCCGGGCATGGCCTCGGCGGCCGCTGTATCCACGGAATTGATCCGTCCATGCGCAATATCTGATCGCAGAAAATGTACATAGGCCTGGCCATGTACGTTGATGTCGTCGGTGTAATTGCCCGCTCCGGTCAGAAAGCGCACGTCCTCGCGCCGCTTGGAACTGGCTCCGATGCCACTGTCTTTGGGCATTGCTTGTTCTCCTCCCATAAACGGATGCTGATGCACCCTTTGTCATCCCACGGGCGTCTTTCCTCTTACGCCCGCAGTGGCATCATTCGGCAGCGATGCTGCTGGCGTCCTGGCCCGATGCGGCCATGATCGCCTTGACGATGTTGTGGTAACCGGTGCAGCGACACAGGTTGCCTTCCAGATACTTGCGGATCTCGGCTTCGGTCGGGCGCGGATTGTCTTTCAGCAACGCCGCAGCACTCATCACCATGCCCGGGGTACAGAACCCGCATTGCAGCCCGTGGTGATCCTGAAACGCCTGCTGGATCACGTTCAGTGAGCCATCAGCATTCGCCTGCCCCTCGATCGTGCCCACATCCGCGCCATCGGCCTCAAGGGCCAACATGTTGCAGGATTTGACCGCCTGCCCATTCACATGGACAACGCACGCCCCACATTGCGCTGTATCGCATCCCACATGCGTTCCCGTCAGCGACAGGTGATCCCGCAGAAAGCTGGACAGCAATGTCCGGCCCTCGACATCACCGCTCACGGATTTCCCGTTCACGGTCATTGAGACCTGTGTCATAAGCTCCTCCCGATTTTTGTGTTTCTCCCTTGGGGTCGAGTTAAACACGGTAATTATTCTTTGAGAACAAATTTTTTGTCCGGGATTTCCGCAGCTTCCCGGTCAAACACTCAGAACATGTACTGATTGGCACAAAGGGCAAAAGTGCCGTTGCGTCACACGCCTTTTCTGGCGCGCGGCTGCGGTCTGGACGGAATTTCCTTGAGCAGCCCGCCGACACCCATCGCTGAAATGTCATCGCCCGAGGTTTCGATCCCGCACACGACTCGGGACAAAACCCAATCCGCCCCATTCAGCGCCGGCGACCGAGCGCAACCGGGCAGACCGATCACGGAACGATTCTGCAACGATCCCAGAAACAGCAGGTTTCCGGGGTCGACCGGCATCCCAAATCGGTCGACCTTGCCGCCAGCGATGCGTACTGCCTCGGGCGCGACATCGTGCGGGTCCGAGGTCGCCGATCCGGTCAATATCATCGCCACCTCGCCCTGGAGAGAAGTCAGCGCCTGCGCAAGAACTTCGGAGCGATGCGCAACGACCTTTACATCCGTCAGGTTCATCCCCAGCGCCTCAATCCGACCCCTGATCGCAGCGATACCCTTTTCATTGGGCGGACCACCGGGAATATCCGTGACAACCAAACCTGCTGTCCTGACCACGGGCGTTGCAAGCCGGATCGCGGCGCGGGCCAGCTCTGCCGCCCGTGATACGTCGGCCCCGGGCACCGCGTAAGAGATCACCTTGATCGTTGCCACCATACCGCCTGCGCTCATCTGCTGATGTTGCGGAACTGTAGCGACGGTGATCATCGGGTTGACGCGGTTGAACTCTTCCAAAGCAGCGACATCCAGCACGACCACGCCGGGCCCCTCTGCCAGCAGGTTTACACGTCCGGTAAAGGCTTCGGTCACGCGCAGGTTGGCCGCAGAGGGATCCGGCACCAATGCGGAAGCCAGACGTTGCGCGGCCTCATCTTCGTGACAATCGCCGGTCTCCAGCCGCGCGACGGTGATCTCGGTCAGGCCAGCTTGCCCCATCAACGCGATGTGCTCACCCGTCAGCGATAAACCTTTGCGCAGCTTACGATCGTCCAGCTTGACCGAATGCGCCAGTATCGCACCCTCGGCGTGCGCGACCGGGACCGCGCCAAACTTCACGCCTTACCCCGCAATACGGCGGTCATCTGCGCCAGAATCGCGACCGCGATTTCGGATGGATCCGCTGCGCCGATATCCAACCCAATGGGGCCGTGTATCCGGGCGATATCCGCATCGGTGAAACCAGCCTCTGCCATACGTTCGATCCGTTTGGCGTGAGTGCGGGTAGACCCCAGCGCACCGATGTAGAACACGTTGGCTTTCAGGGCGGCCTGCAATGCGGGGTCGTCCAGTTTCGGGTCATGCGTCAGCAGAACCAGCGCTGTACGCGAATCTAATCCCAGTTGTGCCACGGCTTCGTCCGGCCAGTCAGTGAGAATCTTTTCCCCCGGAAAGCGCGCGGCTGAAGCAAATGTCTCGCGCGGGTCTACAATGGCCGGATCATAGCCTGCAATGCGCGCCATCGGCACCAGCGCCTGAGCGATGTGAACTGCTCCGACGACGATCAGCCGCAACGGAGGGTTATGGACCGCCACGAAAGTTTGGCCATCGTCCTCAAAGCCCGACCGGTCCATCCGCAGGCGGTCGGCATAGGCATTGCGGCGCAGGGCACGGTGGCCGGTTTCGACATTGACCTCATATGCAATTGGATGACGTTCAGCCCGGGCAGCGACCAGTTCGGCCAACATCGCCTCGGGCAGCACCTTGCCCACCGGCTCGACCAGCACCCGAATGGTACCGCCACATGCCAGACCCACAGCAAAGGCGTCTTCGTCGCTGACGCCAAATTCCAGCAGACGTGCCTCACCTTCTTCGATCGCTTCCAGTGCCTCGACGATCACTGCCCCTTCGACGCACCCGCCCGACACCGAACCTTCGATCTGCGCATCCGCTCCGATCACCAGCTGCGAGCCCACACGCCGAGGGGCGCTGCCCCAGGTCTGCACAACGGTGGCAAGGGCTGCCCCTTTGCCGTTGCGATACCAATCCAGCGCGGTTTCCGGGCTGCTGTCGAATCTGTTCATCGAGACCTCTGACGGTGTTGCAATCAAACATAGGGAGCTTTGTGGCAATGAAAAGCGGCCCTTTCGTATCGGGGATGCGCGAATAGCAAAATGGCAGCGGTAATGCGGGTTTTCAGCCCATTTCACATTCAAACAGATAAAGCATTGATTATGTTTGATCCGGGTTCTAGCCTGCACGGGCAGACGCGGCTGCATCTGCATGACCCCCTGATATTTTCAAACGGAGACAAAGAGTTGAAACGCATTTTCCCAATCGCTGCCGCACTCGGCCTGGCCGCTGCCTCGGCTGTTTCGGCGGACACATTTCTGCGCTATGGCGAGGTCGAGGGCTGGAAGGTCTTTATCGACGAAGACAAGAAATCCTGCCTGATCGAAGCTGTCGATGACGCCGAGAACGTTGTCCAGATGGGCCTGACCGAGGATCGCGGCGTCGGCTATGTTGGTGTATTCACCAAAGCCAAAACTGATATCAAGCGCGGCGAGAAAGAGGCAGTTGCCATTCTGCTGGGCGAAAACATCTATGTCGGCGAAGCCACTGGCATGAAAGGCAACATTACCAAGGGCTATTCGGGCGGCTACGTACTGTCGGATGATCCTCAGTTTGCCGATGATCTTGCTAAGAAAGAAGTCATGATCGTGTTCCCCGAGAAGGATTTCGCCTTCACCGTCGATCTGACCGGCACCTACAAGGCCATGGAAATGGCCCGCAAGTGCAACGAAGAGCAACTTTCCTGAGGCTCAATCGGAGAGCGCGGCCATCAACCGCGCTTTCTGCCCCTGGTCGTCGGGCTGAGAAATGACGGCGGCCAGATCTTCAAGCGATGCAATCGAGTGCCCGGCGCGGAAACTGTCGACATGCGGCAGCATCGTTTTGATCCCCAGCGCCCGGGGCGCAAAGCCATCCCAGCGTAATAACGGGTTCAGCCAGATCAATCGGCGGCAGGACAAGTGCAGGCGTTCGACTTCCTTCTCAAGCTGTTCGGGCGCGCCCCGCTCCAACCCATCGGTGATCAGCAGGACAACCGCCCCCTGCCCCATGACGCGGCGCGACCAATCGCGGTTGAACTGATGCAAGCAATCGCCGATCCGTGTTCCACCCTCCCAATCCTGCGCCTCGGCCCCTGCTGCTGACAGTGCTGCGTCAACGTCGCGTTGGTGCAGATGGCGGGTGATATTGGTCAGGCGAGTGCCGAAGGTGAACGCGTGAACCTTGGCCCAGCCCGCACCTTTGGCGTTCGAAACCGTGTGCAGGAAATGCAGGATGATGCGGCTGTATTGGCTCATCGATCCCGAGATATCGCAGAGCGCCACCAGATTGGGCCAGCGCGGTTTCGGCTGACGCAGGGCGATGTGATGCAGCTCGCCGCCCTGACGCATGGCGTTGCGTAGGGTACGTGCGCGGTCGATACGGTGGCCCAGATGGCTGACTTGCCCACGACGTGAAGGGATGGGCTGAACCGGGAGAGTCAGCTGCGCGAGCATACGTTTGGCCTGCGCGACCTCATCGGTGCTCATTTGTTCGAAGTCGAGACTGCGCAGGCGCTCCTCGGACGACGCGGTCTGGGTCGCGTCGATATCGATCTCGGTTTCGCCCTCCTGTTCAGCGACCTCGGGCTGATCCCGTTCGACACCGTCCAGCAACGCCTCGGCGGCACGTTTCTCGGCGGCATCTGCTTGCCGCTCGTCCTGCACGCCGCGAATGGCAGGCAGCATCATCGCCATCATGTGTTCCAGATACCGTGGATCTCGCCAATACAGGCGAAAGACCTGCGCAAATACCGTTCGGTGTTCAGGACGGCTGACGAAACAGGCATGCAGGGTCCAGTAGAAATCGCGCTTTTCGGTAAAGCCTGCGGCCTGAACCGCCCGTATCGCGTCCACGACTCGCCCGGTGCCAATCGGCAAACCGGCCTTGCGTAACGCCCGGGCGAAATGAGTAATGTTCTGTGCCAGTTTGGGAGTGTCGGGAATGTCCAGCGGGAGTTGCTCGGCCATCAACCTTCATGGGGGCGCTGCCCCCATACCCCCGAGGTATTTTTGAACAGAAGAAGCATCACGCGGGTTCGAGTGTGGCCTTGGCTTCGTCCAGAATGCGCTTGGCCTCGGCCCCCTGAAGTTTCTGGATGTCGTCCTGATATTTCAGGACCGCACCAAGAGTATCGCCGATCACTTCTGGGCTCAGGTTGAGCACGTCCAGCGCCAGAAGGCATTTGGCCCAGTCGATCGTTTCCGCGACACCCGGCTTTTTGAACAGATCCTCGGTGCGCAGGCGCTGAACAAAGGCTACGACCTCACGGCTGAGCGCCTCGGCTGCTTCGGGCGCACGGGCGCGCAGGATATCGATCTCGCGGTCAAAGTCCGGGTAGTCGACCCAGTGATACAGGCAGCGGCGTTTGAGGGCATCGTGCACCTCGCGCGTGCGGTTAGAAGTGACGATGACAATCGGCGGCTGGGGCGCTGAGATGGTACCAAGTTCCGGGATCGTAACCTGAAAGTCGCTGAGCGCTTCGAGCAGAAACGCCTCGAACGGTTCATCGGTGCGGTCAAGCTCATCGATCAGCAAAACTGGCGCGCCGTTTTCATCGGGGCGCATCGCTTGCAAAAGCGGGCGTTCGATCAGGTAGTCATCCGAGAACAGCTCGGTCTGCAAGGCCCCGCGGTCGGCGTTGCCCGAAGCTTCGGCGGTGCGAATGGCAACCATCTGCGCCGGAAAGTTCCACTCGTACACCGCCGAGGAGGCATCCAGCCCCTCGTAACACTGCAACCGGATCAGACGGCGATTCAGCCCGGCGGCCAGTGCCTTGGCGATCTCGGTTTTGCCAACACCTGCTTCGCCCTCCAGGAACAAGGGTCGGCCCAGGGTAAGCGACAGGAAGACAACTGTCGCCAGTGCACGGCCACAGACATAGCCCTGTTCTGTCAGCATTTGCTGCACCGCGTCGATGGAATTTGGCTGTGACATGGGCCTCTCGTCTCTGTTCCGGTTAACAGGTCATGCAACCGCATGGTCGTCAAGCCCTCACCCCCGGTCAGAGCGACGGCGATCCGGCAAGTTGACAAGTTTTTTCTTTCGGAACGACAGCCCCGGTTGGTCTTTGGCAATGGCTGTGCTAGCGGGGGGGGCCATGACCGATACCCTGACGATCCGCCGCCCCGACGACTGGCACTTGCACCTGCGCGATGGCGCAATGTTGCAGGCCGTCTTGCCCGAAACCGCGCGCCATTTTGGCCGCGCGATCATCATGCCGAACCTGGTGCCGCCCGTCGTGCGGGGCGATCAGGCTGCCGCCTATCGCGACCGCATTCTGGCCGCTCTGCCCGAGGGCATGACGTTCGAGCCATTGATGACCTTGTACCTGACCGAGGATACCGACGCCAACGACGTCGCCGCCGCCCATGCGAGCGGTCTGGTCAAAGCGGTCAAGCTGTACCCGGCCGGGGCGACGACCAATTCAGCCTCGGGCGTGCGCAATTTCGACAATGTGCGACCGGTGCTGGAAAAGATGGCCGAGATCGGCCTGCCGATGTGCGTGCATGGCGAAGTCACGGATGCCGAGATCGATATCTTTGACCGTGAGGCCGTGTTCATCGATCGTGTTTTGGATCCGATCCGCCGGACGACACCCGGTCTGCGCGTTGTGATGGAACATATCACCACCTCAAACGGCGTTGACTATGTAAAGGCGAACGAGACCGATCTGGGCGCAACCATCACGGCGCATCATCTGATCATTAACCGCAATCACATCCTCGTCGGGGGCATCAAGCCACACTACTATTGCCTGCCGGTCGCCAAACGCGAAGAGCACCGCCTGGCCCTTGTTGCAGCAGCGACGTCGGGCGACAGCCGGTTCTTCCTGGGCACGGACAGCGCGCCACATACCGACGACAACAAGGAAATGGCCTGCGGTTGCGCGGGATGCTTTACCGCGACGAACACGATGTCTCTGGTTGCCGAGATGTTCGACCGCGCTGACGCGCTGACCACTCTGGAAGCGTTTGTATCGCTGAACGGCCCGGCCTTCTATCGGTTGCCGGCGAACGACGGGACGATCACGCTGACCAAGGGCGAACCGGTGAACTACCCGACCAAAATCGAAACCGGCGACGGTCCTGTCACCGTATTCGATCCCGGTTTCCCTTTGCACTGGCGCGTGGCTTAACGGCTCATCCGGGCCGCCAAATCCGCTGCGCGCCCGCCGGTGCGCAGCATCGACCAAATGGCGTCCGACGTATCGCCCCCAATCAGCTTTGATGCCTTTTCGCGCACGCGGTCTTCGCGTACGGAAAGCGAAAGCGGTGCCATCAGATCGTGATCGGCCTCGCGCCGTGCGCCATCGCGGCGCAAAAGAGACAGATGTGCCTGCGTCTCGGACAAGGTTTCATCCGCCTGAACCGTGATCCTGTCGCGCAGGGATTGCAGGCGTAGGTCTGCGCAGACCTCATCCGAGAAACTATCGGGCAATGCCGTGTCATATCCCAGCGCCTGCATCGCAATCACGGTACGGTACGAGAACTTTGCACCCAGCCCGGTGGTTGGCGCCAATTGGTTGCACACGCTCATCCATCGTGGATTCGTTTTGATCCTGATCTCGGCCACTTCGGGTTCGGCGATATCCAGATCGCGCGCCGCCTCGAGCGCTGCGTGCAGTCCGTGACAGCAGGCGTGGAACTTATGGCTGACCTGCTCGAATACCCAGTCCTCTCCCAGCCCATCCAGCGCAGCATCGGTGTCGTTTGCCCCGTCGTGTGTCGCGCCGAACCCAAACGGACCCTCGATGGCGTTTGCATTGGGCGCAAAGCCTTCGCGGATCAGCAGCGCCGCCTCAACCCCGTTCGAGGCCGCCAGACCCGCGTTATATGGTTTTCCCATTGTGCCGAACTGCGCTTTCTGACCCGCAGCGCAAGTGGCTGTCAGGCCCAGAACCTTGCGCATCTGATCGCTGTCAAAGCCCATCACGCGGCCCGCCGCAACCGCAGCGCCAAAAGCGCCCGCCGTGGCGGTCTGATGGAAACCCAACTGGTAATGGCCGCGCCCCAGCCAGAGCCCCATTCGAATGGACAGTTCCATGCCGATCAACGCGGCCTCAAGCACATCGACGATGGGTTTGTCTTCATATGCAGCGATACCAAGGACCGCTGGAAACACGGCGACCGACGGATGGCCAATGTGGGCAAAATGCGTATCGTCATAGTCCAGCGCATGCGACACGGTTCCGTTCGCCAAAGCCGCCGCCCGAAGCGGTGCAGCACCGCCACCGAACAGTTGTGCCTGCTCGGCCCCGCCTTCGGACAGGACCAGATCACGGATTATGCGCGATACGGGCTCATCCACGCCCGCACGCCCAACGGCGAGCCAGTCCAGGGCGGACAGAGAGGTCACGATACGGACCTGCGCCGTTGTTGAAACGGGGCCTGCGGCGAATGCAGCCAATGCTGAGGTAAGATCGGTCATGGGGCGCAGTCTAGCGCGCGCGGTGCGGGGGTAAACCCTCAGCCGTAAAGTGCGGCTGCCCGCTGTTCGAAGGCACGGACAATCCGATGCATCGCTTCGTTGAAGACAACGCCGATGATGCCTTGAAGCACCGCGTTCTTGAACTCGAAATCAACGTGAAAGGACACGTTGCAACCGCCATCGGGCGCGTCCTCGAACTGCCAGTCCGAACGCATGTACTTGAACGGGCCGTCCAGATATTCGGTGTCGATCTTCTTTTGCCCATCAAACAGCGTTACGCGGCTGCCGAAGCGTTCGCGGAAGACCTTGAAGGAAATCACCAGATCCGCCTCGAGCACCTTGCCCTCACCGGCCTCATAGGTGCGTCGGATGCGTGCTGCCGCGCACCAGGGCAGAAACTCGGGGTATTTCGCCACATCACCAACCAGATCGTACATTTGCTGGGCGGTATAGGGCAGATGTCTGGTTTCGGAATGAGTTGGCATGACTTCGGGCATTTTGAGGTGACAATGGCGCGTCATGTCGTATGTTGCGCGCCAAAGATCAAGGGGGCAGTGATGAGCGACCGCGCATATGTGATAGATGAGATGATCTCGGCCAAGGCCATCGCGGCCCGGATCGAAGAACTGTGCAGGGAAATCACCGCCGAATTCGGAGAGACGGACAAGCTGGTTGTCGTCGGTCTATTACGCGGCAGCTTCGTGTTCATCGCCGATCTGGTGCGCGAGCTGGACCTGCCAATTGAGGTCGATTTTCTTGAGGCGTCATCCTATGGCGACGCGATGGAAAGCAGCCGAGAAGTTCGCATTCTCAAAGATTTACGCGGCGCAATTGAAGGTCGCGATGTGTTGGTTGTCGAAGATATCGTCGATACTGGGCATACGCTGAACCACGTGACCAAATTGCTGCGCAGTCGCAAACCCAAACGTCTGAAATCCATCGCTTTGCTGGACAAACCCAGTCGGCGCGAAGTCGACTTCCGCTCGGATTGGATCGGGTTTGAAATCCCTGATGAATTTGTCGTTGGCTACGGCATCGACTACGCGCAGCGCAATCGCAACCTGCCGTTCATTGGCAAAGTTCGATTTATCGAGGACTAAGCGGCCCAAGCACCTGCGCAATCGCGGCCAAGAAAACACCGGTACCCACAGGGATCAAGGCATCGGGGAAGTCATAGTCCGGGTTGTGCAATTGCGGGTGATCGACACCGGCCCCCAGCCAAAACATCGCGGTTTCGGCACTTTTTGCGAATTGGCCAAAATCTTCGGAGAACCGCTGGGGTTGAGAAGACAGTCGCAGCGAGACGTTTTGCGCCAAACACGCGTTCTTCAGCATTTCAACCGCTACAGAACTGTTGGCACAGGCGTCAAAGATGTCATCATATTCTATGGTTACGCCAAGACCTTCAATCTGCGCATCCTGCATGACAAGCGCCTCGGCCGAACGGACAAGGTCGGCCATGCGCGTGTCCGTGACCGTACGCAGCGTCACCCACAACGTCGCCTGACCAGGAGCCACCCCAAAGGTCGCCGCGCCCAGACTGGCATGGGTCACGGTTGTCAGCGCGTAGGCTTCATCCAGCGCGCCACCCTGCCCCAGATCGGCCATCGCGGGAATCAGTCTGGCCAAAGCCTGCGCCGGTGAAACACCATCCTGCGGCGCAGCTGCATGAGAGGTCCTGCCGGTCAGTTCAACGCGCATCCCGCGCGAGGCGCAATTGGCGGGGCCTTCGCACAGCTCAACCGCCCCGAGCTCCAACCCCGGCAAGTTGTGCAGTGAAAACACATAATCCGGTGCAATCGAAAGGAATTGCGGATCGTCACGATAGGCTACGGCGCCTTTGCCGGTTTCTTCGGCAGGCTGAAAGATCAATGCGACCGATCCGGCCGCTGGTCGAGCCGTTGCCAAGGTGCGGGCAACGCCAAGAACCATGACCATATGCCCGTCATGTCCACAAAGGTGCCCTTTGCCAGGACGCTTTGAAGCATAAGGCAGGTCCGAGACCTCCTGAATCGGCAGCCCGTCCAACTCGCAGCGGATCGCCACCATCGGCCCCGGCTGGTCACCGTCAAAGATCGCAGCAACCCCATGGCCGCCGATATCGGTCAGGATACGATCCGGCGCGCAGTCGCGCAGCAAATCGCGTATGGTCGCAGCGGTGGCCTGCTCGGCCCCGGACAGCTCAGGGTGTTGGTGCAGTTCCTGTCGGCGCGCCGTAAGCCACGCCAGATCCTGCGGTGTCACCTTTGGTTCAGCTTAGCCTGACGCGCGTCCCGCAGGCGGGCAAAGTCATCGCCCGCGTGATAGGACGACCGTGTCAGCGGGGTCGCCGAGACCATCAAAAAGCCCTTGCCGAACGCCGCCTTTTCATAGGCCGCGAACTCTTCGGGCGTGACAAACCGGTCGACACCGTGGTGCTTGGGCGTGGGTTGCAGGTACTGGCCAATGGTCAGGAAATCGATATCCGCGGCACGCATATCGTCCATCACCTGCCGGACCTGTTGCTCATCCTCACCCAGACCTACCATGATGCCGGACTTGGTGAACATCGACGGGTCCATCTCTTTCACGCGCTGCAAAAGGCGCAGTGAATGGAAATACCGCGCGCCAGGACGGACCTGCGGATAGAGCCCCGGCACGGTCTCGAGGTTGTGGTTGAATACGTCCGGCCTCGCCTCGACCACTGTTTCCAAAACCGAAGGATCACATTTCAGAAAATCAGGCGTCAGGATTTCGATGGTTGTTTGGGGCGAACGGTGTCGTACCGCTCGGATCGTCTGCGCAAAATGCTCGGCACCGCCGTCCTCAAGATCATCGCGGTCGACCGAGGTGATAACGACGTGATTCAGGCCCAGCTTTTCAACCGCATGCGCCACGCGTCCGGGCTCGAACACATCCAGCGTATCCGGGCGGCCGGTGGCAATGTTGCAGAAGGTGCATCCACGAGTGCAGATTTCGCCCATGATCATCATGGTGGCGTGGCCCTGGCTCCAGCACTCGCCAACATTGGGACACCCGGCTTCTTCGCAGACGGTGACCAGATTGTTCTCACGCATGATCTTATGCGTTTCGGCATAGCCTTTGCCGCCAGGCGCCTTCACCCGTATCCATTTGGGCTTTTTGGGTTGGGCATTATCTGGGCGATGAGCCTTTTCAGGATGACGTTGCTCGGGAATTTTCAGATCACGCACGGGCGGCTTTCCTGACTTTGGGTCAATTTATTCATGCCTAACACAGTTTCTTCGATGTCTCCATAGCAGCAGCGCATAGCCGCCATGTGCAGGCTCTTTGCGAACGCAGAAAACCGTATGCAAAATTTTACTTTTTTGCAATTTTCATAACGCACTGCATGGCTTTCAGAGTATTTGCGTGCGCAGAATTTCCGTTGTTGAAGGCGATTTAGAATCGTTTTAACTAGCTCCCGGAATACATGTGAATCACAGGAGTTTATCCATGAAAGCCGGCACGACGCTTCCACAAGTCACTTTTCACACTCGCGTCCGCGACGAAGCAATTGAAGGTCCGAACCCGTTCCGTTGGGAAGACAAGACCACTGCCGACTATTTCGCAGGCAAACGCGTGATTCTGTTCTCGCTGCCCGGCGCATTTACCCCCACATGTTCGACTTATCAGCTGCCCGGATTTGAAAATGGCCATGCCGATTTCGCAGCCAAAGGTATCGACGCGATCTATTGCATGTCGGTCAATGACAGCTTTGTCATGAACAAATGGGCGCAGGATCAGGGCCTGCAAAATGTCCAGGTGATCCCGGACGGCTCGGGTGAGTTCACGCGCAAGATGGGCATGCTGGTCGACAAGGACAATCTGGGTTTTGGCATGCGCTCGTGGCGCTATGCAGCCATCGTCAATGATGGTGTTGTCGAAGCATGGTTCGAAGAGCCTGGTCTGATGGACAACTGCCCCGAGGATCCCTATGGCGTATCGTCGCCTGAAAACCTGATGAAGCATCTGGACGAGGCGCGCGAGCCTGCGCTGGCCTGAACTCCTTACGCTCCTGTTCCGGCCCGCCACAAGCGGGCCGTTTCATACCCGCGCCGTGCTTACGATCCCTTCTCCAACTTCGCGGATCACCTGCGCCAGCCCGGCGAACCAGCCTTCATCCGTTGTCGAGGCGCGGCGCGCCAAACCGATGGTGCGCGAGGGCTGAGGCGCGCCGAAGCGCAACAGCCGCAAACCCGGGACCGCCTCGGTCTCAGATCTCGCGGCCAGTTCGGGCATCAGGGTCAGGCCGAAGCCTTCGGCCACCAGACGCGACAATGTTGCCAAAGATGACGCGCCCATATTGATCTGACCGCTGGTCCGGTCCTTGCCACAGACCTCAAGCGCCTGATCCGTCAGGCAATGGCCGTCTTCAAGCAGCATCAACTGCGCGGTCTTCAGGTCGACCGGGCGCAGCGCATCGGGGTTCAATCCCATCCGCGCCACACGGTCCGGACTGCCGGCCAGCAGAAACCTGTCTTCGAACAGTGGCTCTTCGTACAGATCATTGCTTCCGGACGGCAGAGCCAGAACCGCGGCGTCGATCTCACCCGTGCGCAGCAGAGACAAAAGCCGCTCGGTTCGGGCCTCGCGAATCTGAACCCTTAGCGAGACATCTCCGGCGCGAAGCCCTGCCAGAACTCCGGGCAGCAAATACGGCGCAACTGTGGGGATGATGCCGATCGACAATGATCTGTGACCACCCGAATGGTCGCGCGCAAACCGGTCGAGCCCACTGGCCGCATTCAGAACCTGCCTTGCGCGCTCCAGAACATCCCGTCCCAATGGCGTCAGCAGAATGTCGCGGGCTTGCCGCTCGAACAGCGGCCCGCCCATAACATCCTCCAAAGCTTTGATCTGAACCGACAAGGCGGGTTGCGAGACATGGCAGACCTGCGCGGCGCGACCAAAATTTCGTTGATCAGCAACCGCCTGAAAATATTGCAACTGTCTGAGGGTAAAATTCATAACCACTGATTATCATTTGCCACCAAAACCGCAATGAAAACCAATGGCAGAACGTGAATCAACTAGCCGATCATCCGGTCCCGCTCGGCCTGATCCTCATAGTGCCTCTTCAGCCGCTGCAGCGCGATCCGTAGAACGATCTTTCCTGACCGCGCTGACCAGCCCATGCGCTTTTCCGCAAGCTCCAACCCTTCTAGATAGCAACAACAGCGCAGGGCCACATCACTTAGCCCAGGGCCAAGTTCGGACAACGCGCGCGCCACGCGTCCGCGCGCATCAGACGACCCCTGACCAGAAAATGCATCCGGTTCCCCGCCACCCCGACCACCGCCGGTCAAAAACCGTTCCCAATTCTGCGCGACTTGAGGTCCGATTTGCGCGAGTTCAAAATCTTCGCGCAATCGCTCGCCTGCCGCGACAAGGGATTCATCCAGAAACGGATTGCCCTGACGGTCCCGCCGCCGGGACAAGGCGATCAGGGGGCTTTCAGCGGCGCTGTAGCGCACCCGCCGCTGCCGTTGATCGCCCGAGGTATCCGCAGCGCAAGGCTGAAACGCCGCGGGCGCTTCGGCCATGCCGAATTCACTACGCGACCGCGCCTGGTTTTCGGATTTGGCCACAAGAACGCTCAGCGCCGCTCGTCCCGATGTCGAAATGCGATAGCGCGATACTCGGCCCGGGTTGTCGCAGCTAATCCAGTCATTCAACGCCATAGCCTGCGCGATCGAGCAATCCACGACGGCGGTTCGTGCTGTGCCATTGTCACCGCTGTCACGCACGACAACGGCCTTGTCCATATCCTCGGCAACTGCCAGAACCGCCCCCGTCTCGCACAGGCGGCGAAGGATGCGGAGAACCTCGCGGTCGAATTCGACCTCGCCCGGAGTTTGCGCCTCCTCCGCTTGCCGATTGCTTTGCACAGGCATGGCCGATCTCCCAGCGGACGGGAAATGCGTCTGCGCCAGCGATTGCAAGGCCGCATCGACAAGGGGATCATCCCGGCGCATCTCGATCCGGCGGATCTGTCTGAGGATGGTCGAGGCATGGCATCCTGCCGACCTTGCGATATCGCGTATGGATCTGCCGGACTCGGTGTGATCCAGATATCGCTGCGCCCCTTCCGGGACCCATGCAGGAACAGTGAAAGCCATGCTGTTTTCCATCATTATTCGCCCTTGTCGACCAAACAAACCGTCTCTGTTCGTCGTCGGATTTTTAGTTAACCAATTCTAACTAGAATCGGTTTTGTTACTTGTTCGTTAATCACAGACGACAAGGACCAGATTTGATTCAAAAAGATAAACAGTCGTGAAGCCAACGTTCGGCGCGAAGTGACGCGAGGCAACACCCGTTAAAGTTGTGTCACACCATTCCCAACGACATCGAACGGAAAGGAACACAACGTGCAGGACTTGATGACAATGATCGCGACCCTCCGCCGCCCACGCCTGTTGACCCGGGCTGCAAAGATCGGGGCGCAGGATTACGACCGCGACCGGCACCTGCAACGTGTTCTGGGCGATGGATCTTTGCCCGCTTCAGGCGCAGCATTGATCCGCTTGATGGAGCTTGAGCGGGATCTAAATGCGCAACGCCAAGCGGATGACGCCGCGTATTCGCTAGTGCGCCATTTGGATCTGATGATCGCCCTGATTGGCGAGGCGCAGCTGTACCATGCCAGCCGCGCCGCGCGCCTTCAGTGATCAGGTAAACGCATCCGGCATGGACGCTTTCTTCTCGGCAACATAAGCGTCCAGTGCTGCCTTGGTATCCGGGTTGATCTGCGGCTGTTTGTAGTTCGCAAGCAGATGTTCGACCCGCGAGGTCGCCAGCGTGCGGGTGTCGCGACCGCCCTCTTCTTCCCAGGTTTCAAATGGCTTGTAGTCCAACAGCTCGGACTTCCAGAACGCCTCCTTGAAGTTCGCCTGCGTGTGGTCGCATCCAAGATAGTGACCGCCCGGCCCGACCTCGCGAATGGCGTCCAACGCAAGCGCGTTTTCGTCGTATGCAACGCCTTTTGCCAGCCCATGAAGCACACCGAGCTGATCGGCGTCCATTACGAACTTTTCGAAATCGGCCACAAGGCCACCTTCGAGCCAACCGCAGGAATGCAGCATGAAGTTCACGCCCGCCATCAGACCCATGTTCAGCGAGTTCGCAGTCTCATAGGCCGCTTGCGCGTCGGGCAGTTTCGACCCGCAGAACGATCCCGCCGAGCGGTATGGCAGCCCCAAACGACGTGCCAACTGGCCCGCGCCATAGGTGATCAAAGCCGCCTCGGGCGTGCCGAAGGTGGGCGCGCCCGAGTTCATGTCGATCGACGACACAAACGCACCAAAGATTGCCGGGGCGCCGGGGCGCACAAGCTGGCTGTAGGCAACGCCCGCCAGAACTTCGGCCAGAACCTGCGTCAACGTACCCGCAACGGACACCGGTGCCATCGCACCACCGACGATGAAGGGTGAGATGATGCACGCCTGGTTATTGCGCGCATAGACTTCCAGCGAGCCCATCATCACATCGTCGAAAGTCATCGGCGAGTTGATGTTGGTCAGCGAGGTCATCACTGTGTTTTCCTGGACGAACTCCTTGCCGAACAGGATCTCGCACATCTCGACCGAATCCTGCGCGCGGCTGGGCTCGGTCACCGATCCCATGAAGGGTTTGTCGGACAGGGTCATATGCGCCATCAGCATATCCAGATGGCGCTTGTTAACCGGAACGTCTGTCGGCTCGCACACGGTACCGCCCGAGTGGTGCAACCATTTGGACATATAAGCCAATTTCACGAACTTGTTGAAATCGTCCATCGTCGCATAGCGGCGTCCACCCTGCGCGTCCCGCACGAAGGGCGGGCCATAGACCGGGGCCAGAACCATATTACGGCCACCGACCACCACCGACTTGTCGGGGTTGCGCGCGTGCTGGGTAAACTGGGATGGCGCGGTCTTGATCAATTGCCGTGCCAGACCGCGCGGAATGCGCACCCGTTCGCCGTCAATATCTGCACCCGCTTCGCGCCAACGCTCAAGCGCGCCGGGATTGTCAACGAAATTGACGCCAACTTCGGCCAGCACGGTTTCCGCGTTGGCTTCGATCAATTCCAGGGCCTCTTCGTTCAGGACCTCGAAATTTGGAATGTTGCGCTCGATATATTTCGCGGTTTCGATGACGACGGCGGTGCGCTCGGCCCTACGGGCGGCCCCGCCCCCACCGCGACTCCGGCGACGTGCTGATGCTTCAGCCATGTGTGTTCCCCGTGTTCAGGTATTCCAGATTGACTACTGTTTACCCTGTCCACTTGGGAGACCAATGGAAGATAACGGCCATTGGAACATAAAAGCGACATGCCCCGCCTTCAGCCGCACTCATCCGTCTTTTTCGGTGTGACGACGTCTGCCTGGCGTTTGATGTAGATTTCCAGCCCCGATTTTGCGTGCTTTCGGCAAACTGGCGCCATCCATTTGTCGTAATCGGTTCGCCCATCCTGCGACTTCATCGCGACGGCAAGGCTGGCATTCGCCCCGCATTCCATCGCAACGCATTTCTTGCGGCCGCTTTTGCTGACATTGCGGTAGTGCTGAAAATAGCTGGGACAGCCGCATTTCGGCTTCCCGGACAGCGATATCACTTTCATCCGAAAGTAGTTTTGACGGTTCAGGCGATAAGTCGCTGTCTTACATTCTTCGCGTGCCTTGTCGTCGACAGTCCAACGGTCTTTGGCAATGAAGAAAGCCCCTTTGAACCTGGGGTTATTGTGCTTTTCGCACATTGGAACAATAAATGACTGCCCATAGGGCTTGGGGACAAAGTTCCCCTTCCGGTCTTTCCTTGTTTTGTCGATCTTAACAAACCGGACATGCGCCCCGTGCTTTCCCGGGGACGAGCACCCCATGTAAGAACAGGACGGGTTCGACTTTTCGTTGCCGGTATAGATCTTCCAGTGGTTCAGCCAGGACCCACACCCGCATTTCGGTCTTTTCGAAGATCCCGCGTGGTTCTGCACAGGATGCCGGTCACGAAGAACCTTTTGCGTCCCGCCAAGGCCAAAGCCGGTTTGTTCAGGCATAACAACCCACCCATCAATCACTCAAACAATGCCAATAGTGTAACAAAAAATCGAACTGTTTTGCAGCGTCTGCAAAACTCTTGCGCTGTCGCCATAGGCGGCATAAAGCGACCGCATGACCCAAGACACCCATGACCGCCTTCTGATCATCGACTTTGGCAGCCAGGTGACGCAGCTGATCGCACGTCGCTTGCGCGAACTGAATGTCTATTGCGAAATTCACCCTTATCAGAACATCACGATGGACTTCGTGCGCAAGCTGGCACCACGCGCCGTGATCTTTTCGGGCGGCCCGGACAGCGTGACCCGAGACGGCTCGCCGCGCGCGCCGCAGGAAATTTTTGACTACGGGGTTCCGATCCTTGGCATCTGCTACGGTCAGCAGGTGATGATGCACCAGTTGGGTGGCAAGGTCGAAAGCGGGCACGGCACGGCCGAGTTCGGTCGCGCCTTCGTAACCCCCAAAGGGCGGCTAGACATTCTGGATGGCTGGTTCACCGATGGTGACGAACAGGTCTGGATGAGCCACGGCGACCACGTTAGCGAAATTGCGCCCGGGTTCGAGGTTTTCGGCACATCGCCAAACGCGCCTTATGCGATCACTGCCGACGCAAATCGCCATTTCTACGCTGTTCAGTTCCACCCCGAGGTGCATCACACCCCGCGCGGCGCAAAACTCTACGAGAACTTTGTAAGGCTGGCCGGGTTCACCGGCGACTGGACCATGGGTGCCTATCGCGAGCAGATGATCCAGTCCATCCGCGACCAGGTTGGCGACAAGAAAGTCATTTGCGGGCTGTCCGGCGGTGTCGACAGCTCGGTCGCGGCGATCTTGATTCACGAGGCGATTGGCGATCAGTTGACCTGTGTTTTTGTCGATCACGGCCTATTGCGCAAGAACGAGGCCGAGGAAGTGGTCGGCATGTTCCGAGACAATTACAATATCCAACTGATCCACGCGGATGAAAGCGAGCTGTTCCTCGGCGAGTTGGAAGGCCAAAGCGATCCAGAGACCAAACGCAAGATCATCGGCAAACTGTTCATCGACGTGTTCCAGAAACATGCGGACACAATAGATGGGGCCGAGTTTCTGGCCCAAGGCACGCTTTATCCGGATGTGATCGAATCCGTCTCGTTTTCAGGCGGGCCATCGGTGACGATCAAGTCGCACCACAATGTCGGCGGACTGCCCGAAAAAATGGGCCTGAAGCTGGTCGAGCCGCTGCGGGAACTTTTCAAGGACGAAGTCCGCGCGCTGGGTCGCGAACTTGGGCTTCCCGCCAGCTTTATCGGCCGCCACCCATTCCCCGGCCCCGGCCTTGCAATCCGCTGCCCCGGCGAGATCACGCGCGAAAAGCTGGACATTCTGCGCGAAGCGGACGCGGTCTATATCGATCAGATTCGCAAACACGGTCTTTACGACGACATCTGGCAGGCATTTGTCGCGATTCTGCCCGTGCGAACCGTGGGCGTGATGGGTGATGGCCGAACCTATGACTATGCCTGCGCGCTTCGTGCCGTAACGTCAGTAGACGGCATGACCGCCGACTATTACCCGTTTAGTCATGAATTCCTGGGTGAGACCGCAACCCGCATCATCAACGAGGTCAAGGGCATCAACAGATGTACCTATGACATCACCTCCAAGCCTCCGGGCACGATCGAGTGGGAATGATACAGGCCGGGCTTTTGCCCGGTCTTTTTTTCTTGATTTGTTCAAGAAATCTGTTCGAAAACAGAATATTAATCGGCGATCCTTGCTGGGGAAAACATGAGCGACAAAGCGCAGATCGGTAAAGCGGCGCTGTGGATGACCGGGGCGATTGCGTCGTTTTCGGCCATGGCCGTTGCCGGGCGTGAGCTGAGCGTGACGCATGATACGTTCGAAATCATGTTTTTCCGAAGCCTGGTGGGCATTTGCGTGGTTGCGCTTGTTCTGACGCTGTCGGGAACCTGGCACCAGGTTTCGACCCAACGGTTGGGTTTGCATGGCATCAGAAATGTCATGCATTTCGCCGGACAAAACCTCTGGTTTTATGCTGTCGCCGTCTTGCCTCTGGCGCAGGTCTTTGCCTTGGAATTCACCCAGCCGATCTGGGTTATCCTGCTTTCTCCGCTGCTGTTAAAAGAGCGTCTGACCTCGGTACGTGTACTCTCGGCGCTGATTGGTTTTGCAGGGGTTCTGATCGTCACGCGCCCCGGTGCGGTGCCGTTTGGGGCCGGTTTGTTCGCGGCCGCCGCGTCGGCCATTTTCTTCGCATTAACAACAATTACCACGAAATCTCTCACCCGGTTTGCCAGCACCGGTTGCATCCTGTTCTGGCTGACCGTCATGCAGGCCGGGCTTGGTCTCTTCGCCTCGGGTCTGGATGGTCAAATTACCTTTCCGACGTCGGCGACCGCACCCTATCTTCTGCTGGTCGGGCTGGCCGGTCTGCTGGCGCATTTCTGCATTACCAATGCGCTGGTAATTGCTCCGGCAACGGTTGTTGTCCCGTTCGACTTTGCGCGCCTTCCGACGATCGCAATCATTGGCATGCTGCTTTATCACGAGCCGCTGGATCACTGGACCCTGCTGGGCGCGTTCGTGATTTTCTCGGGGATCTTTCTGAACGTGCTGTCGGAAAAACGTAGCCAATCGGCAACACTCAGCCAAGACACGTCGCCGAGGTAACGTTCGGTCACAGGTTGACGATTAATTAAGGTTTAAGAAAGTAACAACCCGGTAACGAAGCCGGATGTACGCACAAAGCGTAACAAACAGGCGATCGGACAGTGAAAGGGAGAGGAAATGAAGAAAACGCTGTTACAAGCGTGCGCGGTGTGTGTCGGGGCAACCACGGTGCAAGCGGGTGGTCTTGATCGTAGTGGTCAGGGCGTCAACATCCTTTTTGAAGAAGGTTCGGTGGTGCAGTTTCGTCTGGGATACACCGATCCCGACGTAAGCGGATCCATGCAGGATCAGATACCGGTCAGCCCCACTTTTGGTGAGACGATCGATTCCGGCGATGTAACCAACGATTTCTGGACGCCCCACCTGGCGTACAAGACCGCATTGACCGAGGAACTGGACTTCGCGCTTGTCTATGACCAACCGTTCGGAGCAGACATCGCCTATGCCGCGAATTACCCGCTGTCTCAGAACGTTCTGGCGCTGCAGGGTCTGCCCGGCGCAACCACCGACGTTCTGCGCGCCAAGGCCGATACGGACGCAATCACCGCGTTACTACGCTACAAGTTCGATGGCGGCTTCAGCGTTATCGGCGGTGTCCGCGCTCAACGTCTGAAAGCCAGCGTTTCGGTTCCGATTGCAGGTGCCGGATCTACACCGTTCCCGCAGGGCGGGTACCGGGTCGAAACCGATGCGGAAATCGACTTTGGCTATGTCGTTGGGGTTGCTTGGGAAAGACCCGACATCGCTGCCCGCGTGGCGCTAACTTACAACTCGAAGATCACTCATGATCTGTCGCAGTCCGAAGCCAATGACTCGCTGGCATTCACCCCGTTCCCGACAGTGACCCGCGCAAGCGCCGATTCCTCGACCGAGGTCGTGACCCCGCAGTCGGTCAACCTGGATTTCCAGACCGGTGTCGCGCCAAGAACGCTGCTGTTCGGATCGGTTCGCTGGGTCGATTGGCCGCAAACCGTTTACGCGCCGCCGGTCTACACCGGCCTGACCGGCATCAACCTTGTGGACTATGAAGAGGCCACCTGGACCTACTCGCTTGGCCTTGGCTATCAGTTCACCGAAGAGTTCTCGGGCGCCGTGACCTTTGGGTATGAATCGTCGCAAGGCAATTCGGTTTCGAACCTCGGCCCGACCGACGGATTCTGGAGCATTGGCCTGGGCGGTACCTATTCGCTTGAAAAAGCGAAAATCTCGGGCGGTATCCGCTATACCGATATCGGTGATGCCACCGCAAACGGAACCGGACCGGACAACCGCGCCACGTTCGAAGGCAACAGCGCATGGAGCGTCGGACTTCAGATCACCTACGCTCTGGACTGATCGCCCATACGAATGCAATTTTGAGAACCCCGCCAACCGGCGGGGTTTTTCGCATGAAACGGGTCGCTCTGCGCAATGCGGCATGACATGAAAACCTCATGACGACACAAAAAACCCTAACACCTCGCGCCTGGGCCGAGCTGACCCTGTTGGGCATAATCTGGGGCGCCTCTTTCCTGTCCATCCGTATCGCGCTGGACACGATCCCGTTCATGACGTCGGTGCTGCATCGCGTGTTCTGGGCCACGCTGGTCCTGTGGGTCTATATCTTTGCCAAACGGCTGCCGATCCCCCGCAACCCGCGCGTCTGGGGGGCATTTCTTGTCATGGGGCTTTTGAACAATGTCCTGCCATTTTCGCTGATGGCCTGGGGGCAGCTCTATGTGGAAACGGGTCTGACCGCGATCTTGAATGCCGCAACTGCCGTGTTCGGAGTTCTGATCGCCGCGCTGTTTTTTCAAGACGAACGCCTCAACCCGATGCGTCTTTTGGGCATATGTCTTGGGTTTCTAGGGGTGGCGATCGCCATTGGCCTGGGAAACTTCACCGCCCTGAATCCGGGCAGCCTGGGTCAGTTGGCGATCCTCTCGGGCACCCTGTGCTACGCTTTTGCCGCCGTTTGGGCCCGTCTCTACCTTGGGGACCTGCCACCGCAAATTGCAGCCGCCGGTATGCTGACGGCCTCGACCATCGTTATGCTACCGTTGACGCTGTCGGTGGATGGCGTCCCCGATCTGGTGCTGCCGTGGCAAACCTGGGCGGCGATTGCCTACTATGCGATCATCGCAACCGCGGGGGCCTATCTGCTGTATTACCGCGTGCTTGCCCTGGCGGGCAGCGGCAACCTCATGCTGGTCACGCTGATTATACCTCCGGTTGCCATCCTTTTGGGCAGTGTTGTGCGCGACGAATCCCTGCCGCCAAGCGCCTTTGCCGGGTTCGCCGTCCTTGCCATCGGGCTGATCATCCTCAACCGCGCCACCAGACGCGATTGACGCCGGGTTCGGCCCGTTTTAGCTAGGGCAAAACAAGGGACGGCGAGACATGATCTATTCCTCGGCAAAGGACTGGCGCAACGCGGCGCGCAAGAAGGTGCTGTTTTTCGGCATGTCCGGTCTAGGCAAGACCTATGTTTCCAACATCCTGCGCGATGCCGGAGACTGGTTTCACTATTCCATCGATTACCGCATCGGCACCCGCTATATGGGTGAATACATCACCGACAACGCCAAGACCGAGGCGATGAAAGTGCCGTTTCTGCGCGATCTTCTGTTGTCGGATTCGATCTATATCGGCTCGAACATCTCGTTCAACAACCTAACGCCGGTCTCCACCTATCTGGGCAAGCCCGGCAATCCCGATCAGGGCGGGTTGGAGATTGCCGAGTATCGGCGGCGACAGGAACAGTTCCGTCTTGCTGAAATCCACGCGTTGCTGGACACCAAGTACTTCATCGACCGCGCCGAGCGCCTGTACGAGTACCCGAACTTTATCTGCGACACTGGCGGGTCGATCTGCGAATGGGTGGACCCGAACGATCCCAACGACCAGATTTTGACCGAATTGTCCTGCCATACTCTGATGATCTGGATCGAAGGCGACGAGGCGCACACTGCCGAGTTGATCCGCCGGTTCGACAAAGCCCCCAAACCGATGTCCTATCAGGCCGAGTTTCTTGAGCGGGTCTGGGCCGACTATCTGCAACAACATGGCTGCGCCAGCGCCGAGGTGAACCCGGACGACTTTATTCGCTGGACATATGCCCGTGCCCTTGCCCATCGCAAACCCAGATATGAAGCGATGGCTGCGAATTGGGGCCTGACCGTTTCGGCGGATGACATCAGCAATGTTCGCGATTCCGTCGATTTCGATGACGTGATCGAACGTGCCCTTGAGAACCGTGCCAGCCGGGCCTAAGTTCCAGAATTCCGCAACACTTCATCAGCGTGACCCTATGCCTATCAAGATCCCCTCTGACCTGCCTGCCTTTGACGTCCTGAGCCGCGAGGGCGTCATGGTCATGGCCGAGGATCACGCGGCCCGTCAGGATATCCGCCCCTTGCGGATCGGTCTGTTGAACCTGATGCCCAAAAAGATACAGACCGAGAACCAGTTCGCTCGACTGATCGGTGCGACGCCGTTGCAGATCGAGCTGTCGCTGATCCGCATGACCGAGCATCAGACCAAGAACACCGCCGCCGCACATATGGCCGAGTTTTATCGCCCGTTTCAGGAGGTGAAGGAAGAAAAGTTCGACGGTCTCATCATCACCGGTGCCCCTATTGAACATCTGGATTTCGCGGATGTGACCTATTGGGAAGAGATCCGTGAAGTGTTCGAATGGACCCAGACCAACGTGCATTCGACCTTTGGCGTGTGCTGGGGTGGAATGGCGATGATCAATCACTTTCACGACGTCAAAAAGCATATGTTGGATGCCAAAGCCTTTGGCTGTTTCCGGCACCGCAACCTTGCTCCTGCGTCACCGTTCTTGCGCGGTTTTTCTGATGATTGCGTAATTCCTGTCAGCCGCTGGACCGAAATGAAACAGGCCGAGATTGACGCAACAGACGGCCTGAATACGCTGCTGGGCAGTGATGAGGTTGGTCCTTGTCTGATCGAAGATCAGGCGCACCGGGCGCTCTATATTTTCAACCATTTCGAATATGACAGCGACACGTTGAAACAGGAATATGATCGCGACATTGCCAATGGCACGCCGATCAATGTGCCGATGAACTACTACCCGGATGACGATCCCTCGCAGATGCCGCAGAACCGCTGGCGTAGCCATGGGCATCTGCTCTATGGCAACTGGATCAGCGAGATCTATGAAACGACGCCGTTCGACATAGACCGCATCGGCGTAGACATGACCGATCTGAGAGCCTGAGTCGCGATGGTGCGTTTCGGCCTCATCCTTCTGATTGTTCTCGCGATAATCTGGATCGCTGCATCTTGGCGCGCTGCCAGGACAGAAACCCGGACCGAAGCCGCATTCCCGCCCGAAGGCCAGCTATTGGATATCGATGGTATCGCCGTTCATGCGGTTGTAATGGGCGAAGGACCGGATGTTGTGCTGATCCACGGCTCTAGCGGCAATACCCGCGACATGACCTTTGCGCTGGCACCGATACTGGCCGAAACCTACCGCGTCATCGTCTTTGATCGCCCCGGGTTGGGCTATTCCGAGAGCTTTAACCCGGACGGAGAAACGATTGTTGAACAAGCAGAAATCCTGCAAGCGGCAGCGGCGCAGCTTGGCGCGAACAAGCCTATTGTCGCGGGTCAAAGCTATGGCGGTTCGGTTGCGCTTGCTTGGGCTGTGACCCGTCCTGAGGATCTGTCGGGCCTGGTTCTGATCGCGCCTGCTGCGATCCCGTGGGAGACACCATTGGATGCGTTCAACACCATCGCCGCCACGGGTGCTGGCAACGCCCTCGCCCTGCCCCTGATCTCGGCCTTTGTGCCGGATTGGTTTGTTGACAAGACACTTGATGCGGTGTTTGCGCCTCAGAAAGCGCCAGAAGGGTATGCAGAGCATTTCGGTCCCGGCCTGACCCAAAGGCGCGCGTCCATGCATGCTAATGCCAAACAACGCGCCAACCTGTTGGCCGAGGTCACCGAGCTTCAGCCGCTATATGGGGAAATCTCGGTCCCCACGGAAATCGTCCACGGCACTGCGGACACAACCGTGGGCGTGGACTGGCATTCGCAACCGCTGACCGAACAGATCCCGGGCGCTGAACTGATCGAGTTGGACGGCATCGGCCATATGCCGCAGGTCGTCGCAGCGCCCGAGGTTGCCGCAGCAATTGACCGCGCGGCACAACGCGCAGGTTTGCGTTAAGCCTGTCTGTAATCCATAGTAAGTTACGGATTTTATTGCGAGGCCGCCCATGACCCGTTCTCAAACTGGCGCGATCGAAAGCTACTTTCGCAACGACGCCCCCAAATCTGTTCGCACAGCGATCGAGGACGCAAAAAAAGGCGATATCGTCAACCCGACCTACCCCTACCCGGAAAAGATGAAATCCAAGGATTATGCCACGCAGATGGAAGCGTTGCAGATCGAACTGGTCAAAATGCAATCGTGGATCAAAAAAACCGGTCGACGGGTGGCGATCGTATTCGAAGGCCGCGACGCTGCTGGTAAGGGCGGGACGATCAAACGGTTTCGCGAGAACCTGAACCCACGCGGGGCGCGTAATGTAGCGCTCAGCAAACCATCGGATGCGGAACGCAGCCAATGGTATTTTCAGCGCTACGTTCAACATTTGCCATCTGCCGGAGAAATCGTGTTTTTCGACCGCAGCTGGTACAATCGCGGGGTCGTAGAAAACGTTTTTGGGTTTTGCACGCCCGATGAACGCGAACGGTTCTTCCGTCAGGTGCTGCCACTTGAGACCGGGCTGGTGAATGATGGTATCGAACTGTTCAAGTTCTGGCTGAATGTCGGTCGCGCCGAGCAGCTGAACCGCTTTCTGGCGCGCGAGAGCGATCCCCTGAAACAGTGGAAACTCAGCCCGATCGACATTGCCGGTCTGGAAAAGTGGGATGAGTATTCGCAATCCATATCCGAGACGCTGACCCGCACCCATACGGAACATTGCCCCTGGACGATCGTACGCTCGGACGACAAGAAACGCGCGCGGCTTGCCGCCATTCGGACCGTTCTGACCCGGCTCGACTATGACGAGAAGGACGAAAAGGCCTTGGGCGCCACGGATCCTGCAATTTGCGGTGGTCCGGATATCTGGGAGTCATAGGGTATTGATGCCTCACCACTTTTCTCAGGTTGGACGCGCCCCCATCTTTGGTTTATCTGTTGGCCTCTAGCAAAAGGTAGCTAACGCCGGAATGTCAAAGCGCGGGTATCACCACGGAAATCTGAAGCAGGCTCTGATCGAAGCCGCGCTTTCCCTGATCGAAGAGAAAGGCCCAACCGGGTTCACATTGTCCGAGGCCGCCAAGACCGCCGGGGTCACCCCTGCGGCGGTATACCGACATTACCACGGGCGCGAAGACCTGATCGCCGAAGCCGCGCGGCAGGGGTTCGAGATGTTCGCCGACCTGATGCAATTCGCACATAACAAGGGGCAACCCTCGGCGCTTGCCGCGTTCGAAGCGACCGGGCGGGCCTATCTGGCATTTGCCCGCAAGCATCCCGGCCATTACATCGCGATGTTCGAAAGCGGCATTTCGTTGAACCGCACGCCCGAACTGGCCATGGCGGCCAACCGGGCCAAGGAAGTGCTGGAGAAAGCTGCCGCCGACCTGTCGCGCCACATTCCCCCGGAAAAGCGTCCCCCAGCTTCGATGTTCAGCGCCCATATCTGGGCGATGAGTCACGGGGTGGTCGAGCTTTATGCCCGCAACACCGGGGCCACATCCCCATTTCCGCCCGAAGATCTGCTGGAATCCGGAATCGGAATCTACCTGCGCGGATTAGGACTGGTCGCACCGGACGAGTGATCTGGCCTAGAACACCCGGCTGGGCTTCGGCGTGGTCAGGCGTGAGGTGACGTTGATCAACTCCATCTGCCCCATCCCCTTGATATCAACCGCGCCCAGATCAGTGATCTGAAACTCATCGATCAGGGCGTATTTCATCTCTTCAGGGGCCACAATTTTCATCGGATTCGCAAAGACTTGCAACCGTGAGGCAATGTTGACCGCGGGTCCGAAGACGTCATAGACGTATTTCTGAATACCGACGACCGACCCAACTGCGGCCCCCATGCCCAGCCCAATCCGAGCCTGCCATTTATGCGGATGGCTTTCGTTTCGTCGTTCCAGGTATCGCAGGAACCTGACAGCGCAATGGGCCACGGCGGTGGCGTGATCCGGCGTCGCGTCCGGCATGCCCGAGACAGCCAGATAGGCGTCCCCGATGGTCTTGATCCGCTCGCACCCGAACTGCTCAACGATCCGGTCGAAGGCTGTGAAGATGTCGTTCAATTCGCTCAACGTGACCGTCGGATCGGTCTTGGCGGCAAAATCGGTGAAACCAACAAAATCCAGCATCACGACCGAGACCTGATCGAACAGTTGGGGCGTGACAACCCCGAAAGTTTTGAACTCTTCGTACACAGCGCGCGGCATTAGGTTCAGCAGCAATCGCTCAACCCGCTCTTTTTCGCGCTCCAGCTCACGCGTGTTCCGTTCAACCATGGTCGAGTAGCTGTCGATCATGCTTTCAAGTTCGCGGATGCGGGTGATATTCTGGCATTCCACCACCAGCACCTGTTCCTCGAGCCCATTGGCCAATGAGACCGATGTGGCAAAAATCAGTGTCCGGCGCTTGGGTTTGATCTGCAATTCAACGGAATAGCGCAGACCGGACTGCTTGACGTCATCCAGTTCCTTGGCATCCAGATCCGGCAGCAGGTCCAGCAGGGTTTGCCCTTCGGTCGGGGTACCGAACCAATCGGCAAATGGTCCGTTGTGAAACACAAATGTCAGATCGGACGCGCGTAGCACCGCGACCCCTACTCCGATTGCGCGCAGAAGGTGCTCGTTGATGGCCAGAATACTCATGCGGCGTCCCGCGCGACGATGATGGACCGTTTCGACTCGATGGCTGCAAGGGCAATGTCGATATCTCCTTCGGACATCCCGTGCATTTCCAGAGCTTCGCTGAACAATGCCGCCATCTCGTCAAAATGCGCGTGCGAAATCTTGAGGTGTCGATGCACCGCCTCGATCCGGTCATCGCTGAACGACGCCGGTCCACCCACCAGAGAGGACACGAACTTGGTCTGGTGGTCGATCAATCGGGGCAGATCAATGTCTTCGAAATGAAAACCGATCTCATCGGAATCCAGTGCCATTTCGTAGAAGGTCATCACAATACGGCTGATGGTTTTGAACCCGCCGTATTTCTCATAGATCGTCTGACTCACAACTCTAACCGGCTCGTAATTTGCAATAACACTGCAAGGTTATATCAAATTGACAGTTTTGTTAACGGTTTTGAGGCAACCTGTGCTTGCGCGTCGTCGCGGCGCGGGTTTTCACCAGCCACGACGACCGAAAAGCGAATGAATGCGACCTTGTTCGGTGAATGGTTCGGCCGGACTTGGGCGCGACAGGTGCGCCACCACACGGTTCACCAGCAGCCAGGCGACTATCGCAAAGATGACACCCCCGAATGCCTGCCCCAGCAGGACCCCCTGGGCCCCGGCAAGATGAGAACCGATCACCACGAACACCCAGGTTCCGACGGTATGCCGCCCCCAATTGATCCAGGTCGAATAGACCGGGTGGCCCAGGTTATTGAAACTGGCATTGGTGACGAAAATCACGCCGTTGAAGAATGAGGCCAGCGCCAGCGGGCCACAGAACAGATAGATCAGGGTCCGCGTTTCGCCTTGCGCGTCAAACAGATCCGCGATCGGTACCCGCAGCAGGAACAAGACCGCGGCCATAATCAGCACATAAGTGCCTGTGAACTTGATCCCGGCCAAGAACGCAGATCGGACCCTGTCGTATCGTCCGGCACCAAAATTCTGGCCAATGATCGGTCCGATTGCGCCGGACAGCGCAAAAATGACCGAAAAAGCAACCGGAAGCAGGCGCCCGATCACCGCCATGCCCGCCACCGCGTCGGTTCCATACTCAGCAATCTCGCGCACGACGATGGCGTTGCCGATTGGCGTGGCTACATTCGTCAGAATCGCAGGGATCGCGATTGTTTTCACCGCCCGGAAATCCTGCGCGACCTGCCTTGCGGACGGGCGCGCGAACCCACGATGCACGCGCAACGCCGGTATTAACGCCGCCGCCAGCATCGTAACCCGCGCCAGGACCGACGCGATGGCGGCCCCATCCAACCCAAGCCCGACAGCAAAGATCAGGATCGGATCCAGCACCGCATTGACCACACCGCCGTAGATCGTGGCCATCATCGACCGGCGCGCGTCGCCATGCGCCCGCAGCACCGCCATCGCCGTCATCGCCGCCGACATGACCCACATGGTGGGCAAAATGATCGAAACATACCGGACCGCCAGCCGCAGAACCTCTTGCTGCGCACCCAACAGGGACAAAAGGAACTCGACGTTAAAAAGAACAAGCAACGACACCAGAATGCCGATGCTGATCCCAAGAACGCCCACGCTCGAAGCATATTTCCGCGCCTCGTCCGACCGCCCCGCGCCAAGCGCACGCGCGACGAGGGCACCCGCTGCAATGGACAGGCCGATATTCACGGCATTGGTAAAGAACAGCAACGTTCCCGCATACCCGACGGCTGCGGCCAGGGCATCATTGCCCAACATCGATATGAAAACCATATCGACGAAATCAACGGCAAAGATGGCCATCAAGCCGATGCTGGTGGTCAGTGACATGCGCACCACATGCCGCATCAGACTACCCGTCAGAAATACTGCGGTGCTGTTGGACTGATCCGTCATTCGATGATGATTCCCCGTGCCCCGACGTCGAACCACCCTGCACATTTAAACGCCGATGCGGCAAGGGTGGATCAAATGCGGTTTTCGAGGGCAGCAAAACGGTCACGCATCTGAATCAACTCGAACCGGCCAAAGCCTGGTCCTTATGTTTTCATGCGTCACTCTCTTCCGCGGCCATTTTGACACTCGGATGAGCCTCAACGTCCTTAAGCATCTTCAGGATCTCAGCCCTCCAGCCTGCCTTGATCTTTAGGGCCAATTGGGATGGTGGGCGATGTTCCGGCTCGAGTATCGCATATTCATACCTGAGAGGGTCTTCGAAAGGCAGGAACACCACCTTACCCGCCGACAACTTCAGTTCACGCTCGGTCGCAACCGTCAAAGGGTCCACGATTGTGCAACACTGGCCGGAACTTACGAAAGGGATGAGAGGCAGAAAATACTGACAGGTTACTGTCGAATTGTAGCTGGCGGCTACGTCCTGAAATTTACTTCGGATCTTGTGCTGGAACGGGTGCGTCTCGTGCAGACCGCCCATCGGAACTCCGTCAAGATCAGAGATCGAAATGCTATCACGCGAGGCAAGCGGGCTTTCCCGGTCAATCGCACAGAAACAGTCGGCCTGAATCACCTCGACAGAGTATTGAGATTCCTTGCCAACCGAAAAGTCAAAATCAGCAAACCCAAAATCGATATTCTGCGTCCCCGCCAGTTCCATGATCTGTGGTGAACTGCGTGTCGACAAGGTTATGCGGATATCCGGGCTCTCTCCGACCGACTGGCTGATGAAGCGTGGGAACAGAAAGGCCGAGGGCCCCGGCATTGTAGCAATGTTCAGGCTGCCCGAGTGCCCTTTGATCAACCCCTCCATGGTGTTGGAAATCGTTGCAAGGCGGTCCAGAATACCTGTCGTTTCAGCCAACAGGTAATGCGCCTCGGGCACCGGAACCAGACGCCTGCCCTTTCGCTCGAACAAAGTCAGGCCAAGGGTTCTTTCAAGGTTTTTCAATGCCAGACTGATTGCTGGCTGGGTACGGTTCAGCTTTCGGGCCGTCTGCGAGATCGAGCCAGTTTCCATCACCTCGCGAAAGACTGTGAGCTGCGTTAGGTTCATCCCCAACCTATAAGCCGAACTTTAGTTTTGTGAAATATAACAAATTTGTTTTTATGAAATTTGTCTTTACGCTTTTGGGATCGAGGTTCGGTCAAACCGAATCCCACGAACCAACAACGGAGACGACGATGAAACTAGTGAAATGCCTGACTGGTCTGGCTTTGGCTGGCGCGCTGGCCGCCCCGGCTTTGGCGCAGGATCCGACCTTTTTCCGCATCGGCACCGGTGGTGCAGGTGGAACCTATTTCCCCATTGGCGGCACCATTGCAAACGGTATCTCGGCCCCTCCGGGTTCGCGCCCCTGTGAAGAAGGTGGCCAATGCGGTGTTCCGGGTCTGATTGCGATTGCGCAATCCACCACTGCATCGGTATTCAACAACGCCGCCGTGCAAAATGGAGAGCTTGAGGCCGGTCTTGCCGCTGCCGACGTGACCCGATCGATGTATCTTGGTGAGGGCAAATTCGACGGTAAACCTCACCCCAACCTGCGCATCGTCGCGAACCTGTTCCCCGAAGATCTGCATCTGGTTCTGCCTGCTGGTCAGACGATCAACGATCTAAGCGATCTGGAAGGCAAGCGTGTCGGTATCGCGCAGGCGGGTTCCGGCACGCAAGTTGCCGTGTTGCAGATGCTGGACGCCTGGGGCGTCAACCGCGACAACATGGACGAGGCCGAACTGAACAACAGCCAGAGCGCCGAACGTCTGGCCGATGGTCAGCTTGACGCCTACTTCTACGCAGCTGGCTGGCCGGTTGCCGCGATGGTTCAGCTGTCGTCGACCAAGGGCATGAACCTGCATTCCTTCACCGACGAAGACATGGCGAAGATCAACGAGATCATCCCGGCCTATATCCCCTCGACCATACCGGGCGGCGTCTATGAAGGCATCGACGGTGAAACCAAGACCCCCGCGGTCAGCGCGATGCTGGTTGTCTCGTCAGAACTGTCCGATGATCTGGTATATGGTCTGACCAAGGCACTGTGGAACGACAATACACGTAAGCTGCTGGACAACGGCCACGCCAAAGGCAAGCAGATTACGGCTGAAACGGCCCTGGACGGCGTTGAGGCTTTGGGTGTCCCGCTGCATCCGGGTGCCGAAAAGTTCTATAAAGAAGCCGGCCTTCTTCAGTAACCGCAACTGACAGAACCGTATCGCCGGTGCCCCTGTTCCGGGGCACCGCACTCTGGAACTATGCGAAATCAGGGGGCCATCATGTCCGAGACCCAGAAACTTGATGACCACGAACTGACGGCCGAAGAACTTGCGGCCATCGAAGAACAGTTCGACGAAGGTGCCGCCGTGCGGCAGGTCACGCCCACTGCGGGCAAGGTACTGCGCGTCGTTGCCCTGATCCTTGCATTTTATGAATTCTTCACTGCCGGGTTCGGCTTGCCCGCCGACCATTGGCATATGGGCATCTATCTGGCGCTACTGTTCATTCTGGTCTACGCGACAATCCCGGTTATCGGCGCCAAGAGCCTCTATGCGCTTAAGGTCAGCCGGTTCCGCATCGGCAACATCCCTCTTTATGACCTGGTTTTCATGGCACTGGGGATCGTTGCTGCCCTCTATGTTGGCGTTGCCTGGCGCGGCATTCCGTTTCTGGGGATTGAGGAACAGACGTTCCGCATGGGCAACCCCAACACCTATGACGTGATATTAGGTGTAATCATCATCCTGCTGGTGTTGGACATCGCGCGACGCACTTTGGGCTGGGTGCTGCCGCTGATCATCTGTGTCTTCATCTCCTACGCCCTGCTGGGACCGTATTTCCCCGGCCTGCTGCAACATCCCGGCGTGAACTTCAAAACCTTCGTGTCGTCAATGTACTTCCCGCAAGAAGGCATCTACGGCGTCACACTTTGGGTGGTTTCCACCATCGTGTTCCATTTCGTGCTGTTTGGCGTAATCGCGCAGCGCACCGGATTGGGGCAATTGTTCATCGACAACGCTACTATTTTGGCGGGACGCTACACCGGCGGTCCGGCAAAAGTGTCGGTGGTATCCTCGGCCTTCTTCGGCACGATCTCGGGTTCCTCGGTGGCCAACACCGTTTCAACCGGCGCGCTGACAATTCCCAACATGAAGCGCCTTGGATACCCCGGCCATTTCGCAGGCGGGGTCGAAGCCGCATCCTCGGCCGGTGGCCAGATCACCCCGCCCATCATGGGGGCCGCGGCCTTCATCATGGCCGAGTTCCTCGAGGTGCCCTACACCACCATTGTCATCGCCGCGATCTTCCCGGCGATCCTGCACTATGTCGGCGTTTTCGCCGTGGTGCACCTGATGGCGCGCAAGCTGAACCTGAAAGGCTTGGCGAAAGAGCAACTGCCGCAACTCAAGGCAGTGTGGGCCGAGGGCTGGGCCAATATCGTTCCACTGATCGGGCTGCTTGTCGTGTTGTTCACCGGCTATACCCCGTTCATGTCGGCTTTCTGCGGCATATCACTGGCGGTCATCGCGGGCATGTCGCGGCTGAAACAGCCACCAACGCTGATCTACGCGGCTGCGTTCCTGGCCTTTGTGCTTTGGAAGTTCTCGGACGGCGGATTCGATCTGACCATGACAGCCATACTTTGCGGCCTGTCGCTGATCGCAACACTAAATCCGCAGAAACGCATTGAAGTGCCCGAGATGCTGCAAGCGATTGAGCTGGGTGTGAAATACTCGCTGGCAGTAGGTGCCGCTGCCGCTGCTGTCGGCATCGTGGTCGGTGTGATCAACACAACCGGCATTGGTTTCCGTATCGGTTTTATGGTCACGCAGGGCGCGGGCAATCTGGCGTCAGATCTCTATAACATGATCTCGTTCGGCAGTTTCCAGCTGTTTGCGATGGAAGACCTGCAGCTGTTCATCTCGCTGGTCTTCATTGCCATCGTCTGCATCCTGATGGGAGCAGGCATCCCGACCACCGCACTATATATCATGCTGGTCTCGGTCGCGCAGCCTGCGCTGGCTCAGCTTGGCGTCCCGCCAATCGCCAGCCACCTGTTCGTGCTCTACTACGGCGTGGTGTCCGAGATTACGCCGCCTGTCTGTACATCCGCTTATGCGGCGGCGGCCATCGCCAACTCGAACCCCTTCCGAACCGGCTTGTCGGCCTTCACGCTCGGGCTGGGCAAGGTGATCGCACCGATGGCGTTTGTCTATGCGCCGGTCCTGTTGTTCGTGTCTTCGACCGGGTTCAATCTGTGGGAGTTCACCTACACCGCTTCCAGCTGTATCGCAGGCGTTGTTGCCTTGTCCGCAGCGGTGGTCGGCTATTGGCTGAAACCGCTGAACATGGTGTCACGTATCCTGATGGCCATCGCTGGTGTGATCTTTGTTGCGCCAAGCTTGACCGCTGATCTGATCGCGCTCGCCGTGGCTGCACCCGTCATCGTCACCCAACTGATCGCCCGCAATCGCACCCACTCTCCGGCGTGACGCGATGACAGAACACGTGACCATCATCGGCGCAGGGATCGTCGGCATTTGTTGCGCCCTGTCGCTTCAGGAACGCGGTATTCCCGTGCGCCTGATCGACCGGGGGGAACCTGGACAGGAAACTTCATTCGGGAATGCGGGCGTGGTGTCGCCATGGTCGATTATCCCGCAAGCCATGCCCGGTATTTGGAAGCAACTGCCCGCAATGCTTATAAACCCAAAAAGCGCGTTGTCGGTGCGCAGCGCCTTTTGGCCCAAGATGATCCCTTGGGGCCTGCGGTTCCTGGGCAATTCGAACGAAAACAAGGTTCGGAAAACGTCGGACGCTATGGAGTTGCTGTGCCGCCCTTCCATCGAACTGTACCGCAAGCATTTGAACGGGACCGGGCACGAAGACCTGATCACCGACAGCTATTATGTGCACGCGTTCCGCCGTTCCGACAATGCAAACCTCGGCGGATTGGACTATCAAATCCGCGAAGAAAAAGGTGCGCAAATCGAGCGTGTCGATGGCGCTGAGCTTCGTCGCATCGAACCGGCATTGTCCGAAGAGTTCAAAGCCGCCGTGCTGATCAAGGGACAGGCGCGCATACTCTCCCCGGGGCGCGTTGGCGCTGTATTGGCCAAGAAAGCACAAGCGCAGGGCGCTGAGATCGTGAAAGCAGAGGTCAGGACCCTGTCGCAAAGCGCGGATGGCAGTTGGGAATTGACGACCTCGGGCGAAACGATACAGGCGCAACATATCGTCATGGCAGCCGGAGTATGGTCGGCCAATCTGCTCAAACCGATGGGGATCAAAGTGCCTTTGGTGGCCGAGCGCGGGTATCACGTCGAGTTCCCGGATGCCCAAAGCTCACTGAGCAATTCGGTTATGGACGTTGAGGCAAAAGTTGTCGCCAGTTCCATGTTGGATGGCCTCAGAGTCGCGGGGACGGCAGAGTTTGCAGAGATTGACGCACCGCCAGACCCGCGCAAAAAGGCGCTGCTGACCCAACAGGCCAAGGCGATGATGCCGGACCTGAACACGCAGGATGCGCACTTTTGGATGGGGCGGCGGCCCTCCTTTCCCGACAGTCTACCGGCGATTGGTCAGGTGAACGGCAAGTCGGGTCTCTACGCAGCTTTCGGGCATTCCCACTACGGATTGATGATGGCCCCAAAAACCGGAGAGCTTGTGGCCGATCTTCTGTCAGATCGACGACTCAATATTGAACTTGATCCCTATTCGCTGGATCGGTTTTAGGCGTTCTATCCGCGCCAAAGACTTGTTAACGGAAGGAAAAGGCATGCCGATTTTTGAAGGTGGACAAAATATTTGCGGTGCCTCCATCGGCGTATTGTGTTTGGAAAGCTACTTCCCCAAACCGCCCGGCCACATCAAGAACCCGTCCAGCCTGCCCTTCCCCGTACTGTACGAAATGATTGACGGCGTGACCGTGCCGGACTTGTTGAACGACCCCAGACCCGAACTGCTGCAGCCTTTCATCAAGGGCGCACAGAGGCTGGAAGCCGAGGGCGTGCGCGCTATCACGGGCAGTTGCGGTTTCCTCGCCTTGTTTCAAAAGGAACTGGCAGCCAGCGTCTCGGTCCCGCTGTTCGCCTCGAGCCTGATACAAGTGCCGCTGGCGTTCAACATGACCGGGGCCAATGCGCCCGTAGGTGTCTTGACCGCGGATGCTTCGGCGCTGACGCCCAGGCATTTCGAAGGCGTTGGGGCCGCAAACGTTCCCGTCGCCGTGAAGGGGTTGGAAGACACCGAGGAATTCGCCGAAGTGATCTTACGGAACACTCGAACGCGCATGGATACGGATCTGGTCGAGGCCGAAGTGTTGCAGGCCGCGCATCAGCTGAGACGTGAGGCACCAGAAATCAGGTCGCTGGTATTGGAATGCACGGATTTGCCGCCCTATGCCGCACGGATTCAGGAAGAGCTTAGGCTGCCGGTCTTTGATCTGACGACGCTGGCGCAGATGGCCCACGCGGTGTCAGCACGGGCACCTTACGGTGGCATCATGCCTTGGGCTTGATCATCCACAGCAGTCGCAGCGCTCGCTTTTTGTCCTCGTCCGATCTAGACGTTTGTTTGGGCGTTTTGGTCAGCTAAGGGGATGAGCGTGACACGAGATGTATGACATGTCGCTGGGATTGTCCCTGTTGATGGCCGCCGTTTTTCTGGGTGCGCTGCTACAGGTTGGAATTGGCATCGGATTCAGCATTCTGGCCGGTCCGCCGATGATGATCCTGTTGGGAACAACAACAGCGGTTCCTGCACTTTTGCTATTGAATACAATCGTTTCTGTTGTTGCAACGGATTGGAGCGTCGTGACGACTGAGCGGCGCACATTATCTACGGCGATATTCGGTTGCCTGGTCGGAATCGTTGCCGGCCTGATGGTCTACCCGTGGCTCAGCGAAGCCTTCGTTCTGGCGCTGACCGGTTTGCTTTTGCTGATAGGCGTGATCACGACCATTCTTCCAATGCGGAACGCGATTGGTGCGACCGGTTTTGGGGCAGTGTCTGGGCTATCCGGCTTGGCAACGGTGTGGGCTGCAACACCCGGGCCGCTGATGGTCTTTGGGCTGATTGCGCGAGGCTTTGAAGCCCGGGACGTGGCCGTTCTGGTTCAACCCATCGCACTTGTTGCCTATGGGGCCGCGTTTCTGTTGCACGGGATTTCTGACTGGCAATCGGTTCCCTTTGGGTCCCAGCTTTGGGGGTTTGTGGGCATCGCATTTGTCGGCAGCTTGATCGGGCGCGCGGTCAGATCGCACCTGCCCCAAACCCTTGTCAGGGCTGCGATCCGCGTAATCTCGTTGGTGGCCTGCTTTGTGCTTTTCCAACGCGCTTACCTTGTCGCTTGAATTTCAGAGGTCGAAAATGATGTCAAAAGATCTTCTTTCCAAGTTTCCAAGGGCCCGCTTCATGTCCGGCACCACGCCGATTGAACGGCTGGACCGGATGTCAGAAAAGTTGGGGATCGACCTGTGGCTCAAGCGGGATGACCTGACTGGGCTCGGGTTTGGCGGCAACAAAACGCGGCAGCTTGAGTTCTACTTTGGTGAGGCGCTGACTCAGGGTGCGGATACGATCCTGATTACCGGGGCGGTTCAATCCAACTATGTCAGGTCCGCCGCAGCCGCCGCCGCGCGGCTTGGAATGAAATCTGTCCTGCAATTGGAAGAGCGTGTCTCGGATATGGGGGCGGAGTATTATCAGTCCGGCAACGTGTTATTGGCCAAGATCCTCGGGGCCGAACACATGAGCTATCCCGTCGGCGAAGACGAAGCCGGAGCGGACGCAGCCCTGCACGCCCGGGCCGAGGAGTTGAAAGCACAAGGTCGCACCCCTTACGTCATTCATCTGGGCCTGCATCACCCGCCTCTGGGCGCGCTTGGTTACGTTGCCGCAGGGCAAGAGCTTTGCGAGCAGATGCAGGATTTCGACGCCGTCGTTGTCCCGTCCGGTAGCGGGGCGACGCACGGGGGCCTGCTGACGGGCATTAGAACTTCGGGCGTGTCGGCCCCGGTCTTTGGCATCTGTGTTCGTCGAAACAGCCAGTTGCAGCAAGACCGGATGGTGACAGTCCTTGAGTTGCTGTCAGATCTTTTGGGCATTGATCCGGCGATGGTTGTGCCTGATGTCCAGACCTGGGACAAAGCACTGGCCCCCGGCTATGGCAAACTGGGTCCAAAGACCCGGGCAGCGCTGGAATTGATGGCGCGGACCGAAGGGATTTTCCTTGATCCCGTCTACACCGCCAAGACTTTTGCAGGCCTGCTTGATTTGGTTGAGCATGTGCAGATCGAGCAAGGGCAAAAGGTGGTGATGATACATACAGGCGGACTGCCTGCATTGTTCGGTTATCAGAATGACCTCAGCCCGACGCAACCGGCCTGAACTATCGGTTCGGCAATATCGCGTGGCGCTGCGACGTGCGCTGAGCCACAGGCTTTATTCAGCAGCGAGGTTTTGCGTTGACACTGCCTGCGCCAGATACCCGTCCCTCGTTTGCGGGCTTTTGATCCCCAAAACCGAACTGGCAATCTGATTGCGCAGAATCTGCGCTGTTCCGCCGCCGATCGTGAACATCCGAACATCGCGGTACATGCGCTCCAGAGGTTCCCGGTCACTGTAGCCGCGCGCGCCAAACATCTGAAGCGCGTCGTTCACAACCTTGATTGCCATCTCTGACGCAAAGAGCTTGGCGCGCGCTGCCTTGGCCATGTCGGGAAATTCTCCTTGGCTTCCGCCAATAGACCTTGCGGCGTCGTGCAACATAAGACGTGCTGCATGGACCTGCGTATCCATGTCAGCCACCATCCATTGCAACCCCTGAAACTCGGCCAGAGGTCTACCGAACTGCTCGCGCTCACGCAGATACTGTTTCGCCCGTTCCAGCGCACCCGCTGCCACACCCATCGCAATCGTACCCGCACCCACCCTTTGCGAGTTATACGCCTCCATCAAATCTGCAAACCCGCGCCTTAGCCCGGAAGGAGGTTGCAGTAGCCAATCCTCATGTACCTCGAGGTTCGTGAACTTCAACTCCGCCTCGGGCATACCGCACAGGCCCAGTGTGTTTTCCCTGCCCACGACCTCAAACCCGTCGGGTAGGTCAGCGTTCAACGGATCGGCACAGACGATAAACCCTCCAATACCCAACTCGTCGCCGTTTTCATCGATCACCCGGGCAAAAATCAGGTGCAGTTTCGAAACGCCGCCGCCCGTGATCCAGTGTTTGCGACCGTTTATGACATAAGTGTCTCCGGTCTTGCGGGCTGTTGTCTGCATGTCGGTTGCGGCGCTGCCCGCGTCCGGTTCGGTAATGCAGATCGCTGGTTTGTCCCCTGCCAGAACATGACGCGCGCAGAATGCTTTCTGTTTCTCAGTGCCATAGGCCATGACCGCGCTGATACCGCCCATGTTCGCTTCGACAACGATGCGAGCCGTCAATGTGCAGACCTTTGCGATCTCTTCGACAATCTCGACAACCTCGAAAAAACTTGCCCCCTGACCGCCAAACTCCCTCGGGATCGTCATGCCCATGATCCCGGCGTCGGTCAGGGACGCGACGTTGCTCCAGCAGTAGCTGCGGGTTTTGTCCCAGTGGGCAGCGCGTGCTTCAAACTCGGGCGCTAGGTCCATGGCTGCTTCGAGCAATCGACGTGACATCACAGGAACTCCCAACAAACACTTCACGAAGGCGTGATAATGCCAGGATAGCAGAAGTGTTTATTCAAAAAAACGAACTTAAACTTTATATCTTATTCAACTATGCTGAACTTATGCAGACACGATCTCTGAAAAGCCTCGTCAAAATTTCGCGCGTCCAATCTTTCAGCGATGCGGCAGAACAGCTGGGAATGACATTGCCGGCGCTGTCTATGCAGATGAAATCATTGGAAGAAGCCTTAGGGACCGAGCTATTCGATCGCTCGGTCAGACCACCACGCCTGACACCAATCGCGCGCGCAATTGTCGAAGAAGCGGTTCCTTTACTGCGACACGAAGACAATCTTGTGGAAATCTGTCGGCAAGGTGGCGGGTTGGCCGGTAAATTCCGTATGGGCTTCGTGACAACTGCGGCAGTTCGCCTGCTTCCCGGATTCCTTCAAACCGCCACTCGCGAATTGCCCCATGCCTCGTTCGAGTTCGAGACCGGTTTGTCTGCCAACTTGCAACAGAAAGTCCTGACCGGGTTGCTGGACGCGGCGATCATCACCGACGCGGACGGCTTGCCCAGCGAACTGGCCTCGGAGGTTTTGCGGAAAGAACCGCTGGTCTTTGCAGCGCACAAAGACCTCCTTGACCAAGGAGCACCCAAACTGCTGTCCGAAGGCGTGTTTTTTCACTTCATGCCAGACACCGGAATTGGAAAGTTGATTGCCCATGTCATGATCCGCCATGAACGACCGTCGCAGGCCAAGACCGTTGTGCTTGATAACCTGGAGGCCATCATGGAGTGCGTCTCCGCCGGGCTGGGCTTTACGCTTCTGCCCGTCCCTGATGTCGAGCGATACCGCGCACCGGATTTGGTGACTCTGGATGCCAAGGCGTCTCCTCAGCGCAAACTGGTCCTTGTCACATTGCGCGACAGTATCCTGGATCGTTACCGGCCCGAGTTGGCATCTTCGCTGGGCCGCACGCGGGACAGTGGTACCGAATAACCCGCCTCCGGTCGCCCTGTTCGCCTTAAAGCGCGCATTTTGGATCGCCGTCTCGAAGCGCGAGGAACTTACATCAGCGTGTCAATCGCGACCGGTTGGCCGCTGCGCTGCGACTGGATCGCGGCAAAGGTCAATGCCAGTGACTTCAGGTTGTTTCGGGCCGAGTTGTCGGGTGCGCGGTTTTCTTCTATGGCGCAAAGCAATTCACCCATTGCCCCCTGAAACCCGTCGTTGAACCACGTACCGCGTAACGTTGGGCGGGCCGACCCGTCTGCAGTCGTCAAGGTGATAGATTGCTGTCCCAGATCAGGTCCTGTCGAGCATATGCTGCCTTTGGTGCCGGAAATGTAAGTCGTATCCATCGGCCCGTGTTGCGTACTGCCATCGAACACAAGACTGGCCTGCCCCTGATCCAATTTGATCACTGCCTGCGCCAGAAGCGGCACTTTATTGGCCTGACCCCGCGCGCAAGAGGCGCTGGCGAACAGGGACCTCGCCCGATCCCCGACAATAGTTGAGACAAAATCGAACCAGTGAATTCCGAAGTCGTAAAGTATCAGATCCTCAATCTCGTCAAATGGCGTCCCCGCCGTCCAACCATGGTCCCAGTGAATGGCAGTGTGAACCGATTGCACGTCTCCGACATGACCGGCGCGGCACGCCTCGCGCATCCAGGCCATGTGCGGCGACCAGCGTCCATTCTGGTTCACGGCAAGTTTCACGCCGTGCTGGTCAGCCAACTCAACCAGAGCCTTTCCGGTTTTCAGGTCGGACACAAAGGGTTTCTGGCTCAGCACATGTTTGCCTGCTTTCAGGGCCGCCTCAATCACCGGCGCACGAATGTCGGTTGGCAATGTGATGTCGATGACGTCGATTTCGCTTTCGTCCAATAGGTCCTGATAGCTGTCTTCGATGCGGGCATTTGGGTAGAACTCTGCTGCCTTTTCTTCTGCCTTTGCTCGGCTTCGGTTCCAAAGTGCCACAACGTCCCAACCTGCCGACCGATAGGCATCAAGGTGGCTGTTTGAAATGCCACCGGTCCCGATCATCCCGATCCGCGGACGATAGGATTGAGGGTTTGGTGGTTGGTAATCGACTTCGGGCGCGTCGATTTCCGGTAAATCCTTGGATTTCAACGCGTAAGTGTCTGTGTCGGCAGCATCTTCGCTCATGGCAGCAACTCCAGGGTGCGTTTTTCAGCGGCCGACTGCACAGCGGTATCAACGATCCTTTGTGCCGTCAGGCACAGTTGTGGGCTCAAAGGCCCCGCGACTGTTTCACCACGACGAATGCAGCCAAGGGCGTATTCGATCGCGTTGCCTTCTCCCTCGGGCAGCGGTTCGGCGGCGATCTTGTGCCGCTCCGGTCGCGCGCGGGTCTGAACCGTAAGGTGATCTGCGTAATCAGGGGACGAGATCGTTCCGTCTGTTCCGACAAATACAAACCCACAAGTGGGCTGCGGTTGCGTGGTCCAGGGGTCGGTGAATGTCCCCCACCGGGTTTCCATCTTGGACAGGCCACGCGCATAGCGGCAGACAGCGATGGCATGCTGGTCGACTTCGATACCGGGGGTTTCATCGACCGTGCAGGTCACCTCGATTGGTGCTTCGCCTTCCATGTACCAGGTTCCCAGCGTTGCCCCGTAACCCAGGTAGTCCAGCAACGATCCACCACCGGACGATTTCCTGTACCACCAAGAGTTTGGTTTCTGCTGCTCGACCTCTTCCGGGCTAACCTCGACCTTGTCGGCAAGGTGAAACAGTGGGCCGCGGTTGCCATCGTAGAAATGCACCTCTCGCAACTCGCCGATCAGTCCTTCGTCGATCAGGCGCTTGGCAGTGACGTGGCTTTCCACCCACCGCAATGGCCAGTTGATGATTAGCTGCTTCCCGGTCCCTTCCATCGCGGCGATCATGCGGCGCGCATCCTCGGACGAAGCTGCGAATGGTTTCTCGACAAAGACGTGCAGATTATGTGCCGCAAGTTTTTCGGTGTACGTGGCGTGATCCGCTGTGGCGACGCACAGAATGGCCATATCGTAAGGACCGGCTGCCATACAGGTATCGAAATCGGTAAACACCCGGTCTTGCGGAAGGTCAAAATTCTCGATCGCCGATGCCATCTTGGACACATCAGGATCATATATCCCGACAATTTCAGCGTCGGGGTGATCATGCACCATGCGAAGAAGATCACCCATATGCATGTGGTCAAAGCTAATTCCAACAATCCGAAACATGGGCTTCCTCCGTTCTACCGGTTTCCCGTGATCCTGACATAAATGGCGGTCACTGCGAGAATGATCAGACCAAACAGGGCTGTTCTGGCGCCTTCGGGCATCTGCATCAGCGTCAGCATCGTATCGAGAACCCTGATGATCAACGCGCCCACGATGGCGCCCGCGAAACTCCCGCGTCCTCCGAAGATCGAAGTACCGCCGATCACCGCAGCCGCGACCGAGGGCAGCAAAAGCGGATTGGCCAGACTCAGCGAGGTTTGCCGGATCATTCCAAGATACAGCAATCCGGCGACTGCTGCGATCACTCCGGACAGAGCGTAAAGTGCAAGATAGACCTGCCAGGATTTGACGCCCGAAAGCTTGGCCGCGTTTTCGTTTGAGCCCAGTGCAAACAGCAATCTGCCAAATCCGGTAAACCGCATCAGCCAGAAGATGAACAACGCGAAAGGTACGAACAGAAACAACCCATTGGGCATGGACAAAGTGCGCCCGGTTCCAAGCCATGTCAGAAACGCAGGGATCTCGGAGCCGGCATTGATCACCAGCCGCTGATACACCTGCAGACACCCCGTGGCGATCAGCCCGGTCCCCAGCGTCATGATCAGCGGATGCACCCGCACCAGTCCGACCCCAAGGCCGTTGACCACTCCAACAACTAAACCGGACGCCAACGCAACCAGCACCGCCGGGGTCGCGCCCCAAAGTGACGTCAGGGTTGCACAGACAAAGGCCGCGACGGTCGCGACTATACCTGCCGACAAATCGATACCGGCTGTTAGCATGGTCAGAACCTGACAGGCAGCCAGCATCGCAAGCGGTATTGCAAACTTGATCAAGTTACCGACCCAAAAGGTCGATATCAGCCCATCGCGCCCTGCACGAAATGGGGTGACTATTCCGGGTCGCATAAACTCCAAAACGGCGATCAGCAGAACCAGAAAGACCAAAAGCGGAATCACGGGATTATCCCGAAGATATCGACCGATGCGAACTACGGTTGGGTCATTCACGGCCATACTCATCGTCTCGCACCTCGCGCAGAGGCCGCGGTGCCAAGCAACACGACGGCTACCATGATCGTTCCTTCGATGATGGTCGTGACGTTGGGGTCCACGGCCAGAAATGTCAGGATCGTACGAACAATCCGCAGGATGAACACAGCGACAATCGGTCCAAGCAACCCACCGCGCCCACCGCCCAGAACGACGCCGCCCAGAACAACGGCTGCAACAGATGCCAGCAGATAGGGTCCGGGCACCGGCTCGCCGATCCCGGTCAACGCCGCGAGGCTTAGGCCACCAAAGGCACAGAACAGCCCACAAACTCCGTAGGATACGATTTTCACGCGACCTACGGCGACGCCCGACCTGAATGCCGCGCGTTCGTCCGATCCGACCGCGTAGATTGAAATGCCAAGTTTGGATCGCCGCAGGGGCAGCCACACCAACGCAATGCAACCGACCGTTATCGCCAGAGCGCTGGGTAGGCCGGGAATGATACTGCCGCGAATGCTCTGCTGGACCCAGCCGGTTGTAGATCCGCCCGGAGTTTCGAGTATCAGAAGAGCCGTCCCTTCCCAGACAAACAGCATCGCCAGCGTTACCACGATATCAGGGACGCGCGTCAATACGATCAGGGCGCCGTTGACCAACCCCATCGCCAAGCCAATGCCCAACACGATCACGATAGCCGGAAGGCCCGCCATCCGTTCCATCAACACAGCAGCAGAAACTGCGCAAACCGCCATCATCGACGCAACCGACAGATCAATCCCTCCAACAATCACCACCACGGCCATACCAGCCGTCGCAAAGGCAAAGGGCAGCGCGGCGCGCGCAATGCTCTCAAGCCCGGACGCGCCAAAAGAGGGTTGTATAAGTTTGGTGAGTACCAACAGAACCAGCAGCAACACGACAAGTCCGAGCAACCAGGAATTTTTGCGAAGTATCTTAGTCACGCCGCGCTCTCATTTTCCGTCAGGCCATAGGCTGCGCGCAGCAAGGTTTGCTCATCCGCATCATTTGCGTCGACGACGTCCACGACGCGACCGTTGAAGATGACCAGCGCCCGGTCACAGGCCAGCGGAACCTCTTCCAGCTCTGAGGTGTAGAACAGGACCGAGGCCCCGTTTTGCGCCAGTTCCCGCACCAAAGGGTAAATCTGGCGCTTCGTCCGAACATCGATCCCGCGGGTCGGGTCGAACAGCAACAGCGTCTCGACACCTGTGGCGAGCCACCGGCCGATGGTTACTTTCTGCTGATTTCCCCCCGATAGTCGCTGAACCTCACCCTGAGCGCGCGTATCGATTTGTAGTTTCTCGATGGCGTAATCGACGCGGTCTCGTTCCTGTCGCAATTTCAGTTGGCCCCAATTCCGCAGACGCGCTGAAAATGGAAGGGCTATGTTCTCTTTGACCGAGCGTTGTGCCAATAGCGCATCGGCGCGATCACCCGGAACAAAGGTCAATCCGGCTTCGATGGCGTCCGCTGGATGCCTGAACCCGACTTGCGAGCCATTGACCTCGATCACACCGGCGGTTGGCGGCAGAAACCCGGCCAGACACTCGAACATCTCATCCTGTCCCTGCCCCTCAAGCGCGACCACGCCAAGCACCTCGCCCGGAAAGAGGTCGAATGAGATATTCGACACTTTCGGTGCAATCGCGAGGTTCCTGACGGACAGGCGCGGTTTGTCACGCACTGCGTTGGCATGAGTATCTCCACGATCGCCCAGGTCCAGTTTTTGCCCCAGCATCAGTTCCACTGCCCGCTCTTCGACGCCAGGCTCAATTGTCAAATCACCGACGGTCATCCCGTCCCGCAAGACTGAGGCCCGGTCACACAGCTCAGAAATTTCGCTGAACCTATGCGACACGTAGATGACGCCCATGCCTTGGTTCGCTTGCGAACGCACGACGCTCAGAACCCGCTCAACCAGATCTGTGGGCAGTGCGGCCGTCATCTCATCCATCAACACCACATCAGGCTCGGATGCCAGCGCCCGCGCGAGGTCGAGTATGCGCAACGTGGCCAGAGGCAATTCGCCGATCATGTCCGACAAGTTCAGCTGTTCAATCCCGAGTTCGCTGACCCAATGCCTGAACGGCTCAAGCGGGGTGTCCGTCAGACGCAGGTTATCGGCCACATCCAGATCGGGGATCAGCGAGGGCTCTTGATACACCGGGACAAGACCCGACTTCCGTGCCTCTGCCGGGCTACCGACGCGCGCCAATTGCCCGCGGATCAGCACCTGACCGCTATCCGGTTTCAAAGCACCGGTGATGATCTTCACGAATGTGGATTTCCCTGCCCCATTTGCCCCCATCAGGGCGACCACCTCGCCCTTGGAAACACAAAGATTGGCGTCGGTCAAAGCACGGACAGCACCGAAGCTCTTGGCAATCCCTGAAGCGTCGAGGAGATGTGTTTCGGTCATCGGTGCCCGCTATTCCAGTTTAATCCACCCCCTGCCCAACCGGGCAGAGGGAATGCCTGCAAATTACGAATGATCTCAGCTGTCGCCCGGACCCTTACATTCGATGATCTGTTCCATCGTGTAATCCGTCCAGCCGGGAACAGTGACCGAGACCGGCCATTCGGGATCAAGGTTCGGGTTTTGCGCAGCGGTAATGGTGGCAACGCCTTCGTCCGTAGCGTTTTCCCAAAGCACAGGATCTACAAGAACGGTCTTATTTTCAGGCGCGTTGCCATTCAGAATGTCGACCGCCAAGGCGATCCCGGCCCCGCCGACAGACCCCGGATTGGTGACGGCAGCGCCCTGAAGACCGTCAACTTCGGTCAAATACTGGACAAACCCGGCATTATCCGCACCGACGATTGGAACCAGTGGCGCACCGGATTCCACAAAAGCATCCACAATGACATTGTCAATTCCACTGGTCCAAACGCCATCGAACGGAACACCTGTGGCCAGATAGTCAAAAATCTGCTGCTTGCCCTGGTCCTGCTGCCAGCCGGTGAACACCTCGTGCACGACATTGATGCCGTCATATTCCGCCAGGGCGCGCTTGAAGCCGTTGTCGCGGTCGGTATCGGCCGAGACCCCAGCAATGCCGCGCATATAGACGACGTCACCAGAGCCGCCCAACTGTTCGAACAGCCATTTCGCGCCGAGATAGGCGTATTCTTCCTGGTTGTTCGACAGGATATATGCGCCATCCGCCGTTACGCCTGCATCGACAGCAACGACCACGATACCTTTCTCCATCGCCGCATCCAGCGCCGAATTCAATGCGTCCGGGTTTGACGGGTTCAGGACGATCGCATCGACGCCAGCTTCGATCAGGTTGTTGATATCCTCCAGTTGCCCGGCTGAATCGGTATTGCGATGGGCGACGATCAGATTCGACACATCCTCTTCAACCAAGGCCTGAGCCCGCATGGCGCAGATCATCTGTTCCCGCCATCCGTTGCCTTGCACGGTATTGGACACACCAATCGTGTAATCGGCAGCAAATGCCGCTGGCGTGAACGCCGCCGCAATGGCGATGGTCGCCGCACCTGTGAGTAGATTTTTCATGGTAGTACCTCCCATTTGAACAACATTAATACGCTCGGGGCCTTTCGCCCTTCTATTTGATGAACGGTTGCAGCACGTCGCGTGCCAGTAGAAACCCGCGTTTTATCTTTTCGTCCGTCCCCTCGAACAGCCTGTCTTCGTGCTCGATAATGACGGGGCCGTCATACCCCACCCGGTAGAGGCCCGAGAAAAAGTCGGACCAATCGACATCGCCCAGACCGCAGAGCCGTGGCACCTGCCATCCCATGCCTGCCGACATGATCCCGTGTTCATACAGCCCGTCATGATCCACCATCAGGTCCTTGGCATGGACATGCGCGATGTGCGGCCCGAACTCTTTGATGAACCTTGTCTGATCGATAAACTGCCAAATCAGATGAGACGGATCGAAATTCATTCCAACATCGTCGCCCCATTCCTCGAATATCCTGCGCCAGATCTTTGGTGAATAGGCGATGTTATGACCGCCAGGCCATTCATCGTAGCTGAAGATCATCGGACAGTTTTCAAAGCACAGGCGTACACCCTGCCCTCGGGCATGATGGACAATCGGAGAGATGATGCTCTGCGCCCTCGCCCAGTTTTCGTCAACATTCAGGGTTCTGTCGCCCCCCACAAAGGTGTTGACGACAGAAAGCCCCATGGTACCCGCTGCCGTTATCACCTTTTTCAGATGCTCAATCACCTCATCGCGATGCGATGCGTCCGCATGCAGCGGGTTAGGGTAATATCCCAGACCGGATATCTCGATACCCTTGCCGGTCAGTTCATCCACGATGTCCTTGCCCTGCGCGACCGTCAGGCCGTCGACATTTATGTGGCTCGTGCCCGCATAACGACGCTGTTCGCCACCGGAGGACGGCCAACATGCAATCTCCAACGCCTCAAACCCGTTGCCTGACGCCCATGCGGCAACATCCATCAGCTCCGTATCTTCAAATGGTGCGGTCAGTAGTCCAAGTTTCATTTCGTTCCCTCAAACCTCGTCCAGATCGACCCAGCGGTCTTCGCGCGCGGACTTCACGACGGCATCGCAGAACCTCATTTCATAATGTCCGTCGTCAAACGTCGCCCAGGTGCTGTCTGGTCCGCGTTTTCCTGCGCAGACGTCGGTGTAGACGGCGCGGAAGAAATTGAGAAAGCTGTCCGCGAACCCTTCGACATGGCCAGGCGGCAAGGTCGCGGCCCGCGTGCCGGTTGCATTCATCAAAGTGAAATCACGCATCAAAATCTGGTTGGCGGCATCCCGATGCCCGACGAACAGGTGATCCGGAGTCTCGCTGTTCCACGCCGCGCTGGCGGTGCTGCCGGCAATATCCCAGACAAGCGAGTTCTTGCGCCCGACATTGATCTGAGACGTGGTCATCACGCCCTTTGCACCACCCTCGTAGCGGATCATGATCGCCGAGGCATCGTCGGTGTCCACGGCGACAGTTTCGGTCGAACCTTCGCCACTGGAAAACGTCTCAACCGGGCCCGTTGGTCGCTGCCGTTCAGGAAGAAACGTTGTCAGATCAGCAAAAACGGATTTGGCTTTCAAGCCAGTTATAAAGCTCGTCAGATCGACCCAATGGGTGCCGATATCCCCGACCGAGCGCAAAGCGCCGCCCATTTCGGACTGCAACCGCCAGTTCCAGTCGGTGGGCTTTGCCAGCCAGTCCTGATGATAGTGACCGGTCACAAAGCGGATATGCCCGAGTTCTCCCTGCTCGACCATTCCATGCGCTTGCTGGTTCAAGGGATAAAAGCGGATGTTGTAGCACACCGCGCAGATTTTCCCCGACGCGGCCGCCATATCCACCATCTCAGCCGATTGTGCGCTGGTCATCGCCAGTGGCTTTTCACAGATCACGTGTTTGCCAGCTTTGAGGATCGCCATGACCTGTGGGAAATGGGCGTGGTTCGGGGACGTGACATGGACCGCGTCCACAGTGTTGTCTTCCAGCAAGGCGTCCAACGACGAATACGCTTTGGCCACACCGATTTCTGCGGCCCGTGCTTTCCCGCGCTCTGCCGACGACCCAAGCACGCCCGCAACCTGGACACCAAGGCGGCGCAGGGCCTGAACGTGAACCGTTCCGATAAAACCGGTTCCGATCACCGCAGCGCGGATGGCCGAGACGTCAGACATCGTTCCCTCCTTCAGACAACCGAGTACCCTCCGTCCACGGGCATACAGATGCCGGTTACAAATGCGGCGGCGTCAGAGGCAAGAAACAGCGCTGCGCCAACGATATCTGCTGGAATCCCCCACCGGGACATTGGTGTTCGCGCCTTGATCGCATCGACAAATTCCGGATCCTGCCTCGCCCTTGCCGATTGCTCGGTCACGATGAATCCCGGCGCGATAGCGTTCACGCGAATGCCGTCTGACGCCCAGGCCACTGCAAGGGACTTGGTCAATTGCTCAACACCCGCCTTGGAGGCGCCATAGGCCGGGTTACGCGGAGACCCGAAACGGGCGTACATCGACGCGATGTTGATCACCCGCCCCCGGCGCGCGAGCAAAGCGGAATGCAAGGCGCGCGCACAACGCATGGTTCCGACCAGATTGACATCCAGCACGTGGCTGAAAAAGCCGGGCTCCATTTCCTCTCCGCGCCGCGTGATCGCCGCACAATTGACCAGCACATCCAGTTCGGCGCGTTCTCGTCCAAATGCCTTGACAGCATCGGTGTCCACCACGTCAAGCTGGGTGTATGGGAACCGGGCAGCGTCTTCGGGCAGGCATTCTGCCTCGACCCCAGTGATCTCGACCTCGGCGCCAGCGTCCTTGAAGGCGCGCGCGATGGCCGCCCCGATACCGCCGCGGCTTGCACCGACTACGGTGACCCGCGCGCCGGAATAGTCAAACTGAACGGTGGCGGTCAAACCGTCCACCGGGTCAATGGCTTGCCTTTGGCAGCTTTGACGGCGCGGATCATTGCACTCCCCCGAGTTGCGATTCTTGCGTCTGCAAACGATTACATCTTTGGATATTCGCCCTTTTCAAGAGATGAAATCGATTACATAATCGACAGCACCAGAGATTCGAGTCAACTGAAATCTCACTTTGCAACCAGGACCCATGATCCAGAAACCCGCAACCATTCAGGATGTCGCCCGCGAGGCCAGCGTTTCCACCGCTACGGTCAGCCGGGTTTTATCCAATCCGGACCTTGTCAAAAAATCCACCAAGGATGCCGTGATGCTTGCGATCCAGAGCACAGGTTACCGGGTCAATCAGGCCGCCAGAAATCTCAGGATGCAGCGGGCGAATGCGGTTCTGACACTTGTCCCAAATTTGGGCAAACCCTTCTATTCCGGCATTCTTGCAGGCATCAGCGAGGCCTTTGCGGGCACCGGTTACGCGGTGCTGATCACAGACACAGAAAGCAACCCGATTCACGATTCCACCCTGGCCGAGTACTTCCTTGATGGGCGCATCGATGGCGCGATTTCCCTGGACGGGCAGTTGTCGGAAACAGTCCTAAGCAGGTGCATTCAGGCCGGTGCAAAAGAAAAGATCGTTTTCTTATGTGAGTGGGTCGAAGACCAGACTTTTCCGGTCATCAAGAGCGACAATGTCGAAGGTGCGCGGTTGGCGATCCGCCATCTGCACGAACTTGGCCACCAAAAGATCGCTCATGTCACAGGGCCGCAAGGGAATGTTCTGACAACCGCGCGCCGGGAAGGCATGGTTTCGGAACGGGCACGCCTTGGCCTGCCTGCTCCGTCCGAGTGGATCATCCGAGGGGATTTCTCGCTTGAATCCGGTTACGAGGCCGCCGCGCGCATCTTGGCGATGCAGGATCGGCCCACGGCTGTATTCTGTTCGGCAGATATGGTGGCGTTTGGACTGATCGCCGGGTTGCAGGCTGGTGGCGTTCGCGTGCCAGCCGATATTTCCGTTGTCGGGTTCGACGACATCGAAATGTCGGAATACTATGTGCCCGCGTTGACGACGATCCGTCAGAACAGGCACCTGTTGGGGCAACGCGCAGCCAAACTGCTGCTTGACCGCCTCGCGTCAGGTTTGGCTACAGGCGAACCAGAGGCCCCCGTTCCGGTCGAGTTGATCGAACGCGCTAGCACTGCCCCACCCGACTCAAGCGGTGCATAGCACCCAGAAAAACCGGAATTGAAAATGAGGCGACACCACACAGACCGATGACCCAGACGCCTAAACATAGGCCTCGGCCGAAAACGGTCCGAGATTACTCCCTGACCGGCGAGACCGGCAGGAATGCCGTCGACATCGGCTTGGCAGCGGCGGAGTGGTACCACAGCGACATCCCGCGTAAAACTATGAAATCCCTTATGAAACGCCGGGATGCCCCTGCTCTGCGAGATACGGCACTGTGGATCGGGCTTCACATCATTCTTGCTGCCGGGGGCATCTTTTTCTGGGGAAGCTGGCTCGCGGTCCCGTTCTGGCTGGCCTACGGTGTGGTGTACGGCTCGGCCTGCGACAGCCGCTGGCATGAGTGCGGGCACGGAACCGCGTTTCGCACACGTTGGATGAACGATGTCGTTTATCATATCGCGTCATTTCAGATCATGCGAAACCCCGTAAACTGGCGATGGAGCCACGCACGACACCACACCGACACTCTGATCGTGGGTCGGGACCCAGAAATCGCCTGGATGCACCCGATCAACCTTGTTCTCAAGGCCCTCGCATTTATCGGAATCTACGACACCTGGTTGTCTTTGCGCGTATTGTTTCGCAATGCGCTCGGGCATTTGTCGCCCGATGAACAGGATTATATCCCCGAAACCGAGTGGCCAAAGGCCGTGTTTTGGGCCCGGATCCATATGCTCATCTACGCGGCGGTATTACTGCTATCCGGCTTGATGCTTACAGGCGGGATGGGATGGAAATCGACAATCCCCATCTTGCTGATCGGCGGCCCACGCGTTTACGGGTGCTGGCATTTTGTCATGACAGGCCTGTTGCAACATGGTGGCTTGCCCGAAGACGTCATTGACCACCGGCTGAATTCCCGAACCGTTTACATGAACCCGATCAGTCGCTGGCTTTACTGGAACATGAACTACCACGTGGAACACCACATGTTCCCCATGGTGCCATATTACGCCCTTCCGGCGTTGCACGAGGAAATCAAGGACGATCTTCCCGCCCCCAACGCCTCGATCTGGGGTGCCTACACCGAGATGATGGGGGCCGTGATGCGGCAACGGAGCGATCCGGACTATGTGCTTAGACGAACGCTTCCACCTACCGCACAGCCTTACAAAGAACACTTGCATTCACATGTGCCTGATCGGAGCAGCGACGGTTAACTCATTTGGCAGGAGGTCGAGATGCCTTGGATCGAAGCAATCGCAATCGACGACGTCGAAGAAGAAGACGTCGTTCGCTGGGATCACGCGGATCGGACCTTTGCGATCGTCCGCAGCCCCGACGGCGCGTTTTTTTGCACCGACGGTCTTTGCACCCACGAACACGTTCATCTGGCGGATGGTTTGGTGATGGATTACGAGATCGAATGCCCCAGGCACAACGGGCTTTTCGACTACCGCTCGGGTAAAGCGCTGCGCGCCCCGGCTTGTGATAAGCTTGGCACCTATCAAACCAAGGTCGAAAACGGCCGCGTATTCGTTCTTGTTTGAAGGAATCCCCACCGGATACAAAGCAAGCGAACCGACAGAGATCAGAGTATCAGCCAGGTAGCCCAATGCCCGATGAAACGATCAATCTAAGCACAGATGGCATCCGGCTGTCGTTCGACGCCAGCATCGGCATTATCAAATGCTTCACTGTTTTCGAAGATGGCACCGAGATTTCGCCGCTGCACCGCGCCCCATGGGTCGGAGTAGACGAAGATCTTCCCGATGGGCTTGCGCCGCATTTGTACAAGCTTGGAGGCGACTTTTTCTGCGCTCCGTTCGGTCAGGAAAAAGACGGGGCTCCCCTGCATGGTTGGCCCGCCAACGCGCCTTGGTCAATCGCCGACCAATTGCCAGATCGATTGTCGGCGCGTCTGGACCACCGCGTTAACGATGCAGAAGTCCACAAGGAACTTTGGCTTCGCCCAAGCCATCCGTTTGTCTACCAAAAACATACCTTCGTTGGCGGAAGCGGCTCAGTTCCAGTCGCCAACCACGCGAATATCTCTCTACCCAATGGCGGCCTAATTCGGACCTCGCCCAAATCCCGCTGGATGACGCCTGGAACACCACAGGAATCCGATCCGAAACGCGGTCGATCCGGGCTGATCTACCCAGCCTCCAGCGAGGACCCGAGAAGTTTCCCCGCGCGAGAAGGCTCCGCAGATCTAACGCGATACCCTTGGTTTCCAAACCATGAAGACTTTGTCGTGGGCATCGACATGGCTGATCAGGTATTGGGATGGACAGCGGTAACCAGACCGGTCGAGGGCGACTTGTTCATCTCGCTCAAGCGCGCGACGGCGCTTCCCATGACAATGCTCTGGCATTCAAATGGCGGACGCGATTTTCCGCCTTGGTCCGGTCGTCATTTCGGATGCCTCGGCATCGAAGAAGGCGCTGCGGCGCATATTCTAGGCAAAAACCGCGATGCCATATTGAACGGACCAGGGGCGCTGGAACTTTCTCCAAACAATACGTCGGTCGTCAAACACGCGATCGGTGCTGTCGCTTGGCCAGCAGGGTCACCACTTCAATCCGTAAACCTACGCCACGGCGGGCTAGAAGTTCTCGGAGAATGCGGAACGCGCAAGCAAATCGAATTCGACAACGAGTTTTTCTGAGCCGTCTGAGGACCGGTCGCGTAGGCCGCAAAAATGACGCGGTATTGCGGCGACGGATCGGATCGAAGTTTCTGGATCGAGCGTCGCAGGGTACGCGTCAATCTAATCTCTTAGACGTCAATGCAACGACCCGCTAGGCGCGATAAGTAACCCTCGGACAATCCGACAATACACATACTCTTAAAGATTTTGTCTGTATTAATGGTGGTCGCAAATGGATATCCGAGATTTAGAACTACGACGTGCCTGTTGAGTTGTCGCCTTCCCTAACTGTATTTCGCGGCATAGGGTTCTGGCGCCCAGAATTGATCAGGACCGAATTTCTTCAGTTTCCGTTTCAAAAAATAGTCTCACCCCAAGCAGCAAAAAGATGCTGAAACGTATCCTCGTTCCTGCAAGTAACTGACGAGGCCGCAACAATCTAACTTGGCAGCTGACTCGGCGCGCCCAAGAAGACACCGTCTTCCTCGGCAAGACAAGCTATTCCATCCACTCTCGGGTAAGCAAAGGATCCGTCGATGCTGCGAAAGCCGTCAGGAGTATCGTAAAGGTCGATATCACGTCCCGGTGCACGCATTCGCGCGGTTGTGTTGTCTAGCGGCTCATTTCTGCGAAGCGCGATGTATGACGTCCGGTTGTCCGGGTTTGGGCTGAACTTGAATGTCCCCTGCGCAACTATGGAAAACTCAGTTTGAGCCTCAGCAACATCCCATGTGTTTTGCGCGTACCCGTGTCGATCCATGCGTTGTCGCATTTCAGGATGCGCGTCTCGGTAGTTTGGTTCGAACAAAACAACCAACTTGCGTGCCATCTTAAATAGGTTGCGGACGATGTGCTCGGCGTTTGCGTTGGTATTCGGCTCGATAGCATGGCTGGTAAAAACCGCATCGAAACTGCCCGGTGCAAAAGGAAGAGCCATCATATTACCTTTGACCAGATGATATGACGCAATTGAGGGGACCTGATCCAATATCGCTGGGGCAAATTTTAGACGCGCCCAGGATGCGTCCAACAAGGTCAGGTCATCTAGTACCGCACCAAAATCCAGCCATCGTGTTCCTTCGCCTGCGCCACAATCAAGAAGCGTTTCGCACACATACTCTTTCAAGAGAGGCTCGAGAATGGCATGGCCCTCGCGACGGGTCAGACCCGCCATTTCTGTTTTTGAATATTCCGTATAACTTCCGGCTTGAAGAGCGTAGGCTATCTCGATCGCGGTAGTTCGGGACGCATTTTCTTGCTGCGTCAGACCCTCAATGACGTTTTCACCTTTTGCCATGATCGTACGAGCCTTGGCGAATAGGTCGGCGCGTTTCGTATTAGAAATCATGGATTTTCCTTGTTTTTCTGCGATTAACGAACACCAACCCGTATAAGAACTTAAGTTCAACCAAACTCAATTTTGCTAGCAACTTTGGGCTGGTCAACTCAATCGACATCAAATTTCTTCAACACCATTGTCTAACCAAATTCTTACGGCCTCGGCGACAGTGCCTTTGTTGAGGCGACAATCACGTTTTTGCATTCACTCAACTTCTCAGTCGTTTCAAAAGGGACGTCTAGTGCAAGTCCCGCTGTGGACACAAGCCTTCAAACACGCTCGCTAGAAGAACCGCCTACTGTGCTCTGGCCAATTGCTCGGATTTGACGAATAATTCAACAAGAGCTTCCAAATTTGCTTCTGCAGTCAATTCATCATAGAGCGGAGCGTGACTTGGGTTCATGAAGCAACGTGTTCCGATCTTTTCAACTCTGGCAACATGGTTGCGAATTTCTTGAACGTCTGGGCGCCAACCGCCGTTTATCTTCTGGAAAGCTTGAAGCATTGCCGAAGTATTTTCGGCGCTCAAAGTAATGCCGGTGGCCTCATACCAGGTGTGAGCCATGGTCACGACGGGCACGCTGCGGAGAACGGCTTCCCATCCGATCGTACCCGTGATCGTTACGACTGCCTTTGCCTTTGCAACCAGAGCCTCAGACGAAACATCGAGGGGTACGAGCCTTACCGCCGGAATGTCTGCCAGTCGGTCATAGTACCCACTGTCGCGGCCTAGCTCTCCTTCTGTTTGCCAAAGGAACTGACTCGGGTGTTCTTTTACCAGCAGGTTCCATCCCTCCGGCAAGGCTTCGGCAATCATTCGAATCGCCAACTCTTGGTCGGCAAACCAACCACCTTCAGGCATCGTTGTCCGCTCTGGCTGGTAGTGAAGCGCAAAAACTGCATAAGGCTCTTTGGTGTTGGCCTCGACATCGAACTCTTGGGTCAGCTCTTCATACTTTCGGCGCCACGCGAGTTTCTGGATCAAAGCCCAATCCCGATAGGTGTAATACTCACGCCAGGTAATCGCAGGCGCGGCCAACCCCTCGGACCGATGTATGAACGCGCGACGCATGGGTTCGTCATGTTTGGGTTGAAATTTGCGTGCAAAAGGATCGCGGTTCTGTGCGACCGTCTCAACGATCTCAATTGGTTTGCGCTTGAACAGACCGCCGCGTGTACGCTTTGGCGCTGGCGGTGGTGCTGATACTTCGGGCAACAAAGGCGGCGCGTCAAAACGCACCCGTCCGGGCTGAATTTGGCCTGCGTCGAGCAACTTGGCTGCCGCCTCGTACAGTCTTGCTTGCGACTGTGTCTTCTTGTTTTGACTTTGCACGTACCAGGGTGTCTGGTCCTGTTCGCGATCCAGAAGGTCAGAGAGAGTATTCTGCCCGTCGGTCGAAAGCTGACCATCATCGACTTGACCAACGGCGGCTAGCGCGAACGGATTGCTGTTCACCTCGTCCAATACAACCTGTATTCCGCGGAACCCGGTCAAATGCTGCATTCGCGCTTCACCACCAAGTAGGCGCACAGCCACATAAAAACACATGTCGAGCAAAGCGTGTGGAGTCGACGCAACCACGAAACGCTTGATCTTCAGAGCAGATACTACGCGCAAACAATAGTCCAAACGTTCTTGAATGATCGCGATTTGCTGATCGACGCCAATTGAATTTCCCAATACATGCCGAGAGAGTGTCCGGATCAACAGCACCCAATCCAACGCGGTCGGTGTTACATCTGTACGCGTGAAAGGTGGCAAATCTCCCCGAGCGACCGGATCACCTAACGCACGGTTTCCCAACGTAAAATCATGACGATATGCATCCGGGAAACAGTTTTGAACGGCGTCTTCCAATTCCGGCTGCGTGATCCAATATACCGGTTTCCATCCCAGCTCAGTCTCAAGGCGCTCTGCCAATTTCGGCAATTCCGGAAGCCGACCAACGGAATAGATGGTGTTCAGCACTTCAACCACAATATTAGCCTTGCTACATTATAACCCACCTAGCGCATATCGACTTGGGGTTAATATTGGAACATGAAATCAGAGCAATTTTGATCTTATGCAGAAACAACGCGATCAACTTACCAGTTCTTAGAGAAGTCGTGTACTAGTCATCTGATACCCTGGCGCGTGGGGCCGGAAACTCTACTCAGAGAATTTGGTGCCGGTTTTTTAGTTCAGCGGCAAATTTTGAGCATTATTTAAAATAAGCAAGTACTTGAGTACAGAAAAACCCAATTTCTCTCATAAACGCGCATTCAGACACCGACATAAATGGGTAAAAACTCTAAAGCGTTGTATAACAATATCGGCGTCGATTAATCTGAAACAAATTGATATGGCGGAGAGACAGGGATTCGAACCCTGGAGACGGTTTCCCGCCTACACACTTTCCAGGCGTGCGCCTTCGACCACTCGGCCACCTCTCCGTGCCGGCGATGTTTGAACCATTGAACGGGGATTTGCAAGGCCCGATTGCAGTAGAATTACAGCTCGTCTCCGTCGCCGGAATCCATGTCGGATTCGGTCATTTCCACCGGTCCGGTTTGTTTCTGCGCGGGCGTCATTTCCGGGGGTTCTTCGGCTGTTTCGGGACTGCTTTCGCGCAGGACCTCGGCGTTGCGTAACCAGATGTCGCGCTGTGCGAACGGGATTTCAATGCCTTCTTCGACGAAACGGCGGTTGATCTCGTGGTTCATGTCGGATTTGACCGACAGGACCCAGTTCACATCGCGCAGGATCGCGCGAATTTCAAAGTCCAGCGAATCTGCGCCGAACCCCTGAAAGACCACGCTTGGTGCGGGGTTGGCCAGCACCATAGGATGGGCATTGGCAATCTCGCCCAGAATGGTTTCGATCCGGCGCGTATCCGAGCCATAGGCCACACCGACCGGCACGATCAAACGCCCGATCGTGTTGCCCCGGGTATAGTTCGTCACCACGCCGCTGATCAGGTCCGAGTTCGGGACGATGACGTCCGAGCGGTCAAAGGTCTCGATCCGGGTCGATCGGACCGAGATGTCGCGCACATAGCCCATCATCCCGTTCACATCGATCCAATCGCCTTTCGAGATCGGACGTTCGACCAACAGAATGATGCCCGAAACAAAGTTCGACACGATGGTTTGCAGGCCGAAACCGATGCCGACCGACAGCGCACCGGCCACAATCGCTAGCGAAGACAGGTCAAAACCGGCGACCATGATCGCAACCAGCGCTGCCAGGAAAATCCCCACATAACCGGTGCCTGCGGTTATTGCGTTCTGTCCACCGGGATCGATGTTGGTCTTTGGCAGCAGAGAATTGCGCAATCCGCTCTGCAACAGCCGCGTCAGGGTATAGCCGATGACGAAAACCGCGACAAAGGTCAGGAAGTTGCTGGGCGAAATTGTCACGCCGCCAACATTGAACCCCAACAATAGGCGCGACCACGCCTCAAGCAGGTCGGTCTCGCGTACGCCCCAGTACAAGGCCAGGATCGGAATCGACAGGACCGCCAGCGCAAATCCCACAAGGACCGAGAACAGAGAGTCTCTGGCCGCCTCACCCTGCCCCGTGATCCAGCCGTAGAGCATGCTGAAGAACCGTTGCAGGATCAGCAGCGCGGCAAACAGCACCAGAGTTTTGACGGTGGGAAAAACAATCGCTTCGGCCGCGTTGATGTAGCCGAAAGCCCCAAGGACCGGCGACACGATCCCCAGCAGAAACAACGCCCGGCGCAGAAACTCTATCGCCTGGTAGATGCTGGCGGTACGTGCGTTGTTTTCCACATCTGCCTGTTCAGCAAGCCGGGCTGGCTGACGAACCTGACGGACACGCAGCAGCAGCAGGGCCGTTGCGACGATCACCGGGAACGAGACGACTGCTCGGGTCGCATCCGAAATGTTTTCGATCTGTTCGAACAAGATCGCCAACTCATGCAGGATCAGCATCACCGCCAGCAGATCTATATAGACCCGCAGCTCTGTAATCCTTGCCGCAGACAGTCGCTTGAAGTTCTGCGCGGCGCCCATCAGGTAGATCTGACGCCCGATCCAGTCATAGAAGAAGACGATTGCGGCCCAATAGGGAATGTTTTGAAACAAAAGCGTTCCACGCAGCCCCAGCACTCCGGTCATGGTAACGGCCATTACCAGCGCCCAGACACCCAGCCAAGGAAGCAGGATCCGAAACAGCGAGATCACAAATGTCCAGACACCGCTGCCCCGGCCGCCCAGCTTGCGAAGATAGTCCCCACCGATTTCGGACCAGTGGCGCCCATACAGCAACAAGACCGCGGCGATGACAACCAGAAGCAATATGCCAAGCCCACGCTGATGCAATTGCTCGTGAACCACATCTGTTTGCAGGTTTTTGACGGTCTCGTTGAACAGGGCGCGGCTTGCTTCCTGCACATCGACCCATGCAGGCCCCCAATAGATCGGATTAAGCGGGGATGGCCCCCGCTCTAACAATTCCTTGGTTTGGCGGTCCCGGATGATCCTGTCGATCTCACTGATCAGGCCATTGGCCCGACTGTAAGCTTCCTCGGAAATGATCCGGGGAACGCGCAGACCGTTAAGTTGGTCTTCCAGATGCGACCGGAGTTGCGCGATATCCTCCGGCTCGGACGATCCTTCTTCGGGCTTGGGGCCCAGTGCTTTCAATTGCCCTTCAAGCGTTTGTATCCGGTCGGTGTTGGCACCACGCGCCCGGTTAAAGTCATCCCGGTAATCATTTATTTCTGCGCGCAAATTTTCCAGCGCCGCGTCCGAGGCCCGATTGGCCTCAATCACCGATTCAGCCCGATCAGCGGTGCTGAGCCAGCCCTTGTAGTAATCGCTTTGCCGGTCGGACAGTTGCGCCATGGCCGCGCCGGCAAGGCTGATCAGGCAAAGAGTGATCAGCGCCAGAAACAGCCGGGCCTGGCGCATCATCATACGTCCTCGAACACGCCGGGAATGCTGCGGGGGGCCTCGGTCATCCAGTCAGGTACCGGCAGTTCCTTTTCACGCAGGAACTCGGGGTTGAAGAGTTTCGACTGATAACGGGTGCCGTAATCGCACAGAATCGTCACGATTGTGTGGCCTGGCCCCAGATCCTTGGCCAGACGCACGGCGCCTGCCATGTTGATCGCCGTCGAGCCGCCCATGACCAGCCCTTCGTCACGCAACAGATCGAAGATATAGGGCAGCGCCTCGTTATCGGTCATCTGATACGAGAAATCCGGCGTGAACCCTTCCAGATTCTTTGTGATGCGGACCTGCCCGATGCCTTCGGCGATTGAGCTCCCCTCCATCGCGATCTCACCGGTGGTGTAATAGGAATAAAGCCCTGCACCCATCGGGTCGACCAGAGCGATCTTGACCCCCTTGGGCTGCAGCGCATCAGCCACCCCGGCCAGCGTACCGCCCGATCCGACGGCGCTGACAAAACCGTCAACCTTTCCACCTGTCTGTTCCCAAATTTCGGGACCGGTGGTTTCGACATGTGCCTGCCGGTTTGCCACGTTGTCAAACTGATTGGCCCAGATCGCGCCATTGGGTTCGGTTTGCGCCAATTCTTCGGCCAGACGGCGGGAATAGTGCACAAAATTGTTGGGGTTGCGATACGGGGCCGCCGGAACCTGCACCAGCTGTGCGCCGGCAAGGCGCAGCATGTCCTTTTTCTCTTCCGACTGGGTCTCAGGAATTACGATAACCGTTTTGAAACCCATTGATGCGCCGACCAGGGCCAGACCGATACCGGTATTGCCCGCCGTCCCTTCGACGATCGTGCCACCGGGCTTCAGTTCACCACGTGCGATCGCATCGCGAATGATGTACAGCGCGGCGCGGTCCTTGACCGATTGGCCGGGGTTCATGAACTCGGCCTTGCCGAGAATTTCACAACCGGTTTCTTCGCTGATGCGGCGCAGGCGGATCAACGGGGTTTTTCCGACTGCGTCGGCAAGGTCTCGTGCAATGCGCATGGCGCCCTCTTGTCGTTTGGTTTCGCAGAAGATTTACAGGTGCCCCGCCGCAACCACAAGCGGGGATGCTTATGCGCGCAGGCGTTCCCGGTGCCGCGCCAGCCAATGCGCCAGCGTCAGCAAAGGCAAATCCTTGTAAACATGGCGGTCGACCAGATCCATAAACTCTGCGAAGGACAGGATTTTGCTGCGAATATCCTCGCCCTCGGACGCAACACCGCCCTGCTCCGTCGTCTGCGTCAGCGCAGCCAAACCCACGAACAGGTGAACAAATTCGGTCGACGAGCCGCTTGAGGAATAGGCCCCGCCTGCATATTCCAACGTGTTCAGACTGATATGGGCCTCTTCCATGGATTCGCGGTAGGCGGCCTGTTGCGGTGTCTCACCCGGGTCGATCATCCCCGCGACGGGTTCCCACATCCAGGGCTCGGGGTCGTCGATCAGAAACACCGGGGCTCGGAACTGTTCAACCAGTAACACCGCATCGCGCACCGGATCGTACGGCAATACGATAACAGCACTGCCCTGCATCAAGCCACTACGGCTAAGCGTGGGCCCCATGGTGCCGTCAAAGCGGCGGTGCTGCACATCGATCTCTTCCATGGCGAAGTAGTTGATATACGCCCTGCTGTGCTTGTGAACGATGACGTCGCGCGCGGCGTCCTGGGGATCGCCTGTATGGCGCTGCCGTGCGGCCAACCGGGCCCAGGCCCGGGTTCGGATCGCGGGAAAGTTGCGCGCGATGTGCTGGCTGTCTGCGCGACCGAAATACGCCATCACTTCCTCTGCCGCACAGAGCGACAAAGCCCCCCAGGCATCGACCCATGTGGCCAGGGACCAAGGTGCGACCGGAGCCCAGAGCCCCGGCGCAGGAAAGAAAACCTCTGCTGGCGAACTCTTGCCTTCGGGCGTTACAACCTGGCGCGTTTCCAGCACGTAGTCGAACCCGCCCTTGTAAAAGGCGAGCCGGTCAAGGTCTTCCTGACCCAGCGCGCTTACGACGATGCCTTGTGCAGCGCCGCCCGGTTCGGCGACAAGCGTGGGAAATGGCTGGTCCCGAACGGCATGGACCGCGTAGTCAGGCAGCGACGCCTCCACAACGTCCAGATCACCAAGCGGACGTCCCAGAACGCATTCCAACAGCGGCGCGTAGCGCAGCGTCCCATAGAAAAACAGATCAGTCACGCGTGATGAACCTTGCGACAGTCTCGGCGGTCAATTCCAGCGTCGCGCAGCGATTTCGGTCAACAGACCCGCCACGATAGCCCCGACAATCAATGTGAGGATGATTTCGGATGCCCACAACTGACTTGCAAAACCCACACCCAATTCGAATATGGCGATAACCGCCTCGAACGGGCCGCCGTAGCGGTTGCGCATGGCCTGTTGCACCATTTCATAGGTGCCTTGCACAAACAGCCCCCAGAACACCAGCGACGCGACGCCGGTCAGCCCGTTGTTCAGACCAGCCGTCCAGCCGCGCCCGGCCCTTTTGCCCATGACGATCCAACCGCACACCACGCCCAACGCCATGTTGACGACAGGAAAATAGCCATAGGACTTACCCTCTTCACCATTTGACATGATCATCGACGAGACCAGAAAAGCCACCACCAACAAACAGGTTGAAGCGACAAGTCGAGCAGCTGTAGGCATTCGTTAAGTCCGTCCTTTAACTGGGTTTTGCTATCGTGATCTGTGTCACATCGCAATTGCCCGTGTCAAAGGCTGCGCCGCAGGCGGTCAAATAATAATTCCACATGCGGCGAAAACGCTCATCAAAGCCCATTTCGGCAATCTGATCCCATCTGGCGTTGAACGTCTCGTACCAGCGCCGCAGGGTCAGATCATAACTTTTACCGAACTCCTTGGATCGGACGACCTCAAGCCCTGCCTGACCAATCTGTTCCTTAAGGATAGTAGGCGCAGGAAGCATTCCCCCGGGAAAGATATATTTCTGAATGAAATCAATGCCGTTCTTGTAGATTTCCCAGCGATGATCCGCGACCGTAATGATCTGCAAGGTTGCTTGCGCGCCGGGTTTCAGACGGTCGCGCACCGTCTCGAAATAAACCGGCCAGTATTTCTGACCAACCGCCTCGAACATCTCGATTGATGCGATGCCGTCATATTCGCCGCGCTCGTCGCGGTAGTCCTGGAGCTTGAACTCTACAAGATCAGAAAGTCCTGCGTTTTCAATACGCTGTTTCGCGAACTTCAACTGTTCCTGACTGATGGTCAGGCCCGTCACGCGCAGACCGCGTTCCTTCGCTGCATATTCGGCAAAACCGCCCCATCCGCTACCGATTTCAAGGATGTGGTCGCCGGGTTTTGCTCCCATCTCATCGACCAGACTGGCGTATTTGGCTGTCTGAGCCTTTTCCAGACTTTCCTGCCCGGTCTCAAAAATAGCGCTGGAATAGGTCATGGTATCATCCAACCATAACCCATAGAATTCGTTGCCTAAATCATAATGGTACGAGATGTTCTTCTTGGCCTGCGATCGGTTGTTGCGGTGCAGCCAGAACCGCAACCTTTCATAGGCGCGGACCAGAAACTTGCCCGTGAAATCGTCATAAACGGTTTCGGTCCCCAGATGCACAAGATCCATGAAGGCGCGCAGGTCCGGCGTGCTCCAGTCGCCCTCAAGGTAGCCGTCGGAAAAACCAAGCTCACCTTCTCGGACCAGGCGTGCGAAAACCTCAGGATCGTGAATATCGACGCGCGCCACCGGACCGGGGTTCCGCCCCTCGACGCGAAAGACGCGTCCATCCGGCAGCGAAATATCAAGGCGGCCGGCGTTCATCTGGCCCAGCATCTTGAAGACTTGTACAAAATACCTTGGCAGATTCTCCTGCCCTTGCGTGGTCGTTAGGAACATCCGCTCTCCCCTCTGCGGTTGCGGTTCAAAGCTAGGGCCGGAAATCGTTTCTGGCAAGTTTTCAATTCCTTACCGGTGATTTTCGGCCTTCATAGGCCGCTAGCGCACGTCTGCGCCCGTTGGGCAGACTGACGATTGGGTGCGGGTATGGCGCATCCGCTGACAGTCCCCACGCCCGGGGCACAGCCTCGAAATAACTCAGCGCTTCGGCGCTAGGGTCGGGCTGATCTTCGGCGATCCAGCGATTGACATAGTCCAGGTTCGGGTCGAACCGTTCGCGCTGGGTCTGAGGGTTGAAGATGCGAAAGAACGGAGCTGCATCCGGGCCGGAACCTGCAACCCATTGCCACCCCATTGCGTTCGCTGCCGGGTCCCAATCGATCAGGCAATCGGCAAACCAAGCCATCCCGATCTTCCAGTGAACCAACAAATGTTTGGTCAGATAGCTGGCGACGATCATCCGGGCCCGATTGTGCATCCGCCCGGTCACGTACATTTGCCTCAGCCCTGCGTCGACCACCGGAATTCCTGTCCGCGCCTGCCGCCAGGCCTGAACCGTGCGCGCATCCTCGTCGGTCTCCCAGGGAAACCCGTTCCATTCGGGTCGCCAGTTCTCGGTCAACATATGGGGCGTGTGATACATCAGATGATAGGCGAACTCGCGCCAGACCAACTGGCGCAAATAGGCATCCGCGCCTGCCGAACCTAACGCAGCAGCGGTCTGAACCCGGTGCCAGATGGTACGCGGTCCAATCTCACCCAGCGCCAGATATTCGGACAGGTCCGAGGTTCCAACCTGATCCAACCTATCCCGGTTGTGTTGGTATTCGCTGATGCGATCCAGGAATTCATCCAGCCGCGCCAATGCCGCATCCTCGCCCGGCTGGACATGAGGCTTCACAACTGCTGCACCACGCTGCATAGCCTTCCCCAACCGCCATTGCGACAAGCGGTCCGAGTGCGGCCAGTCCACCGGCGTCCGCAATATCAAGGGCGCTACGGGCGGCGCGCTGACCTCACGGTCGCGGACCGCGCGCCACATCGGTGTAAAAACGCGAAACGGCTGCCCTGACTTGGTCGCGACCTCCCATGGTTCAAACAGCAGATGGCCATCGAAGGACCGCGCATCGACCCCCAGTCGAGTCAATTCCTCCTTGACCTGCGTATCCCGCGCAATTGATCCCGGATCGTAGGTGCGCGTCCAGTAAACCGAGGTTGCCCCGGTTTCGCGGATCAATTGCCGCAAGACCTCCAGCGCGGGCCCGCGCCGCAAAACAAGCTGGCTGTCGCGTTCGGCCAGCGCCTTTGCAAACGTTGCCAGCCCCAGTTCCAACCGCCATTTCGGTGCCGCACCCAGCGCCTGAACCAGATCGTCGCAGATGAACACCGGCAAGATCGGACGACCTGACGCCGCTGCGAGTTCAAGCGCCGCGTGGTCAGAAAGGCGCAGGTCGCGCCGGAACCAAATGATGATCGGAGGGTGCCCGGACTTCATACTTTACCTTGTTTTTCAAGGGGTACGATGTCCAAGCGAAACTGGATCACAAAACTTTGTCAAGCGCCTCAAGCAGCTGATCGACTTCCTGTTGTGAGGTGTAATGCGTAAAGCTGAGCCGTAAAACACCTTGTTCAGGATCGATTCCCATCGCCTGCAATGCCCGTACGGCGTAAAAGTCTCCGCCCCCTGCCATGATGCCCTGACCAGCCAGTTCAGCCGCAACAGGTGCCGCCGGACGGTTCAAAGCCAATGCGACCGTCGGCGCACGGCGCGGCGCGTCCGAGGGGCCAAGCAGGCGAACGGCATTGCGGTTTTTGACCGCATCCAACAGGGGCTGCAACAACGCAACTTCGTGACTGCGCATCAGGTCATGCACAAAGCCTCCACGCTGGGCGGCATCCCCTTGCGGCCCTCCATGATGGTCGCACAGGAGATCGACATAGTCCGCCATCCCGGCGCTTGCGGCAATCTGCGCGTGATCGGGACCCGCCGGAGTAAAGCGCTTGTAAAGGACATCTCCGTTAAAGAAGTGCCCCTGATTTGGCAGCATCTCACCAAGCGTACGACGGATAACCATACAGCCCTGATGCGGGCCATAGGTTTTGTACGCCGAAAACAGATAAATATCCGGCCCAAGATGTCCGACATTCGGAAATCCATGCGGCGCATATGATACACCGTCGACACAAACGAATGCGCCAGCAGCGTGGGCGATGGCGGTGATTTCGGTGACCGGGTTGATATCGCCCACCACGTTCGAACAGTGGGGAAAACACACAAGGCGCACATGTTCGTCCAGCAGGGTCTCAAGGTCCTGCGGATTCAGCACTCCGCTTTCGGGGTCGATCCGCCATTCGCGAATCTCGATCCCGTCTTCGGCCAGCCTGCGCCAAGGGCCAGAGTTTGCCTCGTGATCCTGATCCGTGACCACAATGGCGTCACCGGGTTGCAGCCATTGACGGAACGCCTGCGCCAGAACATAGGTGTTCTGCGTGGTGGATGGCCCAAAGCTCAGCTCATCCGTTTCGACGCCCAGAATCGCGGCTAGACGCTGGCGCGCCTCGTCCATTTCCGCGCCACCAAGTCGGCTGGCGTCAAATTCCGAGTATGGCTGCACCTTGCGTTGCGTGTAAAACCGAAATAACCGATCAAGCACGGGCTTGCAGGTATAGGATCCGCCCGCGTTCTCGAAAAACGCCTGACCTTGCAGGCTTGGTTCGGCAAACGCGGGAAACTGGGCCCGAACGAAATCGATATCCAATCTACTCATGTCTCGGCTCATTTTTGGCAAATGCTGTCTTTCAGGGCACTTTGATGCTGATGCCCCGCATCCTAGCCCTGGACCTTGGTATAGGTCCCCTCGCCCGCAAGAATGCCACGGAACCCGCCGGGTTCGTCCAGCCCGAATACGATCAGCGGCAGGTTGTTGTCACGCGCCAGAGCGATGGCCGATGCATCCATGACCCGTAACCGCTTGGCCAGAACATCGTCATAGCTGACCGAGTCATAGCGCACGGCGTCATCATGGGTCTTGGGGTCCTTGTCATACACACCGTCCACGCCGTTCTTGCCCATGAAAATCGCCTCGCACGCCATTTCATTGGCTCGCAGGGTGGCGGCAGTGTCTGTGGTGAAATAAGGGTTTCCGGTACCGGCGGCAAAGATACAAACCCTCTTTTTCTCTAGGTGGCGCACGGCGCGGCGGCGGATATAGGGCTCGCACACTTCATCCATGCGGATAGCCGAGATCACCCGGGTAAACACACCAACCCCTTCCAGCGCGGATTGCATTGCCAGCGCATTCATCACCGTGGCCAGCATCCCCATATAGTCCGCCGTCGTCCGCTCCATCCCCTGGGCCGAGCCGGACAGCCCACGAAAGATGTTTCCGCCTCCGATGACCATGCAAATCTCGACGCCCAGATCGTGGACCGATTTAACCTCTTGCGCGATGCGCTGGACGGTTGGCGGATGCAGCCCGAATCCCTGATCCCCCATAAGCGCCTCGCCCGAGATCTTCAGCATCACGCGATTGTACTTGGTTTTTGGCGTTTCGGTGGTTTCAGTGGCGGGGGAAAGGGTCATGTGGCGCTCCGGGCTGGCACGGGTTTATTTCCGGCGCAAAATGAAGCAAAACCGCGGCAGGTTCAATGCAGATGGTTAGGAATAGGGCACCCAAAAATGGCCGACAATTCAAAGTCCCGGCTTTGGGATCAACTGCCCCCCATTCCAAGCGACAAACCAGTGTTGATCGCAGGCCCGACCGCGTCGGGAAAATCCGAACTTGCGCTGCAAATAGCCGAACGTCTCGGCGGCGTTATCGTCAACGCTGATGCCAGCCAGGTCTACGACTGCTGGCAGGTCATTTCTGCCCGACCTTCTAAGGAAGACGAAGCCCGTGCGCCGCATGCGCTATACGGCCATGTGGCCTTTGATCAGATCTATTCGACCGGTCATTGGCTGCGCGAGGTCACGCCCTTGCTGACCGGTGGCCTGCGCCCGATCATCGTTGGTGGCACGGGGCTTTACTTTAGCGCACTCACCGCAGGCATGGCTGATATACCCGCGACACCCGCAACGGTTCGCGCCGAGGCCGATCAGTTGCCTCTGCCCGATTTGATCCGGGGCGTCGATGCGCGAACATTGCAGAGACTGGATACAAACAACCGCGCCCGTGTTCAGCGCGCATGGGAAGTTCAGACCGCGACCGGGCGTCCCCTGGCGGATTGGCAGGACGACACTCCGCCACCTGTTCTGGATCTTGCAGACACCGTCCCCCTTGTTTTTGAAACCGACAAGGACTGGTTACTGGACCGCATCACCCGGCGTTTTGACCTGATGCTCGAGATGGGTGCGCTCGATGAGGTCGCCGCGATGCGCGACCGATTTGAGCCGAACTTGCCCTCTTGCAAGGCGATCGGAGTGCCGGAATTGATGTCGTATTTGGACGGTCAGATCACGCTGGATCAGGCCCGCGAGCAGGCGACAATCGCGACAAGGCAGTTCGCCAAACGCCAGCGAACATGGTTTCGCGCCCGTATGAAAGCCTGGCATCGGATCGGCACGACGTGACGAACCTAGAAAGGTTCGACTTTACAACGGCTTGATCGCAGATTCGGCAGGGATTTCATCCCGCTCGCCTCGGCCACGTTGCCACTATACTTGTAACAAGTGCTTTACGACATCCCCGGTCGACTTTCCCGAGGAATGTCGTTTTTGTACAATTGATGACGATTCCGAACATTGACCTTGCCAAAAAAGTGGTGCCGAATACCGGCATGGGGATGCAAAGAATCCAAAGGACAGAACCCTCTGCCCTACCGTCCGGCAGGAACCGGATCGCGTAGCGCAACAGTCAATCAATAAAATCAGTGTCACAGGGAGACATCTATGAGTAATCACACATCCACCGAAGACAAGGTGCACTGGGCGGCCGAGATGCACGCGCAGGAATACCGCGATGGCAATCTGAGCCGTCGGGAATTCATGGCTCGTGCAACCGCGCTGGGTGTTGCCGTTCCCACGGCATACGGATTGATCGGGCTGCAATCGCCCGCAGCTGCACAAGAACCTCAGCGTGGCGGCACCATCCGCTATCAGATGGAAGTTCGCGCACTGAAAGATCCGCGCACCTATGACTGGACGCAGATCGCCACCTTTACCGCAGGCTGGCTTGAGTATCTGGTCGAGTACAACAATGACGGTTCGTTCAAGCCCATGCTACTGGAAAGCTGGGAAGCCAACGATGACGCGACCGAATACACGCTGAACGTCCGCAAAGGTGTCAAGTGGAACAACGGCGACGACTTCACCGCAGAAGATGTTGCGCGCAACATCACCGGCTGGTGTGATACCTCGCTCGAAGGCAACTCGATGGCCTCGCGCATGGCGTCGCTTATCGACGAGGGTACGCAAAAGGCAGCGGACGGCGCAATCACGGTTGTCGACAGCCACACCGTCAAGCTGAAGTGTAACGCTCCGGACATCACGATCATTCCGGGAATGGCTGACTATCCTGGGGCCATCGTGCACAGCAGCTTTGATGCCAACGACATGCTTGGCAATCCGGTCGGTACAGGCTTCATGAAGCCCGAAAGCCACGAAGTGGGCGTGAAAGGTGTTCTTGTCCGCAACGAAGACTTCGACTGGTGGGGATATGAAGCCGGAAAAGGCGGATATATCGACCGCATCGAGTTTATCGACTACGGCACCGACCCTGCTGCGTTCCTGGCCGCATACGAGGCCGAAGAGATCGACATGAACTGGGAGTCGGTCGGTGAGTTCGTAGACATCTTTGACGGCATTGGTCTTGTTCGCTCGGAAATCCCGTCGGGCTTTACCATCGTCATTCGTCCCAACCAGCTGGCCGAAGACGCCGATGGCAACAAGATCTACGGCGATAAGCGGGTCCGTCAGGCGCTGGCAATGGCCGTGGACAACGAAGTCTGCCTGGAACTGGGTATGTCGGGATACGGCATTCCTGCCGAGAACTGCCATGTAGGACCGATGCACCCCGAGTACGACTCGGAGGTCAAGCGTATTGGCTATGATCCGGCTGGCGCCAAGGCGCTGATGGACGAAGCAGGCATGGGTGACTTCGAGCACGAAGTTCAGTCGATCGATGATGACTGGCGCCGGAACACCACCGCGGCTGTTGTCGCTCAGTTGAACGACGCGGGCATCAAAGCCAAACACACGGTTCTGCCGGGCTCGACCTTCTGGAACGACTGGACCAAGTACCCCTATTCGTCCACGAACTGGAACCACCGTCCGCTGGGCACGCAGGTTCTGGCTCTGGCCTATAAATCGGGTGTCGCCTGGAACGAATCCGGTTTTGCCAACGAAGAGTTCGACAAACTTCTCGCCGAAGCCAACTCGATCGCGGATGTCGATATGCGCCGCGAAGTGATGGCCAAGCTTCAGGCAATCATGATCGACGAAGGCGTGGTCATCCAGCCGTACTGGCGGACCGCGATGCGCCACCACCGTGACAATATGGTGGGTGTCGAAAAGCACATTGCGGACCTGCCGCAGCTTTATAAGTTCGGCCTCATCTCCTAAGCCAAATGACAGGCCGCGCCACACTGGCGCGGCCTTTTCGTCCTGACGCGACGACCATAAAAACAGCGAGGCGTAAAGCCTTTCGGCATTTACGCTAGCCTACCAACAGGGGCTAACATGGGACTTTTCATTCTAAGGCGCGTCGGCATCATGCTGTTGACAGCATTGTGCCTGACGTTTCTGGTCTTCTTTCTGACCAACCTCTACCCGAACCTGGAAAAGCTTGCGAAGACGCAGGGCAATTTCCGGATGTCGGATGAGCAGGTCAGCAGTTATCTGGAGAAAAACGGATATCTTCAGGCGACGCCGATCAAATATGGCGAATGGCTGGGTGTGCTGCCATCATTCCGATACACCAACGAAGACGGTACCGTTCAGGGCAGATGTATCCTGCCGGGTCAGGCCGCCGAAGAGGCACCGAAGTTCTGCGGTATCCTCCAAGGTTACTGGGGTTATTCAACCGTCTTCAAAGAAGAAGTCTCAACCGTTGTTGGAACACGGCTGCATCTTACCGGCCGCCTGATGCTCTGGGTTATGCTGCTGATGGTCCCCTCGGCACTGATCCTCGGCATTCTTGCGGGAATGAAAGAAGGGTCAGCCACCGACCGGACGCTTTCGACCTTTGCCATCACGACCACTGCGACGCCGGAATACGTCTCGGGCGTTATCTTCATCGCGATCTTCACATCCTCTGCCGTGGGCCTGAAATGGTTCAAGGGCACAGCGACGCAGGCGATGGAAAACCCGACATTCGAGAACTTTTTTCTGCCGGTACTGACGATTGCGCTTTACGGCATGGGCTATATCGCCCGAATGACCCGCGCCTCGATGACCGAGGTGATGACGGCCCAGTACATCCGCACCGCGCGCCTCAAGGGTGTCTCGTTCCCGAACATCGTCATGAAACACGCGCTGCGCAACGCGCTGATCGCGCCGTTCACCGTCATCATGCTGCAGTTCCCATGGCTGCTGAATGGTGTGGTGATCGTCGAGACCCTGTTCAACTACAAAGGGTTCGGCTGGGCACTGGTTCAGGCGGCGGGCAACAACGACATCCAGCTGCTGCTGGCGATTTCGGTCGTGTCCGTCTTTGTGGTGCTGGTGACGCAGCTGATCTCGGATATCGGCTATGTCTACCTCAACCCGCGCATCCGCATTTCATAAGGGAGGATAGGACATGGAACCTCTTACCTGGACCGGCTCTATCGCCTTTCTGAACCCGCTTCTGATGATCGCGCTGGCGTTGATGGTGCTGTCGATCGTGGTCTGGATGCTGGCGAGCATCGTGCTGCCGGAAGACCAGATGACGGTCAATGCCGATGGCACACTGTCATCAAACTCGGGGCTGCGCATCCTGATCCAATCAAGTCTGCGATACAGCTTTCTGGCCAGTGTGGCCATTGCGGTTGCCTATATCGTTCTGGGCATCGTGATGGGCACCAGCGCAGGGATTATCGGGGCGATGTCCCAGCAGTTCCTGCCGGTTTGGCTATCTCTGATCATCCTCTATGCGATGTCGATTGCCTTCAAACGCAAGCTGGGCCTTTATGGCAAACTGTTTGACAGCCCCATTGGCATGATAGGCTTTGGCCTTGTCATGTTCTGGGTGTTCACCGGCATTTTCGGCGCGCTCGATCTGATCGTGACGCATGAGCCGCTGGATCAGGTCTCGGGCATGAAGAACAAGATACCCGGGACGCCGTTGCCCAGTATCGAAGACGGGGAGTATGCCTGGTACCTTCTGGGCGGCGATAATCTGGCACGCGACGTCTTTAGTCGCATGGTCAAAGGCGCCTGGATCGTGGTGCAAATCGCGCCCTTGGCAACGATGTTCGCCTTCATGGTCGGCATCACGTTGGGTCTGCCCGCAGGCTACTATGGCGGTCGTCTGGACACGCTTCTGTCGTTCCTTGCGAACCTGATCCTGGCGTTCCCGGTGATCCTGCTGTTCTACCTGTTGGTCACGCCCGAGATCGTGGCGACCGGAGTGCCGAACTATATGGCGGCCGTGTTGTTCGTGTTCCCGATCATCTTCCTCGGGGTCCTGCTGAATTCGCGCTATTACACGCGTCCGAATTTCCGCACGCCCCTGCTGATCGGAGTGCTGGGCGTAGCGTTGTGGTTCTACCTGTCGCTGATCTCGACCGGCGGCTACATCATCAACACCGACAGCTACCGGATCTGGGGTCTGCCGACCTATCTGGATCTGTTCGATATTCCGGGTGGCATTCTGGTGGTGTTCGTCTCGGTGGTCTTCGTGAACTCACCCACGGTGTTCCGCATCGTGCGCGGCCTGGCGCTGGACATCAAAACCCGCGACTATGTGGCAGCGGCGCAGACCCGTGGCGAGGGTCCTTGGTACATCATGCTGTGGGAAATCCTGCCCAACGCCCGCGGACCGCTGATCGTCGATTTTTGTCTGCGCATTGGCTATACCACGATCCTTTTGGGAACCTTGGGTTTCTTCGGGCTGGGCTTGCCGCCGGAAAGCCCGGATTGGGGCTCGACGATCAACGAGGGGCGCAAGCTTCTGTCGATCTATCTGCACCCTGCCCTTCCGCCTGCGCTGGCGTTGCTGTCACTGGTTCTAGGTTTGAATCTGCTGGCAGATGGTCTGCGCGAAGAAAGTCTGAAGGATTGAGGTGGCGTCGGCTGGGGGCTCTGCCCCCAGACCCCCGGGATATTTTTTAGCCAGATGAAGGGGATCCCCCGGACTCTCGCGAGGAGAAACACAGATGAATAAACTGGCGGATTATGAAGGGCCAATTCTGGAGATCGACAAGCTTTCGATATCCTTTTTTACCCGGCTGAGGGAAATCCCGGCCGTGATGGATTTCTCGGTCAGCGTGCAGCCCGGCGAGGCCGTGGGTCTGGTCGGAGAATCTGGCTGCGGTAAATCGACTGTGGCCTTGGGCGTCATGCAGGACCTTGGCAAGAATGGCCGCATTGTGGGCGGGACGATCAAGTTCAAGGGACGTGATCTGGCCGAGATGAGCACCGAAGAACTGCGCGACATTCGCGGCAACGAAATCGCGATGATCTATCAGGAGCCGATGGCCTCGCTTAACCCGGCGATGAAGATCGGCAAACAGCTGATGGAAGTTCCGATGATCCACGAGGGCGTCGGCGCGGAAGAAGCCTACGCCCGTGCGTTAGAGGTTGTCACCGATGTGCGCCTGCCCGATCCAGAGCGGATGCTAAATTCCTTCCCGCACCAGTTGTCGGGTGGTCAGCAGCAGCGGATCGTGATCGCGATGGCGCTGATGTCGAAACCGGCGCTGCTGATCCTGGATGAACCGACAACCGCGCTGGACGTGACCGTCGAGGCTGCCGTGGTCGAACTGGTCAAGGATCTGGGCAAGAAATACGGCACTTCGATGCTGTTTATCTCGCACAACCTCGGGCTGGTTCTGGAAACCTGCGACCGGCTTTGCGTGATGTACTCGGGTGAGGCGGTCGAACGTGGCTCGATCCAGGATGTGTTCGACGAGATGCAGCACCCCTATACGCAGGCGCTGTTCCGCTCGATCCCTTTGCCGGGGGCCGACAAGAACTCGCGCCCGTTGGTAGCCATTCCGGGGAACTTCCCACTGCCGCACGAACGCCCGCCAGGCTGTAATTTTGGCCCACGCTGCGACTATTTCGAAGAAGGCCGCTGCGACGCCAAGGAAATTCTGATGGAGGCCGTACCGGGCAACGACAGGCATCACACGCGCTGTCTGAAGTTCCAGGAAATCGACTGGAACGCGCCACTCACGGTGGGGGAACAAAAAGAAAAAGCCGAGATCGGCCGCACCGTTCTGAAAATGGACAACCTCAAGAAATACTATGAAGTGGCGGCAAACGCCTTGTTCGGTGGCGGCGACACCAAGGTTGTGAAAGCCAATGAAACGCTGAGCTTTGAGGCCCACGAATCTGAAACTCTGGCCATCGTGGGCGAGTCCGGTTGCGGCAAGTCCACATTTGCCAAGGTTCTGATGGGGCTTGAAACGGCGACCGACGGGCAGATCTTGCTGGACAACCGCAACATCGAAGATGTGCCGATCGAGGAAAGGGACTCCAAGACCGTTGGCGAGGTTCAGATGGTGTTCCAGAACCCGTTTGACACGCTGAACCCTTCGATGACGGTTGGTCGTCAGATCATTCGCGCGTTGGAAATCTTTGGCGTCGGCAATTCCGAGGCTGATCGCAAAAAGCGGATGCTGGAACTGCTGGATCTGGTAAAGCTGCCCCGCGCCTTTGCCGACCGTATGCCGCGCCAGCTGTCGGGCGGTCAGAAGCAGCGTGTCGGCATTGCCCGCGCGTTTGCAGGGGATGCGAGGATCGTTGTCGCCGATGAGCCGGTGTCTGCGCTGGACGTTTCGGTTCAGGCCGCCGTGACCGATCTGTTGATGGAGATTCAGCGGGAACAGAAGACAACGCTTCTGTTCATCAGTCACGACCTGTCAATCGTGCGCTATCTCAGCGACCGGGTGATGGTGATGTATCTGGGCCATGTGGTCGAGTTGGGAACCACCGATCAGGTCTTTAGCCCGCCCTACCATCCCTATACCGAAGCACTGCTGAGCGCGGTGCCGATTGCCGACACCTCGGTCGAAAAGCAGCACATCGTGCTTGAGGGCGATATTCCGTCGGCCATGAACCCGCCCCCGGGTTGCCCATTCCAGACCCGTTGTCGCTGGAAATCCGAAGTACCGGATGGCCGCTGCGAGTCGCATGTTCCGCCGGTGCAAACCCTTGCGGACGGGCATCAGGTCAAATGCCATCTGGCCGAGGACATTCTGGCCAAGATGGAACCCGTGATCAAAATCGCGGCGGAATAGACCACTGCGATCTTAGAAAAAAGGGCCGGTCCTCAGACCGGCCCTTTTCGTGTCGCACCGCAGTTCGTTGGGGAGACAGGCGGTGCATGGGATTGCGTGAGTGGCAGCCCCATTCGGTGCCTTAACCCGTCATGACATTGTTGCCGAAATGCATGAATTCCTGGTTCATGCCTGCGACCTCTCCGGCCTCTAGCTGCAGGCTGGCGCTGTCGAGCATCGTATGGCTTTTCTGACCCTTGACCCATTCATCTGCGGCTTGCAGCGTCGTCAGCGTGTAAGACGTGACTTCGTTCAGATAGTGCGTCGGGATGATGATCTTGGGTTTCAGCTTTGACACGATGTCATTGCCCTGCTCAAAGCTCAGGATATGTTCTGATCCGTCGACCGGCAGGGTCAGTACGTCCACCTGACCAATTGCGTCCCAGAACTCTTGCGGTGGGTTGTGGCGGTTGTCGCCCCAGATAAGGGTGCGGATACCACCAGTCTCGATCAGGTAGACAACCATATCCATGTGGCCCACATTGTTGGGCGGACAGGCCTCGACCCCGAACTCGGCCAGCGCATTGGTCCAGTCATACCAACCGGGCGCCACGCAGGCGTGTTTGTCCGCAAATCCGGTGATCTTCACATCCGCGAACTCGAAATTTCCAACCATGCGGTCCAGAACCATCGTCGAACTGGGCCGTTCAATCGCGTCATGATCGAAATGCGCATGCGTCGATAAGGTAATGTCCACCGGGATCTGAGGGAATTCATTGCGGAACCACAGACCCCACGCGCCCGAGGGATCATCGCGCCACGGATCGAACAGAACGGTCGCACCGCTGGGCGAGGTGATCTTGATCGCGCAATGCCCGTAATAGTCGATGCCAACCGCACCGGTGCTGGCTTGCCCGGTTGAGCCTTGCAAATCGATGACATGGTTGTTGTTACCCGGCTGCAACCACGCTTGTGACTGAGCCTGAGCAGGTTTGCCAGACAGCAACGAAGCCCCTGCCCCGACACCTGCCGCCCCAGCAGCCATGAAAAACGACCGGCGCGAGAGCCCCTCGGCCAATTTATCCTTTGTCCCATCCAGCAACGTTGGCCTGAGGTCTTTGCGATCCATTCTGACTTCTCCCTTGTTTGCGCGGTTCCGGCGTGGGCCGGACCGACAGAAAAAGGGTAGCAACTGGTCTGATTAAGATTCAGATCGGAAAAACAGGGGGGGAATATGGGGGCGATCCCCATATTATCTGTTCACGAAATCGCGAGGAGATGGCTGCGCAGGTTCTGATCCCGCCCGTCCAGCCCCAATTTCCTGCGGATGTTGTTGCGATGAAAATCGATGGTCGAGGTTTCCCGCGACAGCGCCTTGGCGATGTCTTTGGTGGTCTTACCGGACATGACGAGCTGCGCAATCTCGATCTCGGTCGGCGTCATGACCGAAAAGGCATCAGTGAGTTTGTCTGAAAGCGCCGAGGTGATTTCGCGCAGGTTCTTTTCGGCCAGATCCAGGTAAATCCGCGAGGCTTCGTTTCCGTCAACCTGATGGCGCAGCTTACCCAGATACGGAAGTACCATGCCGCGGACCTGTTCCAGAATTTCCTGCTCGCGGGTCTTTCGGTCGGCGTCGACACTGCTGAGCAGAACCCGCAACGCGGTGTTGGTCTCTTGCAGCGCACGGGTGCGTTCCTGTACGCGGCTTTCAAGATGCGCCATGGTCTCGTTCAGCTTCGCCTCAAGCGCGCGTCTGAGGTAAACCTCTTGCAACAAAGCCAAATCCGCTTCGACCATACGGGCGAACTGCGCCAATCCTTCGCGGAACAGCAAGGCGCGGCGGTTGCGCTTACGGTCCAGTACGCAGATCGTACCGAACACGCCTCCGTCGGGCCATTTCAACGGCAGTCCGATGTAAAAGGACATGCCGTGTTCCATATCCTCGTTGTCCATCCACAGCGGGTCGCAGTCGGCATCTTCGACGACAAGCTCGCCGTCGCGTGCCAGAACCCCCTGACAATACAGTTTGGGATGCAGGTGAAAGGTCATGCCTTCAGGGTATGGATTGTCCGGATGGCCCGAGGTGATCAGAACCGCGTGCGCTGGCGCGTCGGTCTTCATGATCAGGCTTGCCGGCACATCTGCAAGCTGGGCCACAAGATCGACAAGCCCCTGCCAGTTGGCGATCGTTTCCTGCGGAATGTCTGGACGGTCGGTGGTCATTGGGCCGCTGGTTTTGTTCGGTTTGGACCTCCAAAGCGTACAACGCCCCTTCGGCGCCGATCAACAAACCAATCCGCCGCGTTGCGGCACGGCTTCGTCAGCCGCCCCAGATCACTTTCACGTAGTTCTGAGTCTCTGCATAAGGTGGTACGCCGTCGTATTTCTCGACCGCCTGCGGACCCGCATTATAGGCCGCCAAGGCCAGACGCCAGGATTTGAACTTGCGATACTGCCAGGACAGGTACCGCGCGCCGCCTTCCAGATTCTGGATCGGATCAAGTGGGTCCACGCCCAGCAATCTGGCTGTCTGCGGCATTAATTGTGCCAGACCCAATGCGCCTTTGTGCGATTTGGCGTGGGGGTTCCAGCCGCTTTCCTGCTGCACAAGCCTCAGGAACAGCTCTTCCGGCACATTGTGCTTGCGCGCTGCGTTGCGCGCGTGGGTCAGAAACTGGCCCTTGTAGTTGCCGGTATAGCGTTTCGAAAACCCCTTGCTTTTGGTTTTCGGCTTCAGCCGTTCGGAATCGCGGTATTGGGTCGACGCCCTATTGTCCAAAACCTTGGCTTGCTTAAGAAATATTGCTTTGCGGTTTTTAGTGGATAGAGTCTCTGCGCCGACTGAAACAGACGTCAGACAAAGGCACAAAGCCGCAAAACCACCAACCAGAACACGCATTAAAGCCAATCCCGCTCGCTCAACAACCAGACAGAGTATAGGTATTACGGTCGAAAATGAAAGCTTGGTTAAGGCCGCACTAACTTTTTAGAGCGCACCGTTGCGCGATCAACCATGTTTTAACCATGGCGCAGGACGTATAGGGTCAGCAGCGGAGTAGGCGCCAGATTCGGGCGCAGAACATCAAAGGCAAAAACGAGGGAATTTATGGCGGGTTCAGTCAACAAGGTCATTCTGATCGGCAATCTTGGTGCCGACCCTGAGGTACGGTCGTTCCAGAACGGTGGAAAAGTATGTAACCTGCGCATCGCGACTTCCGAAACGTGGAAAGACCGCAACACTGGCGAGCGTCGGGAACGGACCCAATGGCACACGGTCGCCATCTTCTCAGAACCTTTGGTCCGCGTCGCCGAGCAATATCTGCGCAAGGGCAGCAAAGTCTATGTCGAAGGCCAATTGGAAACACGCAAATGGCAGGATCAATCGGGACAGGACAGGTACTCGACCGAGGTGGCGCTGCGGCCCTATCGCAGCGAACTGACGATGCTGGATTCCCGGGGTGAAGGCGGCGGTGGTCAATCCGGCGGATATGGCGGCGGACAGGCCGGGGGTGGTTACGGTGACCCCTATGGCGGCCCCTCCAGCGCCCCGGCACCGGCATCTGGCGGAATCGACGACGACGAGATTCCGTTCTAAACGAAACGGAGGCATATCATGGCATGGTCCTTCCCGCTCGGTCGTTTGTTCGGATCTGAGCTGAGGGTCCATGTCACCTTTTTTCTTCTTCTGGCATGGGTCGGCTTCGCCGCCTATGCGGATGGTGGATGGCCAGCCGCAGTTGAAAACCTGGTTTTCGTTCTGGCTCTTTTCGCTTGTGTGGTGGCCCATGAATACGGCCACGCCCTAATGGCGCGGCGCTATGGCATTCGAACCCCGGATATCACATTGCTGCCGATCGGCGGGCTGGCCCGGCTGGAACGTATGCCGCAAAAGCCGATGCAAGAGGTCTATGTAGCCTTGGCGGGGCCTGCGGTGAATATTGTCATCTGGCTGGTTCTGGTGGCTTTGGGCGCAGGCACGCAGATGGATACGCTGACGCAGATCGACTCGGCCAGGGCGGACCTGCTGGGCCGTCTGGCCTATGTGAACCTGCTACTGGCCGCATTCAACATGATCCCCGCCTTTCCGATGGATGGCGGGCGCGTGTTTCGCGCTCTGCTATGTCTGAAAATGGATCGCGTCAAAGCCACGCGGCTGGCGGCCTTGGGCGGGCAGATCGTTGCTGTCGGACTGGGGTTCCTGGGGCTGACTTCTGGCAACCCGATCCTTGTCCTGATTGCGGTATTCGTCTTTATCGCCGCCAATGCCGAAAGCCAGGACGTTGCCCTGAGGGCGGTGACTCGCAAGGTTCAGGCCCGGGACGCGATGATCACCGAGTTTCACGCCTTGTCGCCCGACGACACGCTGAACACTGCCGCCCAGGCTGTCATCCACACGACTCAGCACGAGTTTCCGGTGTTGGATCAGAATGGCGTTCTTCTCGGTTTCGTCACGCGCAACCGGCTGTTGGCTGCCTTGGCCAGTGAACATCCCCGTTCGGACCCCGCGACTTCGCTAATGGACACCGAAATCCCGACAGTCACATTGACCAGCGGCTTGAATAAGGTGCTGGATGGCTTGCACAGCGGCGCGCCGGCTGTGGCGGTGATCACCAAAGCCGGGCATATGGTCGGCTACATCACCCGTGAGAATATCGGTGAGCTGATGGTCATACAGGGGCGCTAAGGCTTGCTCAGCACGTCGCCAGGGCATCCTCGAGCACGGAAACCACCGCATCGCGCGGAACGTCCGAAGTCACAAATGCCTGTCCGATGCCGCGCGCCAGAATGAACCGCAGCTGACCGTCGATCACTTTTTTGTCCTGCGCCATCAGATCAACCAAAGCCTGTGCGCCGGGCAATTCCCCCGGAATGTCGGACAGATCGGTTTTCATACCCATCGCCCGCAAATGCGCACGCACGCGGCTCGGGTCTTCCTGAGCGCACAGACCAAGGCGCGCGGACAGCTCAAACGCCAGCGCGCAGCCGATCGCCACGCCTTCGCCGTGTAGCAAACGGTTCGAATAGCCCGTCGCCGCCTCGAGCGCGTGACAGAATGTGTGGCCCAGATTCAGCAACGCGCGGTCGCCCTGCTCGGTCTCATCCCGCGCGACGATGTCGGCCTTCATCTGGACCGAGCGGGTCACGGCCTGCACTCGGGCGGCCATGTCGCCCGACGACAAGGCGGGGCCGTTGACCTCAAGCCAGTCAAAAAACGCGGCATCACCCAGCAGGCCGTATTTGACCACCTCGCCATATCCGGCGAGAAAATCGCGCGCTGTGAGACTTTCCAGAATCGACGTATCGGCCAGCACCAGAGATGGCTGATGGAACGCGCCGATCAGGTTTTTGCCTTGTGGCGCGTTGATGCCGGTTTTTCCCCCGACCGAGCTGTCGACCTGCGCCAGCAGCGAGGTCGGGATCTGCACGAACCGCACGCCGCGCCGCATCACGGCCGCGGCAAACCCGGCCAGATCGCCAATCACGCCACCGCCGAAGGCAACGACGACATCGCGGCGTTCAACCTTTTCCGATAGCAGCCATTCGACGGCACGTTCAAAATGCGGCCAGCTTTTGGTGGCCTCACCGGCGGGCAAAGTCAGCGCAGTCATTTCTACGCCTGCCGCACCCAAGCCATCGCGCAGCGCATCCAGATGCAATGCGGCGACGGTCTCGTCAGTCAGTACGGCTACGCGGGGTCGTGGCAGCAGCGGCGCAATCCGCGTACCCGCCTCCGCCAGCAGATCTGGCCCGATCTCAACGTCATAAGACCGTTCGCCCAGTTCGACATGTACCGTTTGATGCATCTATTTCAGTTCCAAAACATCCGGGCGCGTAAGCAATTCCGCCAAAACCCGGTCTACCATATCCTCGATTGCGGTTTCCCCATCGGACTCCGCCACCAGATCAGCCTGCGCATAAACCGGAACGCGTGCTTCATATAGCGCGCGCAAGGTCGCATGCGGGTCGGTGGTGCGCAAAAGTGGACGGGTATCCTTGTGGCGCACCCGGTTCCACAGCACCTCAAGATCGGCGCGCAGCCAGACCGATGCGCCCTTTTGCGAAATCATCTGACGGTTGGCATCGGACAAAAACGCGCCGCCACCCGTTGACAGGATGCCCTTTTCTTCGTCCAGCAGCCGCCCGATGACCTGACTTTCCTTGGTGCGAAAAAACGCCTCGCCATCGCGGGCAAAGATCTCGGGGATGGTCATATTGGCCGCCGATTCGATCTCGGCATCGCTGTCCAGAAACGGAACGCCAAGACGCGCGGCCAAAGCGCGGCCCACGGCCGTCTTGCCAGCGCCCATCATGCCGACCAAAACAACGGTTTTGTGCAGATCAAATCGCCGCGCCGATCCGGCCACCGAGGGATTATGCTTAATTTCGCTCATTTCATCGTGAATGACGTGATCTTGCGGGAAATGCCAGTTATAACTTGGCCAAAAGCAAAAATTGAGGCAGCGTTGACCCATGGGCCGTCTTTTCAAGTTCCTGATATACCTCATTTGCCTGTGTTTCATCGGGCTGGTGGGCTATGCCTATATCGGGCCGTTCTTCGGCGCGGATTTTTCCGCGCCTCAAAGCGAAATTCGCGAGCCGGTCATCCTGAATGCCGACTAGACCCGCCCTTCTGGCGCTTGTTCTGGCCGGAGCGGCGCAGGCCCAGACGTCCGAGCCGTTGTCAGCTATTGATTGGCTGACCGACCCGCCGGACAATTTGCCGGGAACGGTGCTGCTGGAGCCACCTGTGACGCAGACAGGGTTGCAACCGGATGTGCAGGTTACCCCGCTCGAAGCGTTGTCACCCCCGCTTGGGCTGGTGTCCTCGTCGGTCACCGGTCTGCCGGTGAGTATGTGGCAAGGCAGCGATCCCGCGCGTTTGGCCGAGCTGATCCGGCGGGTGCCGGTCAAGTCAAACCCGGCCCTGCAACGCCTGCTGTTCACTCTGCTGTTGTCCGAGGCACGACCGCCGTCAGGCCCCGACACACAGGATATTTTGCTGATGGCGCGGCTGGATCGCTTGATGCAGTTGGGCGCTGCTGATCCGGTGCAATCGCTGGTACAATTGGCGGGACCGACGGATACGCAGGAAAGGTTCCGGCAATGGTTCGACGCGACCCTGCTGACCGGCGACGAGGATCGCAGTTGCAGCGCGTTGATCGCGCAACCCAACCTGTCTCGGGATTATTCGGCGCAGATTTTCTGCAAGGCAAGGCGCGGTGACTGGGCGTCGGCGGCTCTGACACTTGAGGCCGCGCATGCGTTGGAGATCCTGCCACCCGAAGAATTGGACCTTCTGGACCGGTTCCTGAGCCCGGAGTTGTTCGAAGGGGCGGCGTACCTGCCGGTTCCCGAAAATCCGGACCCGCTGACTTTCCGCATGTTCGAGGCAATTGGCGAGCGTCTGCCAACCGCATCGCTGCCCCGTGGCTTTGCCAATGCCGATTTGCGCGACGTCGCCGGCTGGAAAGCTCAGGTCGAAGCAGCAGAGCGCCTGACCCGGATCGGCGCGCTGACACCCAATCAATTGCTGGGGCTTTACACCGAACGCGCGCCAGCGGCCTCAGGCGCGGTCTGGGATCGTGTTGCCGCCATTCAGAAGTTCGAAAAGGCGTTGAAGTCGGGCGATCGAAGCGCGCTCGCAAAGCGCCTGACTGATGTGTGGCAACAGATGCAGAGCGTGGGGCTTGAAGTTCCCTTTGCCGAATTGTTCGCCGCAGAGCTGTCTAATTTGCCACTCAAGGATCCCGAGGCCGAGAACCTGCGTTGGCGCATCCTGCTTTTGTCCGAACGCTATGAGGACGCGGCCAGGTCTGTCCCAGATGGCCCGCAGGAAAACGCGTTTCTTGCGGCGCTGGCCATGGGCGATCCCGGCAGCGCGCGGTCTCCGTCCCCTATGGCAGATGCGATTTCCCAAGGCTTCGCCTGGTCGCCTCCAATACCGTCGGACATCGAAGCCCTGTTACGCAACGCCCAACTGGGCGAGGCCATTTTGGAATCCATGATCCTGTTCGATCACGGCGCGCGCGGAAACCTTGTGGACCTGACAGCCGCCATTGCCGCATTCCGCCGCGTTGGTCTTGAAGATACAGCCCGGCGTGCGGCGTTGCATCTGATGATCCTGAACGGAGCCTGACCATGCCTGCCCCAAACTCGCAGGACTTGTGGATTTCTACTTTTCTCGAGGCGCAGGCCGCGGAGCTTGGCGCAGCCACAAACACGTTGCTGGCCTATGGCCGCGATTTGCAGGATTTTTCAGGCTGGCTGGACCGCCACAAGATGACGTTCGCAAAGGCCGACCGCGACCAAATCGAAGGCTACCTGATCGACTGCGACGCACAAGGACTATCCCGGTCGACCAGGGCGCGGCGATTGTCTGCGATAAAACAGCTATACCGCTTTGCGTTCGAAGAAGGCTGGCGCGACGCCAACCCTGCCATTCAGATCAAGGGGCCCGGCCGTCAGAAGCGACTGCCCAAAACGCTGGACGTGCCCGAGGTTGACCGCCTGCTCGAAGCGGCCCGCCGAACAGGCCGCAGCACTGCCGACAAGGTTCGCAACACCTGCCTGATGGAACTGCTCTATGCCACCGGGATGCGCGTGACCGAGTTGGTCTCATTGCCGGTCTCCTCGGCACGGGGCGACCCGCGTATGTTGCTGGTATTGGGTAAAGGCGGCAAGGAACGCATGGTGCCCCTGTCCCCACCCGCGCGCGAGGCTTTGGCCGCGTGGTTAATCCTGCGTGATGAGGCCGAGGATATGGCTGTTTCCAAAGGTGCGCAGCGGTCGCGGTTTCTGTTCCCCTCGCGCGGAAAATCCGGGCATCTGACGCGGCACCGCTTCTTTCTGCTGGTCAAGGAACTGGCCGTCGAGGGCGGTGTTTCGCCCGAAAAAGTCACTCCGCACACCTTACGCCATGCCTTTGCAACCCACCTGTTGGCCAATGGTGCCGACCTGCGATCGATCCAGACGCTGCTGGGTCACGCCGACGTGGCGACCACCGAGATTTACACCCATGTTCTGGATGAACGTTTGTCGGAACTGGTGCTGGAACACCACCCGCTGGCCAAGGATGACAAGGCTGACAAAGCCTAACCCCTTGATCGCAGGGGGCCGGACCCCCATAACGGATGCAGAAACTAGATAACCCAAGGACCGATGGAACCCACCTCCTCTTTGCTTGATGGCGCTTTTTGGATCACCTCCGGCTCCATCCTTCTTCTGCTCGTATTGTCGGGCTTTTTCTCAGGATCGGAAACCGCGCTGACCGCCTCGTCCAGGGGCAAACTGCGGGCACAGGCAGACAAGGGATCAAGGGGCGCGCAAAAGGCGTTGGACATCACAGATGACAACGAACGCCTGATTGGTTCGGTTCTGCTGGGCAACAACCTGGTGAACATCCTTGCGGCATCGCTCGCGACCGCCCTGTTCACACGGCTTTTTGGCGAAAGTGGCGTGGCACTTGCAACGCTTGTCATGACCCTATTGGTGTTGATCTTTGCCGAGGTTCTGCCGAAAACCTATGCGATCACCAATGCCGAGAAAGCCGCTGCTCTGGTAGCGCCGGTCATCAGCATCGTCGTCACCGTGTTCTCACCGATGGTTGCGGCGGTGCGCCTGCTGGTGCGCGGCGTGTTGCGCGTATTTGGCGTGCAGATCGACCCTGACAGCAACATTCTGGCCGTGCGCGAGGAAATTGCCGGAGCTTTGCAACTCGGCCATTCGGAAGGCGTGGTTGAAAAAGAAGACCGTGACCGCATTCTGGGTGCGTTGGATCTGGGTGACCGCGCGGTGGAAGAGATCATGTTGCACCGCTCGAATATCGAAATGATCGATGCCGGGGACGAACCCGAAGCCATCCTGAAACAGTGCCTTGAAAGCCCGCACACGCGCCTTCCGGTGTTTCGGGACGAGCAGGAAAACATCGTGGGCGTCGTACACGCCAAGGACCTGTTCCGCGCGATGTATGCGCAGGCGGGCGCCCAAGGCGATGTTGAACAGTTGAAATCCTTCGATATCTCGAAGGTTGCGAATGACCCGTATTTCGTGCCCGAAACGACCACTCTGGACGACCAGATGCGAGAGTTTTTGCGGATGCACAGCCACTTCGCCCTTGTGGTCGACGAATACGGCTCGTTGCGCGGGCTGATCACGCTTGAAGATATTCTGGAAGAAATCGTCGGCGAGATCGCGGACGAGTTCGATCTGGACGAGGACGTGCCGGTCACCCGCACCGATGACGGCCAATTCCTGATCGAGGGCGCGATGACCATTCGTGACGTCAACCGGGCAATGGACTGGTCCCTGCCCGATGACGAAGCCAACACCGTTGCCGGGCTGGTCATTCACGAGGCGCAGATGATCCCGACAACCGGGCAGGTATTCTCGTTCCACGGTTTCCGGTTCGAGGTCACCTCGCGCGAGGGAAACCGGATCACGGGGCTGAAAGTCAGACCACTGTAACCGGGCTTGAATGACCTTGGGACGCGGATGGGCGTTCTCGGGTGACAGATCAAGCTGCAGGCCGCATTGTGACCGCATGAGACAGATACCTGTGATCCTACTTGCCGCCGGCCAATCCAGCCGGATGGGCGACGTCGACAAGTTGATGAAACCGATCGACGATACGCCGCTGCTGCGTCGAACCGCCGAACGGGCGATGTTGGTGGGGCCGGTCTATACCGCTCTGCCTCCTGCCCCTCATCCCCGCCATCGGGTATTGGAAGGCCTGGACGTCCACCGGGTGTCGATAAATGATGCCGCCGAAGGCATGAATGCCAGTCTTCGTGGCGCGCTGGCGCAAATCCCGTCGGACGCCGTGGCGGTGATGGTCCTGCTTGCAGATCTACCCGACCTAGACGCGCAGGATTTGCGGTCCGTGGCTGATTCAAGAACCTCGCACCCGAACAATCTGATCTGGCGCGCTGCGACAAAGGACGGGGCACCCGGGCACCCGGTCATCTTTGATCGATCCCTGTTTCCCGCGCTTGCGGCGCTGACCGGCGATGCCGGGGCGCAGTCAATCGTCAGGTCCTGCAAAGGTAAGGTACATCTGCACCCGCTGCCGGGTCAAAACGCGCTGCTGGATCTGGACACGCCGGAAGATTGGGCAGCCTGGCGTGCGCGCCGGTGACGATCGCTGCCAAATACCCAAAATAAAAGCAGCCCGGTCTTCTCAGACCGGGCCGCTGCCCAAAAACAGGACTACCACTTTCACCAATCTCAACAAGCGCAGCCATTCGGTCCAACAGACCTCCAGACTTTTTCGCCGCCTAACCTAAACAAGACCCCCTCGTTAACATGCCGCTCCGCGCTTTGGAGACTGAGATGTGCCTTCAACACCCCCTAGTGTTTCAGGCCCCCCTCACTTGGGCACGATCATCGTCGCCTATCAGTTGCGTTCAAACAACGTAAAATTGGCCATAAAGGTAAATTTTCGGGGTCTCCACCTTGCAAAAACGCAACATCAAAAAAAATCAAACTCTTCTTTAAATTGCATTACCTTACGTAACGCACAAACCGAGCATTCAAAGAATAGCCCGCAATACACTGTATCTTTTTGAATCTAAGTCATTCTACGGGAGTATTGTTGAGCGGTACTTATGGGGCCAACAACCATAAATTGAGCATCCTCTGGCGCTTTTTCAAGCCGATTTATTTGTTAACAAATCCGACTCAATTCAACATTTTTGCGCTCTTGCCTTCTATTTCGGCAACAATCCACCGATTCGGGCGACTCTGATGCGCGTGATTCTGATCGTCGGAAACTCTGCGCTGCGGCACATCACACCCGGAAAGTGGCAAAATTAAGGTTTCTTAATCTTTTGCTCAGGTTCTTCCAACACTCGCAGGTCATCTCCGGTTCATAAGCGCGGATCGAACCGCCTAACACAGACAGGAGTCATGATGAGCATCCGTAAATCCTCACTGCTTTTTCCAAGCACATCCAACTGGATTGGGACAGGTGTGCTGGGCGCAGCCTTGCTGGCCACCACCGCCCTGCCCTCGATGGCCGATGAGGCGCTGGCCGATCTGGTTGAAAGCGTGTCACCCTCGGTGGTGACGATCATCGCCGAACAGAAGGCCGCGCCCGCTCCGGCCAAGGGACAGGACTTCAATTTCCAGGGTCACCCCTTTGAAGAGTTTTTTGAACGCTTTGGCGGCCCCGAAGGCTTTCAGATGCCTGAACGTGGCCCCGGTCAGGGGCTTGGGTCCGGATTTGTACTGGACGCGGACGGCTATGTCGTCACCAACCACCATGTTGTCGACAACGCAGACACGATCACCGTGCGCCTGAACGACGACCGCACGTTCGAGGCCGAAGTCATCGGCACCGACCCACTGACCGATATCGCGGTTCTGAAAATTGACGCGGGTGAAGCCCTGCAAGCGGTACAGCTTGGCGACAGCGACGTGATCCGGGTGGGCGAAGACGTCGTGGCCATTGGCAACCCGTTTGGCCTGAGTTCAACCGTGACAACCGGTATCGTTTCGGCCAAGGGCCGGAACATCTCGGAAGGTCCCTATGCCGAGTTCATCCAGACGGATGCGGCGATCAACAAGGGCAACTCGGGCGGTCCGCTGTTCAACATGGATGGCGAGGTGATCGGAGTGAACTCGGCGATCTATTCGCCCAGCGGTGGCTCGGTCGGGTTGGGCTTCGCCGTGACCTCGAACATCGTGGACCATATCACCACCGATTTGCGCGACGACGGTCAGGTCAGCCGCGGCTGGCTGGGCGTTTCGATCCAGAATGTCAGCCCGAAACTGGCTGCGGCAATGGGTATCGACGCGACCTCGGGCGCGCTGGTGTCGGACGTTGTTGACGGCAGCCCAGCGGACGGCACGCTGCAACAGGGCGACGTGATCCTCACGTTCAACAATGAACCCGTCGACTCCAGCAGCGATCTGCCGATCCTTGTTGGAACCACCAAGGTTGGCACCGACAGCGTTCTGACCGTACTGCGCGACGGCAAGGAACAGCAGATCGAACTGACGATCGGCCAGCACCAATCGGCCGAGGCGCAGACCGACAGCAGCGTTGACGACCAGATCGAAGGCACTGCTCTGGGTGTCACGGTCGCCCCGCTGACGGAAACCGCGCGCGCGGAAATGGGCGTGGCTGAGACTGTCGACGGTGTGGTTGTGACCGATTTGCAGCCGGAAAGCCCTGCGGCAAAGGCCGGACTTCAGCGCGGCGATGTGATCGTCAAGCTGGGCGGGCAAGACACCGCAACACCGGATGCCCTGAAAACGGCGCTGGAAAGCGAAAAGACTGATCCGGCGCTGCTTTTGATCAATCGCGGCGGCAATCAGATCTTCGTCGCAGTCGAGATCGTCTGACACAACGCCTAAGTGCGCCACATGATGGGGAAATCTGGCGCACTTATTCCGGCAGGCACGGATTGTCCACGCGCCGCCGGGACGGCCGGGTGCGGCAGCGCACCCGGCCTGTTTTTTTGGGAGGCTGATTATGTTTATATCACGAGTAAAAGGAGCCCCGACCATGAGCAGACGCCTGCTGATCGTTGAAGATGACCAGGATACGCGCGACTTCATTGCCAAAGGCTTTGGCGAAGAAGGCTATGTGGTCGAAGTTGCGTCCGACGGGCGTGAGGGCTTGTACCACGCCACCGACGGCGGGTTCGATGCGGTTGTTCTGGATCGGATGCTGCCCGGGCTCGATGGTTTGTCCCTGATCAAGTCGATGCGGGCCGCCGGCCTCAAGACCCCGGTTCTGATGCTGACCGCCATGAGTGCGGTCGACGAGCGCGTCAAAGGTTTACGCGCCGGTGCGGATGACTACTTGGTCAAACCCTTCTCGTTCCAGGAATTGCACGCCCGGATTGAGGCGCTGCTGCGCCGCCCGCAAGAGGCGGAAGAGACCCCGACCCTGACCTGCCGCGATCTGGAAATGGATCTGCTGACGCGCAAAGTCACACGCGGCGAGCGCGAGATCACGCTGACCCCGCGCGAATTCCAAATCCTCGAATTTTTCCTGCGCCGCAAGAACCGCGTGGTGTCGCGAACCATGTTGCTTGAAGGGGTCTGGGATTATCACTTTGACCCGAACACGAATGTGGTTGATGTCCACATCTCGAAACTGCGCCGTCAGTTGGACGAAGATGGGGCCGATCCGATCATTGAAACCGTCCGGGGCGCCGGATACATGGTATCGGATGCATAACATCCTGCTATCGCTCAGAAACTCGCGTACACGGCTGGTGTTGGCCAGCATGGTTCTCAGCACCTTGCTGACCGCCGCGATTCTGGCGATGGTCTATGTCACGGCCAACCGCACCATTGCCAGCGAGACCCGCTCGGTCGTCACAGCCGAGCTTACCGGCCTTGCGGATGAGTATGAGCGACGCGGGTTGATCGGTCTGATCAACGCGATCGAGCGTCGCCTGCCCACCGCAGCCGATCGCGATGCGCTGTATCTGTTGACCGGTCGGCAAGGGACAAAGCTGGCCGGAAACCTGACACGTTGGCCGGACGATATCGTCGCTGGCAGCGGCTGGGTCGAATTGGAACTGCGCAAGACCGAGACCGACGAATACGTCCCGATCTCGGCCGCCTCGATCCGCCTGCCGGGTGGCGAGCGTTTGTTGGTCGGGCGCGATGCGCTGGCGCGACAACAGTTCGACCGTATTCTTCTGCGTTCCGTGGGCCTTGCGCTGGTGACGGCCTTTGCGCTCAGCCTGCTGACCGGTTGGTTGCTCACGCGGCTGGTGTTCTCGCGCCTCAAGGACTTTGCCGATACTGCCGACAATATCGTGTCCGGCGATTTGTCTCTGCGCATGCCGTTACGTGGAACGGGCGACGAGTTCGACCAGGTCGCAGGCACCCTGAACAACATGCTGGATCGCATCGAGGAATTGATCAGCAACCTTCGGACAACCTCCAATTCCATTGCCCATGACCTGCGCTCGCCCCTGTCGCGGCTGCGCCAACGGGTCGAGGCGCTGTCAGAACCCGGCAAGACCGATGCAGAGCGCGAGATCGACATGGCGCGCGCCACCGGAGAGATTGACCACGTGTTGCGCGTGTTGACCCAGTTGACCGAAATTTCGCGCGCCGAGGCCGGTCTTGGCCGCGAACAGTTCGAGCCTGTGAACCTGCGCCAATTGGTCGAGGATGTGGTCGAACTCTACGACCCCGTCGCAACCGATCAAGGTATCCGGTTGGAGGTTGTGGGCACGGCCGAGCCGATTCAGGGCCACCGGCCGTTGCTGTCGCAGGCACTGTCCAATCTGCTGGAAAACGCGATGCGCTACGCCCCGCATGACTCGGCAATTACAATCGGTATCCGCGAGGATGGTCCGTTTACCCTGCTGAGCGTGCGCGATCGCGGACCCGGAGTGCCCGACGAGGATCTGGCGCGGCTGCAAATGCCATTCGTCACGCTGGATCCGGCGCGGACTCAGCGAAATGCCGGATTGGGTCTGGCTCTTGTCGCTGCAATTTCACACATGCATGGCGGCGCGTTCATCGCGCGCAACTGCCAACCCGGGCTCGAGACGGTGCTGAAACTGTCCCGCTCGCCCTAGCTTGGCAATCCTTTGATGGCCAAGATTTTGTTTTTATAGCGTTTATCTTCGGTCACATCCGGTCCGAACCATTCTGGCGGCGAATAGGCGCGCGCTTCGGCCTCGGATGTGAACTCGACCTCGACAAGACGCAGTGGTGCAAGATCGCCCAAGAACACGTCCAACTCGAATATGTGCCCATCGGGCAATGCTCCGGTATAGCGTTCCTTTTCCAGCCTGCGCCCATTGGTTTCCGGCCAGAAAGTCTCGAATTGTTCGCCCGAAATCTCCGCCTCACGTTCAAGGCGGGCGATACCGCCGCTGCCTTTGAGCGTCAGGTAATAGACGTCGTTCTTCTGACGCAGCCGCAATTCGGTCGAATCCTCGGGCGCAGTCAGATACCCCTGACGCACCAGCGTCTTTTCTGCGGACCCAAGATCCGGCATGGTCGCGACCAGAAATTTGCGTTCGATCTCCAAACTCATTTGGTCCGGCCCATCCCCTTTTTGATCTCTTTGAACAGTGCCTTATAAGCCGTAGCGGCCACACTGCGACCGGCATAGGTCACCACCGGGGCGCGGTGTTGCCCCATTCGCTCGATATCTGCCGAAAACGGGACAGAGGTCTTGAGGAACCGCTTACGATATTGCTTTCGCATGGTCTCCATCGTTTGCAGGTGCAGGGTTTTTCGGCGTTGCACCATGGAAAAGAAGGACCTGATCTTTTTCTTCGGCAATTTGTGTTCGTCAAAGAACCCAACCAATTGTTCAAACGTACGCTCGGATAGCGTGCTTGGGATCACCGGCACCACGATCAGATCCGAAGCTTTGAAGATATTCTCGGACAGCGTCGAAAAGTTCGGTGGGCAATCCAGCACGATCACGTCATAGTCACCCCCAACCGACACCAGCGCCTTTTTCAGCCGCGACCGCTTGTTGCGCATGCGTGACAGAAAAACGTCGAAGTCCCGAAAAGTCAGGTTGGCGGGCAAAACATCCAACCCTTCGAAATCACTTGCGCGGATGGATTTGGTAAAGCGTTTGACGTCCTCGAAGAACCGCGCTTCGGTCAGTTTTTTCGAGGGTTTGACACGCAGATAAAAGCCCGATGCCCCCTGTGGATCCAGATCGCACAGCAAAACGCGCTGACCCGCCTGCGCAAAGGCATAAGCAAGGTTGACCGAGGTTGCGGTTTTGCCAACGCCGCCTTTGTTGCTGTAGCAGGCAATAGTCTTCATGCTTCAATCCTCCACCTTGTGAAACAGGGTCCGGAAAAGTTGTCGAGTTCTTTGGCTGTCGAAATGGTTGAAGTTGGCCTTCACCAGTTCCCGTTCGTCCCGTTGTTTTTTGTCCAGCACCGCAATCAAACCGCCAGCTGCCATGGCGAACTGTCCATCAACCTGCCCGGACCGGCCGCCGGACTTGGCAACAAGTTCCTGCAAGGCGTTTTGTTGAACCGAACAATCGTTGAACCTGCCAAGGTTGTCCTGAAGCTTTTTCAAGGGCTTGATGATCGTCTTGAAATCTTTTGGATCGAACAAAGGGCCAAAGAACTCCATCAGATAACGCAGTTTCTTGCAGTGGATACGCAGGTCGTGCACCACTTCGTCCGGGGTTTCGGGCCGAATACCGCGCGCCAGCTTGCAGACCTTGCGGTACCGTTTCCAAATCAGCGCGCAGGCATAACGATAGGCCCCCAAATCCGCGCTTGGGCCGGGCTGAAGGTTGGACGCGCCCTCAAACCTGGCGGCGAGGCGGTGCATGGTATCGCCATATTCGGCACTACGAAGCCATCGCGCCAGGCGGTTTAGCTCTCGCGTCCGGTCCTTTTGGAACGCTGCAAACATCCCATCTAAGCCGACATGAAGAGACGACGGTATCAGATTGAAAAACCTATCCTTTTCCAGCAGGTAGACGTCCAGATCGCGAAGCCTGCCGGTTGCGGTCATCAGATCAGAAAATACCTGCTTCAGCTCCGCAGTCTCGTCCTCAGAATAGACGCCCCTGAACAGGCTCAGCACCGATCTGATGCGGCGCAACGACACCCGGTAGTCATGCAGATATTCGGTATCAATGTCACTGATCACACCCGCTTCGTTCTGCCGCGCAACGCCCAGATAGGTCCTGATGATATCTGTAGCAGCCTCGATGGCGGGTTCGGTCTGTCCAAGTGGGATCTTCGGTTTGGATTGATAGGGCAGATGATCCGGGTACAAATGCGATATAACCGCTTCGACTCCGGGGGTCGCCCCTTTGGTATCAATCAGCGCTGCGCAAATTGCCGCAAACGCTCGGTCATAGCCGCGCAACCCCTCAACCTGAACAATCGTGGCCTGGCCCGAGTTTGAGGCCAGCGTTGTCACACGCGCCTTGACCACAGTTTTCTGCAATTCGTCCAGAATTGAATACTCTGCGCTGTTGAGTTGCCCTTCGCCGACAACGACAAACGCCCGCAGCACGGGAAAACCGGCCAGAGCCTGTTTCATCGGGCCTTCCGGAAAATCCTTCAGGAACCGTCCGCGTGCTTTGAAGCGCGGTCGAACGATCTGCCCCTGACCATCAAACAGTCGCAACGCACCCTCGTCCTCCAGCAGCACACGACCGGATCGCTGCAAAGACTGATCGTGGCAATCGAGGAGTTTGAATGGCAACGCTGATCGTTCAGGCTGTACCAATAGGCTATACCGGTCCAGCACCTCTGCAAGTGCGTCCGGGCTCAGAACCTTTGGAATTGTGAAAGTGGCGGACCTAGCCTTGCTCATGACAGCATGAAAGCGTGCGTCTATCGCATTGGCAAGGAAAACCAACCACGCCCGCAGGTGCTAGCAGGCGAGGCGCTTTTCAGGTCAACACCTTGGTGACATTGACCAATCGCGGCGCTAAGACAAGGGACATGTCAGACCCTGTCTCCTCGATCCGCAATCTCGGCCCAGCATTCGAGCAAGCCTGCGCGCGCGCGGGTATTCATTCGGCACAGGAACTGCGCGATTTGGGTGCGGACGAGGCCTATACGCGGCTGCTCCAAGCCGGGTCGCGCCCACATTTCATCGGATACTATGTTCTGGTCATGGGGTTGCAGGGGCGGCCCTGGAACGACTGCAAGGGCGAGGAAAAGAAAGCGTTGCGCAAAAGGTTCGACGCCATAAAGGCCGGTGTCAGCACCGCACCGGAAAACCAGATGATCTCTGATCTGGACGCGATTGGTGTGCGGATAGCGCCGCAGGATCTGAAAAAGGTCTGAAAAGAAAAAAAGCCGCACCCGGAACGGATGCGGCCCTGATCTTTGACTGTCAGCGACTTAGCCGACCAGTTCGATGCCCGAGAAGAAATAGGCGATCTCGACCGCTGCAGTTTCCGGTGCGTCCGAACCGTGAACCGAGTTTTCGCCAACCGACTCGGCGAACTCGGCGCGGATGGTACCGGGGGCCGCATCTGCGGGGTTGGTGGCACCCATGACTTCGCGGTTCTTGGCAATGGCGCCTTCGCCTTCCAGAACCTGAACAACAACCGGCGCCGACGACATGAATTCGCACAGTTCGTCATAGAACGGGCGCTCGGCGTGCACGTCATAGAACTTGCCTGCTTGCGCCTTGGTCATGTGGATGCGTTTTTGGGCAACGATGCGCAGACCGGCCTCTTCGAACTTGGCGTTGATCTTGCCAGTCAGGTTGCGGTGGGTTGCATCGGGTTTGATGATCGAGAATGTGCGTTCCAGTGCCATATCGGCCTCTCCTTAACATAGGGCGCGAAACCCGCGCCGAAATCCATCGCGCGCCGCCTAGCACGGTCTGTGCCTTATGAAAAGTGGAATGATGGGGCCTGCGGGGTTTGGCAGTCAGATTGTGTCCGGCAGCGGGTCCAGCGCGTCCACACGGCGAACGTAGAGCACGGCAAGCAGGCCGATGAAGCTGCTGGCACACATCATCCCGAGAACCAGATAAGGTCCGTTTTCGGGGCTTACGAATGCGCCGGTCACCGACGTCAGCACTGCGCCAAGCGCCACGATCATGGCACCGGACAGGCCCGCAGCGCTGCCCGCCAGTTTCGGGCGCACCGACATGACACCTGCCGAGGCGTTGGCGTTGGTCAGGCCATTGCCAAAACCAACGCAGATGGCCGAACCAAAAAACACCCAGACCGAACCCAGACCGGCGACAAACAGCAGCAACCCGACAAAAGGCCCGGTCGAGGCAACAAGCCGTCCGATCAGGATCATCGTTGTGAGCCGGGTGTAGGCCGCGATCCGCCCGGTGATGAAATTGCCCACCATGAAACCACCGGTGATGATGCCTATACCAAGGCCCAACATCGCGGGGCTCAGGTCGAACCAAGCGGCAGCAACCAGCGGCGCGCCCGTTATAAAGCTGTAAAACCCCCCGATCGAGAACGCCGCACACAGCGCATAGCCCCAGAATCGACGGGCGCGGAACAGATAAGGATACTCGCTCAACTGGGATGAAAAGGTCGAGGATCGGTTCGTATTTGTCTCGCCCATGTCGAACCACAGCAAGGCCAGAACCGCTGCCCCAAGCAGCGTATACAGGACAAACCCGGCGCGCCAGCCGAACAGCATGTCCAACGCGCCGCCCAGCATTGGTCCCAGCATCGGCGCAAGCGCCATCGCCATCGCGACATAGCCCAGTTTGCTGGCCGCCTCGTTCGGAGGGTATTGGTCCCGGATCGCGGCGCTGGACAGAACCGGCCCGGCCACCACAGCCGCTTGAACAAGGCGGAACCCAAGGAACGCCCAGATCGACCCGGCCAGCACACAACCCAAGGATGCAACGACAAAAATAGTCATGCAGATCAAAAGGATCGGCCTGCGCCCAAACCGGTCCGAAAGCGGCCCCATGATCAGCTGCAAAACCGCCGAAACCGCAAGATATCCGGCAACAGACAGGTTCATGAGGCCGTAATCCACCGAAAAATCATCGCTCATTCGCGCGAGCGAAGGCAGGAACATGTTCAGCGACAGCACTGACAGCGCGGTGGCAAAGATCAGCGTGATCAAGGAAGGAGGCGTTTGGGCCGCGCGCATGAAAAAACCGGTTCAGATCAACAAACGTGAGGGCTCTAACACATCGCGTTGGACTTGAACATGCCAACCCGCTGGCGGCTGCATCACGGCTCTGCTAAGAGCGGCCACATGCTAAGGATCGAAGACATAACCTATGCCGTTGAAGGGCGCCCATTGTTCGACGGGGCCAGCGCAACCATCCCCGATGGTCACAAGGTTGGCCTTGTAGGCCGCAACGGCACCGGCAAGACCACCCTGTTCCGCTTGATCCGTGGGGAACTGGCGCTGGAATCGGGTAACATCTCGATCCCCAAGCGCGCCCGGATTGGCGGAGTTGCGCAAGAGGTGCCCTCGTCCGATGTATCGCTGATCAACACGGTTCTGGCCGCCGATACCGAGCGCAGCGCGTTGATGGCCGAAGCTGAAAGTGCCGAGGACCCGGCGCGGATCGCCGAGATCCAGACCCGGCTGACCGATATCGACGCCTGGTCGGCCGAGGCGCGGGCGGCCTCGATCCTCAAGGGGCTGGGGTTCGATGACGCCGACCAGCTACGCCCCTGTTCCGATTTCTCGGGCGGCTGGCGAATGCGTGTCGCGCTGGCGGCAGTGCTGTTTTCGCAGCCTGACCTGTTGCTGCTGGACGAACCGACCAACTATCTGGACCTCGAAGGTGCTTTGTGGCTGGAAAGCTATCTGGCGAGGTACCCGCATACGGTGATCATCATCAGCCACGATCGCGGGTTGCTGAACCGCGCAGTGGGCTCGATCTTGCATCTCGAAGACCGCAAGCTGACCTACTACGCGGTTCCTTATGACAAATTCGCCGAGCGCCGCGCCGAACGTCTGGCGCAGGCGGAATCGGAAAATGCCAGGGCCAAGGCCCGCATCGCGCATTTGCAGAGCTTTGTGGATCGCTTCCGCTATAAAGCTTCGAAGGCGGTGCAGGCCCAGTCGCGCCTGAAAATGATCGAGCGCATTCAACTGGTCTCAACCCCGCAAGAGGCTGCTCTTCGCGCCTTCTCCTTCCCCGAACCCGAGGAACTGTCGCCGCCGATCATCCAGATCGAAGGCGGTGTGACGGGCTATGGCGAAACCGAAGTGCTGCGCCGCCTGAACCTGCGTATCGATCAGGACGACCGGATCGCGCTGCTGGGCAAGAACGGTCAGGGCAAATCGACCCTGTCCAAGTTGCTGTCGGACCGTCTGCCCCTGATGGCGGGCAAAATGACCCGCAGCAACAAGCTGCGCATCGGCTATTTCGCGCAGCATCAGGTCGATGAGCTGTATGTGGACGAAACGCCCTTGGACCACCTGCGCCGCCTGCGCCCGGATGAGGCTCCGGGCAAATGGCGGTCGCGTCTGGCCGGATTTGGCTTGAATGCGGATCAGGCGGAAACGCGGGTTGGTCGCTTGTCCGGCGGGCAAAAAGCCCGCTTGTCGCTGCTGCTGGCCACCATCGATGCGCCGCATATGCTGATCCTAGACGAACCCACCAACCATCTGGACATCGAAAGCCGCGAGGCGCTGGTCGAGGCCCTGACCGCTTATTCCGGAGCGGTCGTTCTGGTCAGCCATGACATGCACCTGCTGTCGTTGGTGGCGGATCGTCTGTGGCTGGTCTCGGATGGGACCGTGAAACAATACGATGGGGACCTCGAAGCCTATCGTTCCATGCTGCTGGCACGGGACAAGCCGGTCAGGCAAAAACCTCAGACCACAAAACCCAAGCGCCCGTCGCGCGATGCGATGCTGGCGCTTCGCGCCGATCTGCGCAAATGCGAGGACCGGATCGAAAAGCTGACGGATATGCACGAAAAACTCTCGGCCAAGTTGGCGGACCCGGCGCTGTACGAAGATAACCGGATCAACGATCTGGAGACCTGGAACCGCAAATTCGCCGAAGTGGTCGAAGCCATGAACAAGGCCGAAGCCCTGTGGGTCGCCGCAGCCGAACGACTTGAAAACGCCGAGAACGCAGCATGATCGACATGGCCTTTTTCATAACGGCCTTCACTACGATGTTCGTGGTGATCGACCCGTTCGGAACAACACCGATCTTTGTTGCGCTGACGCAGGATCTGGATGCCGCGACCCGTCGCAAAATCGCGATCCGCAGCTGCGTAACGGCAGTATTCATCCTGATTGCCTTCGCCGCTTTTGGTGAGGCGGTGCTGGGATTCGTCGGCATCTCAATGCCGGCCTTCCGTGTCGCCGGTGGCGCGCTTTTGTTCCTGACCGCCCTCGACATGCTGTTTGAACGCCGCACCAAGCGCCGCGAAAACCGCGCCGAGGAAGAAGAGCGCCCCGACCCTTCGGTCTTTCCATTGGCGATCCCACTGATCGCCGGGCCCGGATCAATTGCCACAATCATCCTGCTGGCTGGTCAGAACCCCGGCATTCAGGGAATTGCTGCGGCCTGTGCCGTGATGTTGGCTGTAATGGTGGTGGTGTTTGTGTTTTTCCTGTTGGGCGGCCTAATCGCGCGCATCCTGGGCAAGACCGGGTTGAACGTGCTGACCCGCCTGCTGGGAATGCTGCTTGCGGCCTTGTCGGTTCAGTTCATTCTGGACGGGCTCAAGGCCTTTGGTTTTGCCTCGTAAATCCCCATATATCTTTTAGATAAACGGGTTAGGATATCGGAATGGATGGCGACAATATTGCACGTTTGGCGTATCTCAGCCTGCTTGGCGCGGCTGTCGTGGCCTGGTTCCTCTCGCAAAACCGCCAAACGCTGAACAAGACGCTGCAACAGGCGATGGCCTGGGTGTTCATCTTTATCGGCGTGATTGCCGTCGTCGGCTTGTGGGAGGATATCCGCAACACTGTTGGCCCGGCCCCGCAGATGACCGTCAGTGGCGAAACGATCGAGGTGCCACGCGCGCAAGATGGGCACTATTACCTGCCGGTATCGGTGAACGGAGAGCCGATCACCTTTCTGGTCGACACCGGTGCCAGCCAGATCGTACTCAGCACGCAAGACGCCGAGCGCATAGGCATCGACCCCGATCAATTGAACTATTTCGGCCGCGCTTCGACCGCGAACGGAGTGGTGCGGACCGCGCCGGTGCGGCTTGAGACCCTCACATTGGGGCCGATTTCGGACACTAACGTCTCGGCCTGGGTCAATGAAGGGGAATTGCACCAGTCGCTACTGGGGATGGATTACCTGCATCGGTTTTCGAATGTTCAGTTCGCGGATGGACGCCTGATCCTGTCGCGTTAAATGCTGTGCGGGTACATTCCACAATTGAGAACAAAATGAGAACATGCTAGACTGACAGCATGTCTGCACACCTACTTGGCCGCAAACCCGTGCGCGAGGCGCCGGGGCTGGTCCTGCACCCTCAGATCAGTCTGCAACTGGCCCGCGTGCACGAAGCTTGCGGCCCCGCCCGGCGCAGTTTCGCCATGTGGCTGGCTGCTCAGGCGCAGGGGCCGGTCTTATGGATTTCGCCCGCGTGGTCGCTGGATCAGATGAACCCCAACGGGATGATGGATTTTGCCGACCCGGCCCGTTTCCTCTTCGCCCACCCCAACCGTGCCGAGGATCTGCTGTGGTGCATGGAGGAGGCGCTGCGCAGCGGGTCGGTCCCGCTGGTGATCGGCGACCTGCCCGGCGCGCCGGGGCTGACGCCGGTGCGCCGGATGCATCTGGCCGCCGAACAGGGTGGCGCGATGGGCCGGGCCCCGCTGGGGGTATTGCTGACACCCGGAGACGGCGGCGCACAGGGGGTCGAGACGCGCTGGCACATGGCTGCCGCCCATCAGGGCGAGGCGCGACGCTGGATCCTGACCCGCCGCCGCGCCCGTGCCCTGCCCCCGGTCAGTTGGCATGCCACCCAGACCAGACTGCGTGCCGGGCTGAACCTGGAACGGATCGCCACAGAAGACACACCCGTGTGAGCCCGGCGGGCCTGAGCAAGTTGTGACTGGCCAAAACAAAGGGTGCGCCCTAGCGTTTCGGCCATGACCCATGCAATTCACGATAGCCGCTATTCCTGGCTGCGCCTGGTGATCACGCTGTTGATCGCCACAGTGGCAAATGCCGGCATGTGGGCCGTTATCGTGGTAATGCCCGCGATCGAGATGCAATTCAGCGCCGGGCGGGCCGAGGCATCAATGCCCTACACGCTGGCCATGATCGGCTTTGCGCTGGGGAACATGTGGCTGGGCCAGTTGGTTGACAGGATGGGTGTCACCAAGGCGCTGATCGGAGCCGCCGTTCTGAGTGCCGTCAGCTACGTACTTGCGACGTTGGCACCGAACATGGCCTTGCTATCCGTGGCACATTTGCTGCTGGGGTTGGGTACCTCGGTCGGATTCGCCCCCCTGATCGCCGATATTTCGCATTGGTTCATGCGGCGGCGCGGGATTGCCGTGGCACTGGTCGCCAGCGGAAACTATCTGTCCGGCGCAATCTGGCCTACATTGCTGTCCGGAATTCTGGCACGGGACGGATGGCAGCAGGTGTATCTGACACTGGCCGTCTTAACGCTGGTCGTTGTCATTCCTCTGTCGTTTCTATTGCTCCGACAAGTCCCGGCCGAGGCGCATCACACCGCCGCCAGCAATGCGCAGGCCAATGCGCACAGTGTCGGGCTGTCCCCTCGTGCATTGCAGTACATTCTGGGCCTCGCCGGGATTGGATGCTGCGTCGCGATGTCGATGCCTCAGGTCCATATCGTGTCCTATTGCGTCGGGCTGGGCTATGGCCCGGCAGTCGGGGCCGAGATGCTGTCACTCATGCTTTTGGGCGGTGTCGTCAGCCGCCTCATATCCGGAATGGTGGCAGACAGGTTGGGCGGCATCGTCACGTTGCTTATCGGATCTGTTCTGCAATGCATCGCGCTCTTCCTGTTCTTGCCGTATGACGGCATGGCCTCGCTCTACGTCATCAGCCTGATGTTCGGGCTGGCGCAGGGTGGAATCGTACCCAGTTACGCGCTGGTAGTCCGAGAATACATGCCCCCGGAAGAGGCCGGAGCCCGCGTCGGATTTGTACTGATGTTGACCATCCTTGGCATGGCTCTGGGCGGGTGGATGTCCGGCTGGATTTACGACTTAACCGGAAATTATCAATTGGCCTTTATCAACGGGATTTTATGGAATGGCCTCAATATCGCCATTCTGCTGTTCCTTCTTGGACGTTCACGACCCCGCAAGCAGGAGGTTCCGGTATGAGGTTTCTGACTCGGCGTTCGTTTCTGGCAGGCTTGGCGGCGGCCCCGATGGCCCGCGGCGCAAAAGCTGCTCTGGTCCCATATGCGCTGACCCCGAACGGCACGTCTGTCGGGTTCTCTTTCGATCTGTCCGGTGTTTCACAGTCCGGCACGATGCCGATCCAGTCCACTGATATTCGGATCGACACAAGGCACCTGCAAAACAGCCAGGTTTCCGTCGTTCTGAATGTTGCTGCCGCCCGCACCAAACTGCCCTTTGCTCGCACCCCGATGCTAAGCGAGGGTGTTCTGAACGCGCAGACTCATCCCACGATCACCTTCACATCGACGCGCATACGGCTGGGTTCGGACGGTCGCATCTCGGACGGGGCCCTAATCACCGGCAACCTGACGATGCGCGGTGTCACACGCCCGATGAGCTTGAAGGCCGCGCTTTATCGTAGACCTGGCAGCGACGCAGACGACCTGAGTGCCCTGTCCATCCGTTTGGCCGGTACCCTGGACCGCCACACATTTGGTGCATCCGGATACCCCGAACTGGTCTCAGATCTGGTATCGCTGGACATCCGCGCTCAGCTTGTTCGCCGGGCCTGATCGGCAAAAGGGCAAAAAACGACGCGACCACGTCGAATTGTCACGCGCAATACCTGGCATTGCGGTAATGCTGGCCATGTTATGCGCACGATCATTTCATTTACCGCCCTGTTCCTCTCGGTCATTCTGCTACAGCTTTCGACGGGTGGCGTTGGCCCGCTGGACGCAATTTCGGGGCTGACGCTAGATTTCTCGACCGAACAGATCGGTTTGCTGGGATCGGCGCATTTTCTTGGGTTCTTTATTGGCTGCTGGTGGGCCCCCCGGCTTATGGGCAACGTGGGGCACTCGCGCGCGTTTGCCGTCTGCACGGCCTTGGGGGCGATGGGACTGATCGGTCATACGCTGACCGACAATCCTTATGTCTGGGCCGCACTCAGGATTGCATCCGGCACCTGCGTCGCGGGCAGCTATACGGTGATCGAAGCCTGGCTGAACGCCAAGGTCACGAATGAGACACGCGGGCGGGCAATGGGAACCTATCGCATCGTCGATATGGGGGCGTCCCTAGGGGCGCAGCTGATAATCGCGGTCCTGCCGCCCGCATCCTATGTCTCTTACAACTTGCTGGCGATCCTGTGCTGTGCTGCCCTTTTGCCCCTTACGATGACCCGAGCCAGCCAGCCCCAAACGCCGGATGCTCCGCGTCTGCGACCGAAACTGGCCTGGCGCAGCTCGCCACTGGCGGTGGCTGGCGTGATTGTTGCGGCGCTCAGTTCAGCCTCGTTCCGAATGGTTGGACCGGTTTATGGGCAAGAGGTTGGTCTGGGCGTCGACCAAATCGCCTTCTTCCTGGCGTCGTTCGTTCTGGGCGGCGCGCTGGCGCAATATCCAATGGGATGGCTGGCGGACAAATATGACCGACGCTGGGTGCTGATCTGGCTGTCGGTTGCGGCGATGGGCAGTTGCGCGATCACCATAGCCGCAAGCGGCACCGGGACCTTAGGTGTCATGCTGGCCGCCGGGGTGTTCGGGTTCACCACCTTCCCCATATTCTCGGTCTCCTCCGCGCACGCGAACGACTTTGCCACGACCGAGCAACGGGTCGAGCTGGCGGCAGCTCTGATGTTCTGGTATGCGCTTGGGGCGATCGCCTCACCCTATGTCTCGTCCACCCTGATCCAGCAGTTCGGGCCGGGGGCATTGTTCGGATTTGTCGCGGTCGGGCATCTGGGCCTGATCGCATTTGGTCTTGCCCGGATGCGGTCGCGCCCGACACCCGAGGCGCGGACCAACTATGTCTATGCCCCGCGCACGTCATTTACCATTGGACGGCTGCTCAAGAAATCGCGCGAAGAATAGAAAAGGGCCGGGTAAACCCCGGCCCTTTCATCAATGCTGCGCCTTTATTGCTTCGGCGCTGGCTCTTCCTCGAGAACTTCGACCGTATCTACCGGCGCTTGCGTCTGTTCAAGCGCGCCGTTCACGACACCGCCGACACCGTTTTCCATCGACAGGCCCAGTTCCTCGCCCAACTTCTTGAGCGCGGGCATCTGCACCGCCATACCCATGATCGAGTCCAGCGCCTGGTTGACCACAGGCTTGTCGCTGTTGGCCGCGCCACCAGCAGAGCCGGCGCCGATACCGCCAACCTGATGGATTTTGATCGAGTCGATCTTTTCGGCCGGTTTCACCATTTCCGAGATGATCGACGGCATGGTTTCGATCCGCGCCATATCGACCTTCATGCGGATCTGCTCAGCCGACAGAGCGTTGTCGGCCTCGACAATCGCGCGCTTACCTTCCGCTTCGGCCAGCATGTCGTTCTTCTTGGCCTCGGCCCGGATGTTCAGCGCGTCCGCTTCGGCCTGCGCTTCCTCACGGCGCGCTTCGGCGCGGTCGGCGGCGGCCTCTTTCTCGGCCTGTGCGGCCAGACGGATCGCAGTTGCCTGACGTTCGGCCTCACGGGTGGCCTCGATCAGTACGATCTGCTTCTGACGCTCGGCTTCGGCCACTTCGCGCGCAGTTGCCACCGCTTCGGTCGCCTTGGTCGCCTCGGCCCGGGCCAGATCGGCGGATGCACGGGCGCGGCTTTCCTCTTCGGATTTCTGCGCGATGATGATCTGGCGCTCCTGTTCGGCCACTTCGATCTCGCGCTCTTTGGCGATCTCGGCGTCGCGGATCTTGCGCTCACGCTCGATCTCGGCTGCGCGGATGGCTTCTTCACGGGCAATCCGGGCGCGTTCGGTTTCACGCACCGAGTCTTCGGTCCGCGCAGCAATCTCGGCTTCTTGCGCCACCCGCAGGGTTTCGACCTGCTGCGTCTGTTCGATACGCGCCTGTTCTTCGTCCTTTTCGATCAACAGCTTCTGACGCTGCGCTTCCATCGCCGCACGACGCACTTCGACCTCGGCCTCGGCATCAATCTGCGCGCGCTCTTTCTTCGAGGTTGCAATCACCTCGGCCAGCTTGCGCATACCTACGGCGTTAAACGCGTTGTTCTCATCGAGCGCCTCGAACGGCGTCTGGTCCAGCGCAGTCAGCGAGACCGATTCCAGTGAAAGGCCGTTTTTCAGCAGGTCCTCGGACACCGCATTCTGCACCTCTTGCACAAAGTCGGCTCGGTTTTCATGCAGCCCGTCCATGGTCATCTGAGCGGCCACGGCGCGCAGACCGTCGATCAGCTTACCTTCGATCATCTCGCGCAGTTGCTCGACGTCAAAAGTACGACCGCCAAGTGTTTGAGCCGCACGCGATATGCCTTCTTCGGTAGCCATGACCGAGACATAGAATTCGACGCCAACGTCAACACGCATCCGGTCCTTGGTGATCAGGGCCGCCTCACCACTGCGCTGCACCTCAAGGCGCAGGGTCTTCATGTTGACTGGGCTGACCTCGTGCAGCAGGGGCACGATGATGACGCCGCCATCCATGATGACCTTTTTGCCGCCTGCCCCGGTTTTTACCAGGCTGACCTCTCGGGTCGCGCGGCGATAGAGGCGGCCCAGCACAAGGCCAATAAACACAACGACGGCCAAAAGCGTCGCAACAATAGTGATCAGGAAAGTGAGTTCCATGCAAAATCCTCCTTGATGGGGTTTGAAATTTTGTTAGTCCGACATGCCAACCAGAACGAACCGGTCCCGCCGTCGGTCGCGCAGCACAAGCACCTCGGTGCCTTGTTCCAGCGCGTCCTTGTCCTGCAAGGGTTCGGCGCGCAGGTAGTGCGTGTTGCCGAAACGATCCATCACCCGCACTTCGGCCGGTCGACCGCGCGATGCTGTTCCTTGCGTGATGACGCCCCGACGCCGGGCCAGCATCCGTTCGGACATGGCCTCCGTCTCAGTTTTCGGCAGCAGGCGAGCAAAGACGCTGCCAAAGCCGCGCGCGAACCACAGGCCAAAGGCTCCGGCAGGGATTGCGGCGATCCAGCTGGGCAGGTCAAAACCCAGCAGATCGCGCAGCGCAAGTTGCAGGCCCATACCGGACAGGCCGAAGCCTGCCAGCAGAACCACCAGCCAGATCATGAACGGAACCTTACCCAGACCCAGCCATGCCAAAGGCCCGGCAGGCGCTGCACTCGGCGCATCCACTTCGACCTCGGCCAGTTCGAAATCGCCCAGATCGACATCTGCGTCGATATCCAGGTCGAAATCTGCAACATCCAAATCCGGGGCGTCGACCATGTCCAGATCAACTTCGCCCTCTCCCGCCATCAGGCTTCCGCCCAGTAAAAGCGCAATCAGCTCTAGCCCCAGAAGGCCGAACAACAGCGCAAGCGAAATGGTAAAGGGCACAAAGGCACCCTCGAGCAGAAAGCTGAACATCAGCGGATTGTCCCCGGTTTTGTATACTTTTGTATGCAATGCAGATGGGAAGCCATAACAAACATTTCAAGAGGTTGTGATTCCAAATTTCAACCTATGGGTAGTGTCACCTTTCGCGGGATTGCAATCTGCAATGTCCTTGCGCCGGTTTTTTCCCACGCAACGTTGTCGAAAGTGTCGCCGATTTGAAAGCCGGGCTTTTGCAATCTGAATACATAGGGTAGACGGGCGCGCAGACAGATACGTGGAAACGGAACATGGCTCGGATTCTCATCACCTCGGCGATCCCTTATATTAACGGGATCAAACACCTCGGCAATCTGATCGGCTCGCAATTGCCTGCCGATCTGTACGCGCGGTACCAGCGCGGCCGGGGGAACGAGGTCATGTTCCTGTGCGCCACAGACGAACACGGCACGCCCGCTGAATTGGCGGCAGCGAAGGCAGGCAAGCCTGTGGCTGAGTATTGTGCCGAGATGTACGACGTGCAGGCCGATATCGCCAAGCGGTTTGGGCTTAGCTTCGATCACTTTGGCCGCTCGTCCAGCGATCAGAACAAGGTACTGACCCAGCATTTTGCGGGCAAACTGGACGACGCCGGTTTGATCCGCGAAGTCGCCGAAAAACAGGTCTATTCCAACGCCGATGGCCGGTTCCTGCCCGACAGGTATATCGAGGGCACCTGCCCCAATTGCGGCTATGACCGCGCCCGTGGTGATCAGTGTGAAAACTGCACCAAGCAGTTGGACCCGACCGACCTGATCGAACCGCGTAGCGCGATCAGCGGCTCGACCGATCTTGAGGTGCGCGAGACCAAGCACCTGTATCTGCGTCAGTCGGCGATGAAGGATCAACTGGACGCTTGGATCGACAGCAAGACAGACTGGCCGATCCTGACTACCTCGATTGCCAAGAAGTGGCTGCATGATGGCGACGGCTTGCAAGATCGGGGCATCACTCGCGATCTGGACTGGGGTGTGCCTGTCAAGAAAGGCGATCAGGACTGGCCGGGGATGGAAGGCAAGGTCTTCTATGTCTGGTTCGACGCGCCCATTGAATATATCGCCTGCGCCAAGGAATGGGCAGACGCCAATGGCAAATCCGATGCGGATTGGCAACGCTGGTGGCGGACCGACAAGGGCGCCAAAGATGTGCGCTATGTGCAGTTCATGGGTAAGGACAACGTGCCATTCCATACGCTCAGCTTCCCGGCGACCATTCTGGGTTCGGGCGAGCCGTGGAAGATGGTCGACCACCTGAAATCGTTCAACTACCTGAACTATGATGGCGGTCAGTTCTCGACCAGCCAGGGGCGCGGTGTGTTCATGGATCAGGCGCTTGAAATCCTGCCCGCCGACTACTGGCGCTGGTGGCTGCTGAGCCATGCGCCGGAAAGCAGCGACAGCGAGTTCACCTGGGAGAACTTCCAGCAATCAGTGAACAAGGACCTGGCAGATGTGCTAGGAAATTTCGTCAGCCGGATCACCAAGTTCTGCCGTTCGAAATTCGGAGAGGCCGTGCCCGAGGGCGGCAGTTTTGGCGAGCGCGAGAACGCATTGATCGACGAACTCACCAGACGCGTCCGCGCCTATGAAGGGCATATGGAGGCGATGGAGGTTCGAAAATCGGCGCAGGAGTTGCGCGCGATTTGGGTTGCTGGCAACGAGTATCTGCAAGCCGCGGCACCCTGGTCGACGTTCAAGGAAGACCCTGACCAAGCCGCCGCACAGGTTCGTCTGGGCCTGAACCTGGTCCGTCTCTACGCTGTCCTCAGCGCGCCGTTCATCCCCGACACTTCGGCCCGGATGCTGAGCGCGATGAACACGCTGGACACCGGTTGGCCCGAAGATGTGGATGCCGCGCTGCGCGCCCTGCCAGCTGGCCACGCCTTTGCGGTACCAGATGTGCTGTTCGCCAAAATCACGGATGAACAGCGCGAGGATTGGCAAACCCGCTTTGCCGGTACGCGCACCTGATATTCCACAATTCTACCTGACAGAAACCGAGGGCCTGGCACACCCTCGGTTTTTTCATGCATTCGGGCGCATCAGTGAATTTGGGCGAACAACAAAAGATGTCTCCATAAGCCCGCCAGCGGAAAAAGAAATTTCCATGGCCATATCCCAATCTTTGCATTCATCGCGCTTGAGAATTCAGGGCAAAACCGCCATCCTGATCTCAAAATAAAACGACTCGTCCGGATGGCCTCGCCAACTGGGCGCGTGATTCATAGTTTGAACGGGGCGTTCCTTATGTCTTTTGCTTTCCTGAACTCGACACTCAGCCATTGCAGGCCAAGCGGGGTGATTGCCCTTGCGATATGCCTTGGCACCGCACAATCGGCATTGGCACAGGATCAAAGCGACGCCCCTCCGCCCAAGGTTTCAATCGCTGCGGCCTATAGCGAAGAAATCACCGACGAGGCAGTGTTTATTGGCCGCGCCGAAGCAATCAACAAGGTCGATATCGTGGCGCGGGTCAACGGGTTCCTGGAAACGCAGAATGTCGATGACGGGGCGCTGGTGACAAAAGATGACCTGTTGTTCACCATCGAACCTGACCTCTACCAAGCCACGCTTGAAGCGCGCAAAGCGGATTTGGATCGGGCCGAGGCCAATCTGGAACTGGCCAAGGTCGATCTGGCCCGTAAGGAAGAGCTGTATAAACGCGATGCAACGCCGGAATCCGAACGTGACATTGCCCGTGCAAACGAACTGGTGGCCGAGGCTGAGGTCAAAGCCGCCCACGCAGCGATCCAGCAGGCCGAGCTTGACCTGAGCTATACCGAAATCCACGCCCCGTTCGACGGTCGTATCGGGCGCGTGGAAACCAGCGTTGGCGACGTGGTTGGCCCGAACAACCCGCCGCTGGTCAATCTGGTCAGCGAAGCGCCGATCTACGTGAACTTTTCGTTGAACGAAAAGCAGTTCACCTCGGTTCTGGAGCAATATGGTGAAAGCGCCGCCTCGCTGGCGGAAAGCAACAAAAGCCCGAATGTCCACGTGACCCTGCCCAATGGCACGGATCTGGATGAAACCGGTGAGATCGTATTTGTCGACAACCGTATCGACCCCCTGACCGGCGCGATCACGGTGCGGGCCGAATTCGACAACGCCGACCGCCTGATCATCGACGGTGCCTTTCTGAACGTCCAGATCGAGGCGCTGGAACCCACTCTTCAGGTCTTGATCCCGCAGGCCGCCCTGCAACGGGATCAGCGGGGTGAATTTGTGCTGGTCGTCAACGACAAACAAATGGTCGAACAGCGCTATATCACCACCGGAGACAACGTGGATTCGGCCGTCATCGTCCTGGACGGGTTGCGCGAGGGCGAAAGCGTGATTGTAGAAGGTCTGCAAAGGGTTCGACCGGGTGTCGCTGTCGATGCGGTTGTCGCCTCAGAACAGCCGGGAGAATAACTGATGTTCTCAGCCCTGTTCATCAGCCGGCCCAAGCTGGCGCTTGTTATTTCGCTTGTTCTGACGATCATGGGCGGCATCGGCTATCTGGTGCTGCCGGTCGCACAGTTCCCGGACATCACTCCGCCAGTGGTCAGTGTGACCACCACCTATACCGGTGCCAATGCCGAGACGGTTGAAAACACCGTCGCCGCGCCGATCGAGGCTCAGGTCAACGGCGTGGACGACATGATCTACATGACGTCAACGTCCGCCGATAACGGCTCGTATTCATTGAATATTACGTTCGAAGTTGGCACAGACCCGGATATTGCATCGGTGAACGTGCAGAACCGTGTGGCGCAGGCCATGTCGTCGCTGCCAACCGAAGTGACATCTTCCGGAGTTGTGACGCAAAAAGCCTCGACCAACATGCTGTTGCTGGTCACGCTGACCTCGCCAAACAAGACATATGACAGTGTATTTCTGTCCAACTATGCCTCGATCAACCTCAAAGACGCGCTGGCGCGGGTTCAAGGGGTCGGCAAGGCGGACGTTCTGACCAATCTCGAATATGCCATGCGGGTCTGGATGGATCCGGACAAAATGGCCGCCCTTTCTATCACGCCGGGCGATGTCATCAATGCCATTCGGGAGCAGAATATCGAAGTGTCAGCAGGTTCTATCGGTGCGCCCCCGGTGCCCGAAGGCCAGACGTTTCAATACACGATCAAGACAAAGGGACGTCTGACATCGGCTGCCGAATTTGGTGAGATTGTCATCCGCACCGGCGACGCGGGTTCGATCGTACGGGTCCGGGACATCGCGAGGGTGGAGCTTGGCGCCGAATACTATGCGGCATCAGGTTTCTTCGAGAGTGTCCCTGCAACCGTGCTTGGCATCTATCAGGCACCCGGTGCTAATGCGCTGGCAGTATCCGATCGTGTCCAGGCCGAGCTTGAACGGCTGTCTCGCTCCTTCCCTACGGATGTCGAATATCAGGTCCCGTTCAACACGACCGACTTTGTCGAGCAATCGCTGAACGATGTGGTTTCAACGCTGATCCTGACCTTCATTTTGGTGATCTCGGTTGTCTTTGTCTTCCTTGGCAGTTGGCGCGCCACGATAATTCCGGCCGTTGCGATCCCGGTTTCACTGATCGGGACTTTCGCTTTCCTTCTGGCTTTTGGAATGTCCCTCAACACAATCTCGTTGTTCGCTTTGGTTCTGGCGATCGGTATCGTGGTGGATGACGCCATCGTTGTGGTTGAGAACGTCGAGCGGATCATCGCGGATGAAGGGCTGCCCCCGGCCGAAGCCACGCGCAAGGCGATGGGGCAAATCACCGGACCTGTCATTGCAACCACGCTTGTTCTGTTGGCCGTGTTTGTGCCGGTGACGTTCATGCCCGGCATCTCGGGACGACTGTATTCGCAGTTCGCGGTTACGATCTCGACAGCCGTTGTGATCTCGTCGATCAACGCGCTGACGCTGTCACCCGCTTTGTGCGGGCTGGTGCTGCAGGCGCGGTCAGGACCCCCCAAAGGTCTGTTGGCTGTGTTTGAAGGCTTCATCGGATCGGTGCGCAGCGGCTATGTCGCCATCGTGCGGAAACTGCTGATCATTCCCGTGGTCTCGCTGGCTATTATCGGGGGCTTTGCCTTTGGCAGCGTGACCATCATGTCGAACACATCCAGCGGCTTCCTGCCACTGGAAGACAACGGGTATCTGTTCGTCGATATCCAACTGCCTGACGCCGCGACACTGGAACGAACCGAAACGGTTTCTGCCCGTGTCGATGAGCAAATCCAGCAAATCCCGGGCGTTGCCAGTACCGTTTTGATCAACGGTTTTTCGCTGCTGAACGGGACCACCACCAACGGTGCAGCGATCTTTGTCAACCTCGACAACTGGGACGAACGGCAAGAGGATGACCTGAGTGCCAACGCCATTCTGGGCAAGGTTCTGGCCATCGCCAACGGCGAATCCGCCGCCTCGATCGTGGCTTTCAACCCGCCGCCCATCCAGGGCCTAGGCATGTCTGCAGGCGTCGAGATGGAGGTTCAGCAAACCGGAGGCGGTACCCCTCAGGATCTGGCGTCGGCAGTGGGCTCGTTTGTCTATTCGGCGAACCAGCGGCCTGAAATCGGGCAGGCCTATACGACGTTCCGGGCCAATGTACCTCAGCTATTCGTCGATCTGGATCGGGAAAAGGCCAAGACACTGCAAGTTTCGGTGGCCGAGATTTTCCAGACCATGCAGGCGCAATTGGGTTCGTACTACGTGAACGACTTCAACCTGTTCGGGCGCGTTTATCGCGTGATGATCCAGGCCGAAGGTTCGTATCGGGACAATGTCGAGGACATCTCGAACCTCTATGTCCGGTCGACCAAGGGCGAGATGGTACCGCTGGGCACGCTGATCGATGTCGAGAACGTGCTGGGCCCGGTTCTGCTGAAACGGCACAATCTCTTCCGGTCGGCGACGGTGACAGCGGTGCCTGCGCCGGGACTGTCGACGGGTGATGCGATCAATGTGATGACAGAAGAATCGCAAACCGCCCTGCCCCCGGGATACGCCTTTGAATGGACCGGCACCGCGCAGCAACAGCTGGCGTCCGGCGGTCTGGTCATCGTCATTCTGGGGCTGGCGATCCTGTTCGGGTATCTGTTCCTTGTTGGGCAATACGAAAGTTGGACCATGCCGGTGTCGATCCTGCTGTCTGTCATTGTCGCGCTGTTTGGTGCGGTGGCCGCGGTCGCGATCGTCGGCAGTGACATCAACCTATATACGCAGATCGGGATGATCATGCTGGTTGGCCTCGCATCGAAGAACGGCATTCTGATCGTTGAATTCGCGATGGAGCAGCGCGCCAAAGGGCTGTCGATCAAGGACGCTGCTGCCGAAGCTGCGCATCAGCGTTTCCGAGCCGTGATGATGACTGCGCTGTCCTTCCTGCTGGGCGTTGTGCCGCTGCTGGCAGCAAGTGGTGCCGGCGCGGCCAGCCAAAAGGCCATCGGCGTGGCCGTATTTGGCGGTATGCTGGCCGCAACCCTGTTCGGGGTCATCCTTGTGCCGGTGCTATATGCGGTGATGCAAGGGCTGCGTGAATGGATCAAGGGCGGCAAGGGCGGGCCCAAGCCCGCTGACGAAACCGCCTGATCCACATGACCCAAAAAATGGACGCCCCGCCCGACCGGGCGGGGCGTTTTGTTTAAGGAAGTCAGCTACCCCGGTTTGCGTCTTGCCTGGGAAGGTTCACTCGCCTTTTCCGATAGTTACGCTCTTGCACCTTGTCAGAATCCGATTGGCCTGCCAGTATCCACGGAACCGAAAACTGGCACTCGGAAGGGGAGAACCGGGCCATGATCGCGCTTTTGTTTACGTTATTTACGGCCACAATGGGCCTGAACTATTACGGTCGCACCAAAGCAGGAACAACGCTGTTCCTGATCACGCTGGCGTTGAGCGTCTATTGGCTGAAGTACCATGCAACCAGCCAACTCACCATTCAGCTATAGGGACCAATGATGATGACACAAGAACTGTCCCGGACCCTGAACGCGCTTGGCGCATTGGCGGTCAGTATCGTGCTCGCGCTGGCATTCGGTTACCAGATCGCGCTCTACGAACTCCCCTGCCCTCTGTGCCTGTTGCAAAGGGTCGGCTTTGTCGCGGTTGGTGTCGGGCTGGGCCTGAACCTACTTTATGGGCCGCGCCCGCAACATTATGCCCTGATGCTGCTTGCCGCCCTGTTCGGCGGCAGCGTCGCCGTACGCCAGATCCTGCTGCACATCGTTCCCGGCACGGGCCACTATGGTTCACCGGTCCTGGGGCTGCACTATTACACTTGGGCCGCGATCTGCTTTTTCCTGATCCTGCTGGGCACGGCGGTGATGCTGATGTTCGACCGGCAATATGCGTCGGAACCGGATACGGAACGGTTCGGCGGAAACAAACTGGCCCGGTTCGCTTTCTTCGTCATGTTGGGCCTCGCGGTCTTGAACGCGGGGTCCGCCCTGATTGAATGTGGCCCGACGATCTGTGCCGACCCGCCGACAAGCTACAAACTGATTGACGAAGTGGGCACCAACAACTGAGGATAGGACAACCTTCCCAACCGGAGGCGCGAGCATGGGACTACTGGGACAGCCGCTAGGCTATTACGACTATCTGACATTTGTTGCCCTGATACTGCTGCTTGCAGCGGTCATGGCGCTGTTTCTGTTTCTGATGGGACTGCCCGGTCGCATCGCCATCAAGCGCAATCACCCGCATGCCGAGGCCGTCAAGATCATGGGCTGGATGGGGTTTCTCGCCGTGGTCCCTTGGGTGCATGCCTTTATGTGGGCATTCCACGACGGCGTCACCGTCGATATTCGTCGCGGCCCGGATGAAGAGAAAGACGCCATCCGCAAAGACATCGAACGGCTGGGCGGCAAGGTAAAGGACGAATATCAGCCCGCATCCGACGAAACCGAAAAGAGCTAAGGCCAAAGGAAGTCACAAAAAATGTTCGTCGCCCTGGGCATCACGCTCTTTTACATCATTTTCGTCTGGTTCATTTTCTTCAAGGCGCAATGGCTGAAATTCAATATCACCTGGGGCATCGTCTCGTTCTGGGTTGGCGCGCATCTGTTGTTGATCTTTCTGGTCGCCTTGCGATTTTTCCAGCCCTTCTCGGTCGACAGCCATGTTGTACGGTCGACGATCCAGATCGTTCCCAAACTGACCCAGCCCACCATCCTGACCGAGGTGCTGGTCGAGCCCAACACCATCGTCACCAAGGGTCAGCCGCTCTATCGTTTTGACGACACTGTGTTTTCTCTGGCGGTCGATAATGCCAAGGCGCAACTGGTCGCGGCACAGCAGAACGCGAAGATACTTGAACAGGACGTGATTTCGTCGACCGAAGCGGTCGAGCGCGCCAATGCGCAGCTGGCCTACGCTCAGACGCAGCAGGCGCGGTACGAAAACCTCGTCCCTGCCGGTGGCGCGCGTCAGGACGAACTGGATCGCTGGAACGAACAGGTCACTGAAGACCAGGCGGCGGTCAAACAGGCTGAGGCCAATCTGGAGAAATCGCAACTGGCGCTGGATTCCCAGATCGACGGTGTGAACACCGGCATCCTGCAAGCCCAGGCGCAATTGTCCGAAGCCGAGTATTTTCTTGAACAAACAACGATATACGCCCCGGAAAACGGCATGATCGTGTCACAACAGGCCCGACCCGGCCTGGTCGTCGGCGACATTCGACTGGGCGCAATCGCCAGTTTTGTGACCGAAGATCATCCCTATATCCTCGCCACGTTCCGTCAGCAGAACCTGAAATTTGTAGAACCCGGCCAACCGGTCGAAGTGGCTCTGGACCTTTATCCCGGAGAGATTCTGACCGGCAAGGTCGAGGCCATCTGGTGGGCCACCCGTCAGGGGCAATACCTGCCATCGGGCCGCCTGCCCGGCTTTGAGATACCCAAAATTCCGGGCCGGATTGCTGTTCAGATCAACGTAGATGTGCCCGAAGGTCACACGTTTCCCGCTGGTGGCCATGCGGCGGTGGCAATTTACACCGGTCAGGGAAAAAGCTTTGAGTTTCTGAGGCGTATCAACATCCGCCTCTATTCCTTTGCCAATTTCATCCGACCATTGGATATCTGAGGATGCGTGCCATGACACTCCGCCGGCTGATGGGCTCCGTTCTTTGCGCCGCAACACTTGCGGCCTGCGCGCCGGTGGGGCCGGACTTTGTGCGCCCAAACTCTCCGGTGGTGAAACAGTGGATGGAGGCCAACAATCCCGGCGCAAACGCCAGCGGCCTGACCTCGCGCAGCGCGCCTGTGGTTAAATGGTGGGAAACCTTCAACGACCCGACACTCAACCGTCTGATTGCCGAAGCCTACGCCCAGAACCTCAGCTTGCAGGTCGCCGGTGCAAGGGTGCTTCAGGCGCGCGCGCAATTGGGTATCGCCTTTGGCGAACTTTACCCGCAGTCGCAGGTCGCAGGCGGATCGTTGGAACAACGCCGGATCAGCGAAAACCTCGGCCCGATCTCGGACATCCGACGCATCATCCCGCTGGACACCGAGTTTTCAACCTCGCAGGTCGGATTTGATGCGCAATGGGAGCTGGACGTCTGGGGCGCACAACGCCGGGGTATCCAGGCTGCGCGCTCGAATCTGGCCCTGCAGGTGGCCAATTACGACGATGCGCTGGTGACGCTGACCGGCGATGTCGCCGCGCTCTACATCAACATCCGCTCATTGCAAGAGGCGCTTGCCGTTGCCCGCGAAAACATCCAGTTGCAGCAGGAGTCTTTGGACCTGACGAATTTACGTTTCAACAACGGCGTAACCACCGAATTGGACGTTCAGGAATCCACCGCTCTGCTCAACAACACCAAAGCATTGGTGCCCGAATTGGAGAGCGATCTACAACAGGCCAAGAACACGCTTGCGGTTCTGCTTGGCACCACCCCGTCGCGTATGTCCGGATTGCTGGGCAATTCCGGGCGGATTCCGACGGCGCGATCCAATGTGGCGGTTGGCGTTCCGGCCGAATTGCTGCGCCGCCGACCTGACGTACGCGCTGCCGAACTGGCCGCAGCGACACAATCCGCGCAGGTCGGGATCGCCATGGCGGATCTTTATCCGCAATTCGTTTTGTCAGGCTCCTTCGGCTTGCAGGCCTCTGGCGGGCGCGACCTGTTCAGTTCCAGCAGCGTCACCGGGCTGACCAGCGCCGGAGTGGTCTGGAACGTGCTGAACTATGGCCGTATCCAGAACAACGTCCGCGCGCAGGACGCGGCCTATCAGGCGCTGATCGCCAACTATCAGAACACGGTTCTGACCGCCTATTCCGAGGTCGAAAGCGCGATGGTCGCCTATAGCGAGGCTCGCAAGCAGGTCACGTTTTACCAACGCAGTGTCGAGGCATCGCGCCGTGCGGCTGAGATCGCCATTGATCAGTACCGCGACGGCATCGCCAGCTATTCGCGTATCCTGAACACCCAGACTGCCCTGCTCCGGTCGCAAGCCAATCTGATTGAGGCACGCCAGCAGGTCTCGGCCAATCTGGTTGCCGTCTACAAAGGGCTGGGCGGCGGCTGGCAAATCAGGCAGAACCGCGAGTTCCTGCCCGACACCGTTCTGGCCGAGATGGCGTATCGCACGGATTGGGGCGATCTTCTGGAACAGACCCCGACGCGGGCAAGCCTGAACTGATCCCTATTTGGTCAACCCGCGCAAGCCGCCCGAAATCAGGATATTGACTTCGTAGAGAATGCGCGGCGCGGCCAGACCGCCAGGGCTCGCCAGATAGTTGGGGCTCCATTCCGGATCGAACTTCTGTTTGAACGCGCGCAGGCCTTCGAAATGATAGAACTGCTCGCCATGTTCGTAGACAAAGCCACCGATCCGGTTCCAAAGCGAGGCCAGCTGCCGGTTCTCGATCCCCGAAAACGGTGCCGCCCCCAGCGAGAACCAGTGGAACCCCTGCTCCGATCCCCAAACCATCATGTTCGCAAACAACGCGTCCATGACAAAGCTGGGGCTGTCGGGTTCATAGCGCATCAAGTCCAGCGACAGCTCGGACTTGTTTCCACCCTGAAACAGATTGGCAAAGGCCCAGATCTTGCCGGTTTTGCTGTCGCGCAGCACGGCAAAATCAAAATAGGACAGGTAGTCATCGTCAAAGCCACCAAGGGCGAACCCCTTTTCCTCACCCGCCTTTTGCGCAAGCCAGTCGTCTGAAATCTGCCGCAGTTCCGGCAAGACCGGGGCCATTTGCTCTTTGGGGATGATCTCGAACACGAACTCTTCGCGTTCGGCCCGGTTCTTGGCCTGCCGGAACCGTTTGCGGGACTTACCGTCCAACGAGAAATCCTTGAGCGGCACGCGCGCGACTTCGCCGATCTTCAGGATCGATAGGCCGAGGTCCAGGAATGTCGGCAGATACTTTGTCGAGACACTGTAAAAGGCGCACAGCTTGCCCTCGCGGTCGGCCCGCTCGCGCAATTGCCAAATCAACTGCTGGCCTGAGGTTTCGTCGCCAACCGGCTCACCCTTGGTGATCAGCGCATTGCCGGTATCTGCATAAGCAAGAAAGGCGCTTTCATCCGGAGCAATCAGGAACTGCTTGTCGCCAGTCAGCGAAATCTGCGCCTCGGTATCTTCGCTGTCCAGCGCAAGCTGGGCGACAACGGGCGGTATCTCGGTCCGTACCGGCGCCGGGATGTCACGCCCGAACAGAGAGGTCACGGCGACAATGCCCACGATCACTGCTACCACAAGGCTTGACCGTAAGAACCGCGAGGCGTCGCCTTTCCAGGCAAAATCCCACCACAGCGCGTTCTGATATTCGACATGGGAATAGGCAAACAGCCCGACCCAGAAGATTACAGCCAGCAAGGCGATCACACTGACCAGCCACGGGATGTTCAGGCGAAAGATCGAGGCTCCACTAACCCGGTAGAACGCGCCCCGGAACATCGCCAGCAAGCCTATGGTGGCCAGCATCGACACGGCCTCATGCGTGTCCAGTCCTTTGGCCAGCGAGGCAAAGAACCCCGCCACCATCAGCAGCATCGCCACGACCCAGGCACGGTAGAGCTTGCGGAACAAGCCGCGTGAGACCAGCAGCAACAAAACTCCAATCGCGCTGCCGGCAAGATGCGAAGCCTCGACAAACGACAGCGGCAAAACCTCGCGCAGTACGCCCAGGTTTTGTGAGCTGGCGGGCAGCGCACCCGATACCAGCAGGATCACGCCAGCCACGGCGGCCACCCCGGCGGCGACCATCGGCACGATCGGCCGGATCGCCCGGTACACCCAGGTTGCTGCCCCGCCGATCCGGTGCCGTTGTGTCAGGGCCGAGGCGATGGCGATGGACAGGGTCGCAATTACAAAGGGCAAGAAGGTGTAGATGACCCGATAAAGCAGCAGCGCCGCGATCACGTCGGACCGCCCGGACGCGCCCAGCCCCGCGATCAGGGTCGCTTCGAAAACCCCCAACCCGCCCGGTGCATGGCTGAGGATCCCGACCGCGATGGCTGCGATGTAGATCGTGAAGAAATAGGGATAACCGACGCCCAGATCGTCCGGCATCAGTACGTACAACGCCATCGAGGCGCCGAACAGGTCGCCGATTGCGGCAATGGTCAGCAAGCTGGCCAGTTTGCCGCCGGGCAGGTTAAACCCGATGCCAGCAAAGGAAAACCTACGCCCTCCGCGCGACAGCCAGACAAACAGGACAATCAGCCCGGTCAACAGGCTCAGGCCAATAGCGGTCTCAAACGTTTCACTGATTGGCAATGCATTTGATATCCCATCGGGATGAACCGTCAGTAACAGGCCCAGAACCAGCACCAGCCCCATCCAGAAGGCCACCCAGGACGTCGCAATGACCCCGGCGACACGCCCCAGATCCAAGCCCAGCGAAGCATAGATACGATACCGGATCGCGGTTCCGGTGATGTAGGAGAATCCCAGACAGTTCGACACCGCATACCCGCTGGCCCCGGCCATCCCGGCGACCGGCAGGGGCACTTTGCCTTCCGCCACGCTTTGCACCGCGAGCACATCGTAAAACGACAGGGAAACAAAGCTGACGGCCGTCCAGCAAAAGGCAATGAACAGAATGCGCCAGGGCGTGCCTGCTACATCTGCCTTGACCTCGGACCATTTCACATGCGCCGAGAGCTCATGCAAAACAACAAGCGCGATCAGCGTGATCAGGACAGGCACCGCGATACGGATAAAGGGTTTTTCCAGCAGCGTGGTGATCTTTTCCGCCCACCGTCCGGGCGTCGATTCGTCTTGAGCTGCCTCTGTTGTCATCAAACGGATCCTGCATTTGCGCTGCCTGTTGGGACCAGCCTTTGCCCAAGCTTGGCACAAATCTCAGACAGGTCAAAGCGTTACCGCCAGTAGCGCTAGGATCGACCCTTACGAGTGGACAGCAGCAAGTTGGTCTCGGACCGCTTGATGCCGTCCATGCGGCGGATCTGGAACAGGATGCCGTCCAGCTCTGCCAGCGTTTCGGCACCAATCTCGGCGATCAAATCCCAACTGCCATTGGTCGAATGCACCGCCCTCACCTGTTGCAGCGCCGCGATACGCGACATGATCCGCTCGGTCCCGCGCCCCTCAATCTCAAGCATCATCAGTCCGCGCACCGGGCTTTCCGCAACACCGCTGCGTGTGACCACCGAAAAGCCCACGATCTCACCCGATTGTTTGAGGCGCTGCAGACGGCTGCGTACCGTGGTGCGCGTGACACCGAGGGTTTCCGCCAGTTCCGACAGCGACGCACGGGCGTCGCGATGCAGGGCGTTCAGAAGCCTGTTATCCAAATCGTCCAAGTCAGGTTCCCATTCCGAGTTTCTGGCTTTCTTTTTGAGCAATTTGATCCCTTCTCGCAACCCATCTTGCGTCGGTAAATAGGCATATGGACCAAAAATCTCTTATCATTATCGGGGCACCGATGGACTCGGGCAAACGGCGACAAGGGTGCCGGATGGGGCCCGATGCCTATCGTGTTGCCGGAATAGTCCCCGCCTTCAGCGACTTGGGGCATCAGGTCAAGGATATCGGCGACACCTCGCCGGACCCGGTTGACATACCGGAAGACACGCACCTGTTTAGCCTGCCGGAATGTGTTGGCTGGACCACAGCCCTGTCGCGCACCGTGCAAGAGGCCGCCCCGCACGGCATGCCGGTCATTCTGGGTGGCGACCATGCTTTGTCGATGGGAACAGTCTCGGGCATGGCGGCGCATGCCGAGCGGATCGGCAGACCGTTCTTTGTGCTTTGGCTGGACGCCCACAGCGACTTTCATTCGCCCAGCAGTACCAGCAGCGGCAATCTGCACGGAACGCCTGTGGCCTATGTAACGGGTCAGCCGGGGTTTGACGCCTTCCCGCCCCTGATCGCGCCGGTCCCGACCCATCGCGTCGGGATGATCGGGTTGCGGTCCGTCGATCCCGCCGAGCGGGCGCTGCTCGAGAAGGATCAAGCCATGCTGGCGGATATGCGCAGCATCGATGAACACGGGATCAAAGCACCTCTGATTGCCTTTCTCGACAAGGTCCGCTCCGAGAACGGGATTCTCCATGTCTCGCTGGACGTCGACTTTCTGGACCCGGCGATCGCGCCGGCCGTTGGGACAACCGTACCCGGTGGTGCAACCGAGCGCGAAGCCCATCTGGTGATGGAACTGCTGCACGAAAGCGGTTTGGTCTGCTCGTTGGATTTGGTCGAGTTGAACCCGTTTCTTGACGAGCGCGGTCGCACCGCAAAACTGATGGTCGATCTGGCAGCCTCGCTGATGGGGCGCCGCATATTCGATCGCCCGACACGGAGTTTCTGATGCACTCACTTCAGTCACCATCCGCCGTCGTTATGGTCCGACCGCATGCCTTTGCGTCGAATCCGGAAACCAGTCACGACAATGCCTTTCAAACGCTGGCAAACAGAGCAGCGCAGTCCACATCTGACGCCGCCAGGGACGAGCACGATCAGGCGGTTGAAACGCTACGACATGCCGGAGTGAAGGTTCACGTCTTCGATGACGACGGTCACCGAGACACGCCAGACAGCGTTTTTCCGAACAACTGGTTCTCTACCCATCCCGGCGGCCATGTGGCGGTGTATCCGATGTTCGTGCCTTCGCGCCGACGTGAACGTCGCACTGATGTCATCGAAATGTTGAAGCACGAGTACCGGGTTCAGGACATCATCGACTACTCGGGGCTCGAACGGGACAATCTGGCGCTGGAGGGCACGGGGGCGATGGTCCTGGATCACGTGGGTCGCATTGCCTATACGGTAAAATCCAACCGTGCCGATCCGGTTCTTTTGGAAAGATTCTGCACTCACTTCAACTACGAACCCATCGCGTTTGAAGCGCAGGACAGCCAAGGGCGTGATGTGTATCACACCAATGTTCTGATGGGCATTGGCACGCAGTATGCCCTGATCTGCCTGGATATGATCGCTGATGCCGAACGTCGCGCGACCGTACGCTCTCGGCTGGAGGAATCCGGTCGCACGGTCATTGACCTTTCCCACGAACAAATCGCCGAATTCGCTGGCAACGCGATTGAACTGAGCGGGACAGATGGCCTTGTGCTGGCCCTGTCCTCGCGCGCCTTGCGGGCGCTGCGTTCCGAGCAGATTTCCGTCATCGAATCCAGCGCAACACCGCTACCGCTGTCCGTTCCCACTATTGAGACTGCCGGTGGCTCCGTGCGCTGTATGATTGCCGGTATTCACCTGTCCCGCCGCTAGGAGAGAATGATGCAACCCTCTGAAAAAGCCCTTGTGCCCTTTGTTTCCGTCGACAACATGATGCGGCTTGTGCATCACGTCGGACTCGAAAAGATGATCACCCAGATCGCGGCGCAGATCGAAGCCGATTTCAAACGTTGGGAGAGCTTTGACAAGACCCCTCGCATTCCGGCCCATTCGCCACACGGCGTGATCGAGTTGATGCCGACCTCGGATGGCGAGGCCTATGGTTTCAAATATGTCAACGGCCACCCCAAGAACACATCCGAAGGGTTGCAGACCGTAACCGCGTTCGGCCTTCTGGCCGACGTCTATACCGGCTATCCGACTTTGCTGAGCGAGATGACGATGCTGACCGCACTGCGCACGGCGGCGACTTCGGCACTGGTGGGCAGCTATCTGGCTCCGAAATCGGCGACCACGATGGCGATGATCGGCAACGGTGCGCAGTCCGAATTCCAATGTCTTGCCTTCAAGGCGATGTGCGGTATCGACACCGTGCGGCTCTATGATACCGACGCCAACGCAACGGCCAAATGCGCCGCCAATCTGCAGGGCAAGGGGTTGACCGTCGTACCCTGCAAAACGCCCGAAGATGCCATCGAAGGTGCGCAGATCATCACCACCTGCACCGCGGACAAGAAATACGCCACGATCCTGACTGACAACATGGTCGGGCCCGGGGTGCATATCAACGCAATCGGCGGCGACTGCCCCGGCAAGACCGAATTGCACAAAGACATTCTGTTGCGCTCGGAGATTTTCGTCGAATACCCTGAACAAACCCGGATCGAGGGTGAAATTCAGGCGCTTGAGGCCGACCACCCGGTGATCGAGATGTGGCAGGTCATGACCGGTCAGGTACCGGGCCGCAAAGATGACCGCCAGATCACCCTGTTCGACAGCGTTGGCTTTGCAATCGAAGACTTCTCGGCCCTGCGCTACGTCAAGCAAGCCATCGAAGGTACTGAATTCTTTGAACCATTGGATATGCTGGCGGACCCGGATGATCCGCGCGATCTGTTCGGAATGCTGATGCGCGCTGAATAACCGTTTGAGGTGGGGGGCGTTGCCCCCGCAGCAGCATGTCACGCCTTCACCGCCCGTTACCCCGCCAAAGACGGCAAGTACAATACGATACCAGGGAAGGCCACAAGCAACGCAATCGTCAGCGCGTCGGCAATGAAGAAGGGCGTGACGCCCTTGAAGACGTCCTGCACGCTCAGATCCGGGCGAACCCCGGCAACGACAAAACAGTTCAGGCCGATAGGTGGGGTGATCAGGCAGAACTCGGCCATTTTCACCACCAGTATCCCAAACCAGATGGCGCACATTGTACCCGACATGCCAAAGGCGCTTTCGGCCGCGCTTACGCTCTCGCCCCCGTTCAACGCCATGACGGCGGGATAGACCACGGGCAGGGTCAAAAGCAGCATGCCGATTGCATCCATGAACATGCCCAGCACCGCATAGGCCAGCAGAATGCAGATCAGGATCAGCATCGGTGACATTTCAAGCGATGTGATCCAGTCCGAAAATACCCCCGGCAGATCGGCGAACCCCAGAAAGCGGACGTAGATCAGCACACCCCAGATGATCGCAAAGATCATCGCGGTCAGCTTTGCGGTTTCCAGCAGTGCCGATTTCAGCTCGGGCCAGCGCATGCCGTTGATCAGGGCAAAGCAAAAAACGATGAACGCCCCGATAGCGCCGCCCTCGGTCGGGGTTCCCCAGGCTTTGTCTCCGAACGGGTTGTAGACGAAACAGATGATGATCAGGATCACCGCCACGATCGGCAGCGCTCCGGGCAAGGCCGCAAAGCGTTGTTTCCACGAGAACCCGGTCACCGGCGGGCCTACGGTTTTGAAGACCACGGCAATGCCGACAATCAGCAGCCCATAGATCACGGCCGAGAACGCGCCCGGGATAAAGCCCGCCAGCAGCAGTTTGCCCACATCCTGCTCGACGATGATCGCATAGATCACAAGAATTGCCGATGGCGGGATCAGCGAGGCCAGCGTTCCCCCTGCCGCCACCACCCCGGCCGCGAATTGTTTGTTGTACCCCACGCTCAGCATCTCGGGGATCGCAATCCGGGCGAAGACGGCCGAGGTCGCGACCGAAGCGCCCGACACGGCCGCAAATCCCGCAGTGGCGAAGATGGTCGACACCGCCAACCCGCCCGGAACCCAGGCGATCCAGCGTTTGGCAGCCTCAAACAAAGCGCGCGTGAGGCCCGCGTAATAGGCGAGGTAACCGATCAGGATAAAGGTCGGGATCAGGCTGAGCGTGTGCGCGGCGACTTTGGAATGGGGCACCTGCCCCGCCGTCTTGACAGCAACAGTCACGGCCTTGCCAAACCGATCCGGGTCGTAGCCAAACTTGGCCCAGAAAATCCAGATCAACCCGATCAACCCCGCCAAACCGGCGGCAAAGGCGACCCGCATGCCCGTGACCACTAGAACCAGCAGACCGCCCGTGACCCAAAGTCCGATTTCTATCGTATCCATGCGCTACGATCGCCTTTCGAACTGGTCTGCTTCGGCAGCGGCCTGCGCGGCGGCGTCCTGAATCAGCGGCACGGCAACGGGGTGATCCAGCCCCAGAACAAAGGCTTTGCCATAGCCCCAGACCTGTAGCACCAGCCGCAGACACAGCACGGAAAACGCCACCGGAGCCAATAGCTTGGCGGGCCAAAGCGGGATGCCGATGTCAATCGAGCTGTCGCGGCTCCAAAGCGGTGCGCTGAAATCAAACGATCGGTCGAAATGGGACCAACTACCCCAGACCAGCGCCAGCATCAGCAGCAGGATCAGCACGACCGAGATCGTTTCGAACAGCCAGAGCGCCCGACCGCGAAGGCGCGAGATCACGATATCCATACGAATATGCCCGCCATCCCGCTGCACATATGAGATGCCAAGGAAGGCGATCAGCGGCATGGCCTGCTCGATCCAGTCGACGTAACCGGGTAATGGAGCGTTCATCGCATTTCGTCCGCTGACCGAGATTACGGCCAGCACCATCAGGCCGAATACCGCCAGCCCGCTGAGCAAGGCCATTGCCCTCTCGAGTCGCAACAATTGCTGGTCCAGACGGCTGATCAGGCTGCCGTCTTCCAACACCGTGGCCTGTCCTGCCATTCCGGTGAACCCCTGTCTTCAAAACTGCAGGGCGCCTTTTTGCACCCGGCAAGGTCGATCAGTTGCCGCCGCGCTGTTGTTGCAGGGTGGCCTGAACCAGATCATAGAGCTCTTGCGCCGGCAGACCCTGTGCCGTCATATCCGCAATCCACTTTTCGCGGATCGGGTCAGCGGCCTTGGCGCGGAATTCGTCGAGCACGGCGTCGTCGATATTGATCTTCTGGACGCCTTTTTCCTCAAGGACGCCGTCCCATTTTTCAAGCAGGCCGCCGTAATTCGCAAGGTAATGCGCAATGGCCTCGTCGATCGAGCTGTCCAGAGCCTCGCGATGTTCTGGGGACAGCGAGTCGTAGGCGCTGATATTCACCACCACCGGGCAGTTGACGGTGCCGGGGTTCAGGTTGGCGGTCCACCAATCGGCCTCGTTGATGGTGCCAAAGGACAAATGGGCATGCTGTGCAAAGGCGACCGTGTCCACGACGCCGGATTCCATGGCGTTATAGGCTTCGGTTGCGGGCACCGAGGTTGGGACACCGCCCACCGCCTCGAACGCCTGTCCCAGACCACCGGTTGCGCGGACACGCATGCCATCGAAATCAGCCAGTTGGTCGCGCGGGTCGCCGGTGCCAACAAGATTATACTGCGGCATGGGTGAGGTCATGATGATCCGTGCGTTCCACTGCGCCATCTCGTCCTTGACCGCGGGATGATCGTAGACCGCGTGGCTAACGGCCACTTCTTCTTCCAGGGTGTTCACACCCAGAAACGGCAGCTCCAGAACCGTGATCGCGCGGTTCTTGTCGCGGTGGTATCCTGCGCAAAACTGTGCCATTTCAAAGGCTTCAATTTCGATCCCGTCCAGATTTTCGCGCGGTTTGGACAGGCCGCCATAGCTGACATTGATGGTGAATTCGCCGCCGGTCTTTTCGCTGACCAGCTCAGCCAGCTTTTCGACATGTTCGGTAAAGGCGCGACGCTTGCCCCAGACCGAGGCATTCCATTCCGTCGCTGCGGCCTCGCTGACAAACGCCAAGCTCAGGGCGGCAACGGCCGCGCCGCTCAACATCTTGTTCATTGTGATCTCTCCCTTATCTGCGCCCCTTTCCCGGAGCGCTTGAAAACGAAGCTAGCGCGTCGTTGGGGACCTGCCAACCCCTGCCCCGACAGCCGGTTGAGCGGATCGGCCATGTCTCCGGTTGTGCGAGAGCCGAGGCTTGTATGAATGCAAACCCGTTTTCTTTACACCAAATCTCCATATTTTTATGGTCGCTGACCGCGTGATGTTCAATTTGTTTACAAAATCCGCGCTCGCACAGAAATTTCTTTACAAACAAATTCAAGGATTACGGCATTTTATTTATTTATTTTCTGTTCGCCTTATTATTCAAACCCGGGAGGAGACGGTTCAATTCAGCCTTTTCGTGAGGCAGTATTGATCCACATGATTTCAGTCCAGAGGGAGGAGCCTCAAAAATGACCACCGCTGCCCAGGCAGATGCCAAGACATATCCGCCATCCGCAGAAACCGTCGCGCGGACGCATGTCAATGCCGACAAATATACAGAGATGTATGCGGCTTCGGTCAGTGATCCCGATGCATTTTGGGGCGAACATGGAAAGCGAATTGATTGGATCAAGCCCTATAGCCAGGTCAAAGACGTCAACTATGATTTCGGCTCCGTCAAAATCAACTGGTACGCGGACGGGACGCTGAACGTATCGGCCAACTGCCTCGACCGGCATCTGGAAAAGCGTGGTGATCAGACAGCGATCATCTGGGAACCGGACGATCCGCAGGACCCGGCCCAGCACATCTCGTATGCCGAGCTGCATCGCCGCACCTGCCGCATGGCCAACATTCTGGAATCGGTGGGAGTTCGTAAGGGTGACCGGGTCGTTATCTACCTTCCGATGATCCCCGAAGCGGCCTATGCCATGCTGGCTTGCGCCCGCATCGGCGCGATCCATTCGATTGTCTTTGCCGGGTTCTCACCGGACGCACTGGCAGCCCGTGTCAACGGCTGCGACGCAAAGGTCATCATCACTGCGGACGAGGCCCCGCGTGGAGGCCGCAAAACGCCGCTCAAATCAAACGCAGACGCGGCGCTGCTGCACTGCAAGGACACTGTAAAGTGTCTGGTGGTCAAACGCACCGGCGGTCAGACCACTTGGATCGACGGACGCGATTACGACTACAACGAGATGGCTCTGGAAGCGGATGACTACTGCGCTCCGGCAGAGATGAATGCCGAAGACCCGCTGTTCATTCTGTACACCTCGGGCTCGACCGGTCAGCCCAAAGGCGTTGTTCACACCACGGGTGGCTACCTGGTGTATGCAGCGCTGACGCAAGAGATCACCTTTGATTACCACGAAGGCGACGTCTACTGGTGCACGGCTGATGTCGGTTGGGTGACCGGCCACAGCTATATCGTCTATGGACCGCTTGCCAACGGCGCGACGACGTTGATGTTCGAAGGTGTCCCGACCTTCCCGGATGCGGGCCGTTTCTGGGAGGTTTGCGCCAAGCACAAGGTCAATCAGTTCTACACCGCCCCCACCGCGATCCGCGCGCTGATGGGTCAGGGCAGTGAATGGGTCGAAAAGCATGATCTGAGCGACCTCAAGGTGCTGGGCACTGTCGGCGAACCGATCAATCCCGAAGCGTGGAACTGGTACAACGAGGTTGTCGGCAAAGGGAATTGCCCCATCGTCGACACTTGGTGGCAGACCGAAACCGGCGGTCACCTGATGACCCCCCTGCCCGGCGCACACGCAATGAAGCCCGGCGCAGCGATGAAGCCCTATTTTGGCATCGAACCGGTCGTTCTGGACCCGCAGTCCGGGGTAGAGATCGAAGGTAATGGTGTCGAAGGTGTTCTGTGTATCAAGGACAGCTGGCCCGGTCAGATGCGCACAATCTGGGGCGATCACGAACGGTTCGAGAAGACTTATTTCTCGGACTACAAAGGATATTACTTCACCGGTGACGGTTGCCGTCGGGACGAAGATGGCGACTATTGGATCACTGGCCGCGTCGATGACGTGATCAACGTTTCGGGCCACCGGATGGGCACGGCCGAAGTGGAAAGCGCTCTGGTCGCCCACGCCGCCGTGGCCGAGGCCGCCGTGGTAGGTTATCCCCATGAAATCAAAGGACAAGGCATTTATTGCTATGTCACGTTGATGAATGACCGTGAGCCCTCGGATGAGCTGCTGAAAGAGCTACGCACATGGGTCCGCACCGAGATTGGCCCGATTGCCAGCCCGGATGTCATTCAGTGGGCCCCCGGCCTGCCCAAGACCCGGTCCGGCAAGATCATGCGCCGCATTCTGCGCAAGATCGCCGAGAACGACTTTGGGTCGCTCGGGGATACGTCGACACTGGCAGATCCGTCGGTGGTCGATGACCTGATCCAGAACCGTGCGAACAAGTGAGGACGTGATGGACGCTGCCACGACCACCACCCCTGCCGTTCTGATCCTTCTCGGCCCTCCGGGCGCCGGGAAGGGCACCCAGGCCCGCATGCTCGAAGAAAAGTTCGGGCTTGTACAGCTTAGCACCGGCGATCTGCTGCGCGATGCTGTTGCCGCAGGCACCGAGGCCGGTCTTGCCGCCAAGGCGGTGATGGAGGCCGGCGATCTGGTCAGCGACGGGATCGTCATCGCCATCCTGCGCGATCGTATGGCCGAACCGGACTGTGCCAAAGGCGTCATTCTGGACGGTTTCCCGCGCACAACAGTTCAGGCCGAGGCTCTGGATGGGCTTCTGGCCGCAACCGGGCAGAAGGTCAGCGCCGCAATCAGCCTCGGGGTCGAGGATGCCGAAATGGTCACCCGCATCTCGGGCCGGTACACCTGCGCCGGATGTGGTGAGGGGTACCACGACAGCTTCAAGACACCGGCAGTCAAGGGTGTCTGCGACAAATGCGGCAGCACGGAATTCAAACGGCGCGCGGATGACAATGCAGAAACAGTGGCCTCGCGGCTCAAGGCGTATCATGCGCAGACCGCACCGCTGATTGACTATTACGACGGCCATGACGTGCTGAAACATGTCGACGCCATGGGCAAGATCGACGACATCGCCCGCGATCTGGAACAGGTTGTGGGCGACGCGATGAGTTAAGGGGAGGAGTTAAGCCCCCGTAAGGACGAACGGGGCTTTGATCCAGCACAGGAATACTTCAAAGGACCCGCCTTGGCGGACCGGTGGAGTTTTGCCTGACGCCAACCTGGCGTCCGGCACAATCGAGAAGCGGCCTGCGGCACTGGAGGAGTTGGGCACGGGCCGCCCATGAGGGAAGCGAAGGAGGAACCGCGATGGCGGATCAATCTACAAACTCCGCGCAGACTGCCGAAGCCGACAAGGGCTATTGGCAGGCCAACCTGCGCCTCATCTACATCAGCCTCGCGATCTGGGCGCTGGTGTCGTTTGGATTCGGCATTCTGCTGCGTCCGCTGCTGTCGGGCATCGCCGTTGGCGGTACCGATCTGGGCTTTTGGTTCGCTCAGCAAGGATCGATCCTGGTCTTTCTGGTGCTGATCTTCAACTACGCCTGGCGCATGAACAAGCTGGACGCTGAATACGGCGTGGACGAGGAGTAAGCGAGCCATGGACCAGTTTACCATCAACCTGCTGTTTGTGGGCGCGTCCTTTGCGCTTTACATCGGCATCGCGATCTGGGCCCGTGCGGGTTCCACATCGGAATTCTACGCCGCTGGTCGCGGCATTCACCCGGTCACCAACGGCATGGCGACAGCGGCGGACTGGATGTCTGCGGCTTCGTTCATCTCAATGGCGGGCCTCATTGCCTTTACCGGCTATGACAACTCGACCTTCCTGATGGGTTGGACCGGTGGCTATGTGCTGCTGGCACTGCTGCTGGCGCCCTATCTGCGTAAGTTCGGCAAATATACCGTCTCGGAATTCATCGGCGACCGCTTCTACAGCCAGACCGCACGTATCGTGGCGGTTATCTGCCTGATCGTTGCGTCGGTGACCTACGTGATCGGACAGATGACCGGCGTTGGCGTGGCCTTTGGCCGCTTCCTCGAAGTGTCCAACACTGCTGGTCTGCTGATCGGCGCGGGCGTTGTGTTTGCCTACGCGGTGTTTGGCGGGATGAAAGGCGTGACCTACACTCAGGTCGCTCAGTACTGCGTGCTGATCACCGCCTATACCATCCCGGCGATCTTCATCTCGTTGCAGCTGACCGGCACACCTGTTCCGGCGCTGGGTCTGTTTGGGGATACCGCCAGCGGTGAGCCTCTGCTGACCAAACTGGACGCCATCGTGACCGAGCTGGGCTTTAACGAATACACCGCCCACCACTCGAACACGCTGAACATGGTGCTGTTCACGCTGTCGCTGATGATCGGTACCGCCGGTCTGCCCCACGTCATCATGCGCTTCTTCACCGTGCCCAAAGTGTCTGACGCCCGTTGGTCCGCTGGCTGGGCGCTGGTCTTCATCGCGCTGCTGTACCTGACCGCCCCGGCTGTTGGTGCCATGGCACGTCTGAATATCAGCGAAATGATGTGGCCCAATGGCGGCATCGAAGGTGGTGCTGTGTCTGTCGAGGAAATCGACAACGATCCGCGCTATGACTGGATGGCCACATGGCAGAAAACCGGCCTGCTGGATTGGGAAGACAAGAACGGTGACGGCAAGATTCAGTACTACAATGACAAGTCTGAATCGATGACCGCAATCGCGGAAGAAAAAGGCTGGGTCGGGAACGAGCTGACCAAGTTCAACCGTGACATCCTGGTTCTGGCCAACCCCGAGATTGCCAACCTGCCGGGTTGGGTGATCGGTCTGGTCGCGGCTGGTGGTCTTGCGGCTGCTCTGTCAACCGCTGCGGGCCTGCTGCTGGCGATCTCGTCAGCGGTATCCCACGACCTGATCAAAGGTGCGATCAATCCGCAAATCTCGGAAAAAGGAGAACTGCTTGCGGCGCGGATCGCAATGGCCGTGGCCATTCTGGTTGCAACCTATCTGGGTCTGAACCCACCGGGCTTTGCAGCGCAGACGGTTGCCTTGGCCTTTGGTCTGGCGGCTGCCTCGATCTTCCCGGCGCTGATGATGGGGATCTTCTCGACCCGCATCAACAACACCGGCGCGGTTGCTGGTATGCTGGCCGGCCTGGTCGTCACACTGGTCTACATCTTCCTGCACAAGGGCTGGCTGTTCATTCCGGGCACCAACTCGTTCACCGATGCTGATCCGTTGCTGGGTCCGATCAAGTCGACCTCGTTCGGCGCGATCGGTGCAATGATCAACTTTGCGGTTGCCTACACTGTTGCAGGCATGACCAAAGAGACCCCGCAGGAGATCAAGGACATGGTCGAAAGCATCCGCATTCCCCGTGGTGCGGGCGCAGCTCAGGATCATTGAGCCTGATGCGGGCCTTGGCTAAGCTTCAAGGGCCGCGTCTTTCGACTTACTGTACCCGCCCGGCACTCCACCGGGCGGGGCTTTTCTTTCAGACACCCGAGGCCTGCTGATGCCCCTGTCCCATGACCAGATTACCCGGTTTCTGAAATCCGTTCACCCCTATGACGCCCTGCCTGCCGATACGCTGGACGACCTGGCTAAGCAGATTGACGTGTGGGAAGTTGACGAGGACTTTCCCGTCTACGAGTTGGGCCATACCCTGCCCGGCGTATTCGTTATCTACGAAGGACAGGTCGAAATTACCGATGAGAACGGCTCGGTCGTGTCTCATCTGGGCTTGCGAAATTCCTTTGGTGAACGCGGGCTGATGAAGGACGGCAAAGCCGCCACCAAGGCGCGCGCGCATACGCCGTCCGTGTTGATCGTGTTGCCGCCGGAATTGGTGCGCGACCTGATCGACAATCACGAGGTTGTCTCGAAATTCTTCAACCGCACGCGTGGTCAGCGCAGTGGTCCTCAAAGCCTTGCGACCAGCTCCATAGACGTCCTGATGGCGCATGACCCGGCAACCTGTCCGCCCGGTACGCCGGTGCAACAGGCGGCGAAGATGATGCGCGACAAGCATATCTCATCGCTATGCGTTACCGAGGGGGACACATTGCTGGGCATTGCGACCTTGCGTGATGTCTCGGGCAAATTTGTTGCTGACAGCATGTCATCTGACACACCCATTTCAGCCATCATGACCCCCGATCCGATCACGCTGTCGCCCTCGGACATCGGGTCGGACGTGCTGCATGTGATGATGGAGCGTGGCATCGGCCACATCCCGATTTCCGAGGGTGGTCGGCTGGTCGGTGTTGTCACTCAAACGGACCTGACCCATTATCAGGCGGTGAATTCGGCTGAATTGGTCCGGCGCATCGCCCATGCCGGCACAGCGGAACAGATGGCTGAAGTTACTGCCGAAATACCGCAACTCCTTGTGCAGCTTGTGGCCGGTGGCAACCGGCACGAGATCGTCACGCGCCTGATCACCGACATTGCGGATACGGCCACACGCCGCTTACTGTCGCTGGCCGAGGTCAAACTCGGACCTGCCCCGGTGCCGTATCTGTGGCTCGCCTGCGGATCGCAAGGACGACAGGAACAGACAGGCGTGTCGGATCAGGACAACTGCCTGATCCTGGATGATGCTGTGACTGACAGCGACATGGCGTATTTTGCAGATCTGGCGAAATTCGTTTCGGACGGGCTGGATGTGTGCGGATACTTTTATTGTCCCGGCGACATGATGGCGACGAACCCGCGCTGGTGTCAGCCGCTGCGCGTCTGGCGCGAGTACTTCCGCGGCTGGATCGGCAAACCGAACCCCGAGGCGCAGATGCTTGCGTCTGTCATGTTCGACCTGCGCCCGATCGGCGGCGCGTTCGAATTGTTTGCGGATTTACAGGCCGAAACTCTGTCTGAAGCCAATGCAAACTCGATCTTCGTGGCCCATATGATCTCGAATTCGCTGAAGCACACGCCGCCCTTGGGCCTGTTGCGCGGTTTCGCCACCATCCGATCGGGCGAGCATCGCAATACGCTGGATCTGAAACACAATGGCGTTGTGCCGGTGGTCGACCTTGCGAGAGTCTACAGCCTGCAAGGCCAACTGACCGAGGCCAACACCCGCGCCCGTCTGAAAGCGGCGGAAACCGCTGAGGTTCTAAGTCATTCGGGCGCGCGCGACCTGATGGATGCCTACGACCTGATCGCCGAGACGCGGCTGAGCCATCAGGCCAAACTGGTGAAATCGGCAGAAGAGCCAGACAATTACCTGCCGCCTGCCTCATTGTCGGATTTTGAGCGAAGTCATCTGCGCGATGCTTTTGTTGTCGTAAAAACCATGCAGTCGGCGGTTGGTCACGGCAAAGGGATGTTGGGCTGACCGGCCCACGGAAAGTAAGTTAAGCGGGCGAACGCGCCCAAACGACGGAGAGACAAGATGTTTCTGGAATTGATCGGCACGATTTTTGCAGGCATGGCCTTTGCGGGCGTGGTGATGGTGCTGAACAAGATGACCGGTGGTCGCCTGCCCCGCTGGGCTGCGCCGGTCGCCGCCGGGACGGGTATGATTGCGATGACCATCGCCAGCGAATACTCGTGGTATGACCGCACCCGCGACACGCTGCCCGAAGAACTTTCGGTCGTGCAGAAGGTTGAAAGCCGCGCCATCTATCGGCCCTGGACTTATGCGGTGCCGTTCGTGGATCGTTTTGCCGCCATCGACACCGTTTCGGTTCGCACCAATGGCGAGGTTCCCGACCAACGGCTGGTCGATCTGTATTTCTTTGGCCGCTGGGCACCCGTGTCCAAAGTGCCGGTCGCGGTCAACTGTGCCGAGAACAGCCGCGCCAACTTGGCGGACGGGGCCGAGTTCGGCGATGACGGACGCCTGCTGAACGCAAGCTGGATCAAGGTCACGGGTGACGATCCGCTGATCGAGGCGACCTGCGGGGTCTGACCATGTTGAACACCCTGAGTCTGCGCATCAGGATTTTTCTGTTTTTCTGCCTGCTTGCCCTTGGTGGGCTTGTGGTCAGCTCCGTCGCGCTCTGGATCAGTTATCAGCGTACGGCTGACCCAGATCTTCAGGGGGCGTTCGTCTTCGCTGAAATACTCATTGCCTTTGGCCTGCTTGCGTTGATTGTTGGCGTCTGGCTTTTGTTCGATGACAATGTCGCCAAACCGATCGAGCGTCTTTCGGCGCAGTTGCGCGCGCGGGCCCATGCCGGCGTCAGCACTGATCTGGATATTCAGGCGGCACGCTATCTGGGCGATCTGGCCCCGGCCGCCGCCGGTTTGGCCGATCAGGTTGCCGACACCGCCATGACCACAGCCCAAGCCGTGGCGGCGGAAACCGCGCATCTAGCAGCCGAAAAACAGCGGCTGACCGCATTGCTGACCGAGATCCCCGTTGCCATGTTGCTGGCAGGACCAAAACACCAGATCGTCCTTTATGACGCGCAAGCCGCCGAGGTTCTGGCACAGATCGCGCATCCACGCCTCAATGCCTCGCTGTTCGATTATCTCGAAAGCACCGGCCTGACGGATGCTTACGCCAAGATGAACAAGACCGGAAAAGAAGTCGCCTGCACGCTCACAAGCGCCGAAGGTAAACAGGCATTCTCCGCGCGAATGAAACCGTTGGGAAATGCGCCTGGCTATATGCTGATTTTCGACGACAGCGCGGCACGGATCGAACCGGATGAGGCCCGCCCGCTGGTCTACGATTTCGACCTGCTCGACACGCCGGTCGATGATGCCTTTGAGAACCGTGCCCTGAACGATTTGTGCTTTGTCGTTTTCGACACCGAAACCACCGGCCTGCTGCCGCATAAGGACGAGATCGTTCAGATTGGTGCGGTCCGCGTCGTCAAAGGTCGGATCGTGACCGGTGAGCAATTGAATACGCTGGTCGATCCGGGAATTCCGATCCCGCCCGCATCGACCCGCGTTCATAGGGTCAGTGACGCCATGGTTCAGGGCGCGCCGGACATCGTCATCGCCGGTCGAACGCTTCACCAATTCGCCCGAGACGCCGTCATTGTCGCGCATAACGCACCATTCGACATGGCTTTTCTGCGCCGCCATGCGGCCAGAATGCAGGTCGAATGGAACCATCCGATCCTCGACACCGTGTTGTTGTCTGCGGTGCTGTTCGGGGCCAGCGAAACGCACACGCTGGACGCGGTTTGTGACCGTCTTGAGATCACCATTCCAGATGCGTTGCGCCATACAGCGTTGGGCGATGCGGTCGCCACGGCCGAGGTTCTGGTCAGGATGTTGCCGATGCTGAACGCACGCGGCCTGACGACCTTCGGCGCGATCATCACCGAGACCCGAAAACACGGTCGGTTGCTGGAAGACCTGAACTGACGGGAAATTCCCGATCGGGCGCAGCTTTCCATAGACAATCCGCGCGCCGCGTGGCACCTGATGCAAGACCTATTGACGAGCGCGCAATGACGGAAACCACATTCACCCCTGGTCCTGACCAAAGTCTGGAATTCCGTGACGCGCTTGGATGTTTCGGAACCGGCGTCACGGTGGTAACGACCAATACCGACGACGGGCCTGCCGCCATCACGGTGAACTCATTTGCCTCTGTCTCGCTGGATCCACCGTTGGTCTTGTGGTGTTTGGCCAAGGATTCCAACCGTTTTGACGCGTTCAGCACCTGTCAGCATTATGCCATCCACGTCATGGCACAGGACCAGCATGATCAGGCGCTGGCCTTTGCCCGGAACGGGTTCGATTTCTCGCATGCCGATTGGCAAAACGATGAGGCCGGTCGCCCACGGCTGGCAGACTGTTTGGCGCGCTTCGACTGCCGCCTGTCGGACGTGCATGACGCAGGCGATCATCTGATTCTTGTCGGCCACGTCGAAACCGTGATGCACCGGCCTGGTCAGGGGTTGATTTTCAAACGTGGGCAGTTCGGCGGCTTTGCCGATCTGATCTGATCACTCGTCCAGTGATCCGTGAACGGCCAGCGCCTCGAGCTGAGTTTCTTGCGGTGTGATCACGCGAAACGCCTCGTGCACCCCAGCATCGGTCAGTTCGCGCGCAACCGTCAGCAGCGTATTGGGCGGATGATCCTGGCACATATCGGACATGTGCTCGATCTCGGTACGCGCCACATCCATGGCAGACTCGACCGATGGTGCGCCATACAGGCGCACGAAATGTTCGGCCAGATGCTGTTCGATCTGTTCAACCTCGGCCGCTTCAATCTGCGTCACCGCAACAAAGGTCACGCGCCCAAATGTCTCTAACCCCAGCCAACCATTGGCAAAGGCCTGTCTCGCCTTGCCTTCCAGATCAGCCTCGCCCCAGTTCGAGAACTCGAACCCGCCCGAGATGCACCATTCTCCGGTCCGGGCAGGAGAGTGAAAAACGTTCATGTCACTTTCGTCGAAATGAATTGCGCGGGCCAGTTTCATCAGGCGGTCTCCAACAAGTGGGTCAACGGGCGCAGATGCGTTTCGGCACCATCGCGGATCAGCATACCGAACCGTTCATCCGTGCCAAGGAACACGCCCTGATTGCCAATTGGTTCGCCGACGCCGCGCAGCAGCCCCATCCATTCGGCATGCAAAGGCGCATTGCCTTCGTCCTGCCACCGGTTCAGCCATGTCAGCATATGCCGCGACCAGCTTTCCACAAGCTGCGACGGCGAAACATCGGCGCAGCCCTCATCATACAGAGCAGTGACGTCCGGAGTTTCACCGGGCGCGTCGCTGGTTTGCAGCAGGGCGAGTTCCCAGCCAATCACCAGCCAATCGGGCATGTCGTCCGGATCGCCGTTCGAAGCAGCGGCCCGAAACTGGCCGCACTTGGCGCCGTTTACGCAGATCAAGCCATCCCATCCCAGATGCACTGCCACTTCGGGCGGTGCAAGCGCGCCCAACGCGTTCTGAAACCCGACCGCGCAGAGAGGTAGCATCGCCATGGCGTCCTGCAACGGCACTTCGGGCGCGAAAACGATGGCAACACGCAGACGATCCGCCTGTACGTTGTAGACAACCGTACCAGCATCGCAGCCCAGCGCGGCCATGGCCTGCGCACGCTCGAACGGGTCCTCCCCACCCTGCACCGGGTGACCCGTCAGCAAGGGCGGAAAGACCGGTTCGCTCATGCGTGGCCCTTGGCGATCATGTCGCGGGCAACCTTGCGGAAGGCTTCGGCCTGCGCGCTGTCGGGTTTGCTGACCACAATGGGCGCACCTCCATCGGCGGCCATGCGAATGTCCAGATGCAGCGGAATCTCTCCCAGCAAGGGTACGCCCAGCGCCTCGGCCTCGGATGCGACGCCGCCATGGCCAAAGATATGTTCCTCATGCCCGCAGTTCGAACAGATATGCGTGGACATGTTTTCAATCATCCCGACGATGGGTGTCTTGAGCTGATTGAACATGTCGATGCCCTTGCGCGCATCGATCAGCGCCACGTCCTGCGGGGTCGAGACGACAATGGCCCCGTCCACCTTGAATTTCTGGCTGAGCGTCAGCTGCACGTCTCCGGTCCCGGGCGGCAAGTCCACGATCAGCACATCAAGCGCGCCCCACTGGACCTGGCTCATCATCTGTTGCAACGCGCCCATCAGCATGGGGCCACGCCAGACAACCGCCTGCCCTTCGTTGGTCATCAGACCCATCGACATCATGGTGACACCGTGATTTCGCAGCGGCAGGATCGTTTTGCCATCCGGGCTGGCCGGTCGACCCGAAACGCCCAGCATTCTGGGTTGCGAGGGCCCATAGACATCGGCATCCAACAGCCCCACACGCCGACCCTCAGCCGCCAAAGCACAGGCTAGATTGGCAGATACGGTGGATTTACCGACCCCACCCTTGCCAGAGGCAACGGCGATGATCCGATCCACGCCCGGCACAGCCTGCGGCCCGGTCTGCGACGGTTTGGGCTTGGGCTTCAGATCGGGCGGCGCCTTGTCGGAATGCGCGGTCAACATGGCGGACACTTTGGCAACACCATCGACCATTTGCGCGGCCTGTTCGGCGGCGGCGCGAACCGGCTCCATCCGCTCGGCCATCTTGGGATCGATTTCGAGCACAAAGCGCACCGCGTCGCCGTCGACGTTCAGCGCGCGAACCACACCGGCGCTGACTATGTCCTGACCGCTTACAGGGTCAGTGATTTTTTTCAGGTTTGCCAGAACGGCGTCACGAACGCTCATGCCTTTGCCCCTTTGTTCTGCCCAACCATGTGGTTGATATTCATTGCATGATCTCCGTCTCGTTCTGTTCATTTGACGCCTTTGCCCGTCGCCCTTTAGGCTGAGCCATGCGCGTTGTCCTTTTGTGCCTGAGCCTGACGCTCTCTGCCACCCCCTCTTGGTCGCAAGAGGCGCTAGGTCTTGCGGCCCCGGACGAAGTATCAGACTCGGGTCTTTTGCAACATATTCTTCCACGCTTCTCTCTCAAGACCGGGATACGCGTCTTGGCTGACGAAAACGGCGTTATGGTCCTTTCTTCCGGCCCTCCTGGCGATCCGGTGTTTCAGCGCGGCGATACGGTTTATCACCTTCAAACCAGCGATGACGCCCGTCAGGCTCGGTTTCGCGACTGGCTATTGTCCGATATCGGCAAACGAACGGTCGAAAGCTTTGCCCCGGCACAAGGTGAACCGTTCAGTGCCAGTATCGCAATCGCGGACACAGAAACCGAACAGGCCGTAGACGGCGACGCCGCGCGCGGACAGGAGCTGTCCTTTTCGCTGTGTGGACGCTGCCACGTGATCGGCCCTCAGAATCGCATGAACGGTTTGGGGTCAACGCCCTCCTTCGCGGTGCTGCGGTCCCTGCCTGACTGGTCTGAACGGTTTGAGGCTTTCTTTGCCCTGAACCCCCACCCCGCTTTCACGCAGGTCGAGGATGTGACACCGCCCTTTGCCGTGGACCGCCCGTCGCCGATTCACCCGGTCGAGATGACGCTTGAGGACCTTGAGGCCATCCTTGCCTTCGTCTCGGGGATGAAAGCGGCGGATCTTGGCGCGCCGCTGCAGTTTCAGTGATCCTTTCGTTTTGAGAAATAGTCGTCGGTGGTAACAACCCGAGGTTTGGGCGCGGCTTGAAACGGGTTGTCCTGGTTCTGAAACTGCGCGTTGACGCGGCAGTCGTCGCACATCTGGATCAGACGCGCCTGATCCGAGGTGGCAAACATCGGATGGGTGCCGGACAGTTTATCCATAATCCGCTCGACCGTAGACCTGACCCCAAATGCTGCACCGCATTCGACGCAGGCAAAGGGTTCCTCTTCGTTCAGAACCTGCTGCGACAGGGCCGCGTCCGACAGGTCAAACTGCGGAACCAGCGAAATGGCGTTCTCGGGGCAGATCGTGCGGCACAATCCGCATTGCAGGCAGGCATCTTGCTGGAAGTTCAACTGCGGCTTGTCCGGGTTGTCGATCAATGCGCCCGAGGGGCAAAGCGACACACAGCTAAGGCACAATGTGCAACTGTCCGTGTTCACCATGATCGCACCGTAGGGAGCGTTTTCGGGCAAGGGCAGCGGTTCTGACGCATTCGGATTCAATGCCTGCGCCGCAAAGCGGGCGATCTGTCGCCGGTTGCCCAGCGGCAATACCGGATCGGCCAAGGGCGCGGGTATAGTCTGTTCGTAAAGTAACTCGGATAGTGCTTCGGGGTCAGCTTCGTCAATCAGGCTCAGGCCCGTCTCACCGCTGATGGCCTGTGCCAGAATCAACTCGCGACCCAACGCGTCGCGCTCGGTTGTGGGTGCCAGCAGCACATCCACACGCGCAAAACCATGCGCCAGCCCCGCCAACATTTCGGCATGGCCAAAGCCCGAGATCGTGTTCACCTCAAGCGGGAGGACATCCGCAGGCAGGCCACGACCAAAGCGGGCGGCCAGTTGGATCATTTGCGTGCCGTGGGCATCATGCACCAACAGACGTGGCGCCACTCCGCCCGCCCGCCGGTAGGTGCGCGCAAGAATATGCATACGCGACAGAAGCGCCGAGATAGGAGGGTCTTCGTATGTAATCGCGGTCGACGGACAAAGCGCCGCACAGGCCCCGCACCCGGCGCAGACCATCGGATCAATCGCGACGTGATCACCTGCGGGCGTGATGGCCCCGGTCGGGCAGATATCCAGACAGTTCGAACACCCAATTTGCTCGGCCCTGGAATGGGCGCAAAGGGTCTCGTCCAGCCGCACGTAAAGCGGCTTTTCAAAAGTACCAACCAATTGCGCGGCTTCAAACGCCAAATGTGCAACTGCGACCGCGTCGCGCGGGTCCGCGCGCAGATACCCTTCGCGCTTTTCGGGCGCCGCAACCAGTGGCGACGCGCCGGTCAGGTCAATCACTATATCGCAGCGCGAGGTTGCACCGTCACGTGGAGGTGTCCATGTGAACGCACCACGCCCGCCCGGTAGAAGCTGTTGCACGTTGTCCAACCGCAGCGCGAACCCGCCCAGCGCACCCGATAGATCGCGCAGGTCTCCCCGAACAACGTCGAAAGCCCGGCTAAGCGGTTCGGCCTCATCCGTGACCAGCACCGTAACGGCCAGCGTAGTTGACAAACGCTCGGCCAATTCAAAAGCGACTGAACCAGGGCCGATGATGCAACAGGTGCCTTCACTGACCACATCGACGCTGGATGTCACCGGCTGCGGCAGCAGCGCCTCGGCCGCCAGCGCCGCCATCTTGGGCATCGCATCCTGCCCCTGATCGGACCAGCCAGCCCGATCGCGCAGATCGACGAAACCCGGCGGGTCGACGCCCAGTTCCGCAGCCAGGTCCAAAAAGATGGCTTGCTCTTGCCCGCAAGCGATCACCACCTGATCACCCTGCTGCATCAGTTCCGCTACGGCCTCAATCTCTTGCGTGCACAACGCGGTGTGAACCCTGGAACAGTTCGCGTCACAGGACCGGGAAATACCTTCGGCATCCAGTGACTGCGTTCCCGCGCAGTCACAAAGTATAAGCTTGCTGGCCATGTCCCTCCCCCGGACTGCTTGCTGCTTGACAGCACCTTAGACCTAAAGCGGAAAGAGGCAATGCAAACACCGGCGGATGGACAAGATTTATGCATTATTGTTCACAGTTTCAGCACCCGCCGCTTATCCGAGATTGGTTAACGAATAAAATAATGGTGAAAGCGACATTTTCGGGCCCAAAGTGGACTTGGCACAGCGCCACTTTATGTACCATAGTACATCACAGAGAAGGCAGGGGAGAGCCTTCTCGGGGAGGAGCCAGTGGCCAAGGCCGCAAGCCAGATTGAAATGCCCGTCGGCATCATCGTGCGCAAAACACCCGGTGTAACCCGTTGGGCCCGCTGGAACTGGCGCGCTGTTGCCGCCTTGCCCGGCGCGGGCCCTGCCAATTGGGTCGAACTGCGCCGCGAGGGTGACGCTGTCGAGTATCACGCGGCCACCCTGCCCCTGACCCTGTCGGTCGACGAGACAGAAGCTTACATGGTGAATCTGTCCGACGGGCAACCCTCGCTGTATCTGGTGCTGCGGGACGAATTGCAAGGCGAGCACCCCCTGAATGCAGTGCTGGTCACGGCCTCTCCGTTCGAAGGTCAGGACTATGCCGACACCGGTGAAGAGATCGTCGAGAAAATTCCGATGAGCGAAGGGCTGATAGCCTGGGTGCGTGACTTTGCTTTGCAGCATCACAAGGACGAGGTTTTTTTCAAACGCCGGCGCGACAAGAAGCGCACCGATCTGGTCGAAGACGGCAAAGGGGATGCGCGTATTCGTCAGGACTCGGACGTTTACCGCGCACCGCGGAGGGTTCTGCAATGAGCCAACCCCGTGATTTCTGGTCTCGCCGCAAGGCCGCCGTTCGGGCCGAAACTGAGGCCGAATTGGCAACAGTCGAGGCGCAGGCACTGGCGGAGCAACACGCGGAGTTGGAGGATAAGACGGATGCCGAAATCCTCGCGGAACTTGACCTGCCTGACCCCGATGCGTTGCAACCCGGCGATGACGTTTCGGGCTTTATGGCCAAAGCGGTTCCTGACCGGTTGCGCCGTCGCGCGTTGCGTCGCTTGTGGCGGTTGAACCCGGTACTGGCCAATGTTGATGGTCTGGTCGATTACGGCGAAGATTATACCGACGCCGCTTGCGTTATCGAAAATATCCAGACCGCCTATCAGGTCGGCAAGGGCATGCTGGCCCATGTCGAGGCGTTGGCCGCTGCCGAGGAAGAAGACGATACCGAATTGGACGCCGAAGCTGCCGAGGACGAACCACCTGTCGTTCTGGCCGAAGCAGAAGACATGGTTCAGCCCGTTGAGCCGATTGATGACGATGTCGAGGTCGAAGAGCCCGACACCACCCCGGCCCCGCGCCGCATGGTATTTGAATTTGAAGGATGACCGAATGACCGCAAGTGATGCGCAAACAATAGACGTCTCGGCCGAGGATCGTCTGCGTGCGGATTTCTACAACTTTCTGGGCCTTCTGCTTGCCGGTCCTCCTGACCAGATGCTGCTGGACCAGATGGCAGGTTTGACAGGCGATGACACCGATCTGGGACAAGCGATTCAAGCCATGGCCCGCGTCGCCAAAGTCACCAAGCCAGCCGCAGCCGAGCGCGAATTCAACGCCCTGTTCATCGGCTTGGGACGTGGTGAGCTTTTGCCCTATGCCAGCTTTTATCTGACCGGGTTCCTGAACGAGAAACCTCTGGCGCAGCTTCGCAACGACATGGCCGCGCGCGGGATCACACGCGCAAAGAACGTGTTCGAACCCGAAGACAACATTGCCTCGCTGATGGAGATGATGGCGGGCATGATCGTCGGTCGCTTTGGGTCTGCCACCTCGTTGGAAGACCAGCGCGCGTTCTGGAACAAGCATATCGGCCCCTGGGCCGCGCATTTCTATTCGGATTTGGAAGGTGCCGAGAACTCGGTTCTCTATGCATCCGTCGGCACAGCCGGACGGGTATTCATGGAGATCGAGCGCGAGGCGTTCCGAATGACGGCGGCCTAGCCCGCCACTCGCCGGTGCCAAACGGCGCCAAACCGCAATTGGGACAGGAGGAGCCCATGAGCAAGACCAAGGAAGAAGGCGCAACCCGCCGCGACTTCCTGAAACTGACTGGTGTCGCAGCGCCCGCCGCCGTTGCCGCAGCCAGCCTGACCGGGAAAGCCGAAGCGGCAGAGCTGCCAACGGATGAAACCCGCATCCAGGACACCGCGCACACGCGCGCGTACATAGAAAGCACTCGCTTCTAACACCATGAAAGCACCCGGTTCTTGAGCCGGACGCCTTCAAACCCGACTGACGGTTGCGATTGGCCCTGACGTCGGCAGCAGTACCAAGCCAGCCATGGCTCACATGGCGCGCAAGGGAGGAAAGAAATGCTTAGGAAAAAGACCAACGGGGTTGCGAGACGCCCCCAGCGGACAAGTATCCTGTCCCAAATCGGCGAGAAAACCGTCGATCGCCGCGCATTCCTGCGTGGCTCGGGCCTGACGATCGGCGGCCTTGCCGCGATCAGCGCCACAGGTGGAACCGTGACGCCAGCCAGCGCCCAGACAGCGGCGAATGCCGCGGTTGAAAACATCAAATCCATATGCACTCACTGCTCGGTCGGTTGCACCGTCGTTGCCGAAGTGCAGAATGGCGTCTGGGTCGGGCAGGAACCCGGCTGGGACAGCCCGTTCAACCTGGGTGCACATTGCGCCAAGGGGGCCTCGGTCCGCGAGCACGCCCATGGCGAACGTCGCCTGAAGTATCCGATGAAAAAGGAAGGCGGAGAGTGGAAGCGCATCAGCTGGGAAGAGGCGATCAACGAGATCGGCGACGGCATGATGAGCATCCGCGAGGAATCCGGGCCGGACAGCGTCTATTGGCTGGGCTCCGCGAAGCACAATAACGAACAGGCCTATCTGTTCCGCAAGTTCGCCGCCTACTGGGGCACGAACAACGTGGACCATCAGGCGCGTATCTGCCACTCGACCACGGTTGCGGGTGTTGCGAATACATGGGGCTACGGCGCCATGACCAATTCGTACAATGACATCCACAACTCTCGGGCCATCTTCATCATCGGCGGCAACCCGGCCGAGGCGCACCCCGTCTCGCTGCTGCATGTTCTGCGCGCGAAAGAGCAGAACAACGCCCCGCTGATCGTCTGCGACCCGCGCTTTACGCGTACAGCAGCGCATGCGGATGAATATGTCCGCTTCCGTCCCGGTACAGACGTTGCGCTAATCTGGGGCATCCTGTGGCACATCTTCGACAACGGCTGGGAGGACAAAGAGTTCATCCGCACCCGCGTCTGGGGCATGGACCAGATCCGTGAAGAGGTCGCCAAGTGGAACCCGGATGAGGTCGAGCGCGTCACCGGCACGCCGGGATCGCAGCTAAAGCGTGTTGCGCGCACGATGGCAAACAACCGACCAGGCACCGTGATCTGGTGCATGGGTGGTACGCAGCACACCAACGGCAACAACAACACCCGCGCTTATTGCGTGTTGCAGCTTGCACTGGGCAACATGGGCACTTCGGGTGGTGGCACCAATATCTTCCGCGGTCATGACAACGTGCAAGGCGCAACGGACCTTGGTGTTCTGTCCCACACCCTGCCCGGCTATTACGGCCTGTCCGCAGGTGCGTGGGGCCATTGGGCTCGTGTCTGGGGTGAAGAGCCTGAATGGCTAGCCGGTCAGTTCGCCACGATCAAAGACAAGGAAGGCAAGGATAAACCGCTTCAGAACGAACGCGGCATCCCGGTTTCCCGCTGGATCGATGGTGTTCTGGAAGACCCGGCCAACATGGATCAGGACAACAACGTCCGCGCCATGGTTCTGTGGGGCCACGCGCCCAACTCGCAGACCCGGATGACGGAAATGAAGACGGCGATGGAAAAGCTGGACATGCTGGTTGTGATCGACCCGTATCCCACCGTTTCCGCTGTTCTGCATGACCGCACCGATGGCGTCTACCTGTTGCCCGCCTGTACGCAGTTCGAAACCCGTGGCTCGGTCACGGCATCGAACCGGTCATTGCAGTGGCGCGACAAGGTGGTTGATCCGCTGTTCGAAAGTCTGCCGGACGAGGTCATCATGGCCAAGTTCGCCAACAAATTCGGCTGGGCAGACCGGTTCTTCCGCAATATCGAGATGGAGGACGCAGAGAAGCCGAATGTTGAAAGCATCACGCGTGAGTTCAACAGCGGTCTTTGGACCATCGGATATACCGGACAATCGCCAGAACGTCTGAAAAGCCATATGGCCAACCAGCACACGTTTGACAGAACGACGCTGCAGGCCGTTGGTGGACCAAACGACGGTGAGTACTACGGCCTGCCATGGCCCTGCTGGGGCACGGCCGAGATGGGTCATACGGGGACACCAAACCTCTATGACATGTCCAAACCGGTGGCCGAGGGCGGCCTGACCTTCCGCGCTCGTTTCGGCGTGGAACGCGATGGCGACAACCTGCTGGCCGAAGGGGTCTATAGCGCCGGATCGGAAATTCAGGACGGATACCCTGAATTCACGATGCAGATGCTGATGGACCTCGGCTGGGACGGAGACCTCACGGCTGAGGAACGCGCTGCAATCGACGCTGTCGCTGGTCCGAAGACCAACTGGAAAACCGACCTGTCAGGCGGCATTCAGCGGGTCGCGATCGAGCATGGTTGTGCGCCCTTCGGGAACGCAAAGGCACGTGCGGTTGTCTGGACCTTCCCGGATCCGATCCCGCTGCATCGCGAACCGCTTTATACACCGCGGCGCGATCTGGTCGAGGACTATCCGACCTACGAGGACCGGCATGCCTATCGCCTGCCCACCCTTTACGCTTCGATCCAGAAGAACGACTTTTCAAAGGATTACCCAATAATCCTCACGTCTGGTCGTCTGGTCGAATATGAAGGCGGCGGTGATGAGACACGGTCGAACCCGTGGCTGGCCGAGCTGCAGCAGGACATGTTCGTCGAGATCAATCCTCGCGATGCCAACAACCTTGGTATCCGCGACGGATCGCAGGTCTGGGTCGAAGGTCCTGAGGGCGGCAAGGTCAAGGTAATGGCGATGCTGACCAACAGGGTTGGTGCCGGTGTCGCCTTCATGCCGTTCCACTTTGGCGGCCATTTCCAGGGCGAAGACCAGCGGCACAAATACCCCGCCGGTGCAGATCCCTATGTGCTGGGTGAAAGTACCAACACCGCCCAGACCTATGGCTATGATTCAGTGACCCAGATGCAAGAGACCAAGTGTACTCTCTGCAAAATCTGGGCAGCGTAAGGAGGACGATAATGGCTAGAGCAAAGTTTCTCTGCGACGCTGAACGCTGCATCGAATGCAACGCCTGCGTAACCGCGTGCAAGAACGAGCACGAGGTACCGTGGGGCATCAACCGCCGCAGGGTGGTGACGATCAATGACGGCAACCCGGGCGAACGCTCGATCTCGGTCGCCTGTATGCATTGTTCGGATGCGCCTTGCATGGCGGTGTGCCCGGTCGACTGCTTCTATCAGAACGAAGAAGGCGTCGTCCTGCACTCAAAGGACCTGTGCATCGGGTGTGGTTATTGCTTCTACGCGTGCCCCTTCGGCGCGCCGCAATATCCACAGGCGGGCAACTTCGGATCGCGCGGCAAGATGGACAAATGTACCTTCTGCGCCGGTGGTCCCGAAGAAACGCACTCGACCGCAGAGTTCGCCAAATATGGTCGCAACCGGATCGCCGAGGGCAAACTGCCGATCTGCGCCGAGATGTGTTCGACCAAGGCCCTGCTTGCCGGTGACGGTGACGTGGTGTCTGCCGTTTACCGCGAACGCGTTGTGGCGCGCGGCTTCGGCTCGGGCGCCTGGGGTTGGGGCACGGCCTACGACCAGAAAGACGGATAAGCGCCGTCTGCATGACATTCAGATGACCCGCCCGCGCGGGTCGTCTGCTTGGGAATTTTGACCGAGGTTCAGATGTTCCGTCTACTCATTGCATTGCTGCTTACCGTCACCTTGACCCAGAGCGCCCTTGCGCAATCCGAAGAGACAGAAGCCCCGGTTTCCTCTGACAGGACGGCAACCGGGGGCGCAACCACACTTGAGGACATTCTGGCCCGTCAGCGCGGCGAAAAGGTGGATAACACCTATCGTTCGGAAAACACCGGGCAAGGCAACGCCGAGGGCCTGCTGGGTCAGCTTGGCACACGCGGCGTCGCCTCGGACAGCGATGTGTATCGCGCGTTGCGCTATGGCTCGGCGGATGTGACGGTGTCGTCTCAGGGCCCTGCTGCAAGCGTACTGATACAGGACGGCGGCATGTGGTGGCTGAATTTCCGCACCGGTCCGCTGCGCGAATATGGGACCTATATAATCGGCGGCATGCTGGCGGTCCTGATACTGTTCTTTCTGATCCGCGGGAAAATTCGAATTGATGGGGACAAATCCGGGCGTACCGTCACCCGCTTCAACGGCTTCGAACGGTTTGGTCATTGGCTGTTTGCGGGGTCCTTTGTGATCCTCGGCATAACCGGATTGCTGACACTCTACGGTCGGGATTTCCTGATCCCGGTCTTTGGCAAGGAAGGCTTTGCAGTGATCGCGCAGGGGTGCAAATGGCTGCACAACAATCTGGCCTGGGCGTTCATGCTGGGCTTGGTCATCGTCACCGTGAACTGGATTTCGCACAACATTCCGAACCGGGTCGACCTGAAATGGCTTGCTGCCGGAGGCGGTCTTTTCACCAGGGGCAGCCACCCCCCCGCGAAGAAGTTCAATGCCGGGCAAAAGATTATCTTCTGGCTGTGCATCCTGCTGGGTGTTTCGATCAGCCTGTCCGGCCTGTCGCTGCTGTTCCCGTTTGAAATGCCGCTGTTCGCCAAGACATTCTCGATCGCAAATACCACAGGCATCCCGCAAATGCTGGGCTTGAACCTGCCAGTGCAGATGTCCCCGCAGGAGGAAATGCAATTCGCTCAGGTCTGGCACGTCATGGTCGCCTACGCCTTCATCGCGATCATTCTGGCCCACATCTATCTGGGTTCGGTCGGCATGGAAGGGGCGTTTGACGCGATGGGAACCGGCGAGGTCGAGGAACAATGGGCGCGCGAGCATCATTCGCTCTGGCTGGAAGAGGTGCAGGAAAAAGAGGCCGACAAAGCAGCGGCCTCACCTGCTGAGTAAATGCGCGGGCTGGTTCTGGCGCTAATCCTGGTCCCCCTGCCCGCCTGGTCCGAGTTCTTCACGCTCAAAGGTCACGGCGGGCCGATCATGGGGATCGCCACCGCACCGGACGGGCGCATAGCAACGGCCAGTTTCGACAACTCGGTCGGACTTTGGACGGATCAAGACCCCGAATGGCTGGAAGGGCACGAAGCTGCGGTCAATTCCGTTGTTTTCAACGGCACAGCGATCTATTCCGCCGGCGACGATTTCACCCTGCGACGGTGGCCCGGTGGTCAAGTCGTCGGTCGGCACAAGGGAAAGATTGTCAGTGTAGCGGCATCAAAGACGTATGTGGCAACGGCCAGTTGGGATGGCACGATCGGATTGTGGCCGGTTGACGGGTCAGAGCCGTCAGTTCTCGGGCCGACCGGCAGCGGCGTGAACGCTGTGGTGTTCTCCGCCGACGGGTCGCAACTGTTTTCTGCGGGCGTCGACGGAACCCTGCGTGTATGGGACGTAACCCGAGCTCAGGAAACGGACCGGCTGGTCGAGCATGGGTTTGGCATCAACGAACTGGTGCTGAACATTCAGGACAACTGGCTGGCCTATGGTGCAGTGGATGGTGTGACCCGCATCCTTGATCTGACGACAGGTGAAGAGCGTGATTTCACCCTGGATCGCCGTCCGATCCTTTCGCTGGCCCTCAGCCCTGATCGCAGCCTGTTGGCTGTCGGGGACGGCGAAGGCTACATCATGGTTATCGACACCGGCGACTGGCGCATTGCGCAGGATTTCCGCGCCACTCTGCGCGGCCCGGTCTGGGCGCTGGCCTTTTCCGCAGACGGCCAGAACCTGCACGCCGGGGGCATAGATCAGGCGATGTACAGTTGGCCGATCGCCAATCTGGGCGAGCAGGATCAGATGGCCGCGTCAGAGCCCAGCTATTTGAAGAACCCCGATCAGATGAGCAATGGCGAGCGCCAGTTTGCGCGCAAATGCTCGATCTGCCACAGCCTGACACCCGACAGTCAACGGCGCGCAGGGCCGACATTGCACAAAATCTTCGGACGCAAAGCAGGCAGTCTGTCTGAATATTTGTACTCGGATACGCTGCAAGACTCTGATATCGTTTGGAATGAAGACACTATCAACGCTCTGTTCGATGAGGGGCCGGATCACTATATTCCGGGGTCGAAGATGCCGATGCAACGTATCGCTCAGGCACAGGACCGCGCCGATCTGATCGCCTTTCTGCGCCGCGCCACCGCGCCAGACAACTGAGCCGGAGGAGACCATGAAAGCCTTTCTAGCCGCCATCGTCGCGATGGTCGTGATCACCATTGCCGCGCCCTTCGCTCTGGACCAGATCGGGTTCAGCGCCGCGGATGCGGGGTCTGGCCCTGCTGTGCGCCTCGACTGAATGTCCGAATACCTGACCACCCGCGAACTGGCCGATCTGCTGCGCATTGGCGAGCGGAAAGCCTATGATCTTGCCTCCTCGGGCGAGGTGCCTTGTGTGCGCGCCATGGGAAAACTCCTCTTCCCCCGCGCCGAGGTTGTCGCGTGGCTGAACGCATCCCGGTCGGGGCCGCAGGTTGCCGAGCCACCCTTGCCGCCGATTGTCGCGGGCAGTCACGATCCGCTGCTGGACTGGGCACTGCGCGAAAGCGGATCTGGCCTTGCAACCTACTATGACGGCTCCTTTGACGGGCTGAATCGCCTGCGTGAACGTAGCGCGCAAGCGACGGTTCTGCACATTCACGAGGAAGACGGTTTCAACGTGCGGTCGATCAGGGATTCATTGGGCGAAGCCCCCGTGATCCTTTATGAAATCGCGCAGCGCAAGCGTGGGTTGCTGCTGGCCCCCGACATCAGCGGCGTGGGCGGCTTTGCAGACCTCAAAGGCCGCCGGGTCATATTGCGGCAAGACAGCGCCGCAAGTCAGCGGCTGTTCGACACGCAATTGGCGTTGCACGGGCTGTCGCGCGACGATCTTGACGCCCTGCCCGACTGCGCCCGCACCGAAGAAGAGCTGGCTTTGGCCCTGCGCGACGGTAAGGCCGAGGTGGGCTTTGGCCTTGGTGCGCTTGCAGGGTTCTACGGGCTGGATTTTCAGCCGACCCATACCGAACGGCTGGACCTTGCGATCTGGCGAAGGGCCTTTTTCGAAGCCCCGATGCTGACGCTGATCGACTTCCTGCATGCGCCCCGGTTTCATCAACGCGCGCAAGAGCTGGGCGGGTATGACCTGTCAGGTCTCGGGCAAATCCACCACAACGGCGCCAGCGGCTGAACAGGCCGTCACTGTGCGTTCGGGAAGAACAACTGCTCACCATCCAAGGTATAGGTCTCGATCGCGGATTGCCCGTCTGGTCCGATTAGCCAGTCGATGAACCTCTGCCCGGCGGCAGCCCGGACGCCCGGGTGCTTGTCTGGATTCACAAGGGTCACGCCATATTGGTTGAACAGGCGCGGATCGCCTTCTACCAGAATCTCAAGATCTCCCCGGTTTCCAAAGGACAACCACGTGGCGCGGTCGGTCAGGACATAAGCCCCCATACCGCTGGCCACGTTCAGCGTCGTGCCCATGCCGGACCCTGTTTCGCGATACCAGCTGCCGGATTCCCCGGTCGGGTCGACGCCTGCATCAGCCCAAAACCGCATCTCGGCCTTGTGGGTGCCACTGTCATCCCCGCGCGAGGCAAAGGGGACCTCGGCCACGGAGATGTCGGCCAAGGCAAGGATGATATCGTTGCCGACCTTGACCCCGGCTGGGTCCGATTTCGGCCCGACCAGAACAAAATCGTTGTACATCACGTCAAAACGATCGACCCCCCAGCCGTCAGCAACAAACCTTTGTTCGTCTGCTTTGGAGTGGACCAATAGTACATCCGCATCGCCGTTTATCGCATTCTTGATCGCCTGACCGGTGCCAACTGCGACAACCCGAACGTCGATGCCGGTTTCCGCCTCAAACCAAGGTAAAATATGGTCGAACAGGCCTGAATTCTGGGTCGACGTGGTGGATTGCAAAATAATGAACGGCTCGTCCGCACTGACGGGCAAAGCCAGCATACCAAGCGCGATTGCCGCGCTGCGGATCAGGTTTCGGACCATCGAATTCTCCGTCAAATCTGAATTATGTAACCAACCCACCCGCCAGATACCGGCGCGCCGCCTCTGTTTCCGGGCTGTTCAATACCTGCCGGGCGGCGCCATGTTCAACCACGCGCCCTCCCTGCATCATAACGACGTCCGCAGCAAGCCTGCGTGCCTGCCCGATGTCATGGGTTACCATTACGATCCGCACCCCCCGGGCCGAGGCGCGCAAGACCATCTTTTCGATCGTCTGGGTCGCGCCGGGGTCCAGCGCGCTGGTCGGTTCGTCCAAAAACAAGGTATCCGGCGACAGCGCCAGCGCACGCAGAATGGCAAGACGCTGCGCCTCGCCACCCGACAGTGACCGGGCGGATTGCCGGGCTTTGTCCGCTAGCCCGCCTTCGGTCAGCAACTCGGCGATCTGCATCTTGCGCGCCGAGCGCGGCAGGCGCTTGCGTTTCAGCACAAAGTCCAGATTGGCCGCGACCGAGCGGCGCAGCAGCACCGGGCGCTGGAACACCATTGCCTGCCGAGCCCTGTGCATCGGACCCAGAGGCACGTCCCCTTGCAGGACAGCCCCGCGATCCGGCGAGATCAACCCGTGCAGACAACGCAAAAGCAAGCTCTTGCCCGCACCATTTGGCCCCAGCAACAGCGTCGGACCCGGCCCCTCCAGCCGGAGCTGCGGCACGTCCAGCAAAACCTTGCCCTTGCGGGCGATATAGAGATCGCGGACCTGCAACCCAGTATCGCTTTCCAGTGGAAGATCACGCATGACGTAAACCTTCCTGTTCGGCGCGCAAAGTCAACGCACTGACCATCGCGTTGACCGCAATCGCAATCCCGATGAGGATCGCACCGAGTGCCAGCGCCAACGCCAGATTACCCCTTGAGGTCTCAAGCGCGATGGTGGTGGTCATGACCCGCGTGACATGGTTGATGTTGCCCCCGACGATGATCACCGCCCCAACCTCGGCTATGGCGCGGCCAAACCCTGCCAGCAAAGCCGTCACCAATGCCAGTCGCGCATCCCAAAGCAGTACCGGCACCGAGGCCAGCCTTGACACGCCCAGCGAGCGAAGCTGTTCGGCATATTCCTCGGCCAGCATCTCGACCACTTGCCGCGTCAATGCGGCGACAATCGGCGTGACGAGGACGACTTGAGCGATGATCATAGCTGTCGGCGTGTAAAGCAGTTCCAACACGCCCAAAGGCCCCGACCGGGACAACATCAGATACACAAGCAGCCCGACAACAACCGGTGGAAAGCCCATCAGAGCGTTCATCAGCACGATCATCGCCCGCCGACCGGGGAAACGAGCAACCGCCAGTGCAGCGCCAAAGGGCATACCGATCACCGCAGAAATCAGTACCGCAAACAGCGAAACCCGCAGGGACAACAGCACGATCGACCACAGCTCTGGATCCCCTTTCAGGATCAGAGCGGATGCCATTGCGAATTCTGATGCAAATCCCTGCATTTTCTTCCAAATTAGAGATTTTTCGCATTAGATGCGGTCATTTACATGGAAATACTATGCCAGTTTGGCACCAAGTACAGTCACAAATGCGGCAGTCCAAAAAGAAAACGCGGCCCCTGCCGGGACCGCGTCGAATTTCGCGATGTCAGAGCGGTCAGTTCAGCGCGGCATCCGTGATCTGATGTGTCCATGCGCCTTCGGGCTCTTTGGTGATCGCCGGGTTTTCGGCCGACACGGCAGACAGCAAAGTTTTGACCGTCTGTTCGTAGTCCGCCGGGTCCAGCGCCCCGGTTGATCCTTCGATCAGCTTGGCGACCTCGCCCATCATGTAGACCTGATGGTCCAGTTCCTGAGCGCCGGTCTCGTCGAACTCGAGCACGATTTCAGCAGCCTCCTCCTGATTTGCCGCAGCATATTCCCAACCTTTCATCGACGCGCGCACAAAGCGCTCCATCTTCTCGACAAATGCGGGATCGCTCAGGTTTTCCTCCATGACATAGAGACCATCTTCCAACATGCCAAAGCCCATCTGAAGATAGTTGAACGTCACCAGTTCCTCGGGCGTGATCCCTGCCTGAAGGATCTGACGGTATTCGTTGTAGGTCATCGTCGAGATACAGTCCGCCTGTCCCTGAATCAGCGGATCAGCCGAGAATGCCTGTTTCAGAACCGTGACCCCGTTGTCGTCGGCCCCATCCGTTTCGATACCCAACGAGGCCATCCAGGCATAGAACGGATATTCATTCCCGAAGAACCAGACCCCCATCGTGCGGCCCGGGAAATCCTCGGGCGACTCGACCCCGGTCGATTTCAGGCAATTGACCTGCAGTCCACCTGTCTTGAAAGGCTGTGCAATGTTGACCAGAGGCACACCACGCTCGCGTGCGGCCAGACCGGCTGCCATCCAGGTGGTGATGACGTCAGCGCCCCCCCCGGCGATGACCTGTTCCGGCGCAATATCCGGGCCACCGGGTTTGATCGTGACGTCCAGCCCCTCTTCGTCATAGAACCCCTTGGCTTCGGCCACGAAGTATCCGGCAAACTGCGCCTGCCCGACCCATTTGAGTTGCAATGTCACCTCATCCGCCGCAAACGCCGTGCTGGCTGCCAGACTGAAGGCTGCGACCGCCCCGCTTAGTAGCTTATTCATCTTCACTTCTCCTAGTTGCTTATGGGTGCCCCGTTTTCGGGGTCTGTTGAATTTTGTTTGTTATCCTCGTTGCGACGGATGCCAGAACGTCACCGCCTTTTCGATACCGGCCACAAGGCCATAAAACGCAGTTCCAGCAAGGGCGGCGACCACGATCTCGGCCCAGACCATATCCAGTGACAATTGCCCCACGCTGGTCGAGATTCGGAACCCCATCCCCACGATGGGTGAGCCGAAGAATTCAGCCACAATAGCGCCGATCAGGGCAAGTGTCGTCGAAATCTTCAACCCGTTGAAGATAAACGGCATCGCCGCCGGCAGGCGCAGTTTCAGAAAGCTTTGCCAATAGGTTGCGGCATAGGTCTCCATCAGGTCGCGCTGCATGGCGGTGGCCTCGCGCAAGCCCGCAACGGTGTTCACCAGCATCGGAAAGAACACCATCACCACCACGACCGCAGACTTGGATTGCCAGTCGAACCCGAACCACATGACCAGAATGGGCGCGGTTCCGACGATCGGCAGCGCCGCGACGAAATTCCCCACCGGCAACAGCCCCAATCGCAGGAAATCCCAGCGATCGACCGCGATCGCCATCAGGAACGCAGCGCCACATCCAATGATGTAGCCGCTGAGCGCGCCTTTCAGGATCGTCTGCACGAAATCCGCCCAGAGGATTGGCAGGCTGTCGCCAAAGCGTAAGGCGATCGCCGACGGTGCGGGCAGGATGACCAGAGGCACCTCGAGCCCGCGCACGATCAACTCCCACGCCAGAACAATCGTCAGCCCGAAGATCAGCGGCGCCAGAAACCGCACCAAACGGCTGTCGGCCTGTGGCCCGCTGGCCAGCCGACTGTTCAGCCACCAGCCAAGGATCCAAACCAACAGGGCAGCAAACACAAGCATCATTGCGCCATCCCCATCCGTTTCAGCACCAACCTTTCGATCAGGCCAAGCAGTCCGACCAGACAAGCCGCCAGAATGGCCGCCGCAAACAGGGCCGACCAGATCTGCACGGTCTGTCCGTAATAGCTGCCCGCCAGCAGACGCGCGCCCAGACCGGCCACCGCACCCGTGGGCAGCTCACCTACTATCGCCCCGACCAGAGACGCCGCAATCCCGATCTTGAGCGACGCGAACAGATAAGGCATCGACGCGGGCAGACGCAGTTTCCAGAACCCCTGCCCGTGGCTGGCATTGTAGGTGCGCAGCAAGTCCAGTTGCATCGCATCGGGGCTGCGCAGTCCTTTGACCATTCCGACCACCACTGGGAAAAAGCTGAGATAGGCCGAAATGATCGCCTTTGGGATAATCCCCTGCACGCCGACAGAATAAAGCACCACGATAATCATCGGGGCCAGTGCGATAATGGGTATGGTCTGACTGACAATGGCCCAGGGCATGACCGACAGGTCCATGACCCGGCTATGCACGATCCCGACCGCCAGCAGAATGCCAAGCCCGGTGCCGATCACAAAACCCAGCACCGTCGCGCTCAGCGTGACCCATCCGTGATAGATCAGCGACCGTTTCGAGGTGATCTTTTTCAGGATCGTGGTTTCCCACAGTTCGATTGTCACCTGATGCGGCGACGGAAGCCGGGGTTTCTTTTGCTCCCATGTCGCGGGAATGGCGAAACTGTTGCTCAGGACCAGCCCGACCTCTCCCAGATCGCGGCGGGCGCTCGCGGTTGGCGGCTGCACTTCAGCCCCGCCGCGTTCCAGTTCAGTCAGAGTGCCCTTGATGTTCATCGGAACGCTCGCCACGTACCAGAACAGCACGATCACGGCCACGACGGTCAGAACTGCAAAGATCTGCTTCATACCCGCCACTCCATCCGAATGATCGGCAATGTCTCGGGCGGTTCCGGCGGTTCAGTGCCCGTCGCAATGAACCCTTCGCGGCGATAAAATTTCTGGGCAGACACATTGGGCTCATGAGTCGTCAGCCACAAAAAATCACGTCCTGATTTCGCCTTGTCCAACAGTCGCTTACCCATTCCCTGACCGGTTCGCAAGCAATAGAGGGCACCAACCTTTCGCGCCTCGGGATCAACCGACATGTAGCAATCCACCGGATCGCCCGCGACCCAGATTTCGCGCGCGGGGAAGGCCTCGCGGATGAGCCTCGCCAACTCGGCTTCGGGCAATTCATCGACCATCCAATCCGTCTGCGCGATCCAAGTGGCAATCACATGTGCGCAGGCCGGGACATCATCTGGCGTCGCCCTTCTGATCACATCGCTCGGCATCAGACCTCATCCCCGTGTCCGGCGCGCAGCCCTTCGCGCACGCGATGGGCCACTTCGATGAATTCTGGTGAATCCCGAATATCCAGCGGTCGCTCTTTGGGCAGAGGGCTGTCGATCACATCCGTTATCCGTCCCGGACGCGGGCTCATGACGACGATCTTGGTGCTCAGATACACCGCCTCGGGGATCGAGTGGGTGACAAACCCAATCGTCTTGCCGGTCCGCGCCCACAGTGCCAGAAGCTGTTCGTTCAAGTGATCCCGCACGATCTCGTCCAAAGCCCCAAAAGGTTCGTCCATCAGCAGGAGGTCGGCATCAAATGCAAGCGCGCGCGCAATGCTGGCCCGCTGCTGCATGCCACCGGAAAGCTGCCACGGGAACTTTCCACCAAACCCTTTCAGATCAACAAGTTCCAACACCTTGTTCACGCGATCATCCTGCTCGGACGCGGAATATCCCATGATCTCAAGCGGCAGTTTTATGTTCTTGGCAATGGTGCGCCAAGGGTACAGCCCCGCCGCTTGAAACACATAGCCGTAAGCCCGGTTTCGCCGCGCCTCGTCCGGGGTCATCCCGTTGACGGTCAGCGCGCCGCCGGTCGGTGTCTCCAAAGCCGCAATGCAGCGCAGGAACGTGGTCTTGCCGCACCCCGAGGGGCCGATGAAACTGACAAAGTCACCTTTGTCGATCGTCAGGTTCACATCCTTCAGCGCGTGGATGGGCCCGTCATTGGTCTGGAAAGTAAGGTCCAGCTGCCTGGCCTCGATAACGGGCTGGGTCGTTGTTTCAGTTGTCATTCCATCGCCTTGAAAACACTTGACTTTGGGCCGCCGAATGGGCGGCCCGCATGTATCATACGCCTGTAGCCGGGATGCCGGTTCGTTCGATCGGCTGCGGAGCGGTCAGTTCTTTCCAGGTGCTCAGCGCCTTGTTCACATGGCTATTCGCCTCACGTGCGACGAACTCGCCGTGACCTTCCTGTGTCCGAATTTCGCCATCGTGAACGGCGACCTGACCACGGGTCAGGGTAAACCGAGGCAGACCTTTGACCTCTTTGCCTTCAAACACGTTATAGTCGATCGACGATTGCTGCGTATCGGCCGTGATGGTCTTTGATTTCTCTGGATCCCAAACCACAAGATCCGCATCCGCGCCCACAAGGACTGCACCCTTTTTCGGATAACAATTCAATATCTTGGCGATATTTGTTGAAGTCACCGCGACAAATTCCTGAGGCGTCAGACGCCCGGTATTTACACCATGTGTCCACAGCATCGGCATCCGGTCCTCAAGCCCGCCCGTTCCATTCGGTATCTTGGTGAAATCACCGACGCCATAGCGTTTCTGATCGGTCGTAAAGGCGCAGTGATCGGTGGCCACAACGCTCAGCGTGCCCGAATGCAGACCTGCCCAGAGGCTGTCCTGATGCTGCTTGTTCCGGAATGGTGGGCTCATGACCCGACGCGCCGCATGGTCCCAGTCGTGGTGGAAGTATTCGCTTTCATCCAAGGTCAGGTGCTGAATCAAAGGCTCGCCCCAGACCCGCTTGCCCTGCATCTTGGCCCGCCGGATGGCCTCATGCGCCTCTTCACACGAGGTGTGCACGACATAGAGCGGTACACCCGCCATATCGGCGATCATGATGGCGCGGTTGGTCGCCTCGCCCTCAACCTGCGGTGGGCGCGAATAGGCATGCGCCTCGGGCCCGGTATTGCCTTCGGCCAGCAGTTTGGCGCTGAGTTCGGCGACAACATCGCCGTTTTCGGCGTGGACCATGGCGATCCCACCCAGCTCGGCCAGACGAGTAAAGGACGCGAACAACTCATCGTCGTTCACCATCAATGCGCCTTTGTAGGCCAGGAAATGCTTAAATGTGTTGATGCCACGCGCTTCGACAACGGTTTTCATGTCGTTGAAAACCTGCTCACCCCACCATGTCACCGCCATGTGGAACGAATAGTCGCAATTCGCACGTGTCGACTTGTTGTCCCAGCGCTTCAGCGCATCCAAAAGGCTTTCGCCCGGATTTGGCAGCGCAAAATCGACCACCATCGTGGTACCGCCTGCCAGCGCCGCGCGCGTCCCGCTTTCGAAATCGTCACTGGAATAGGTCCCCATAAACGGCATCTCAAGATGCGTATGGGGATCGATACCGCCTGGCATGACGTAACATCCGGTCGCGTCCAGCTCCTTATCGCCTTTTAGCTCGCGCCCGATTTCGGTGATCACACCCCCTTCGACTTTCACATCCGCCTTGTAGGTCAAATCCGCCGTCAGGACGGTTCCGTTCTTGATTACAGTGCTCATGTTAAACTCCCTGATGCGGTCTGCGCCGCTTGCTTCATCTGGCCAAATTTATCCCGGGGGAGTCGCCCAATGGGCGACGGGGGCAGCGCCCCTCTATCCCACGATTTCTGCTGTTTCGACGACCGCATGGAACAGCACATCTGCCCCGGCTGCGGCCCAGTCCTTGCTGATCTCTTCGGCCTCGTTGTGGCTCAACCCATCCACGCACGGGCACATCACCATCGCCGTCGGCGCAACCCGGTTGATCCAACAGGCATCATGCCCTGCGCCCGAGATGATATCCGTGTGCGAATACCCCAATCGCTCGGCCGCGTCGCGCACGGCGGCCACGCAACCGTCGTCAAACTTCACCGGATCAAAGCCACCGACCTTCTCGAACTCGATCTGCAGGCCCATCTCGTTGACGATGTCTTCGGCGGCGATGCGTAACCGGTTTTCCATATCGGTGATCACCTCCAATTCCGGCGAGCGGAAATCGACGGTGAATACGACCTTTCCAGGGATCACATTGCGCGAGTTCGGATAGACATCGATATGCCCCGCCGCGCCCACGGCATGGGGCGCATGAGACCACGCAATCTCATCAACTTTCTCCAATATCCGCGCCATCGCCAGCCCGGCGTTCTTGCGCATCGGCATCGGGGTCGAGCCGGTATGCGCGTCTTTTCCGGTGACAGTAACTTGGGTCCAGCTCAGGCCCTGACCATGGGTGACAACGCCGATATCCTTGCCCTCAGCTTCCAGAATCGGCCCCTGTTCGATGTGCAATTCGAAGAACGCATGCATCTTGCGGGCACCAACCTCTTCGTCGCCCTGCCAACCGATCCGCTGCAATTCGTCGCCGAATTTCTTGCCCTCGGCATCCTCGCGGTCATAGGCCCAATCCTGCGTATGCATCCCGGCAAACACACCCGAAGACAGCATCGCCGGAGCGTAGCGGGTCCCCTCTTCGTTGGTCCAGTTGGTCGCCACAATCGGGTGTTTGGTCTTGATGCCCAAGTCATTGAGCGTTCGGATGATTTCCAACCCGCCCAGAACGCCCAACACGCCGTCATACTTGCCGCCCGTGGGTTGCGTATCCAGATGCGAGCCGACATAGACCGGCAGTGCATCAGGGTCAGTACCTTCGCGCCGGGCAAACATGTTGCCCATCTGGTCCAGCCCCATCGAACAGCCGGCATCCTCGCACCATTTCTGAAACAGCGCACGCCCTTCGGCGTCTTCGTCCGTCAGCGTCTGACGATTGTTGCCCCCTGCAACACCTGGGCCAATTTTGGCCATCTCCATCAGACTGTCCCACAACCTGTCGCCATTGATCCTGAGATTCTGCGCCGGAGCTGCCATAGTGTCTTTCCCTGTTGCTTGCGAATTTTGCTCGCTATTCGTGTCTTGATTTGACCATCTGGTCAAACTCACGCTATCACGGGTTCGACATCAGTCAAGAATTTGCATGGCGCCGCTGGAAATTTCGGCATATTTGGTGCCCGTTTGGCGGAAAATGAGACGACCGGAAGATATGCCCAAAGACCGCGCACCGACTCGCATCCAAAAGAAAAACCGCGCGGCCATACTCGAGGCCGCGCTGAATGTGTTCTCTGCCAATGGGTTTCGCGGCTCGACCGTCGATCAGATCGCGACCGAGGCCGGCTTGAGCAAACCAAACCTTCTCTATTACTTCCCGTCGAAAGAGGCGATCCACACGGCGCTATTGTCTGGTCTGCTCGAGGTTTGGCTGGCCCCGCTGCACGATCTGGATGAGAACGGGGAACCAATGCAGGAGATTCTGTCCTACATTCACCGCAAACTGCAGATGAGCCGCGAATTGCCGCGCGAAAGCCGTCTGTTTGCCAACGAACTGGTCCAGGGTGCTCCGCGTATTCACGAGGCATTGTCCATTGAACTCAAAGTCCTGGTGGACGAAAAAGCGAAGATTTTGACCCGCTGGATGGATGAAGGCAAAATCGCCCGCCTGCATCCGCATCATTTGATCTTTTCGATCTGGGCGCTGACCCAGCATTACGCTGATTTCGATGTCCAGGTGCGGGCCATTCTGGGGGACGAAGATCCGTTCGAAGGGGCCGAGCCGTTTATCGACACACTTTATCGTAAACTTCTAACACCCTGACCCAGTACGTTATTTGGCCGGTTTCATGGCCAATATGCGGTTCAGTATGACAATTGCCATTGCCAGAAATACCGTGAAATCACCGATGGTATTGACGGTATTGATCTTGGGCACTTTTCCCGCGTCCTTGACAATCGCGGTGTACATTTTGGGTTGTTGAACCCCGGCAGAGTGCTGTTGAGCCGATGCTTTGACGTACTTGTCGAAGTTCTGCAGCGCTTTGACCTTCTTGATCACCTGCCCCATGAAGCGGCGATCCAATGCCTGATCCTCTTTCAGCTTGTCCATCATGCCGTCGATGGATTTTTTCAGCTTGAGGATTGCGTCCCGGTCTTTCTTGATCTGCTTTTGATGCTGCACAAAGTTCTTGGCAGCCATGGCTTCGCGCTGCTTTGCCTTCGACAAGGCCACGTTCTTTTTCGACGTGTCCCGATCCAGTTTCGAAACCTTGTTGCCACCTTTGCTTCGGCCCGGCGGTACGGCTGGCATGACAGTCTCCTTCGATCATGTCTGACAGCACCAGTGTAACGCCGAACCGAGTGATTTGGGATACCAGTTTCCCCTACTCGGCGGCTTTGGCCATTGGGTTGTTGGGATGCGTGGTCCAGTTGGCATAATCCGGCTGCACGGTCTTGCCGGTGCGCGGATCGACCTCGCCAGCCGCCATCGGCTCCATGGAAATACACCCTTCAACCGGACAAACATCAACGCAGAGGTTGCAAGCGACGCATTCGTCGTCCATCACCTCGAACACGCGATCCGAAGACATCGAGATCGCCTGATGGCTGGTATCCTCACACGCCGCATAGCAACGGCCGCATTTGATGCACTGATCCTGATCGATCTTGGCTTTGGCGATGTAGTTGAGGTTCAGATACTGCCAATCGGTGACATTCGGAACGGCGCGACCAACGATTTCGGAAACGTTGGAATAGCCCTTTTTGTCCATCCACTCGGACAGGCCAGCGGTCAGTTCATCAATGATTTTGAACCCGTATGTCATCGCCGCCGTGCAGACCTGAACGTTACCGCAGCCCAGCGACATGAACTCTGCCGCGTCCCGCCATGTGGTGACACCACCGATGCCTGAGATCGGCATGCCATGCGTTGCCTCGGCCCGCGCAATCTCGGACACCATCGACAGGGCAATCGGCTTGACCGCCGGACCGCAATAGCCACCATGGCTGCCTTTGCCGTCAATCGACGGTTCGGGGCTGAACGTGTCCAGATCAACGCTGGTGATCGAGTTGATCGTGTTGATCAGCGACACTGCATCCGCGCCACCATTTCTGGCGGCAGCCGCTGGTTTGCGAATATCGGTGATATTCGGTGTCAGCTTCACGATCACAGGACGGTCATAGTATTGCTTGCACCAGCGGGTGACCATCTCGATATATTCCGGCACCTGCCCTACGGCCGATCCCATGCCGCGCTCGCTCATCCCGTGCGGACAGCCAAAATTCAGCTCGATTCCGTCGGCACCCGTTTCGGCGACGCGCGGCAGGATGGCTTTCCAGGCCCCTTCTTCACACGGCACCATGATCGAGGCGATCAGGGCGCGGTCAGGATAATCCGCCTTGACCCGCGCCATTTCCTCGAGGTTCACCTCAAGCGGTCGGTCGGTGATCAGTTCGATGTTATTCAGACCCAGCAAGCGCCGGTCCGCGCCATAGATCGCGCCGTAGCGCGGGCCATTCACGTTTACCACTGGCGGGCCTTCGGAGCCCAGGGTTTTCCAGACCACGCCACCCCATCCGGCCTCGAACGCGCGACGCACGTTGTATTCCTTGTCCGTTGGCGGTGCCGAGGCCAGCCAGTATGGGTTCGGGCTGGAAATCCCCAGAAAGTCTGTTGTCAGGTCGGCCATTGGGTCCTCCTCACCGGCTCAGCCGGTTTTCTTGAATATCATTTCAGTCGGGCGAATGCGCCCGGCTTTCAGGTTTGCGACATAGTTCTGGAACTTCTCGGGCGCAGTGTCGCCCATCATCAGATGAATGCCCAAAGGCGCTGGCCCGTCCTCGGCCATTTTGGCGAACACCTCTTCAAAGAATTCCAGCGCAAAGTCGGTGCGGTCGTTTTCGATTTCCAGCGTCAAGCCTGCCGCATCGGCGGCCTGTCTGTAGGTCTCAGGCGCATGCACGAAAGACGTTTCCGGCTGCGTCGACCAAGGCAGTGGAAAGGCCAACGGTTCCTCGGTCGGCCCGCCCATGACATCAAACAAGGCAAAGGTGCCACCTGTCGCCAGCGCCCGAGAGACCTCGGCGAACAGACCCGCCTTGTCTTCGATGTTCATGCCGACATGCAGCATGACCGCTAGATCGAAACCGGCATCGGGTACGGGCATGTCCAGCGCGCTGCCTTCCAGAAACTCGACCTTGTCGGACAGGCCCACAAGGTCGCTGAGCGCCTTGGCCGTTTCGACAAATTCAGGCGTCAGATCGACCCCGGTGACCGTCGAGTCGTAGCGATCCGCCACATAGCGCGAGGTGCCACCAATGCCGCATCCGATATCCAGCACGCGGGTCGCGTGGGTCGGGGACAACTGGTTGAACAGGTTGTCGGTCGCCGCCACGCCGCCGGTATGGAACTCATCACCTGCTTTCAGATCGGCAACCGTCGCCGCATCCGGGTCGACGCCGCTGGCGATCAACGCGTCGCGAACCCTGTCGGTCAAGGCTCCGGTCGTGTAATGACGGGCAACGGCTTCTTCTATCTGAGACATGGCTATACCTCGGCAACGGAATGGGGATTGGGTGCCTTACCCTATCACGATTCCAGTGTTGCGTGGATGTCCATCGCGGCATCGCGCCCTTCGGCGACCGCAGTCACCGTCAGATCGTCACCGCCCGCAGCACAATCGCCCCCGGCCCAGACGCCTTGCAACGACGTGCGCCCGGCCCCGCTGACCGCGATCTTGTTGCCGTCAAGCTGCAACCCGTCGGGCGCGCCATCCAGTTGCTGACCAATCGCCTTTAGGACCTGATCAGCAGGCAGGCGGATCATTTCGCCCGTGCCCGTCAGACTGCCATCCGTGCTAGAGGTGTATTCCAGCTCAATCTCGGCCGTTGCGCCATTTCCGTGGACCGCAACCGGCTGAACATTGGTCATGATGCGCACCCCATGCGAGGCCGCAAGGTCCTGTTCGTACCGACTTGCGCCCATGGCATCGCGGTCGCGGCGGTAGGCAATCGTCACGTGCTCTGCACCCAGCAGTTTTGATTTCACCGCCGCGTCGACCGCTGTCATGCCGCCGCCGATCACAACGACATTCCGTCCGACCGGCAGATGCGCCAGATCACCGGCTTGCCGTACGTCGGAAATGAAATCGACCGCATTGCGCACCCCATCCTTGTCCGCACCCGGAGAGCGCAGCGCATTAACGCCTGCAAGTCCGATCGACAGGAACACCGCATCGTAGTTCTCGGTCAGCCCGCCCAATGAGATTGTCTGACCCAGAGCGGACCCGGTTTCTATTGCGATACCGCCGATCTTCAACAACCAGTCCACCTCAGCCTGGGCAAAGTCGTTGGTCGATTTGTAAGCGGCGATACCGTATTCGTTCAGACCGCCGGGTTTTGGCTTGGATTCGTGGATCACCACGTCGTGGCCCAGCATTGCCAGCCGATGCGCGCAGGCCAGACCCGCAGGCCCTGCCCCGACGACCGCCACGGTCTTGCCGGTGGTCGGCGCACGCTCAAATGGATGCGCGCCAGACGCCATCACATCATCGGTGGCAAAACGCTGTAAACGTCCGATCTCGACCGGTTTGCCCTCGGCTGTTTCGCGCACACAGGCTTCTTCGCACAATGTCTCGGTCGGACAAACGCGGGCGCACATGCCACCCAGAATATTCTGTTCCAGGATCGTGCGCCCGGCGGATTGCGGTTGTCCCGCCTGAATCTGCCGAATGAACAACGGAATATCGATATCCGTTGGACAGGCCGTCACGCATGGCGCGTCATAGCAGAAATAGCAGCGATCAGCGGCCACGGCAGCCTCGTGCGGGGCCAGTGGCGGATGCAGATCGGTGAAATTCGAGGTCAGCTCATCGCTGGAAAGCCGCCCGGCGACGATGCCGGGTGCCATCTGGCCCTGTGCCATCACTCTACTCCCTGTAGATATGTTTGTTATGACCCCAGCTTGCCACAAACAAATTTTTTATCAATTGGTAAAATTTGCCAAATGGTCAAAAAATTGAAAAACCGGGCCGATTAGCCCGGTTTTAGCAGAGATTTGCCTGAAATTTAGGCCGGCGACGGCTTAGACCATCCCGCCAAGGTGGCCGGATTTGACCCAAACCCGCGCGCCACCCTCTCCAGCAACGGCGCTGGATTGCGTCCCCGGCGGCAGGCGCAACCAGTCCCATGGGCCAAAATCCTCGCCGTTTTCGGCGAATCCGCCTTCGATCACAAAAACCTCGAGTCCCTTGTCGGCCTCCAACAGCAGAGTCGCGCCTGCGGGCCAATTCTGAACTTCGACATCCTCATGCGCGTCGCTGAACAGCTTTACGTTCCCTGAACCGTTGACCAAGCGATGGACCTGAGTGCGATCGTCAGGGTCGAACTGATGCAGCTTGACCAGAATGGTTGCACCCTCGCTGGCCGAAGGCGTGTGCGAACTTGTTGGAGGATTGCGTACATAGCTGCCAACCGGGAAATCCCCGGTTTCGTCCTGAAAGACACCGTCGAGAACCAGATACTCTTCGCCGCCGTCATGGGTATGGGCAGCAAATGCGCTGCCGGGCGCAAAGCGAACAATGGTCGTGGCGCGCGCGACCTCTTCACCGATCCGGTCCAGCATCTTGCGCTCGACCCCAGCGGCCGGCGACGCTACCCACTCGGTGTCGTCAAAATGAACCGCAACACGTTGGCTGAAATCTGCATTGACCCGCATGAAGAACCTCCAGTCTGGCTGATACCAAATTACATGGCGATCGGATTACGAATTTCAAACCATTGCGCGCATCTGGTTTTGACGGCCCATCCCGCATCATGTAATCCCAAAGCAGCAGAGCCGCGACCCGGCCACAACCAGAAAGCGCATTAATGCAGGCGAAGCCCCCTGAATTCAACGTCGTCGTGATCGGGCAAAACAACCGCGTCCAGTACGAAGCGGTGCTGTTTGCCGCCTCATTGCGGCATTCATCGCCCAGGTTTTCCGGCCGCCTGATCGTCGCAGTCCCGCAGGCGGGGCCGTTGTGGGCCAGCAACCCAAGCATTCAGAACCCGGACGTCCTGAAAGCGCTGGACCATCTGGGGGCCGAGATCGTCCCCTTTGACAACCATGTCTTCGGCGAAAGCTATCCGAACGGCAACAAGATCGAGGCGTTGCTGGCATTGCCCGAGGGTGAGCCTTTTGTCTTCTTCGACAGCGACACGTTGATCACGGGCGAGCTGTCCGAGATCCCCTTTGATTTCGATCGCCCCGGCGCATCATTGAAGGTGGAAGGGACCTGGCCCAAGCCCACGCTCTATGGCCCTGGGTACGAGGCGATATGGCGCGCGCTCTATGACCGGTTCGGGCTGGATTTCGAAAGCTCGCTGGATACAAGCCAGCCGCAGGGATACTGGCGGCGGTTCCTGTATTTCAATGCCGGTTATTTCTATTACAAATGCCCGCGATTGTTTGGCGAACGTTATCTTGAATACGCGCGCGCCATTCGTGACGAGAATATCCCCGAACTGACCGGGCAGGTTCTGGACCCCTGGCTGGACCAGGCGGCGCTGCCGCTTGTGATCCATTCGTTCGGCGGCGGGCGCGATGCCCTGCCCGGTGGATTGCTGGATGGTGCGGTCAGTTGCCATTATCGCCTGTTCCCACTGCTCTATGCACGCGAAAGGGATCAGGTGATCGACGTGCTGGAAACGGTCAGCGCCCCCAACAAGATCAAAAAAGTCCTCAAGACCTACGATCCGATGAAAAAGCTGATCTTCCAGGGCAAGGGCCGGAAAATCCGCGACATGTTTGATCGCGACAACCTGCCCCAGCGCGAACAGGTCATCCGCAAGACCATCAAGTCCAAGGGGTTGTGGCAGCGCTGACAGCGGCGTTGTGTATGCGCAGGCAATGTCCTAGACATTTTGACAACAAGGATTCCAACAGGAGATTTCGATATGTCTGACGGCCCTCAATACGGCTTTGATACCCTGCAAATCCACGCGGGCGCCCGCCCTGATCCGGCCACTGGCGCGCGTCAGACACCGATCTATCAGACCACGGCCTATGTGTTTCGCGATGCCGACCACGCGGCAGCGCTGTTCAACCTGCAAGAGGTCGGCTTCATCTATTCCCGCCTAACCAACCCCACCGTCGCGGTTCTGCAGGAACGCGTGGCGACACTTGAGGGTGGCGTTGGCGCAGTCTGCTGCTCCTCGGGTCATGCGGCGCAGATCATGGCGCTGTTCCCGCTGATGGGGCCAGGCTGCAATGTGGTTGCTTCGACGCGTCTCTATGGTGGCACGGTCACGCAGTTCAGCCAGACCATCAAACGTTTTGGCTGGTCGGCAAAATTCGTGGACACCGATGATCTTGACGCCGTCAAAGCCGCAATCGACGAAAACACCCGCGCGGTATTCTGCGAATCCATCGCCAACCCGGGCGGATATGTCACCGACATTCGCGCGCTTGCAGATGTGGCGGACGGCGCGGGCATTCCGCTGATCGTCGACAACACCTCGGCCACGCCATACCTGTGCCGCCCGATCGAGCACGGCGCGACGCTGGTTGTACACTCGACCACCAAATACCTGACCGGCAACGGCACCGTCACCGGCGGCTGTATTGTGGATTCGGGCAAGTTCGACTGGTCGGCGAACGACAAGTTCCCCTCGCTCAGCACGCCGGAACGGGCCTATCATGGGCTGAAGTTCCACGAGACGTTCGGCCCGCTTGCCTTCACGTTCCACAGTATCGCCATTGGCCTGCGTGACCTGGGCATGACCATGAACCCGCAAGCAGCACACTATACGCTGATGGGTATCGAAACCCTGTCGCTGCGGATGGAGCGTCATGTCGAGAACGCACAAAAGATTTCCGCCTGGCTCGAGGCAGATGAACGTGTGGAATACGTGACCTATGCCGGTCTGCCCTCCTCGCCCTATCATGAGCGCGTCAAAACGCATTATCCGCGCGGTGCCGGTGCCTTGTTCACCTTCGCGGTCAAGGGCGGCTATGACGCCTGCATCAAACTGGTGAACGCGCTTGAGATTTTCAGCCATGTGGCCAATCTGGGCGACGCCCGGTCGCTGATCATCCACTCTGCCTCGACAACCCACCGCCAGTTGACTCCCGAACAGCAAGAGGCGGCAGGCGCCAGCGCAAACGTGGTGCGCGTGTCGATCGGGATCGAGGACGCCGACGATCTGATCGCCGATCTGGATCAGGCCCTGTCCAAAGCCAGCGCCTGAGCCATGACCGAGCACGATACCAACGAGCTGGGCCAACCCATCGGCAAGCCTGTGACGGGCGATTTTCCTCGCCCGACGCCGCCCTATACGCCGATGCAGGGTCAATTCTGCTCGGTCGTGCCACTGGATATTAACAGACACGCGCCCGGGCTTTACCGGGCGTTTGCCAACGACATGGACGGTCGCAACTGGACCTACCTGCCCTACGGCCCCTTCGATGCCGAGGCCGGTTTTGTCGAATGGGCGCAGGCCAATTGCGCCGGTGCAGACCCGATGTTTCATACGGTGCTGGACCAGGACGAGGTTCCGGTCGGTATGGCCTCATATCTCAGGATCGAACCTGCCGCCGGAGCGATTGAGGTGGGTCACATCCACTTTTCGCCCCTGCTGCAACGCAAACCGCAATCAACCGAGGTCATGTACTTGATGATGCGCCGCGTGTTCGACGAGCTGGGCTATCGCCGCTACGAATGGAAATGCGACGCGCTGAATGCGCCGTCACGGCGCGCGGCCGAGCGGTTGGGTTTCACCTTCGAAGGCATCTTTCGTCAGGCGACCCACTATAAAGGGCGCAATCGCGACACGGCCTGGTATGCAATCCTGGATACAGACTGGCCCCGCATACGCGCAGCTTTTGAAACTTGGCTGTCGTCCGACAATTTCGACGCCTCGGGCCAGCAACGGCAGCCGCTGATGGCGCGGGCACACCCCTGACTTAGTCGGCGATTTCGAATTCCATCATGATATTGACCGAAACCGATACCTCGCCGCCCGCGACGGGCACGCCGGCGCTATCCATCATCGCCATCTCTCGCATCTGGGCAACCGGACGAACGCCGCTGGCCTGATCGCTGATCGACACCACTGATCCCAGCTGTATCCCGGCGGCCTGGGCAAGCTGGTCGGCCTTTGCCATCGCATCCGCGACCGCGCTTGCACGCGCGTTGGCTTCAAGCGGTTTTGGGTCCTGCACACTGAAACTCAGCCCGCCAAAGTCATTGGCACCATCCGAGATCACGGCGTCCATGATCTGCCCCAGGCTGTCCAGATCGCGCACCCGGACCAGAACGCGGTTCGACGCGGTAAAGCCGGTAATGCGTGGCGGCTCGTTGCCTTGCCCGCTGCGACCGGCCCAGACCGGTGACAGCGACAGATCCCGGGTCTGCACATCACGTGCCTCAAGCCCCATATCCTCAAGCCGTTTCAAAATCTGCGCCACCGCTGCCGAGGTTGCCGCCATCGCAGCTGCGGCCTCGTCTTCCTGATTGGTCACGCCAACGGTCAATGTGGCCATGTCCGGCTCGGCCAATGCGACCCCGGTGCCGCTGACGGTGATGCGACCTTCCTCCGCATGGGCGGGCAAGGTTGCCACGGCGGCGGTCATTGCTGTCAAAAAGGCAAGTGTCTTCAAGGTGATCCCTCCTGCTGACGTAACCCAAAGATGGGGTCTTGGGGCAATACACGGCAAGGGGGAATCGCGGCTTTTTCTTTCCCTCGGCAGCTTCCTGCTTTATGCTCTTGCGGCAGGCGTCAAAGCGTTTGCAATGAAACTGACAATTATGGTTCATCCGGATTATGAAACCCGCCTTTGCGCTGTCATTTTCTGAAAACGGCATCTCGCTGCATCACCATTCGGATGGGGAATGGTACTGCGTTGGAACCGTACCGCTGGATGTGCCCGATCTGGCTGAGCAGATGCAGGCGCTGCGGGATAAGGGATTCGCGCTGGCCAATCACCTTGGATGCGTGCTGATCATCCCGCCTGATCAATTGCGCCTACTGACCGTTGACACCGATGGATTGAGCCCCGAGGACGCTGCCGCCAAGGTTGAGATCACGCTGGCAGAGGCGACGCCCTATGCGCTGTCGGAACTTGCATATACATCCGTCGCGGCGGGTCCCGAGACACAGGTTGCCGCTGTTGCCCGACAGACGCTGGACGAAGCGCGCGCCTTTGCGGTTGCACACGGATTTGTCCCCGAAGCGTTCCGAGCAGGCGAGACGGCGGAACCTCCCTTGCACGGACACGGCTTTGAATGGCCGGTCGATGCGGCTGATCCTGCACCCGATGCTTCACCACCAGTGCCGACGGGGACCGACGACCTAGACAACGCCCTCGCCTCCGAACCCGATGCCACACTCTCTGAGCCGGAACCAATCGTCGATCCGACGACACCCGGCGAACTTGAGGCGCCTGAGGACCAGGGAACGGACACCGAGCCGGGAACATTCGAGGATCAATTGCCTGCGGCTGAGCAGGAAATGCCGAAACAGCCAGCCCCTGCGACCGCGTTAGAAACGTCAGAGCAGCCAACGCCGACCGTAGCAGCGACGCCTGACGAGGTTGCACCTGCGGATGTCGTGGAAGCGGTTGAAGCTCCAGACTCAGTTGTTGAGGCGGAACCGCCTGAGGAGCGAACATTCGCCGGTGAGGCAGAAACGACTGACGAGCAAGCAGACGCGAACGACACGGAAACGACCGATGCGTCAGACCTGGTTGTTGAGCCGGAAACATCTGAAGGGCCGACACCCGCCGTTGACGCAGAAACGCCTGACGAGATTGTACCTGCGGATGTCGCGGAGACGCCCGAAGGCCCAGACGAAGTTGTTGCGCCAGAAACACCCGAGGGGTTGGCGGCGCCCGTAGTGGCAGAAACGACTGACGAACACGCAGCTGCGAACGACACGGTAACGTCTGATGATCCCAGCCTGGTTGTCGAACCGGAGATGCCAGTGCATGCAATCGCTGGTGCCACCAGGCCCGAGGCGTTCCGGTCAACACCTGCTCTGGCAGGCGGAACAAAACCATCACGTCGAAACCTTGCGCGCTATGCCATTCCGGCGGTCGCGGCGTCCGTCTTTCTGGGCATGGCCCTGGGCGCGTGGTCGGTCATGGGGCCGGACAGCCCGCCCGCCGTCGAGGAACAAGCGCAGGCGACCCCCGAATCCGAGGTCACCGAACCGCCGCAGACCGACGTTGCAGCTGTTGAACCGGAAACGGAAGCCCCTGAAGCAGAGGTCGAGGAACCGTTGAGCGCCACAGATGCGGCGATACTCGAAGCACTGTCCGTTGAGCCTGAGGTCGAAGAGCAGGTTGACCCGTCCGCCACCGATCCGGCCATTCTCGAAGCGCTGAACATGCCTCCGGAACCGGTCGAACCGATCGCGCAGGACCCTGACCCTCAGACTGTGCTCAAGGATTTCACCGGCACCGCGCCAACGGCACCGCCACCCTTGTCGGCCCCGCAGCCGGATCAGACGGACGAGATGTATCTGGTCTCGGTCGACAAGTCGGACCTATCGCTGGATGCATTGGCCTTGCCGCAGGTTGAAAGTCTTCTGACCGACCTGCCACCGGACCTGCCCACGCTGCCCGGCGGGCAGGATCAGCAGTTCGATCTGGACGACCGCGGTCTTGTCACCGCGACGCCCGAGGGCACGCTGAACCCCGATGGTGTCGTGGTCTATCTTGGACGCCCGTCCTCGGTCCCGCCGGAACCTCCGGTCCGGTTCGAAGCAGAGCCCGAACCAACGGAGCCCGACGAACGGTTGGCCGGTTTCCGACCGCGGGTGCGGCCCGACAATCTGGTGGATCAGTTCGAACGCTCGCAGTTGGGCGGACGGTCGCTGGCTGAACTGGCCGTCGTGCGGCCCAAGCTGCGCCCGGAATCGCTGAAGGTTGAACCCGAGATCGACTACACCCCAACGGCTTTGGCGGTTGTTCGCGTGCCCCGACCAAAACCTCGCCCGGCCAATCTGGCCCCGCGCACCGCAAGCGCGGGCACGGCCAACCTGGGATCAACCGCAAATGTGGCTTCGACGACAACCGAGCCCGGTTCGTTTGCGCCCAAAACCGTGTCACCCAAGATACCGACCACTGCCTCGGTGGCGCGGCAGGCGACGATCGACAACGCCATCAATCTGCGTCGGTTGAACCTGATCGGGGTCTACGGCACCCCCGCAAACCGCCGCGCCCTCGTCCGGCTGCCCAGCGGCCGGTACAAAAAACTGAAGGTCGGCGACCGGATCGACGGCGGCAAGGTTGTGGCCATTGGTGACAGCGAGTTGCGTTACCAAAAGCGCGGCAAGAACGTGACGTTGAAAATGCCGCGCGGGTAAGTTCGACAAAAAAGAGCGCCGGACTGCGCGGCGCTCTCTCACTCATCAGTTTTTTACGATCAAGCCGCCGAAATTTCACCGGATTCGATCTGCTCACGTTCGATGGATTCGAACAGGGCTTTGAAGTTCCCCTCGCCAAACCCGTCATCGCCTTTGCGCTGGATGAACTCGAAAAAGATCGGTCCGATCACGGTCTTCGAGAAGATCTGCAACAGGATCTTGGTCTCGCCGCCATCCAGAACGCCTTCGCCATCGATCAGGATGCCGTGTTTCATCATCCGGTCCTTTGGCTCATCATGACCGCTAACCCGGTCATAGGACATATCGTAATACGTCTCATTCGGGCCGGGCATGAACTTCAGCCCTTTTTCGGCAATCGCGTCGGTCGAACTGTAGATGTCATCACTGCCGACCGCGATGTGCTGAATGCCTTCTCCCTTGTACTTTTTAAGATAGGATACGATCTGTCCGGTCTCGCCCCTGTCTTCGTTGATCGGAATACGGATGCGGCCGCAGGGCGAGGTCAATGCACGGCTGAAAAGACCCGTATGCTTGCCCTGAATGTCAAAGAATCGGATTTCGCGGAAGTTGAACAGATCGCCGTAGAATTTGAACCACTTGTCCATATTGCCCTTGAACACGTTGTGAGTCAGGTGATCGAGGTAAAAGAACCCGTCACCACGCGGCTTGGATTGTTTCACCCACTCGAATTCCTCGTTGTAAGGCGACGTGTCGTGATACTGGTCGATGAAATAGATCAGCGAGCCGCCAATGCCTTTGATCGCCGGGACATTCATGGTCTTGTCATCGGCGTCATAAGGTTCGGCCCCCTTTGCAACCGCATGCTCATACGCCTTTTGCGCATCGACCACGCGCCAACCCATTGACGGGGCACAGGGGCCGTGATCGGCGACGAATTTGGCGGCAAAGCTGTCAGGGTCCGCGTTCAGGATATATGTAACATCGCCCTGCTGCCACAGCTCGACCTTGGGCGACTTGCGATGATGACCGACATAATCGTACCCCATCCGCGCGAACAGCTCGCGCAGTTCTTGCGGTTCGGGATGGGCGAATTCGACAAATTCGAACCCGTCGGTCCCGGCCGGGTTCTCTTCGCTGATGACAGATTTCGGAGCGTTATGCGGGAAAGGACCCATGGTGTGCCTCCTTACAGACAGGAAATTCTTTGCTGATTCAAAAATACGCCTTAATCGATGCTGTTTCTGCGCATTGTTTTCGTGTAAACTCGCTATATACGCGCGAACCCCGCATTGATTGATCGAATTTTGAGGAAACGCCGCACGTGCTGGATCGGATCGACATTGGAATGCTAGCCGCGTTACAGCGCGACGCGCATCTGACGGCGCAGCAATTGGGCGACGCGCTGAATCTGTCGGCCTCTCAGGCGGGTCGTCGCCGACAGCGGCTTGAGGCCGAAGGTTACATTACCGGATACACCGCCCGGCTGGATCCGGTGAAACTGGGGCTGCAGGTTCAGGGCTTTATTCAGGTCCATCTGGGGACGCATGGGCCGGAACAATCCGCCAGCTTTGCCCGCATGGTCAACACCCGCCCCGAGATCAGCAGCGCCTGGACGATGACGGGTGAGGCAGATTACCTACTTCACGTGTATTGCGACGACCTTTCCGCCCTCAACAGCTTGCTTCACGAGGTGATCCTGCCGCATCCTGCGGTTGCCCGTGTGCAAAGCCAGATCGTGATGGACCAACTGAAACGCGACGCTCCGTTGCCGACATGACCTTGCAGGAAGGACAACGATGAACGAATTCCTTTACCAAGCTTCGATCTATCTGGCGGCGGCAGTGATTGCCGTGCCGCTGTCTGCGCGGCTGGGGTTGGGATCAGTGCTGGGCTATCTGGCGGCGGGCATTGCAATCGGTCCAATACTTGGCCTGGTCGGGGCCGAGACCGAGAACCTTCAGCATGTGGCGGAATTCGGCGTCGTGATGATGCTGTTCCTGATCGGGCTTGAACTTGAGCCGCGCGCGTTGTGGGACATGCGGGACAAACTGCTGGGCCTGGGCGGTCTGCAAGTGGGCCTGTCTACGCTGGCTATTGCTGCGGTCGCGTTTTACGCAAATCACCCGTGGTCGGTGTCTTTGGCGGTCGGGCTGACACTGTCGCTATCCTCGACTGCAATCGTATTGCAGACCTTGTCGGAAAAGGGCCTGATGCAAACGAATGGCGGGCGCGCGACCTTTTCCGTGCTTCTGACGCAAGACATCGCCGTCATCCCGATCCTTGCATTCCTGCCCCTACTGGCGCTTCCGGCCATGGTTCATATCGAGCAGGACGGCTCGATTGACCGCGGCATCGCTCATAACGATGCGCATGCCCATCATACGCTTTCGCTGGTCGAGGGGCTGCCGGGCTGGGCGGTAACGCTTGTTACGCTCGGCGCGATCGCCTTTGTCGTTCTGGCAGGCGTGTATCTGGCGCGCCCGCTGTTCCGCTTTATCCACACCACTCGCCTGCGCGAGATGTATACGGCGTTGGCCCTGATGATCGTGGTCGGCATTTCGTTCCTGATGACGTTGGTTGGCCTCTCTCCTGCATTGGGAGCCTTTCTTGCAGGCGTGGTTCTGGCCAGCTCTGAATTCCGGCACGAGATGGAGAGCGATCTCGAGCCCTTCAAAGGGCTGTTTCTGGGTCTGTTCTTCATCACTGTCGGCGCCGGCATCGATCTGGCGTATTTCTTCGACGACCCGCTGGATCTGATCGGTCTGGCGCTGCTTGTCATTCTCGCAAAGGGGATCATCCTGTTCATCGTCGGGCGGGCCTTCAAGCTGCGCGGGCGCGACCATTGGTTGTTCACGCTGGGTCTGGCTCAGGCGGGGGAATTCGGCTTTGTTCTGTTGGCTTTTTCCACGCAACAGAATGTCATTCCCCCCGATTTGTCGCAGAAACTGCTGATGATCATCGCGTTGACGATGCTGATCACGCCGCTTTTGTTCATCACCTACGACCAGATCACCCGGTATATCGGCGATGCGGGTCCTGCGATCGAACCGGACGAGATTGACGAAAAAGGCCCTGTCATCATCGCGGGCATTGGTCGCTTTGGTCAGATCGTGAACCGTCTGGTGCAGGCCAGCGGTTTCAAAACCGTGGTTCTGGACCACGATATCGAGACCATTCAGTTGATGCGCCGGTTCGGCGTCAAAGGGTTTCTGGGCGACCCTACCCGCCCCGAGCTGCTGAGGGCTGCGGGTATCGAGAAAGCCTCGGTTCTGGTCGCGGCGATGGACGATCGCAAACAGGTCACGCGTCTTGTTGGATACGCGCGCCGTCAACGACCCGACCTGCACATCATAGCCCGCGCCCGCGACCGCACCCATGTTTACGAGCTGTATCAGGCCGGTGCCAACGACATCGTTCGTGAGATGTTCGACGGCTCGTTGCGCGCGGGTCGCTATGTGTTGGAGAACATCGGTCTTTCGGAATACGAAGCAGCGCAGGCCGAGCAGACCTTTTACCATCATGACCGCACGTCCGTGCGCGAATTGGCCGAGCTGTGGATACCCGGCATGCCAACCGCCGATAACAAAAAATACATCGAGCGGGCCCAGAAGCTGGAAAAGGATCTGGAAACCGCTCTGCTTGAATTGGCCGAAGAACACGCCAAGGAATCGGCCTGACCTACGCCTAATGACGGTCAGGCATCAGCATCAGCCGTCGGAAACGCCTGCCTCGGCAAAGGTAGCCATGCCGGAATGGCAGGCGACGGCGCTTTTCAGGATGTTGATCGCCAATGCACCGCCCGACCCCTCGCCCAATCGCAGGCCAAGACTCAGAAGCGGCGCTTTGCCCAGTTCCGCCAGCATCTTGCCATGCGCCCCTTCGGCGCTTTGGTGCCCAGCAACCGCGTGGTCCAGTGCCGAGGCCGACACCTGCGCCAGACAGGCCGCCGCGGACGTGCAGATGAACCCGTCGAGAAGGACGGGAATGCGCAAAACGCGCGCTGCGGCAATCGCCCCGGCCATCGCTGCGATCTCGCGACCGCCCAGACGGCGCAGAATCTCGAGCCCATCTTTCGATTGGCCATGAACGGCGACGCCTTCGGCCACAACGCGGGTTTTGTTGGCAAGGCCCGCGTCGTCAACGCCCGTGCCGCGCCCGGTCCAGTCGGCGGCCTCGCCCCCGAACAGGGCACAGGCGATGGCAGCTGCCGGGGTGGTGTTGCCGATCCCCATTTCGCCCACAACCAGCAGATCAGCCTGCGGATCGACCGCCTGCCATCCGGTCTGCAAAGCGGTCAGCAGATCCTCTTCGCTCATCGCCGGGCCTTGGGTGAAATCTGCGGTGGGGCGGTCCAGGTCAAGCGCGTGTACATTCATCTTTGCGCCAGCGGCCTTTGCCAACTGATTGATCGCTGCGCCGCCATGTTCAAAGTTCATGACCATCTGCACAGTCACTTCGGGCGGAAAAGCCGAAACGCCCTGCGCCGTAACGCCATGGTTGCCGGCAAATACGATGACCTGCGGTTGCTTGATCTGCGGCCGCGCATCCCCGCGCCAACCCGCATACCAGATCGCAAGATCCTCAAGCCGCCCCAACGCGCCGGGCGGCTTGGTCAGTTGACCGTTACGGTCCTGCGCGGCCTGACTGGCGTCGGCATCCGGGCCCGGAGCCTCGGTCAATGCCTTGCGGAAACTGTTCAGATCGGAGAGTTCGGGCAGCATGGAAAGCCTCGTTGCATCAGAGTGGTCCTGTGTGTTTAACCAAAGCTGGCACAGCAACAAGACCGGGAAAGGCCCGAGAGTGAACAAAAACGACACCAAAGTGGTTTCTGCCTTGGATATTCCACTTGCTCTGGTGCTGCTGACGCGATTGCCGGTGCCTACCCTGCCCGACCGTGTCTTTGCGCGGCAGGCGCAGGCGGTTTGGGCCTTCCCAATCGTTGGCGCTGTTGTCGGTGGGCTGGCCTGTGCGGTGATCTGGGCGGCCTCGCAAACGGGCATGCCGCCGATGATCAGCGCCGTTTTAGGGCTGGCCGTCTTGATCACAGCAACCGGAGCCATGCACGAAGACGGGCTAGCCGACACCTGTGACGGCCTTTGGGGCGGTTTCACCGCTGAACGCCGGCTGGAGATCATGAAGGACAGCCATATCGGCACCTATGGGGTTCTGGGGCTGGCCATCTCGCAATTGCTGCGGGTTCTGGCGATTGCGGCGTTGATTCCTGTCGGAGGACTGGCCGGGTTGGCGGCCGCAAGCGTATTTTCACGCGCGTTGATGCCGGTATTGATGCGATCGCTGCCGAACGCCCGCAAATCGGGGCTCAGCCAATCGGTCGGCAGGCCCTCGGTCGCGGCAGTCTTGCTGGGGCTTACGCTGGCAATTGGCCTGTCGCTTTTGGTTTCAGGCACACAAGCCCTGATCCCGATGGTCTGCGCACTGGTTGTCGCTTTGGCAGTTGCCGCGCTTGCCAAGGCGCGCATCGGCGGACAGACCGGCGACATTCTGGGGGCCACGCAAGCCCTGTCCGAGATTGTCTTTCTTCTGGCGCTCACCGCGTTGATCTAAGTCGACCCGCCTGTTTTGATCCGCAGGGTTCCCCCACAGTGTTTGCAATGCACTGCATCCGGGTCATGACGATAGAGACCGCAGCTTGGACATTTGTGGCGCACTTTCTGCGGCATGAATATCGCCTGCGCCAGACGAACAAAAAGTGCCACGCCAACAACCATGATGAACACCGAGAACAACTTTCCTGCGGGCGTCGACAAGGTGATGTCGCCAAACCCGGTTGTGGTCAGCGTCGCCATCGTGAAATACAGCGCGTCGATATAGGGAGTCTGAGAGTTTTCGGGAACAAAAAAGACCAATACGGCGGTCGAGGTTGCAAAAACAAAAACCAGCAGATTAATCGCCGCGATAACTGCGTCCTCATGGGTGCGAAAGAACGGGCTGTCCCGGCGCAGATCCCTCAGCAAGTGATAGGAATGGATAAGCCGCAGGGCGCGCAAGATCCGAACGAATGCGAGATTTCCAGTCAGAAACGGATCCAGCAGCAGCGACACGATCACCACAATATCCGCCAATGTGTAGATATGGCGCAGCAGTTTCCACCGGTCTTTGGCAATCCACATGCGGGCTGAGAAATCCAGCAGGATGATCAGCCCCACCGCCAGACTTGCGGCGGTCAACCCCGGCCCATGGGGAATATTCGCGGTGGCAACAAAGAATATGATCGAGCAGATGTCGAACAGGATCAGTCCATAGCGAAACCAGACCGAAACCGGCTCGTGGCTGATGTAGAGAAACTTCACAGCCTGCTTCATCATGACCCCGTATCATCTTGCATTGACTGCAAAATAGCCGACACGGGCGTCCGGACCAAGCGCGCAGACACAAAAAGGCCGCCCCGGATGCCGGGACGGCCCTTCAATGGGTGTAAACTGCGATCAGGCCGCGCGCGATGTCAGAACCTCATCCACCTGCTTGGCGGCTGAAATCTCATCGGCACCGGATACGGCGGCGACTTCGCGGGTCAGACGCTCCAACGCGGCTTCGTAAAGCTGACGCTCCGAATAGCTTTGTTCGCGCTGATCATCGGTACGATGCAGGTCGCGCACGACCTCGGCAATCGAAATCAGATCGCCCGAATTGATCTTTTGTTCATATTCCTGCGCCCGGCGCGACCACATGGCGCGTTTAACCTTGGCTTTGCCCTTCAGCGTCTTCATCGCCTGGCTGATCACATCCGGCGAGCTAAGCGAGCGCAGGCCCGACTCGGTCACCTTGTTGGTTGGGACGCGCAGCGTCATCTTGTCTTTCTCGAAGGAAATGACAAACAGCTCGAGCGTGAAACCGGCGACGTCCTGCTCTTCGATCGAAATGATCTGGCCCACGCCATGCGCGGGGTAGACAACATAATCGTTCGGGCGGAACTCAAGCTTTTTCGACTTAGACATTCAGGTTCATCCTTGGTTACAGAGCGGAGAACAGACAACAAAACACACCGATCCGCGCCATTCTGGCCCGGTCAGGCAGTCAGTTTGTCAAAAATTCAGAACTCCAAAGCACACATACTTACGGAGTACATCCCCATCTCATTCATCATTCAGCTACAGAGTATATCACAAAAATGCGACACCTGAAAGTCCGCGCTGCAGATGGGCCGCGAAGCCCCTTGAAAATCAGCGGCTTGTACGGATTTCAGAGTTTTGAACCATACGGTTCACTGCGCGAATCGCTCAGCCACCTTCGCCAGGCGCTTCCGAGAAATACTTCTCCATCTTTCCCTCTTCACCGTCGCGTTCTTCGGCATCCGGCAGAGGGTCTTTCTTGGTCACGATCACCGGCCATTGTTCCGAGAACTTGCGGTTAAATTCCACCCATTGCTCCATACCCGGCTCGGTGTCGGGCCGGATGGCATCGGCAGGGCATTCGGGCTCGCACACACCGCAGTCGATGCATTCGTCGGGGTGAATGACCAGCGTGTTCTCACCTTCGTAGAAACAGTCCACCGGGCAAACCTCGACACAGTCGGTGTATTTGCAGGCGATGCAGTTTTCAGTGACGACATAGGTCATGGCTGGAATTCCCGTTTGCGGTTTGGGCGTCTAGCTAATTCAGTCTGGCCTGCTCTTCAAGATGGGATCAGCCATCTTGCCTGCGAGAAAGATCAAGAGCGCGGCGATCTTTCTTGGTTGGACGACCTTTTCCCTGGAATCCCGGGTTTGCGGGCGGTTTGTCCTGCTTTTCCGTCAGATCGAAGTACAATGTCTGCGCCTCGGGGGCCGGGCCACGACGTTCACCGAGTTTTTCCACCCGGACAACCCGCACGATCCGGCCCTGCGCAAAGATCAGAACGTCTCCGGGTCCAACGGGCTGAGCCGGTTTCAGGACCCGGTCTCCATTCAGCCGGACATGGCCACCGCTGACCTGCTTGGCGGCCAGGCTGCGGGTCTTGAAGAACCGCGCCTGCCACAACCATTTGTCGATCCGCAGTTTGGCCTGATCCATCGCGGATCAGTTGCCGTCCTTCAAACCCATCAGCGCAGCGGCAAACGGGTTGTCCGGGTCAATGGCCTTTTCCTTTTTCGGAGGCCGCGACGAGAAGGATTTGGCCCCTTGCGGTTTGCCGCCCTTTTTGCCCTGCGGCTTGCCACGGCCGTCCTGAGGCTTACCACGTGGTTTGCCTTTGCCTTGCCCCGGGCGCTGGTCCCGGCGCGGACCGCGGTTCTGCTGGCGCTGACGGCCCCAGGTGAAGGTGTAGAACACCTCGACTTCGGGCTCATCCGATGCGGTTTCGGTGGCCGGAGCCTCGGCTGCCGCCTCGGTGCTGTCGGTGGCCTCGGCTGGCGCCTCGGCAGGAGTCGCGACCTCATCCGTTGCGGCTTCGGGCACGGGTGTCTCTTCGGCGGCCGGTTGCTCCACCGCATCTGCAGCAGGCTGTTCAACTGGCGCTGGCTTGATCTTTTCCCGCTCACCGCGCTCGGCCTTGTAGCCCAGCCCCTGCATCAGATCGGCAAATTGCTCCAGCGTCATACCGGTGATCGACAGCATGTCGGGCTTGGCCTCGAAGCCGCCCCTGCTGTCCTCGGACCGCAGCATGTCGGCCAGACGTTCCAGCATGTCGATGCGGATAGACCGCTCGCCCGCATCGCGGTAGCCGCACATGGTGTCGTAACCTTGTGGCGCATCCTTGGCGACCGGCACAGTAACCAGGCCCGGAGGCGGTGCCTCGGGGAATTCCTGCAGACCGCCGGCAAGCGCCCACAGAACCAGACGCAATCGCGTTGGCGCGGGTTTCAGCAGCAACGGCATGAAGATGGTGAACTGGCCGAACCGGATACCGTGTTTGCGCAGCGCACCACGGGCGTCCTGATCCAGATCCTTGACCTCTTGCGCAACGCCAGCGCGGGGCAGAACGCCCAGCGCCTCGACCATGCGGAAGGCAAACCCTTTGGCCAGACCCGACAGTTCCTCATCCCGCGACAGATTCAGCAGCGGCTCGAACAGCGCCGCGACCTTGCGGTCGATGAAATGCTGCAAGCGGCGTTGCACTTTCTGCTCGACATCCGGGCCAGCGGCTTCGTCAACAAACACCTCGACCACGGGCTTGAGCGGCTCGGCCCCGGCAACCAGCTTGCCAACAGCATATTCGCCCCACATCAGGCCACCCTGATCGGTAAAATCAATCTCGGTATCGGGCGCATTGTAGAAGCGGTCGGCGCGCAGATGGAATTGCGGCGCGAGAGCTTGCAGGGACGCCGATTTCAGGGCCTTCGCCTCGGTTCCTTGCGCGCTTTTGTCCGGCGAAAACCGGAACCCTTCCAGACGACCGACGAATTCGCCTTCGACGGTCACTTCACCCTTGTCATTTACTTCGGCCAAAAGGGCCTCCTTCTGTTTGAGCCGGCGCAGCAAAACGGATGTGCGCCGGTCCACAAATCGCTGAGTCAGTCGGTCATGCAGAGCGTCCGACAGCCTGTCTTCTACAGTGCGCGTTTCCTCACGCCAATGGGATTCGTCACGCACCCAACCGTTTCGTTGCGCAACATATGTCCAAGTGCGAATATATGCCAACCTTTTGGACAGCGCATCAATATCTCCGTCCGTGCGGTCGATGCGGCGAATTTGCCGCGCCATGAAATCGTCCGGGATCGCACCACGTTCGTGCAGGTGCCCATAGATCACTTCGAGCAAACTGGCATGTTCAGCATGGCTGATGCCGCGAAAATCGGGGATTCTACACACATCCCACAGCAATCGGACCGACTGACCGTCACTGGCACGAGCCGCAACCTCGGACACCTGAGACAGAGATTTCAGCGCATTCAGGTCATCCGCGGGCCGCGCTTTGGTCAGATGTTCGCTGTCGGTGCCAACCTCAAGCGCGTCGATCAGCGCATCGATCGAGCCGAACCTAAGGGCGGCATTCCGCCAGTTCAGCTTTTTCATCGGCGTGAAACGGCTGTCCATGATCGCCTGCGCCACACCATCGTCCAGTGGCGGGGCTTCACCCGTAACGCCAAACGTGCCATCCGACATGCCGCGCCCGGCCCGGCCAGCGATCTGTGCCAACTCGTTTGGCGCAAGCGGGCGCATCCGTCGACCGTCGAATTTGGTCAGGGAAGAAAACGCAACATGGTTCACGTCGAGATTCAGCCCCATACCGATGGCGTCAGTGGCAACCAGATAATCGACCTCGCCATTCTGATATAGGTCCACCTGCGCGTTGCGTGTGCGCGGGCTCAGCGCACCCATGACCACCGCCGCCCCGCCCTTTTGGCGGCGCAGCAGCTCGGCGATGGCATAGACGTTTTCGACCGAAAACCCGACAATGGCGCTGCGGGCCGGCATCCGGCTGATCTTTTTTGATCCGGAATAGACCAGTTGAGACATCCGCTCGCGCCGGACAAATTGGGCCTCGGGCACCAAAGCCGCGATAGGGCCACGCATCGTGTCTGATCCAAGGAACAACGTTTCATGCGTCCCACGCGCGCGCAGCAGGCGGTCTGTGAATACATGGCCGCGCTCAGGATCTGCGCAGAGTTGAATTTCGTCGATGGCGACAAAGTCTGCGCCCATCCCCTCGGGCATCGCCTCGACTGTGCAGACCCAGTATTGGGTGCGCGGCGGTACGATCCGCTCTTCGCCCGTAACCAGCGCCACGACCGACGGGCCGCGAATGGCGACGATCTTGTCATAGACCTCGCGCGCGAGCAGGCGCAGCGGCAGGCCGATCACACCGGTGCGGTGCCCCAGCATACGTTCAATCGCGTAATGGGTTTTTCCTGTGTTTGTCGGGCCCAGTACGGCCACGATTCGGGATGACCCGCTCACCTTTGTCCCCTGCGCCCCGAGTTCTACAGTGCCTTGCCTTCGATCTGAGGCTTCAGCCGATTCACGGCATTGGTTACTTCTTCGTGATGGGGATGTATAGCCAGCGCGCGCGTGTAGGCGTCATAGGCCCTTTGGGGCTGTTCTAGGACTTCGAAGATCAGGCCCAAGCCATATATGGCGTCATAGTTATTTGGGTTCAGCGTCAACGCATGTTCCAGATCAGCGGCCGCCATCCCAAAGCGTTCGATACCAAAAAACGCAGACGCCCGAACATGCCAGCCTTCGGCAAAATCCGGCGCGTGGTCGGTCAGCGCCGTTAGATGTTCGAGCGCAGCAGAGATATCGCCGTCATCCAGCGCCTCGCGCCCCCGTTCCAGCAGCAGGTCAGCCGAGGCCGAGCCGGATTGCGACCAAAGCGCCTGCAATTGTCGGTCCAGGCCGACGGCCTGTTCCGGGGTTGCCTGCGACAACTGCTCCAGCAGGGCGGATTCGTCGCGTAAATCCGCCTGTTGGGCGGAAGACATGGTGGAAAACGTGACTATCGCGAAAAGTGCCGCGACGGTACCTTTGAGATTGGTGATTGCAATGCTCATAACAATGTTCAGTGTAGCGTTGCGACCGGGGATGTCCATTCCCGGCGCACAATCAAAATGAGGAACACCATGAGCGACACTTTGGAAAAAGCCGCAGCCGCGCTGAATGAGAAACTTGCGGATGGCGCGTTTGACGCCTCGGCCAAGTTTGCCATTGCCGATCTGGGCGCTATCATCCTGGATGAGAACGGTGCGCGGGTTAGCGATGAAGATGCGGATGTAACCCTGAGTGCGGACGCGGACACTTTCGAACAGATTCTCAGCGGCGACCTGAACCCCACCGGTGCGTTCATGTCCGGCAAGCTGAGCGTTGACGGAGACATGGGTATTGCCATGAAACTCGCCTCGGTGCTGGCCTGATGGAATTTTCGCCGGCCCCCCTTTTTGAAGACGTGGCCGGCGGTCCCGCCGGTGGTCAGGCCCACTGGGTCGTGACATCTGATGGAAAACGCATTCGCGTCGGTCATTGGTCCCCGAAAAGCGCACCGAACGGCACCGTTATGCTGTTTCCCGGTCGCACCGAATATATCGAGAAATATGGCAGCACGGCGGCCGAGTTCGTTGACCGGGGCTTTGCCTGTCTTGCCGTTGATTGGCGCGGCCAGGGCTTGGCTGACCGATTGCTTGATGACCCCAGGGTCGGACATGTGGACCATTTCCCCGATTATCAAAAGGATGTGCAATCCACGCTGGATCTTGCGGCTGAACTGGGCCTGCCCAAACCCTGGTATGTGATCGGGCATTCGATGGGTGGTGCGATCGGGCTGCGCGCCGTGTTGGAAGGTCACGATTTCGCCGCCTGTGCCTTTACCGGGCCGATGTGGGGCATTTTCTTTACACCGATTATGAAACCGCTCAGCCGTCTGACCGCCTATTGGGGGCCTCGTGTCGGTTTGGGCGAGAAAACACCCCCAACCACCTCATTGGAAAGCTACGTGGTCTCGCAGCCGTTTGACGGCAACGTGCTGACGCGCGATCCGGCGATGTACAAGATGATGCAGGACCAACTGGCAGCGCATCCCGAACTGGCGCTTGGCGCGCCATCGACCATCTGGCTGCGCGAAGCGCTGGATGAATGCGCCTGGCTGATGGAACAGACCGCGCCAAACACTCCGTGCCTGACCTATCTGGGTAGCCACGAACAGATTGTGGACCGCAAAGCAATACGCGCCCGAATGGCGAACTGGCCCAGTGGGACTCTGATCGAAATCCCCGATGGCGAACATGAGGTGCTGATGGAAGCACCCGAAGTGCGCGGCCCGGTTCTGGACCGGTTGGCGGCGCATTTCATGGCCGCCTGCCCTGACGCCCTGCGCCAACCAGCCTTGTCGCAGTGATCCCTTGACGATCAGGCCGCTTGTGATCCCGGGTGCCTGCGCCTAAATGTTGGCAAAACAAAGCTGTTCGAGGTGTTCCATGCGCGACCTTCCCTTTCCCGTCCGAGATGCAAATGCAATCGGAGGTGCCGACAATCTGGGTAAACTGCCGGAATGGGACCTGACCGACCTGTACTCTTCCGAAGATGCACAGGAACTGTCCCGCGATCTGGACTGGTTGGAGGGCGAATGCGCGTCCTTCGCCGCCGACTATGAAGGCAAGCTGGCCGATCTGGATGCTGAGGCTCTGCTGACCTGCGTTCAGCGCAACGAAAAGATCAACGGGATTGCCGGGCGCATCATGTCCTTTGCCGGTCTGCGCTATTATCAGCTGACCACCGATGCAGACCGCGCCAAGTTCCTGTCGGACATGCAGGAAAAGATCACCATCTTCACCACGCCGCTGGTGTTTTTCACGCTGGAAATCAACCGCATAGACGATGACGTGCTGGCGGCGCGGTTCGCGGCCAATGCCGACCTTGCGCGGTATGAACCCGTCTTCCGCCGGATCCGCGCGATGAAGCCCTATCAACTGTCTGACGAGCTGGAGAAGTTCCTGCACGATCTGGGCGTTGTCGGTGACGCTTGGGAGCGTCTGTTCGACGAAACCATCGCCGGCCTGACTTTCACCGTGGATGGCGAAGAGCTGAACATCGAAGGCACACTGAACCTGTTGACTGAACAGGACCGCGCCAAACGCGAAGCCGCCTCGCGCGAGTTGGCAAGCGTGTTTCAGGACAACATCAAGACCTTCGCCCGCGTTCACAACACGCAGGCCAAGGAAAAGGAAATCGTCGACCGCTGGCGCAACATGCCAACCGCGCAGACCGGACGCCATCTGTCGAACGACGTTGAACCCGAGGTGGTCGAGGCTCTGCGTGAGGCCGTTGTGGCCGCCTATCCCAAGCTTAGCCATCGCTATTACGAGTTGAAACGCAAATGGCTGGGCCTGGACGTCATGCAGGTCTGGGACCGCAACGCCCCGCTGCCGATGGAAGACACGCGCATTGTTGGCTGGGAAGAGGCCGAGAAAACAGTGATGGACGCCTACAACGCGTTCGACCCGCGCATGGGCGAAATTGCCTCGCCCTTCTTTTCCAAAGGCTGGATCGATGCGGCTGTGAAGCCAGGCAAAGCGCCCGGAGCCTTCGCGCATCCGACGGTCACCGACGTTCATCCCTATGTGATGCTTAACTATCTTGGCAAACCGCGTGACGTGATGACCTTGGCGCATGAACTGGGCCACGGCGTCCATCAGGTGCTGGCCGCCGATCAGGGTGAGATGCTGTCCTCGACGCCGCTGACGCTGGCCGAAACCGCAAGCGTCTTTGGTGAGATGCTGACCTTCCGCAAAATGCTGGATCAGGCAGAAACACCGGAACAGCGCAAGGTGCTGCTGGCGGGTAAGGTCGAGGATATGATCAACACGGTGGTCCGCCAGATCGCCTTCTACGACTTTGAATGCAAACTGCACTCGGCACGTCGCGAGGGCGAACTGACCCCCGACGACATCAATGCTCTGTGGATGAGCGTTCAGGCCGAAAGCCTTGGCCCGGCATTCGAGTTCATGGAGGGGTATGAGACGTTCTGGGCCTACATTCCGCACTTTGTGCATTCGCCCTTCTATGTTTACGCCTACGCATTTGGCGACGGCCTGGTGAACGCGCTTTATTCCGTTTATGCAAGCGGCGCCGACGGGTTCGAGGACAAGTATTTCGAGATGCTGCGCGCGGGCGGGTCCAAACACCACAAAGAGCTGCTGGCCCCGTTTGGTCTGGACGCCAGCGACCCGAAGTTCTGGGACAAGGGCCTGTCGATGATTTCGGGCTTCATCGATGAGCTGGAAGCGATGGAAAGCTGAACTCTGAAGGGTTGCCCCCTCGGGCAGCCCAAAATCACTCGCTCGTTTTCTTGAGCGTTGTCAAAAAGATAGAAAACACAATTAATGCAGCACCCAGAACTGCGGGGACAGTGATCGACGCGCCCAGAAATACTGCCGCGTTGATGAACGTGAAGACCACCGAAGCCGCGAATAACAGCGTAGCAGTCAATGTTGAAAGACGCGCGGCGGCCTCATACCACAGGTAGTAGGCCAACGCCGTTGGCAACACGCCGAGTAATACCAGAAAGAACACATCCTTGGCGCTTGGCACTTGGATCGAGAATGCGGCCAATGGTGTCAGCAATACCGCCGAGCAGAGAAATATCCCGAAGAGAAAATTCAAACGCTCTGGCGTTGTCTGGGATGATTGCATCGCGCGACTGCTGGAGATCAGGAACACCGCCCAGCTTAACCCTGCGCCGATTTCCATGATATCTCCGGTCAATGGCTCTCCACCACCTTGAAAATCTTGAAAGACGGTGAGGAACACGCCGAATATCGCCAATACGGTCGCCAGAAATTCGACCCGGCCGATCCTTGTGTCAGCAAAAAAGTACAGGAAAATCAAAACGAAGAATGGCGCTGTGTTTTCAAGAACCATCGCGTTGGCGGCGCCGGTGTGCTCGAGACCGATGTGAAACAGGATGTAGTTCACGACAGTGGACAAGACGGCAAGTCGAAAGTTCCAATCCGAATACCGGATCGAGACAGAGGCGCGCAACGCCTTCAAAATCAGGTAAATCGCAAGCGCAGCGATAAACAGGCGCATCACGGCAATCTGCAACCCGCCCAGATCGGAGGTCAGGTACCGGACAATGACACTGTGCGTTCCCCACAAAAAGGCTGCCAGAAACCCCAGAACCAAACCACTTTGCAGCCACGAAGGGGTCCTTTGGGGGGCGTCCGTCATGGCCTAGCAGGTCATTTCAATTGGCTGTCTTTGGATCCGCGCCGATTTATACCGCCGCGTGCCTTGAATGCACCGTCACGCTCTTGCTGGCACTCAAGACACAGCTTGACGCCGGGCAACGCAAGGCGGCGTTTTTCCGGGATCGGTTCTTCGCATTCGGCGCAATGGGTCAAGCTTTCGCCCACGGGCCGTTTTTGCGCCTGCATCCGAGCCAGTTCGTCCGATATTGACGCTTCGATCTGTTCGCTTACCGCGCCGTCGCGCGCCCAGCCACCTGCCATGATCTGCCTCCTCAAGTGGTGACAAACAGATTAGATGTGCAGGTGCAGATCTGGCAAGAGGCACATCACAAAGTGTCAGCCGCATCGAATACCCGATCGATCATAGCCTGTGTCCCGCGTGAAAATTCCAGCGGACAAGGATAGCTATCGCCGTCTCGCACCGATCGGCAGAAGGCTTCAACCTGCAGCTTATAGTGGTCGTCCGCCGGAAAGCGGGTGACCTGCACCTCAAGGCCAGGCCGATGCAGTTCAACACGCGCTTCGCCAAAGACGCGCGCATTGAAAGGAGCAGTCAAACGGATGACACCGCCTTCGCCGTGAAACTCCATCGCCTGATTGGGATGCATACGGGTCGAGACATAGGTCGAATAGGTAAAATCCTGAAAACGCGCGTTGATTTCGGTGAACACATCCACATCGTTTTCCCACCTGATCGACGCTCTGACGTCAACTGGTTCCTGCCCAGTCACAAAGCGGGCGCTCCCGATCGTATAGACACCAATGTCGCGCAACCCGCCGCCGCCGGTTTCGGGTCGGTTGCGGATATTTTCGGTGTCGGCGCGATTGTCATAGGTGAAGACACCCGAGACATGCACCAGCTTGCCGATCGCGCCGTCTGAAACAAGCTGGCGGGCCAGTTTCCACTGCGGGTGGTGTACGATCATATAGGCCTCGGCCGCCAAAACTCCGGTCTCGTCCCGCTTTGCGATAAGCTGGTCGAATTCGCCGGCCTGCATGGTCATTGGTTTCTCGCACAGCACATGCTTGCCTGCATCCATTGCCTTCAGGCTCCATTCGACGTGCAAATGGTTGGGCAACGGGATGTAGACCGCACCGATCGCCGGGTCGGCCAACAGCGCATCATAGCTGTCGTAAACTGACAGGTCCGGGCAAAACTGCTGAAACGGCTTGGCCTTGGCGGGGTCCGAAGTCGCCAACCCGGCCAGTCGCGCACCATGGGCAGAATGTATGGCAGGAGCCATATGTTGTCTTGCGAATTTCGAGGCCCCAAGAACGCCCCACTGGACCGGCTGCTGCATCGTTTCCCTCGTCTAACTTAGTAGCTCATACCAGACAAAACTCGAAATCCTATCCCGTTTCAACCGGCCAACGTCCGGGAACTGACACGTCAAAGCCAGTACCAGCCGGGCTGAATTGGGTTGTTCTTTCGGATTTTTCCTCAGCCGAGCGAACACGCGCAAACACTTTTGAAGCAAGAATAAATCGCACATCCGGACAGGACGCGGACAAGGTACTGACCGATCTTGCTGGTAGTTTTCGTGATCCACTCGGTGACCACACCCGTAGCAAATACATTCACGGAGGCAAGCTCTGTCCGAGCGGGTGATCCGTCTTCAAGGCATACAGGGTGGGAGGCTTTCTGAAATGCCAGCAACACATACGATAACGGAAACGGTACTGAAAAGCGGTGCCCCCGGAACCTTTGACAGCGACAATCAGGATTTTGACATTCTCCGAGAGGCCGTCATCGCAGCCGGTCTGGCAGGCGTGCTGAACGACCCGAATGTCGATCTGACCGTATTCGCCCCGAACGACACCGCGTTCATCACGCTGGCGCAAACGCTGGGGTTCGAAGGGTCTGACGAGGCCGGCGCGCTGGGTCACATCGTCAAGGCGTTGACCTTGCTTGGTGGAGGCGACCCGATCCCCCTGCTCACCAACATTCTGCAGTATCATGTTGTCGATGGTGAGTTTGACAGCACCGCAGTCGTTGGTCTTGGCAACGGTGCTGAGATCGAAACGCTTCTTGGGTCTTCGGTCACGCTGAACCTTGAAAGTGATCCCCCCAGCCTGGGCGATGCGGATCCCGCAATCGACGATCCCGGGCTGATCGGGTTTGATGTGGACGCATCGAACGGAACAATTCACATCCTGGACGGTGTTTTGCTGCCGGTTTCCGTTTCCGGCATTCTTGGCAAGAAGAAGACCGACTTTATCCTGGGCGACAGCAGTGACGAGTTCATCTTCACGGGCCGAGGGCAGGATTTCGTCTTTGGCGACGATGGCAATGACGTGATCAATACCGGATCTGGCAAGGATGTCGCGCTAGGTGGCGCCGGAAACGACATCATCTTCGGCGGTCGCGGCAAGGATATTCTTCGTGGCGACGAAGGTCACGACAAGATCTTTGGCGGCCGCGGACAGGATATCATCGACGGCGGCGCGGATAACGACAAGCTTATCGGCGGTCGCGGCAAGGACACGTTCGTCTTTGAAAACGGCGATGGAGATGACTGGATCGTCGATTTCCGCGTTGGCAAGGACAAGATCGATCTGTCCGGATACGACGGCATCACAAGCTTTGAGGACATCGAAGACGATATTGATGGTGGTTTCTTCGGCACCGAGATCGAGCTCGATGACGGCGACAGCATCTATCTGTCGGGCGTCTGGGCCAGCCACCTGTCCGAGTCGGATTTTGTTTTCGTTTGAAGAAAAACGTCAGCCCGCGTTCTCAGCGGGCTGACCTTGTCCGAAATCAGTTCGATTTCAGCATTCCCTTTTCGCGTGCCAGTTCACGCATCTTTTTCTGCAATTTCTCGAACGCGCGCACCTCGATCTGGCGAATGCGTTCGCGGCTGACATTGTACTGCGTACTCAGCTCTTCCAGCGTCACAGGCTGATCCATCAGGCGCCGCTGGGTCAGAATGTCCTTTTCGCGATCATTCAACACTTCCAAAGCGGCGGTCAGCAATTCGCGACGGGCCTCAAGCTCGTCCCGCGCCTCATAGTCGCCGGCCTGGTCGGCATCTTCGTCCTCCAGCCAGTCCTGCCACTGCATGCTGCCTTCACCTTCGGACCCGACCGTCGCGTTTAGCGAGGCATCGCCGCCGGACATACGGCGGTTCATGCTGATCACTTCCTCTTCGGTTACGCCGAGGTCTTCGGCAATTTGCTTGACGTTTTCGGGTCGCAGATCGCCCTCTTCCAATGCACCGATGCGTGCCTTGGCTTTGCGCAGATTGAAAAACAGCTTTTTCTGCGCGGACGTCGTGCCCAGCTTGACCATCGACCACGACCGCAGGACATATTCCTGGATCGAGGCGCGAATCCACCACATGGCATAGGTTGCCAGCCGGAATCCCTTTTCCGGGTCAAACTTTTTGACGGCCTGCATCAGGCCCACATTGGCCTCAGAGATCACTTCGGCCTGCGGCAAGCCATAGCCGCGATAGCCCATGGCAATCTTGGCCGCCAGACGCAGGTGCGACGTGACCATTTTATGCGCGGCCTCGGTATCTTGTTCCTCGACCCAGCGCTTTGCCAGCATGTATTCTTCTTCCGGCTCCAGCAAAGGAAACTTGCGGATTTCCTGCATATAGCGGTTCAGACCACCCTCAGGCGTCGGTGCGGGAAGATTTGAGTAATTTGCCATTTATTTCTGCCCCTTGGACAAATGTTTAAGCCCTTAACATGGGATATGGTAACGCAACCAGTATTATTCAAGAGGGACCGTTAACAGTCTGGTATTAACCGTTGATAAAGAAAAGCTGATAAGTCCATAATCACGCGTCTTTGCGAATTATGACATCCGCCCGCGCAGCCCGTCCAGAAGTACCTTCATATCCTCGGGCAAGGCAGCCTCAAAGCGCAAAAACTCACCGCTCAGCGGATGCTCAAAGCCCAAAACTGCCGCATGCAGAGCCTGACGCGGAAAGTCGCGCACAGCGTCGGCGGTAACCACATCAAAGGCGCGTGCGGCCAGTTTGCGCTTACCGCCATAGACCGGGTCGCCCACCAGCCCGTGACCGGCATGCGCCATATGCACCCGGATCTGGTGTGTCCGGCCCGTTTCCAGCCAGCACTCGACCAAGGCCAGTGCCGCAGGGTCGCCGAAAGTTTCTACAACCCGCGCCCGGGTGACCGCGTGTTTGCCGCCGTGGAACAGAACCGCCTGCTTTTGGCGATCGGTCTTGTGACGGGCAAGCTGCGTCGTCAAGCGCATGATGTTGCCGGGCTCAAAACTGACCCCCTTGACGCCGCGCAGGCGCGGGTCGTTGGCGTCCGGCACACCGTAGCATATGGCGCGGTAGTAACGCTCGACGGTATGCGCCTCGAACTGCGCAGCCAGACCCTGATGGGCTGCGTCGGATTTCGCTACCACCAACAAGCCGCTGGTTTCTTTGTCGATGCGATGCACGATGCCCGGCCGCTTGACCCCGCCAACACCCGAAAGGGCATCGCCGCAATGGTGCAGTAACGCGTTCACCAGCGTTCCGCTGGGCGAGCCCGGCGCCGGATGCACCACCATGCCCGCCGGTTTGTTGACAACGATCAGGTCGTCATCTTCATGGACGATTTCCAGCGGGATATTCTCGGGGCCGATATGGCTGTCTTCAGCCTCGGCAACGGTGATCGAGATTTGCGCCCCTTCGGCAACCTTGGCCTTCGGGTCCGTCTGGACGTGGCCATCGACTGCAACCGCGCCCTCCTGAATCAGCCGTGCCAGTCGCGTGCGCGACAGGCTTTCCGCATCTGGCACATCCCGCGAAAGCGCCTTATCAAGGCGAGGTGGCGGCGCGGCCGCGACGTGAAACTCTATCAGGCGGGTGCCCATGACTGTCCCTTCCGATCCTCAGGAACCGCAGGAAACGCCGCAACTGCGACTGCTGAGGCGCATGGTCATGCTGTTGACCGCGGTGATGATTGGCGGGGTTCTAGTAACCTTCGCGCTGATTGTCATCCGCTTATCGGATCGCACGCCGAAACTGCCCGACCAGATCGAGCTGCCGGACGGTGCGAAGGCACAGGCGCTGACCATTGGCAACAACTGGTACGCAGTCGTGACGGATGACAATCGCATCCTGATCTTCGACAAAACGACCGGGAAGCTGAAGCAGGATATTCCGGTTCAATAAACCTGCTGCAAGAGGCATTGAACCAGCGCCGCGCGTCAGCCGTTCACCGTCAGGTCCTGAGCCAACATCATGGCATTGCCGTCCGGGTCATAGAACGTGGCCGTGCTCACCATGCCCTCGATGGTTTCGGTTGCGCCATCGAACTGCACACCTGCGTCTTCTAACGCTTTTCTTGCGGGCACGATATCGGCCACGCCGAACACCGGCACGGTGTTGCCGGGTGTTGGTTCGACCTGCTCACCCAGCCCCAACGTGACCCCCTGCGTTTTGGTGTTCAACTCGCTCCAACCCGCTTCGTCGATATGGTGGATCAATTCAAATCCCAGCTTGTCACGATACCAGTCGGCGCTGGCGTGACGATCCCGGACCGAAATCGCGAGCGTTATGGTGTTTTCCAGAGAAACAAGAGCCATTGAACTTCCCTTTTTACCTAAAATATAGTAACTATACTTTATGGACATAAAATCTCTTGTCAACCTCACGTCCCGGGCCTGGTGCCTGAACATACTGGCCCTGATGGCCACGGGAACGCCCGGTCGCCAGGCACCGCTGCTTGCATCCACCAGCGCAAGCCGCACGTCCTTTGCCGCAAGCCTTGACCACCTGTTTCAATTGAACCTGCTCGAGCGCAATCCCGGGCATGGACACCCGTTGCGGCCCGAATTCAGGCTGACCCGGACCGGGGCGGAATACGCAATGACCGCTCGGTGGATTGTTGAAGCGATCCCCGACGAGGGCGAGTTTGCTGTGCTCAGAAAAAGCTGGTCCGTACCGGTTCTGGCTTTGACCGGGACGCCGCAGCGCTTTTCAGGCGTGAAATCGTCCCTTGGGTCGATCACAGACAGGGCGTTGTCAGCCTCGCTACACCGCCTGGAGGATCATCAGTGGATTCAACGCGATATCGAACTGTCCGACCGCAGGCCATTTCCGACTTATCGCGCCGTCAATGCCGGGCTTCTGGTCAATCGGGCCATCGATCTGCGCAGCTAGATCGCCCCCGGCCCGTTTTGACAAAAAAAGGCCGGGCGATCGCCCGACCTTTCACTATTCCTGCGGCCAGAAAATCAGGCGCGGCGACGACGACCACCGCCACGGCGGCCACCGGCCGCACCGGCGGCACCGGCCTCGTCCGGGGATTTGTTGAATCTGATCCACTCGCCACCATGGGCGTCGTTGTTGGTCAGCAGGTTGGCGGCGCGGATGGCCTCCATCTCCTTGCCGGCGCGCGGCTTGGTCGAGCCCAGACCGAACATCTGAACAAATGCCTCATCGTCCATGCCTTCGGGCAGAATGATGCCAGCGGCAGTGACCTGCTCTTTCTTCTCGGCAATCTTCTTCTGTGTTACCGGCAGGGCAACCGGGTTCATGATCGCCGAAGTCATGCCAGCACCCATTGCCATCGGCAGGAAGGCGTTGTTGATGCCATGACGGTTGGGCAGACCAAACGAGATATTGGACGCACCGCAGGTGGTGTTCACGCCAAGCTCTTCGCGCAGGCGACGGACCAGAGCAAACACCTGCTGGCCCGCGGTTGCCATCGCGCCGATGGGCATCACCAGCGGGTCGACCACGATGTCATGCGCTGGAATGCCGTAATCGGCGGCGCGTTCTACAATGGTCTTTGCGACAGCAAAACGGACATCGGGGTCTTCGGAAATTCCGGTATCATCGTTGGAAATGGCAACAACCGGAACGTTGTATTTCTTGACCAGCGGCAGAACCAGCTCCAGACGCTCTTCTTCACCGGTAACCGAGTTCAGCAACGGGCGGCCCTCAGCCGCCTCAAGACCTGCTTCCAAAGCACCCGGAACCGACGAGTCGACGCAAAGCGGTACGTCGACCAGACCCTGCACCAGCTCGACGATCTTGCGCATCAGCGGCGGCTCGGTCTCGTTCGGGTTGGGGTTCGAGTTGTAGACAACGCCCGCGTTGATATCCAGAACGGTCGCACCAGCCGCAACCTGCGCCAGCGCGTCTTTCTCGACGGTCGAGAAATCGCCAGCTTCCAGTTCAGCGGCCAGCTTCTTGCGGCCGGTCGGGTTGATCCGCTCACCGATGACGCAGAACGGTTCGTCAAAGCCCAGAACGGCGGTTTTTGTTTTTGATTCTACGACTGTACGGGTCATGTCCGTTCCTTAAGCATTTGCTGGCTTTGCCGAAGCGCCGCCATTGTTGATTGCCCAATTGGCGTTGGTCTTGATGCCGCCAAGCGGGAAGAAGTGCACGTTTGTGATATTGAAATCCGGGTTGGCCGCCTTGTGGTTGGCCAGTTCGGTGATCACGTCGGTCGGCTCGTATGGCAGCAGCAGCTTTGACACATCCATTGCGCGCTTTTGCAGAACCTTCAGCGAAGGACCGACACCGCAGGCGATGGCGAATTTGATCAGCGTCTGCAGTTTCGCCGGACCAGCGATACCGATGTGGACCGGGATGTCGATCCCCGCCTCTTTCAGACTGTCCGCCCATGCGATGATCGGTTTGGCGTCAAACGCGAACTGGGTCGCCAGCGCCATTTCGGCATCGGTGGTTTCGCTGAACTTCTGCTTCCAGCGCAGTGCTTCGTCCACGTTCTTGGTCGAACCGTCTGGGTCAATGTCTTTGTTGCCCTCGGGGTGACCCGCTACGTGCAGACGCTTGAATCCTGCCTTGTCGAACAGTCCGCTTTCCAGCAGCTGCATCGAGCTGTCAAAATCGCCATGCGGGTTGGTCACACCACCGGCCAGCAGCAGCGCCTGTTCGACCCCTGCTTCGCCCTGATACATCGAGATCCAGTTTTCCAGCGTGGCCGCGTCCTTGATGATCCGTGCCGGGAAATGCGGCATGACCGGATAGCCCTCGGCCGCGATCCGCTTGGCGGTCTTGACCATGTCCTCGATCGGGGTGCCTTCGATATGGGCGATATAGACGCGTGTACCTTCGGGCAGCAGCGCGCGGAAATCCTCGACCTTTTCGGCGGTGCGCGGCATCACCTCGATCGAATAGCCCTGCAAAAAGGCTTCGACGGTCGGATTCACCGGTCCGTTTTCGGCGGCATCACGTTTCTTGAAGTTCAGCAAAGCCATTGCGGCCTCCCATAGCTGTCGCGGGCTCATGCCCAACCGTCATTCGCGATCAGAGCCTTGATCCGGTCCTGATCATATTCCGTTTCCAGACGCACGGCTTCGGCCTCGGCAATCTCGGACGGGTCGCCGTCAACTGCAAAAGGGTCGGCCTTGCGCCATTCGGCCAGATAGGCATCACTGTCCTTGGCGTTCACCTTCATCGCGGCGCGGTCGATGGCTTGTTCAAACCGTTCTTCCAACTGCCGCTTGGCGCCACGACGACCTTTGCCGACGATGACCTGCGCAGGAATATCGCGCCAGTATACGATGGTGACGTCAGGCATTGTTGTGATTCCTCCTAACCCGATGGGGCGGTTCTAAACGTCAATGTGGGGGCAAGTCGGTCGATTTTCGACACACGGCGCATTCACAGCGACGTTTTTGCCCACGATGGGATACCGCAGCTTTTAACGCCCCCTTCCCCGAATCCGAACACCAAAATCCTCATGGTGATAATGAGTATCTTGCGTGATCGAATTGCGCGACCTATGGTCGGGGTAACTCGAAAATCGGAGGGCGTTGAAGATGGCGCCCAAGCGTCCCAAAGGTGCGGGCGCGTTCCCGAAAGCGGTCGAAAGCCCCGCGCCAGCAAGACCCGATCCAGATGCGTTGTATGCGGCGCTGGATCTGGGGACGAATAGCTGCCGCATGTTGATAGCCCAGCCCAAGGGCAGCGGGTTCCATGTGGTAGACAGTTTTTCCAAGTCCGTGCAGCTAGGGGCCGGGCTGGAACGGACCGGACGGCTGTCGCGGGCCTCGATGGCGCGTACGGTACAGGCGCTGCGGATTTGTCAGCAAAAGCTCAAGCGGAACAGGGTCAGACGGATGCGTCTGGTCGCGACCGAAGCCTGCAGGCGCGCCAAGAATTCCCGCGATTTCATCCGACAGGTCAAACGCGAAACCGGATTGACGCTGGAGATCATCCAGCCCGAGGAAGAGGCACGGCTGGCGGTGATCTCATGCGCGCCTCTGGTGTCCACCAAGACCGAGCAATTGTTGGTCGTCGATATTGGCGGTGGCTCGACCGAGCTGGTCTGGATCGACATCTCGTCGGTGCCGCGCCGCGACCGTCCCGCCGCGATCATGCGCCTGCACAATGGATTTCACACCGCCGACAGCCCCTTTCCCGCTGCCAAAGTCGTGGACTGGATCAGCGTACCGCTCGGCGTCGCCACGCTGCGGGATCAGTTCCACGACGTCGAGGACGACTCGGCCCGTTTTGCGCTTATGAGCTGGTTCTTCGAGGAAAACTTGGCCGATTTCGCGCCCTACAAGGACGAACAGGCCCGCGAAGGGTTCCAGATCGTTGGTACCAGCGGAACTGTCACCACTGTTGCCGCCTCCCATCTCGGGCTCAAACGCTATGACCGGACCAAAGTGGACGGGTTGCGTATGACCAGCGATCAGATTGACAAGGTCATACGAGGTTATCTAGAACTCGGCCCTCACGGGCGCCGTCGTGATCCTCGGATCGGGGATGACCGGCAGGCCCTGATCATGTCCGGCTCGGCCATTTTGCAGGCGCTGCTCAGATGCTGGCCCACCGACCGCCTTTCCGTTGCGGATCGGGGGCTGCGCGAAGGCCTGCTTTATGCGCAGATGAGCGCGGACGGCGTATTGGAAGACGGACCGTTCTGATGGCGAAGACACCAACTGGAAAAAACTCCTCGGGTCGCGGGCAGCGTGACCTGAAGGTCAAGGTCAAGACCGCGCGCGGGCGCAAGCTCAGCTCGACCCGTTGGCTGGAACGGCAGCTGAATGACCCGTATGTCAAACGCGCGCAGGCCGAAGGCTATCGCGGGCGCGCGGCGTTCAAGATATTGGAACTGGACGAGAAATTTCGGTTTCTTGTGCCCGGCGCGCGTGTTGTTGATCTGGGCTGCGCACCGGGTGGCTGGTTGCAGGTTGCAGTCAAGCGGGTCAACGCGCTGGGTGAGAAAAGCGGCAAACGCATCGGCACCGTTCTGGGGGTCGATTTGCAAGAGGTCGAACCGGTCGCAGGTGCAACGGCCCACGTGCTGGACTTCATGGAAGACGATGCCGACCAGAAGGTCAAAGAATGGCTGGGTGGCAAGGCCGACGTGGTGATGTCTGACATGGCCGCAGCTTCGTCGGGGCACAAACAGACCGACCATCTGCGCATCATGGCCTTGTGCGAAACTGCCGCCTATTTTGCCTTTGACGTTCTGGAAGAAGGCGGCACATTCGTTGCCAAGGTTCTGGCCGGGGGCGCTGAAGGCGATCTGCAAAAGCTGCTAAAGCAGAAGTTCGAAAAGGTCGCGAATGTGAAACCGCCCGCATCCCGGTCGGACAGTTCCGAGAAATTCGTCGTCGCCACCGGGTTCCGTGGGTAGAGGTTAGTCCAGGCTGAGTTTTTGCCCGGTGATGCGCTGTTCGCGCAGCGACGACGACGCCATCCCTTGCAGCATCAGCCCATCCCCATGGTTGAGATCAACAGGTTTTCTGTCACGCAGTTCCGCAATGCGTTGATCCAGGCGGTCTTTGCGCGGACCGACCAAGGCTTGAACCATAGTTGCGAGGCGTTCGGGCATGTGGCACCTGTTGAAGCAATGGATGCCAACAGCGTACCGGTGAAATTCGCCCGGAACGTGGCGCAAATCGGTCTGATCGATGCCGATTCAACGGCGGTATTGTTGCGCCAATTGCCCGAGGTTCGGGTCGTCCGGCAGGACTGACAGACCCTCGTTCAGCACGTCAATCGCGGCTTGCGGGCCGCGATTGATATGCGCCAGTTGAACCAGCATCGGCCAGGCTTCGGCCCGCTGCCGGTCAAGTGTGACCACCTCGCGAAACGCGCGCTCGGCCGCTTGGGCGTTGCGCAGCGACAGGGCCAAACCGCCTAGCACCATGTGCATTTCCGGGAAATCCAACCGCAATGACGTGCTGCGCTGCCAATCGTTGACCGCCTGCTGGACCACGGGCCTTTGCGCTTGCGTCAGCGCATCTGGCGGGATCAGCAAAAACTCTTTCGCAGCGGTCAGACGGACATTGCGGATCGGGTCCGACAGCAACGGCTCAAGCCGGGCAATGCGGTCCGCGATTGGCGCGGCGCGCTGCAAGGCAATCGCATTGGCTCGGATCAGCGGATCGGGATCCGAAAGGCTATCAACCATCGCAGCGGCCACATCCGGAGACTGGAAGTTTTGCAACAAATAAAGCGCGGTGGCCCGAACGATCCCCGCCTGCCCGGTATTGTTGGCAACGTCCATCAGAACACCCGCGTCCTGTAATCGCCCCTCCGACACCGCCGCAAAGGCCGCGCTGAAATGCGGACCCCGGTGGGTGGGTTCCGGAAACCACCCTTCGATCGCGCGCGCGGCCCAATCCTGATCCTGATCGGCATGGCAATCGGTGCAGGCATCCGCGCCCAACCCAAGATCGGGGCGCGGAACGCGGAAACTGTGGTCGCGGCGACCGTCGGTGCCCATATAGACCCGCTCGATCATGTGGCAGCTTTTGCACTGCGCCCCGTCCGAGCCATCGGGATGATGATGATGCTCTGCGCTGTCATAGTCTTTGAGCGCTAGCGTCGGAAAATCGGGATTGCCCGCTGGCGAATGGCACTGCGTGCAGATCCCATTCCCCTCGGCTCGCAATTCAGCCCGATGCGGATCATGGCAGTTCATGCATCCCACGCCCTTTTCGTACATCCGCGATTGCAGGAACGAGCCGTAAACATAGACCTCATCCAGGATCTGACCGTCCGAGTGGTAGAGACCGGGTCGCAGCACCGCCAGATTGTAGGCGTCGTGAAACGGAGTCCCCGGCAGCGGATTGCCCTCGCCCAGCGCCTCGCGCCGGGAATGGCATCCGGCACATTGTTGAATCTCGGCCTCGGTTTCGCCCCTGCCCCATTCCATTGAAAAGCCAAACTCGCCTAGCCCATCGTCCAGCGCCTTGCCGGTGGTCCATTCTATATGCGCCGAGCCCGGGCCATGGCACGCCTCACAGCCGACACCGATCTCGGACTGGGTCGAGCCGTAGCTGCGCGTGATCGGGTCATATTTCTTCTCGAACCCCGTCGCGTGGCATTCCGCGCAGCGGGCATTCCAGTTCTTGTAAGGCCCGGTCCAGTGCAGCCCGTCATCCGGCGGCAGGTCCTGATTGGGGTAGAGGTGGTACCACCGGTCGGCCTCGGTGTCCCAAACCACATCGAAGCTTTGTAACCTGCCCGGTTCGGTTTCAAACAGGTATTGCTGAAGCGGAGAAATCCCGACGACGGAATGCACCGGGTATTGGGTTGTGGCACCGTCTTTCTCGGTCACATCGGCCAGCAGGGATGCGCCCTGCTTGCGAAAATCCACCGACATTCCGTCGTGTTCAAACCGTGTGTTATCGAAATCTGCCAGAACATGCCCGTCGGCAACCTCGGTCCAGGCCAGCGCATGATGCGAGGTGGCCCATGCGTCGGCCTCCTCCTGATGGCAGGCGACGCAGGCATCCGACCCGACATAGTGCTGGGCCCCAGCTACCTGCCCAAAGGCAAGGGATAGAAGGAACAAAGCGCCAGCCCAGCCCCGCATCATGCGTCCGCGTCCGGGATGGGTTGGTCCGACAGATCGATCAGCGCGCCGTTATACTCGGCCCCAAGGATCAGCATCGCCGAACAGAGGTACAGGAAAATCAAAGCAGCCATGGCCCCAGCTAGACCGGCATAGGTGGCGCTGTAGGTCGCGAACTGCGCGATATAGACCGAGAACCCCCAGCCGCCCGCAGCCCACAAGCCCAACGTCAGAAGAACGCCTGGCAGAATTTGCGACAACCTGTGCCGCCGCGTGGGCAAAACCAGATGGGCAATGATCACGGTTCCCGCCGGAACCGCCACCGTGAAGGTCCATCGCAACCGGTCCACCGACAGCCAACCGCCAACGTCAACGGCCGTTTTCTCGGACACCAAGCGGGTGTAAACGGGCAGCACAACCTCGACCGCGGCAATCGCCAGAATGGCAGCACCGCCACCGATCACCAGCCCGAAACACAACAGGCGCGCCTTCCAGAACGGCCAGGTATCCTTGTCATGATAGGCTTGAGTCATCGCCTTGCGAACTGCTGCAACCCCATTTGATGCAAAGTAGATCGCCAGCAAACCACCCAGCGTGATCACCCCCGACCCAGCGCCATCCAGTACAGCGCGAAGCTCCTGCACGATCGGATCAGCGACGTCCTTGGGCCACGCGCCAAAGATAAGCTCGATCAATTCATCCGTCACATAGCCCTGCGACAGCGCACCCGCCAGCGCCACCGTAAACAGTACAAAGGGAAACAGCGCCATCATCAGCGACATGGCGACATGGCTGCTCATGACAAAACCGTTCTTGCCGTTGAACCTGCGCAGGGCCAACCACAAGCCGCTGAGATATCGATTGTTGATCAGAATCGCGCCGTGTCTCATGCCCTGACCCTATCCGGCCTTTGCATCGGACAGAACTGCCAATCCTGATCAAGTCATCAATTTCCCTCGGTAACCGGCTGAGCGGATTGCACAATCCGGTCAACCCGTGCAGGATCGCGACCAGGAACGCCGGACAGGTCCGACCCGGCGAAATTTGCCAGAGGCTGCCCATGCCGACCGACCCACAAGACACTCAGGTCAAACCGCGCCTGAAACTGTCGGTTCTTCGCGATATTACCATTGTCGCCACGCTCGCGGTGCTTGGGTTATATGCCGGGTCGCAATTCCTGATCCCGTTGACCATGGCACTGCTGGTCAATGTTCTGATCATCGCGCTCAGTGATCGGGTGATGTCATTGACCCGCATGCCGGTCTGGCTGGCCAATCTGGCCGGGGTCACTGTGGTTTTGGCCGGGTTGTTCATGATCATGTACATCCTTGGCAGTCAGGCGACGCAGTTCGCACGCTCGATCAACACCTACGAAAACCAGTTTGACGGAGCGGTAAATCGCATCACCGGCCTAGTGGGCAATGATGTCACCACCTTTATCCGGGACAATCTTGTCAGCATTGACATGTCCTATGTTGCACGCGTGCTGTTGGGCAGCGCCACGTCGCTGCTCAATCAGTTCTTTCTGATCAGCCTTTACGTCGCCTTTCTGATGGCCGAGCGCCTGGCCTTTCGCAAAAAGATACAAATGGCCGCAGGCAACCCGCAGCTTGGGGCCGAACTGGCTTCGGTGCTGGACGCGATCTCTTACAGTCTGCAACGGTATGTTGGCGTCAAGACCTTCATCAGCCTGGTCACCGCCTGCATCAGCTATACCGTGTTCCGTGTTTTGGGACTGGAATATGCCGAGACCTGGGCGGTTCTGACCTTTGCGCTGAACTTCATCCCCTCGATCGGGTCGATCATCGCGGTGCTGTTCCCTGCAATGATCGCCCTTGTGCAGTTCGAAACCATTGGTCCCTTCCTGATCATCGTTTTGGGCTGCGGGACGGTACAGTTCCTGATCGGCAATTTTCTGGACCCCGCGATGCTGGGCAGGTCGCTGAACATGTCGACCTTTCTGGTGATCCTGGCCCTGACCTTCTGGACTACGGTCTGGGGCCTGATCGGCGCATTCCTCAGCGTCCCGCTGACAGTCTGCATCCTGATCATTTTCAGCCACATCCCGGCACTTAAGCCGATTGCGATCCTAATGTCACTGGATGGGCGACTGGGCGACGACAACAGACCAAAGACCGCGCGTTAACGGATGCAAGCGCCCCTGTTCATAGGGTCCGAGATCTATCGGAACTCGACCTATGGCTCAAAACACCCTCTGGCCATTCCCCGGGTATCTACCGTCATCGACCTGTGCCGCGCTTTGGGGTGGCTGACCGCTGAAAACTACCGCGTCAGCCCTCGCGCCAAACCCAGCGCTCTGGCCGCCTTCCACACACCGGACTACATAGCAGCCTTACGGCAGGCAGAAGAGACCCAGTACGTATCCGAAAGCACCCGCGCGCGGTACGGCCTTGGAACCCTTTCCAACCCGGTTTTTCCCGAGATGTATCGCCGCCCCGCAACCGCGGCTGGTGGCTCGATGTTGGGGGCGGAACTGATCCGCGATGGCGGTGTCGTTTTCAACCCGGCGGGCGGCACCCATCACGGCTTGCCGGACCGGGCAAACGGGTTCTGTTATCTTAACGATCCAGTGCTGGCGATATTGACCCTTTTGTCCATGGGTCTGGACCGTATCGTCTATGTCGATATCGACGCCCACCACTGTGACGGGGTCGAGGCCGCCTTTCATGGCTCGGACAAGGTCCGGATGATCTCGGTTCACGAGACCCGGCGATGGCCCTTTACCGGTGCGCTTCAGGATGATGCAGGCGGAGCGGCGCTGAACCTGCCGGTGCAAAGAAACCTGAATGACGACGAATTCGCCGCCATCCTTGACCAGTTGATCCTGCCTGCAACCGAGACGTTCAAACCGCAAGCCATCGTCTTGCAGTGCGGTGCTGACGCCGTCGCCGAAGACCCCCTGTCGCGCCTGTCGTTGTCCAACAACTGCCATTGGCGCGCTGTCGCCACCCTTGGGCCGCTGTCGCGCCGGTTTCTGATTCTGGGCGGCGGCGGGTATAACCCCTGGTCCGTCGGGCGACTCTGGAGCGGGGTTTGGGCCACGTTGAACGGTTTTGACATTCCCGACGGACTGGACCCCCAAACCCAGACCATCTTGCGAAGCCTCAGCTGGAACCGGGCCGCTGGGCAACAGACGCCAGAGCACTTGTTGAACACACTACGCGACGCGCCGAACACGGGACCCGTTCGCGCGGAATTGAAGGCCGACCTGCATCGCCTCGCCTCACGGATTTCACGGTAGATCGGGATAGCAATCCCTGCTAACTTTCGGTCATTACGGTACATTTTTCCTGACCACCTATCCTGACACACAGCCACGTCGCTTCAGTACAAATGACGTCGATTGGATCGAAAAATGAATGCACTTAATCAGATAAATGATCTTAAGACCCGCATGGGGCAATCCATCATCGGGCAAACTGAGGTAATCGACCGCCTGCTGATCGGGATGTTGGCGAACGGAAACCTGCTGATCGAAGGCCTGCCCGGCCTGGCCAAGACCCGCGCGGTCAAAGCCATGGCGCGCAATCTGGATGCAAGCTTCAGCCGGATTCAATTCACTCCCGACCTGTTGCCCTCGGACGTGACCGGCACCGAGGTGTTTCAACAGACCGATGACGGCGGCACCTTCCGGTTCGAGCCCGGCCCGATCTTTGCCAACATCGTTCTGGCGGACGAGATCAACCGCGCCCCAGCCAAGGTGCAGGCCGCCCTGCTGGAAGCGATGGAGGAACGGCAGGTCACGGTCTCCGGCACAACCCACAAGATGGAGCCCCTGTTCATCGTGATGGCCACCCAGAACCCCATCGAACAGGAAGGCACATATCCCCTGCCCGAAGCTCAGATGGACCGGTTCCTGATGCATGTGCAGATCACTTACCCCCCGGTCGAGGACGAGGTCGAGGTGATCCGCCTTGTGCGCGGTGAAGAGATCGCAGCAACCAAAGGCGGCTCTGCTGAGGCGCCGCCAACGATCCCGCAGGACGCGGTTTTTGCCGCGCGGGCCGAGATTGGCCAAATCCATGTGTCAGACGCGATGGATCGCTATATGGCCGATCTGGTACAAGCCACCCGGACGCCTGCCGCGCTGAGCGACGAATTGGCCAGCTGGATCGAGATTGGTGCCAGCCCGCGCGCCTCACTTGCGCTGGACAAATGCGGTCGCGCCCATGCTTGGATGAACCAGCGCGACTATGTCGATCCGGCGGACATCCGTGCGATTGCCCATGATGTTTTCCGCCACCGCCTTACGCTCAGCTTCGAGGCGCAAGGGGCGGCGAAGTCAGCCGATGACGTGATCGCCGAGATGTTGCGCCTTGTGGCGTTACCGTGAGCCAAACAGCAACATATCCCAACGATCCACGCATCCGTGTGGACGCGGACCACCTGTTGCGCCTCGGTGCACGCGCACGCGCGCTAAGCCTTCTGCCGCGCCAACCGGCGCGCTCGATCCTGAACGGGCGTCATGCATCGCGACTGCGCGGGCGTGGTCTGAATTTTGAGGAATTGCGGACCTATCTGCCCGGCGACGACATCCGCACGATCGACTGGAAAGTCACTGCGCGCACCGGCAAACCGCATGTCAGGGTCTATACTGAAGAACGCGACCGCCCGGCCCTGCTGCTGGTGGATCAGCGTGTCTCGATGTTCTTTGGAACTCAGGTGTTCATGAAGTCGGTCATCGCGGCCGAGGCAGCAGCCATCGCGGCCCATAGTGTTCTGAAACAAGGCGACCGTGTCGGTGGCATCGTGTTCGGAGACGGCGATCTGGCCGAGCATCGGCCGCAACGCCGCGCCGCCGCGCTCAGCCGGTTTTTGTCGTCGGTCGGTGCGCTGAATTCCGGACTTCATGCGGCGATGCGCGGCGATGCAACAGTGTTCCTGAACGACATGCTGAAACAGGCTGCCGCGATTGCGCACACCAATTCTCTGGTCTGCGTGTTCTCCGATTTTGATGGGATTGATGACGAATCCGGAAACCTGCTGCGTAGGCTAGCACTTGCGAACGACTTGATATTGTTCCAAGTCTCCGACCCCAGCGCACAAGAACTTTCACCCGGTCTGCAACTCACTGTGTCCGATGGCGTCCAACAGATCGAACTCGACAGCTCCGAACCCGGCCTGTCGCAGCGCATCCGGTCCACGCTCGACAATCGCCTGGCGCAGCTACAGCACTGGTCACGCCGTTATGGGTTCCCAATTGTGCCGTTAACCACTGCAGAAGGTGCATTGGATCAGATGCTCAGGCTCTTCGGCCACCGAGGAGGCCGCTGATGGCAATCCAGACCGAGGGCAAATCACTGGTCGATCTGCTGGACATGCTGGAACCAGCTCCGGTGCCAACGCCTGTGTCGATGATGCCTCAAACCTGGGGATGGGTGGTGCTGGCGGTTGTTCTGGCAGGCTGCCTTGGCGCTGTTGTTTTCGCGCTTCTGAGGCATCGCCATTTGAACGCCTATCGGCGCGCGGCGCTGGCCGAGCTGTCAACTCCGGACCTGAGTGCAGCGAAAGCCGCCGAAACCCTGCGCCGCGCCGCCCTTGTCGCCTATCCGCGTAGGAAGGTCGCCGGGCTATACGGCGAAGATTGGACGGCGTTCATACAGCAAACATCTGATTCTAAATCATTTTCAAAGGCTACATTCCATCAGCTGATCGAGGCTCCGTATAGAGACACCGCCCCGAGTCCCGATCTGATCGCGCTGGCCAAACACTGGGTCAAAACCCACAAACCGGAAAGGCGGCCACGATGATCTCGTTCGCTGCAGCGTGGGCGTTCGTATTGCTGCCGCTTCCGGTGCTCGTCCACCTGTTCGCGCCACCCCATCGCGAGGAAAGCAGCGCCATCCGTATCCCATTCTTCCGCCATGTCGCCCAAGCCGCCGGGGTCGAGCCGCAATCAGGGTCCACGATCCCGAGGCGGTCAAGAATTGCCACCGCTACGGTCGCTCTGATCTGGAGTCTGCTGGTAATTGCACTGGCCCGCCCGGAACGGCTGGGTGAACCTGTGGTGATCGAGAAATCGGCGCGGGACGTGGTACTGGCGCTCGATATCTCGGGCTCGATGGACCAGCGCGATTTCACCTCGGCAGACGGAGCACCGAAACAAAGACTGGCCGCCGTCAAGGATGTTCTGCGCGACTTCATCGCCCAACGACAAGGTGATCGTATGGCGCTGATCATTTTCGGCACCCGCGCCTTTGTGCAGGCCCCCTTTACCGAAGACCTCAATAGTTTGAATGGCTTCCTGGATCAAACTCAGGTTGGAATGGCGGGTCCGAACACCGCTTTGGGCGACGCGATTGGTCTCGGCATTCGCACATTCGAGTCGAGCGACGTTGATCAACGTCTGATGATCGTACTCAGCGACGGCGCGGATACCTCCAGCCGCATGACCCCCGTTAACGCTTCGGCCATTGCCGCCGACAAAGGTGTTGTCATCTACACCATCGGGGTCGGCGATCCCGATGCCTCGGGCGAGGATCGGGTTGATCTGGCGGCGCTGCAAGACATCGCCGACCGCACCGGCGGCGCATATTTCTTTGCAGACGATGAGGAGGCCCTGGCACAGACCTATCAACGCATTGATGAGTTGAACCCCCGGATCGTGGAAACCCAAAGCTACCGTCCTCGTGAAAGCCTGGCGCATTATCCCTTGGCTCTGGCCTTGCTGGTCATACTGATCGCTTCAACCGGACTGCATGTGGCGCAACGGCGCAGAGGTGCTGCATGATTGACACCCTGTCGGATTTTCATTTTATCCGAGTGGCTTGGTTAGTGTTTCTCATTCCCATCGGCGTGCTGTGGTGGGTGATCCGACCCAAGCCAACGGTTCAATCGCAGCTACCAACTGGGATCGCACCACATCTGGCGGCGGCGCTTCAACTTGGCGCGTCTGACAGGCGGCGGATTTACCCGATCGATGTTGCAATGATCGCAGCGACCCTGATCGCGCTGGCGGCGGCAGGGCCAACATGGTCGCGGGCGCCCAACCCGCTGGTCGCGGACACGGCGCCCTTGATCATCGCCCTGAAAGTCACGGACAGCATGGAAGAGGCTGATCTTGCCCCGTCGCGACTGGAACGCGCCAAATTCAAGGTAACCGACCTGATCAACGCACGCGCAGGCGCGCGCACCGCGTTGATCGCCTATGCCGGAACGCCGCATCGCGTCGCCCCCCTGACCGAAGACGCCAACATCCTGCGCCCCTTGCTGGAGGGGCTCACGCCCGCGGTGATGCCAAAGCCGGGGGATGCCGCAGGTGACGCTCTGACCCTGGCCCAGACGATTCTGAGCGACAGCGACACCCCCGGCGCGGTGCTGTTCGTGCTGGACGATATCGATCCGTCGCAACTGTCGGCGGTTGAGGCTGCCACATCTCCGGTGTTTTTTCTGACCATGCGGCCCGGCGGCGACCGCTTGCCGCAACTGGACGGGCTGAAAGGGGCAACTGTTGTCCCCTTCGCGGATGACGACCGGGATATCGCTCGGTTGCAACGCCTGATTCACTCGGCCTATTCCGACGCGTTGGACGATGATGATCGGCTGGACTGGCAGGATCGTGGCTGGATGCTGGCCTGGCCAGCGGCGCTGTTGTCACTGCTATGGTTCCGAAAGGGCTGGGTCATCCGCTGGGCGTTCTTGGCGCTGTTTCTGCTGCCGGCTTCGGGCCCGGCTTTTGCCGACAGCTGGCGGGATTGGTTCCTGACCGCTGATCAGCAAGGTCAGATCGCGATGAACCAGAAGCGCTTTGCCGACGCGGCAGAGTTGTTTCAGGACCCCTACCAAAAGGGCTATGCGCATCTGAAAGCCGGGCAATACCCCGATGCTGCAGCAATCTTTGCAGACATAGATACGCCCGACGCCGCTTTTGCCGAAGGCATGGCCCGTATCCGCAACCGGGAATACCGGCCCGCGATAACCGCCTTTGAAACCGCGTTGGAAAGGCGACCGAACTGGCCCGAGGCGCAGCATAACCTCGACGTTGCCAAGGCGGTTCTGGACTATGTCGAAACCACCCGCGAGCAGTCAGACACCGGCGAAGAAGCCGGGATCGGAGCGGATGACACGGTGTTCGACAACGACTCTGGCCGTGGCAAGGACACGACTGTTCAAGCCCCGGCTGACGGGGCGCAGGCCCTGTCGGCGGATCAATGGATCAGCACGATCGACACCGATATGCAGGATTTCCTGCGCAATCGCTTCCTTCTGGAAAATCAGGAGCAACAGCAATGAGATACCTTCTTTTGCTCATGCTTTTGTTACCCGCAGGACTGCGCGCGCAGACGCCAGTGCAACCACAGGTCTCGATCGAAGCGCCAACCGATCCGGTCACGGTTGGGCAACCGGCCATCGTTCGGATCAAGGTGCTGGTTCCAACCTTCATGCCCGCGCCCCCGGTCTTCCCGTCACTGGAGCAGGAAAACCTGATCGTCCGGCTGCCTGAGCGCGCCTCGGGCCCGATAAGCGAAACCATCGATGGCGAACCCTGGTCTGGCGTTCAGCGTAGCTATCGCCTGTATCCGTTGCGGGTCGGAGAGGTGGATCTGGGGGCACAACAAATCGATGTGACCTTTGCCGATCCCGACAGCAACGCGCCGGTCAAGGTCAGCGTCGCCCTGCCCAAGATCGTTCTGAGCGCCAATGTTCCCGACGCGGCGCGCGATCTGGATCCGTTGATCATCGCCACCGGGTTCGAGTTGGACCAACAGATCGAAGGGGATACCGACGTGCAATCCGGCGGCGCCATCACCCGCCGGTTGACCGCGAAGATCACTGGCACAACGCCCCTGCTTGTGCCCGAACTGATCCCCGACCAACAAGACCCATTGCTGCGCGCCTACCCCAAAGAACCACGCTTTACCGAGACCGAAGACCGGGGCGTTTTGTCTGGGCAGCGCGTAGATGAGGTGGTCTACCTCGCGCAAGATGGCGGTGAAACGCAACTGCCGCCCATTTCGGTTCGCTGGTACAATCTGAGCAGCAATCAGGTGGAGACCATCGATATTGCCCCCATAGACCTGACACTCGCACCCCCTGCCTGGCAGCCGCCGGACGCGCGAACCATCGCGTCACTGGCGATCCGGGCGGTGCTTTTTGGTCTGGCTGTCTGGGCAGCGCTGCGTTGGTTAAGGCCGCGTGTAAGCGCATGGCGTGAGGCCCGGCAATTGCGTTATCGGTCCTCTCCCGAATTTGCGTTGAAGCAACTGACAGACGCCCTCAAGGCCCACGACCTGTCTGCGGCGTATGGCGCCCTGGACCTGTGGAAGTCACGCACAGATGCCCCTGCGGCTGCGGCGGATCTGGAACAGCATCTGGCACAGATCGGCGCGGCGCGGTATGCGGCGCAGGGCATAGATCGTGCCGAGGATTGGTCGGCGGCGCTGTCAGCCCTTGGGTCCTTTAGGCAAACCCCGCATCGCAAGGCGGAAAGTCTTCCGCCGCTGAATCCCTCACGTCAGCTTTGACAATTGGCGATCAGCTTGCGGCGATCTTTCAGACGGACCCGGCCATAGCCCAATTCGATCAGATCAAGATCGGCCAGTCGATGCAGGGTTCGATGCAACGTGGGCTGCGACACCGCGACCATTTCGGCCAGTTCGTCCTGAGACACAACGATCCAGCCGTCAGATTTTGACGACCCCTCATCCAAATGCAGCAAGCGCAGAACCAGCCGCTTTTCGGTTCCCGTTACCGCCAGGTTGGCCATGATCCGCAACGCGGTCTGCATGTTTTCATGCGATAACGCATAGAAATCACGTACATATTCGGGGTTCGCCTGGATCAACCTGTCAATGCGCGAGCCAGACAGGAACAACGTTCGTGTTTCTTGCGTTGCAACCACGCTGACCAATCGCTGGGCATCGGCAAACAGCGCAAGATCGCCGACCCAGAACCCACCCCCCTGACGGTGGACGACGAATTCCTGCCCGTCATCCGCAGGCGCCGTGACCTGCACCGCGCCGGCCAATACCCCGTAAACCCCGTTTGCAGGGTCCCCATAGTGATAGAGCGCCTCGCCAGTCTTGAACGATTTTTTGACACCGCAATCCAGCAGGTCCTTTTGAAACTGGGCGTCACGCGCCGCCAACCAGCCCGAGCCAAGTAACCGCTGTTTTTCGCCCGCATTATCAAACATTAGTATTCTTCAATCTCATCATATGATAGGTTTCCGGGTATTATCATATCCTAAGCTAAAGCCGTACGATTCCCGGTCAAATCCAAATTTTTCTTAACGGGAATCAGCGACTTGTCGGCAGCCTGATCAAATAACTGGGCCGCCTTCAATGAGTTTTCAATCAAGGGGTCATTAAGACCCGTTCAATTCAGGAGCACATCATGTCACCACCCCGTTCGATTGCAGATACTTGGCGCAGCAATCTGCGCCGCTTCGCCGTGGCCTCGGTCTCTGTCATGCTGGCCCTGCCCGCCTGGGCACAGGATCAAAAGCCAAATATTCTGGTGATCTGGGGGGATGACATCGGTCAATCCAACATCTCGGCCTATACGATGGGGCTGATGGGGTATCAGACCCCGAATATCGACCGTGTCGCTGACGAAGGCATGATCTTTACCGATTACTATGGCGAGCAGTCCTGCACCGCGGGTCGATCCTCGTACATTATGGGACAATCGGTGTTTCGCACGGGTCTGTCCAAGGTCGGCCTTCCCGGTGCCGATCTGGGGATGCAGGTCGAGGATCCAACCATCGCTGGCCTGTTGAAAGACCATGGCTATGTCACGGGTCAGTTTGGCAAGAACCACCTTGGTGACAAGGATGAGCATCTTCCGACAAACCACGGATTTGATGAGTTTTTCGGGAATCTCTACCACCTGAACGCCGAGGAAGAGCCGGAAAATGAGGACTATCCCGGCGATGCGGTTCTGGCCGATGGCCGCACCTTCCGCGAAGCCTATGGCCCACGCGGTGTGATCAAATCAAAGGCGGACGGCACCATCGAGGACACCGGCCCGCTGACACGTAAGCGCATGGAAACGGTTGATGATGAAACCGTCGCAGCCGCGATCGACTTTATCAAACGCGCTCATGAACAGGGCCAGCCCTTCTATGTCTGGTGGAACGGCACGCGGATGCATTTCCGCACCCACGTCAAGGATGAGATGCGCGCCAAGGCAAACGAAATTTCCGGACGCGTAGCGGACGAATATACCGCAGGCATGATCGAACACGACATGCATGTGGGCCAGCTGCTGGACCTGCTGGATGAGCTTGGCATCGCTGACAACACCATCGTTCACTATTCGACCGATAACGGCCCGCACATGAACACATGGCCGGATGCCGCCGCGACGCCGTTCTGGGGTGAAAAGAACACCAACTGGGAAGGTGGATGGCGCGTTCCGTCGATGGTGCGCTGGCCCGGTCAGATCGAGGCCGGATCGGTCACTAACGAAATCGTGCATCACATGGACTGGCTGCCCACATATCTTGCGGTTGCGGGTGACCCGGACATCAAGGAGAAGCTGAAGGCGGGCTATAGCTCGTCGGGTATGGGCCGCGACTACAAGGTGCATCTGGATGGCTATAACATCCTGCCCCTGTTGACAGGTGAGGCCACTGAAAGCCCCCGCGCCGAGATCTTCTATTTCTCGGATGATGGTGACCTGACAGCCCTGCGCTATGATGACTGGAAGCTGATCTTCCTCGAGCAGAAAGCATGGGCAACGCTGCGCGCATGGATCGAACCCTGGACCGAGCTGCGCATTCCGCTGATCGTCAACCTGCGCCGCGACCCGTACGAACGCGCATATCGTACCTCCAACACCTATTATGATTGGTTGCTGGACCGCGCTTATTTCCTGGTTCCGGCGCAGCAATATGTCGGTAACTTCCTGGAAACATTCCAGGAATTCCCGCCACGCCAGAAAGCCGCCAGCTTCAACCTGGATCAGGTGATGGAAAAACTGCAAACCCCGACAAACAACTAGGTTGGGTTGAAAACAAACTGGGGGCCGCCATGGACATGGTGGCCCTCTTTCCAGCTATCCGAGAGTTTTTCATGCAACATATTCTTCTAAGCGCCCTTCTGGCCTGTGCCCCGCTGTCCGCTTTGGCCGACCCCCTGCCCAGTTGGACCACATCAGAGGCAAAAGGGCGGATCATCGATTTTGTCGCCGCCGTAACCGATCCCCAAGGGCCGGACTATGTGACCCCTGCCGAACGGATCGCTGTTTTCGACAATGACGGTACGCTTTGGGCCGAACAGCCGGTCTATTTCCAATTCATCTTCGCGATGGACCGCCTTGCCGAACTGGCCGAACAAGATCCTTCGATTCTGAGTACTCCGACTTTGCAAGCCGCAGCTGAGGGCGATCTGGCGACCGTGCTGCAAGGCGGGCATGACGCACTGATCGAGGTGGTGAACGCTTCGCATTCCGGGGTCAGCGTCGACGCGTTTCAGGCATCGGTCGCAGATTGGCTGGACACCGCCCGGCATGCGGATACCGGGCTGCCCTATGACCAGATGACCTATCAGCCGATGGTCGAGCTTTTGCGCTATCTGCGCGATGAAGATTTCAAGACCTATATCGTCTCGGGCGGCGGGCTGCATTTCATGCGGGTGTTCGCCGAAGAGGCCTATGGCATCCCGCCCGAGCAGGTGCTGGGAACCTATGGCGAGACGACCTATGACTCGGACGGGGATGCGCCGGTGATCGCCAAGGCCTCTGGCATCGCCTTTGTCGACGACAAGGAAGGCAAACCAATCAATATTGAGCGCACCATCGGCCGCCGTCCGATTTTGGCCGGAGGAAATTCCGATGGGGATTTTGCGATGATGGAATGGACAACCGCAGGCGACGGGCCGCGCTTGGGTATTCTGGTGCATCATACCGACGATGAACGCGAATGGGCCTATGACCGCGAAAGCCCGATTGGCAAGCTGGTTGATGGTCTCGACAAGGGTCCTGACATGGGGTGGGTCATTGTGGATATGGCGAACGACTGGTCTCGCGTCTACACTGGGGCGAACTGAATTACCCGGATGATGTCGACCTGATGTGGGCCCTGCTTGTTTCGCTTTTTCTGTTTGGCCTGTACTGCACGGCCCTGTTCTTTTCCGTACGTGCTGCCCAGACGGCGCGCACCCCGCAAGGGGCCGTGGGATGGGTCGTCTTCCTGTTATCCGCCCCGATGATCGGGGTTCCGGCCTATCTGTTTCTGGGCCATCACAGGTTTCGCGGATATCGCATTGCTCGGCGCGAAAGTGAGCGGGTCGTCGAAGGCATCAAGTCCTTTGCAGATTTCTCGCGCCCGGACCCGGACAAGATGCGCATCAATCCACGCCCGTTCGAGGCGCTGGCCCATTTGCCGGTGTCACGCGGGAACGGGGCCGAGCTGTTGATTGATGGCGAGGCGACCTTTGCCTCGATCTTTGAAGCCATAGATGCCGCCGAGAAATACATACTGATTCAGTTCTACATCGTCAGAGATGACGCGCTGGGTCAGCAGATGCAGCAAAAGCTGATTGCTGCCGCGCAAAAGGGTGTTCACGTCCGGTTCATGACCGACCGTGTCGGCAGCTATGGCCTGCCCGAAAGCTATATCGAGGATATGCGCGCCGGAGGCATTGACGTCGCTTCGCCCCGCGAACAGCGGGGTCCGAATTTTCGGTTTCAGCTGAACTATCGCAATCATCGCAAGACAGTGATTATCGATGGTGAGGTCGGGTTCATCGGCGGTCACAATATTGGCGTCGAATATCTGGGACAAAACCCTCATTTCGGGCGCTGGCGCGACACCCATATCCGGATGACCGGTCATATCGTACGTCAGTTGCAACTGATCTTCACCGAAGACTGGCACTGGGCGCGCAATGAAGATTTGATCGACAAGCTGGACTGGGCCGGCAGCGAGTCCGAGCAGGACATGAATGCGCTATTGGTCGCAACAGGACCTGGCGACGAAACCGAAACCGGCTCGATGATGTTCTTTTCCGCGATTGCCGGAGCCAAAAAGCGCGTCTGGATTGCCTCGCCCTATTTCGTGCCCGATATCGACATTATGTCCGCCCTGAAACACGCGGCCCTGCGCGGTGTCGATGTTCGCATTCTGGTGCCCGAAGTCATCGACCACCGGCTGCCCTGGTTGGCCGCTTTTGCCTATTTTGATGAGATCCGAGAATGCGGTGTTAAGGTCCTGCGCTATACCGACGGGTTCCTGCACCAGAAGGTGTTTGTGGTTGACGATACGCTGGCCGCTGTGGGCACGACCAACCTGGACAATCGCTCATTCCGATTGAATTTCGAAGCGATGGCCCTGTTCTTTGATGATCGTGCGGCGAAGGCGGTCGCCGACATGCTGGAAACCGATTTTGAAAACAGCTACGAGCTTACGCGTCGTCTGCCGCAACAGCCAGTCTATGTCCGGTATGGCGCGCCACTCGCGCGGCTGGTGGCACCTATTCTCTAGGATATGAACTTTTCCTGAAACACGCGGGTCATGAGGGCCACCAGAAACGCCGTCGACAGACCGAATGCCAGCAGCCCGGTCACCGCTGCAAACGCTCCGAAGATGCGCAGCCCGTCGCCCAGAACGATGTCGCCATAGCCAAGCGTCGTGAACGTCACCAGCGAGAAATATAGCGCCTCGTTCCAATCCGGCAGAACATCGCGCGTGACCCAGACGATGGCCCAGATCCACACCTGTACCGTGTGGGTCAGCACGATGAACATCAGCGCGATACAGATCGGACCGGCAGTGGTCAGAACGGCGCTGCGGTTTTCCCATTTCTCCAGCAGCCTGCGGATGATCACCACGCTCCAAGTCAGCAGCAGGATTTCGATCAGAAAGCAGATCCCAAGATAGAGGCTGCCCCAGAAAATCTGCTGCGATAATGACATGAGATCAATCCTTTGTTTGCCCGGGCCGCCGGGTCAGAATGCGCTTTGACGCAGCGCAGGACAACCCTGCAACGGGCGGCACCCTGCGGCGAAAGGCACCAATGCGGGCTCTGGACAGATGCAGCGGGGGTTGCACATTGTGACAGGCACCGGATGAGGCCATCAATGCTGCTGACACTTGACCATGTACGGAAATCCTATCCCGGCGGGCGACCGGTTCTGAACGACGTGTCGCTGGCGTTGGATGCCGGGCAGACTTTGGCCCTGACCGGCGAAAGCGGCAGCGGGAAAAGCACTCTGCTGCACTTGGCGGCGGCGCTGGACGGGTTCGATGGGGGTGAGATCACACTGAACAACACGCGCCTATCGGCGCTGGACGATGCCGGACGGGCCGAGTTGCGGCGCACCAGTCTGTCGGTGGTCTTTCAGCAGTTCAATCTGATTCCTTCGCTGACCGTGGCGCAAAACCTGTCGCTGCACGCGCGTCTTGCCGACCGACATGATCCGGACTGGGTTGCGCATTTGGCCGATCGGCTTGGGCTGCGCGACGTTCTGGACCGATACCCCGAGCATCTGTCCGGCGGGCAGCAGCAACGGGTGGCCATCGGTCGCGCCATGGCCTCCAGGCCGATGCTGCTGTTGGCGGACGAACCGACCGGCAATCTGGACGAAACCGCCAGCGCGGTGGTGTTGGATCTTATGCTGGCGCTGGTTGCCGACACGGGTACCGCGCTGTTGTTGGTGACACACTCGCCAGACATCGCTGCCCCGCTGGACCGCCGCGCGCATCTGACGGGTGGTCGGATCACATGACCCGCGCAGTTGTTCTGGTCCTGCTGTCCCATTGGCGCACGCACCGGATGCAACTGCTGACCTTGCTGACCGGCATCGCACTGGCAACGGGGCTTTGGTCGGCGGTGCAGGCGATCAACGCCGAGGCCCGCGCCAGCTATACCCGCGCAAGCAACCAGTTGGCCCTTGGACAGTTTGACGAAATTCGGGACCCGTCCGGCCCGATGCCATTGTCCCGATACGTCGACCTGCGGCGCGCGGGCTGGCAGGTTGCTGCGGTGCTGGATGGTTCGATCAGGGTTGGCGGACGCTCGGTCCGGGTCATGGGCATCGACTTGGTCGCAGCCCCCGCCCTGCCCGCTGTCACCCAAATTGAGCAAAGCGAGACCCCACCCGAGCCTGCGGACATTCTGACTGCGCCCGGGCTCCTGCTGATATCACCGGACCTGGCGTCAGAGTTTGACAGGCAGGATGGCTACCCACCCGCCCTGGTCAGCACCGCATTGCCTCCGGGCTTTGTCTTGACCGATATCGGCGTGGCCGAGGCTCTGCTGGAAAAGCCCGGTCAGATTTCCAGACTTCTGGTTCTGCCTGACCAGCCAATGGGCCTGCCTCGGTTGCACGATATTGCCCCTGATCTGACCCGCACGAGCCCGGCCGCGCAGATGGACACGACACAACTAACAGACAGCTTTCACCTCAATCTGTCGGCCTTTGGTTTGCTGTCCTTTGCCGTTGGGCTGTTCATCGTTCACGGCACGGTCGGTCTGGCTTTTTCCCAGCGCCGCGGGATGATCCGTACCCTTCGGGCGCTTGGGGTTACTATGCCCAGCCTTGTTCGCATCATCCTGGCCGAGCTTGTTCTGCTGGCACTGACCGGGGGCACGCTTGGGCTGGTTCTTGGCTTTTTCATTGCCGGAGCCCTTCTGCCTGATGTCGCGGCAACCCTACGTGGTCTCTATGGTGCGCCGGTTGAGGGGCAATTGGCCCTGCGTCTTACTTGGGTTCTGGCCGGGCTTGTCATGGCCGTGGGAGGTACGCTGGCCGCCAGCCTTCACGCGCTTTGGCGGCTGTCGAAAATGCCCTTGCTGGCCGGTCCCGGAATGCAGGCATGGCGCCACAGCAGCGCATCAGGGCGGATGATCGCAATCGCCGGATTTGCGCTGATCGGTGGTGGCGTGGCGTTGTTTTTGCTGATTGGGGACTTGTTTGCCGGATTTGTATTACTCGCCGGAGTGCTGACCGGTGCAGCGCTGCTGTTGCCGCTGATGCTATCAAGAGTGCTGACGGTGCTGTCGCGCCGTGCCAAAAGCCCGGTTGCGCAATGGGTGTGGGCGGACATGTGGTCTCAATTGCCCGGGCTTTCGCTGGCGCTGATGGCGCTGATGCTGGCGCTGGCGGCAAATATCGGTGTCGGCACAATGGTGTCCAGTTTCAGGCTGACCTTTACCGGCTGGCTGGACCAACGCCTGGCCTCCGAGCTCTACGTCACCGCAAAGGATGACGCGCAAGGTAGCCAGATTGCCGCTTGGTTGGCACCGAAAGTTGATGCGGTTCTGCCGATCCGCAGCGTTGAACTGTCGCATGAGACCGGGCCGTTGTTCCTGTACGGAGTCGTCGACGACCCGACTTATCGTCAACACTGGCCGCTGATCGCCCGCGCGCCCGAAGCCTGGACCAAGGTGCACGCGGACCGCGCCATTCTGATCAATGAACAATTGGCCCGGCGCGCGGATCTCTGGCAGGGCGATGAACTGACCCTTGGAACAGATCACATACTGACGATCGCCGGTGTCTATTCCGACTATGGCAATCCGACCGGGCAAGCCATCGTTGCGATGCCTGTGCTGGACCAGATTGTTCCGGAAACACCGACCCGTCGTTTTGGCATCCGGACAAACCCCGCGAGCGCAACGGATTTGGCGCAGGCGCTGCGAAAACAGTTCGACCTGCCCGCTTCGGCCGTTGTTCAGCAAGGTGCCATGAAGGCGCAGTCGATGGCGATATTCGACAAGACCTTCGTCGTGACTTCGGCGCTGAACATTCTGACACTGGGCGTGGCCGGGTTCGCCATCCTGACCAGCCTTTTGACGCTGTGGACCCAGCGTTTGCCTCAGGTCGCACCGGTTTGGGCATTGGGGCTGACCCGCGCAAGGCTGGCCCGGCTGGAGCTGCTGCGCAGCGTGTTGCTAGCGGCGCTTACCGCTTGCCTTGCACTGCCGCTGGGGCTTGTATTGGCGTGGGTCCTGTTGGCCGTGATCAACGTGCAGGCTTTCGGTTGGCGATTGCCAATGTACCTGTTTCCAGCTGATTGGCTGCGTCTGTTCGTGCTGACGCTTGTGGCGGCGGCCATCGCAGCTGCCCTGCCTGCGCTGCGGCTGATGCGTCTGCCACCTGCCGACCTGCTAAGGGTGTTTGCAAATGAACGTTAAGGCCCTCTTGATAGTATTGCTATTGCCAGTCGGTGCTTTCGCACAGGGCTACGCCGGGCTTGGGACCAGCGCCGAAGGGTTCAATGTTCCAAAGCCCGGATATGCGCTTCAATTCCCGAAGGACCATGGCCCGCATCCCGACTACCGGATCGAGTGGTGGTATCTGACCGCAAACCTGCAAGACGCCGACGGCGAAGATTACGGCATCCAGTGGACCCTGTTCCGATCCGCTCTCAAGCCCTTTGAAACCGAAGGCTGGCAAAGCCCGCAAATCTGGATGGGCCATGCCGCCGTGACCACGCCCGACAGCCACCACTTTGCCGAGCGGCTCTCGCGGGGAGGGATTGGGCAGGCTGGCGTCCGGGCAGAGCCGTTTGCCGCATGGATCGACGATTGGCACATGCAGGGGACAGGGATGGACAGGTTGGACCTGGCCGCGAGCGGTGCAGACTTCAGTTACGACCTGTCCCTGACCGCCACCGGCCCTTTGGTCTTTCACGGCGACCGGGGCTATTCGGTCAAGTCGGCGGATGGACAGGCAAGTCACTACTATTCACAGCCGTTCTACACAGTCCAAGGTGTGCTGCACCTGCCGACCGGCGATGTGCCGGTCACCGGTCAGGGGTGGCTGGATCGCGAATGGTCATCGCAACCCTTGTCCGAAGATCAGACCGGTTGGGATTGGTTTTCGCTGAGCTTTGAGGGCGGACAGAAACTGATGGCCTTCCGTCTACGGGGTGCGCGCGGCGATTTCACCTCGGCCACATGGATCGAGTCTGACGGGCAGAGCGTTGCGCTGCCGGACGGTTCGGTTCAGTTTACGCCGCTGGCAACCGATAGCGTTGCGGGCCGCGAAATCCCGACACACTGGCGCGTGACCCTGCCGGAAAGGGACGTCGAGATCGAGGTCGCCGCCATGAACTCCGGTGCCTGGATGGGCACCCGGTTTGCCTATTGGGAGGGTCCGGTGCGCGTCTCAGGCAGCCACACCGGACAGGGTTATCTTGAGATGACCGGCTACTAACTGCACCTAGCGCACGACATAGACGGACACGGTCGAATGCCGCACCACCCGGGCGGCATTCGGACCCAGCAAGTAGTCCTTGAAGTCCGGCTTATGCGCCCCGATGACAATCAAATCGCTGCTTGCACCCTCGGCCGTTTTCAGGATCTCCTGATAAGCAGTACCGGTGGCGACAACGTGGCGGACGCTGGCGTTGCGATCTGCGCCCAAGGTGGCCTCGCACAAAGCGACCAGCTTATCGTGGGCCTCCTGCATCACCTGTTCGTGGTGATGCGGTTCAAAGAAGCTGCTGACAAATCCTTCTCCGAAGTCAGGCGTGACCGTCACCACATCCAGCCGCGCACCGTCCAGATCGGCCAGCGCGGCCGCGCGCTCAAGTACGCCGACGTCAAGATCACCATTGCTGATATCGACAGCACAAAGTACGGAATTGGTCATGCTGGCACCTCTTGTCTGGCGGCACGGCCGCGTTGCAGGAAGGCGATCAGACCCAGAAGGATCAGTGCCGGGATGTACATCAGCTGTTTGGGCGGCTGGCTGGACGGCAGGCTGACCGAGGTCAGGCGCACGGCGTCGTCGCCATAATAGTCAAAGATATCCAGATCATCCGCGACCGGCGAACCGAACATCGGTTCTTCCAGCTTGATCAGGCCATCTTCTTCGAGCAACAGAAGACCCATCGCCTCGACACGCGCGGCACCGCCTTCCTCGCTGCCGACCGGCACGACGACCGTGGTGTCCGTCATTTCAAGCGTGTCGAAATCCGGCCCGCTGATGACCATGCGCACTTCGGTTCCCGGTGGCGTCTCGCCGATCGTTTCGACAAAGGCCGCAGGCTCGACCGAGGTGAACGGCGGAGAAACGCGGTCCATCAAGTAATCGGGCCTGAACAGGGCAAAAGCCACCAGAATCAGCGCGATGCTTTCGTAGATGCGGCTGTGGGTCAGGAAATAGCCCATGGTTCCCGCCGTGAAGACCAGGATGGCGATCGTCGCGAATATGGCCACGATTATCCCCTCGACCCATGTCACGTCGATGAGCAGAAGGTCGGTGTTGAAGATGAACACAAACGGCAGCGCAACGGTCCGCAACGAATAGAAGAACGCGGTGAACCCCGTCTTGATTGCGTCCCCGCCCGACACGGCCGCAGCGGCGAAACTCGCCAGACCCACGGGAGGTGTCACATCCGCCATGATGCCGAAATAGAAGACGAACAGGTGTACCGCGATTAGCGGCACGATCAACCCGCTTTGCGCGCCCAGTTCCACGACCACACCAGCCATCAGCGAGCTGACGACGATGTAGTTGGCAGTGGTCGGAAGGCCCATGCCAAGGATCAGGCTGAGCAGGCCGACCATCACCAGCATCAGGATCAGGTTGCCGCCCGACAGGAACTCGACAAGATCCGCCATCACCTGTCCAACACCGGTCAGAGTCACGGTGCCGACGATCACACCCGCCGTCGCCGTGGCCAGAGCGATCCCGATCATGTTGCGCGCGCCGTCGATCAGGCCTTGCCACAGATCGGCAACGCCGTCGATGAAGGTGTTGTACAGATTGCTCTGCCCCCGGAACATCGCCTTGAGCGGTTTCTGCGTCAGCAGGATCACGAACAGCAGCGCCGTGGCCCAGAAGGCCGAAAGGCCCGGTGACTTCTGCTCGATCATCAGGAAGTAGACCAGCACGATGATCGGCAGCAGGTAATGCAGACCGGCCTTGTAGATATCGGCGATGACCGGCAGTTGCACCTCTTTGGCGTTTGGATCGTCAGGTTCCAGATCCGGCACCTGTGCGGCCAAATAGAGCAGAGCAACGTAAACCGCGCAAACGATCAGGCTGAGAACCAGACCCGCTGCAGACGGCACCCATGCGGTCACCGCATCGACCGGGAATTGCGAGCCATAGCACAGACCGGCAAAAACCAGGAAGAAGGACAGCATCCCGACAACGGTGCGCGCCAGATGCACGTCGCGGTCGCCCAGCGTCGGCATATTCCGCTTTACCGCCTCAAGATGCACGATATAGACCAGCGCGATGTAGGAAATCGCCGCAGGTAGGAACGCGTGGGTGATCACCTCGACATATGAGATGCCCACATATTCCACCATCAGGAAGGCCGCAGCCCCCATTACGGGCGGCATGATCTGACCGTTCACGGATGAGGCAACCTCGACCGAGCCCGCTTGTTCGCTGGAAAAGCCCACGCGTTTCATCAACGGAATGGTGAAGGTGCCGGTGGTCACAACGTTGGCGATGGAGGAACCCGAGATCAGGCCGGTTGCCGCAGAACCTACAACGGCCGCTTTGGCCGGGCCACCACGCAGATGGCCAAGCGCGCCGAACGCCATTTTGATAAAGTAGTTCCCTGCCCCGGCCTTATCCAACAAGGCCCCGAACAGAACGAACAGGAAGACGAATTTGGTGGAAACACCCAAGGCGATGCCGAACACGCCCTCGGACGTGATCCACATATGGCTCATGGCCTTTTTCAGGCTTGCGCCCTTCCAGCGGATAACCTCGGGGACCCATTCCGACGAGCCGAAGAACACGTAGGCCAGAAAGATTGTCGCGATGATCGCCATCGCCGGGCCAAGCGCGCGGCGCGCGGCCTCGAACAGCAGAAGCAATCCGACCAGAGCGACCCACTTATCCGTGTCATCGGCCAGACCGCCCGCGTCGACGATTTTGTTGTAGAAGAAGTATCCATAAAGCGCGACGAAGGTGCCCAGCAGACCCATGATCCAGTCCTGGATCGGGATATAGTCCCGCGGGCTGGATTTGAGCGCCGGATAGGCGGCAAAGGCCAGAAACATGGCAAAGGCCAGATGGAATTGCCGTGCGTTGTTCACCACGCTGCCCGGCAACACATAGTTGGCCAGCGGCGAGGCCAGAACCACTTGGAAAATCGACCAGATCGCCGCCACGACGGCCAGAAAAATTCCGACATTGCCGACCGGATTGCGCCCGCCCGCATCGGATGAGGCGACCAGATCCTGTAGTTCTTCTTCGGATAGCGGACGATTGGATTGCGTTTCGGAACTCATGAAAAGTCTCCCCGTCGCGGCCTTTTTTGGCCTTCTAGATCACCCGATTTGTTCGGGTTTCGGTGGCAGGGCGCCCAATGGGCACCCTGCTTTAAGTCTGGCTTACTGAATCCAGCCTTTTTCTTTGTAGTACTTCTCGGCACCCGGATGCAGCGGGGCCGACAGACCGTCTGCGATCATTTCCTCGGGCTTGAGGTTGGCGAAGGCCGGGTGCAGCTTTTTGAAGTCGTCGAAGTTCTCGAAGACCGAGCTGACAACCGCGTAAACCGCGTCTTCCGACACGTCCGACGAGGTCACGAATGTCGCGCCCACACCAAAGGTTGCAGTGTCGCCATCCGACCCACGGTACATGCCGCCGGGAATGGTCGCGGTGCGGTAAAACGAGTTGTCGTCGACCAGTTTGCTGACCGCGTCACCGCTGACATTCACCAGAACCGAGTCACAGGCGGTTGTGGCCTCCTGGATCGAGCCCGAGGGGTGACCAACGGTGTAGACCATCGCATCGATCTGGTTGTCGCACAGAGCTGCGGACTGTTCTGCCGCTTTCAGCTCAGTCGCCAGTTCGAAATCATCGGTGGTCCAGCCCATTTCGCCCAGAAGAACTTCCATGGTGCCGCGCTGACCGGAACCGGGGTTGCCGATATTAACGCGTTTGCCCTTCAGGTCCTCGAAGTTGGTGATGCCGGAATCGGCACGGGCCACAACGGTGAACGGTTCGGGGTGTACCGAAAAGACGGCGCGCAGATTTTCGAACGGACCAGCCTCTTCGAATTTCGAGCTGCCGTTATAGGCGTGGTACTGCCAGTCGGACTGGGCCACACCGAACTCCAGCTCGCCTTCGCGGATGGTGTTGATGTTGTAGACAGACCCGCCGGTCGATTCGACCGAGCAGCGCACGCCATGTTCCTTGCGACCCTTGTTCACCAGGCGGCAGATTGCACCGCCGGTCGGGTAATACACGCCGGTGACACCGCCGGTGCCAATGGTGATGAACTCTTCGGCATAGGCTGCCGGCGCCATCATGGCCGCGGTCACAAATGCGCCGAGGCTGAGCTTGCTGCTGTTTTTCATCTAAGAACTCCCAAGTTTTATTTTGGGGGAGATGGATTCACGTCATCTGCACATAACCCCGGCCATACGCCGGTTTCCCCCGACGGTTTGCCTTGCAGAAGGTGCAGTTACTTGATTTTTCCAATGTCTCCCAACGTTTCCGAGGTTTCATTCAGACACTATCGTTGTCAACCCCCGGTCTCGGATCATATGAGCCAATCCGCATATATGACAGGAATTGAGGAAGTTTCCCCGTCAATTCTGGGATTGACGTGCGCGGGCTTGCCGCCATGCAGTGACCCAATCCCGGCCCCAATCTGGTCGTAATTGCCCGATACGCGCCATCCGAAGAACGAATAACCAACCCTGTTCGCGCACCGGACAGACCACATCCCCAACATAATACACTTCGGAAGGTTCCATGCTGCTGCACCGCCTCATTCCTCTTGCCCTTTTGACACTTGCTCCGCTGGCAGCGCTTGCCAATACACCGCTGGGACGGGACGATTTCGTCGTCAATTGCGTTTCGGACATTGATGGCAGCGAGGTAACGCTGACCCGGACAGGCGGCGCGGACAAAGGGACCATTGCGACCTCAACCGTCGACGGCGAAGCGGATATCTATCCGGCCGGGGACTCGATGACATATGTGCTGATCAAGGATCAGACCGTTGTGACTTTTGTGATGAAATACGAAAGCCTCAAATACAACATGATGATTAAGGGCACTACGCAAACCAACGACCGGGGCATCTGTTCGACCGACTGATATATCCCAGTCTCGACCGGGTCCGATTGACCAGACGCCAGCAATTCGGTCCGCTGCACATTGAGGGTGGCAATCGCGGCTGCCACCCGACTTGCGATTTGCGCGGAATCGACCATATCTAACATATGCTTCGCATCACCCCGATCCTGCTGGCCGTCCTCTATGCCATTGCGATGTACCGGATTTCGGTCTGGCGCACCCATCGCGAGTTGGATGCCAAATCGACCGAACTGGCCGATCCAGCGCTAAAACGCATGACCGACCGGCTGGCGGCAGCCCTGGAGATCGACCGCGTGCCGGTCTACATCTACGAGATCGACCCCGTGAACGGGCTGGCCGCACCGGACGGGCGGATTTTTATTACGCGCGGGTTCTACCGGAAGTTTGCGAATGGAGAGGTCTCGGCTGAGGAAATGGCAAGCGTTATCGCCCATGAGCTGGGGCATGTGGCCCTTGGACATGCGCGACGCCGGATGATCGATTTTTCGGGGCAGAACGCCCTGCGGGCTGCGCTGATGATGCTGCTGAACCGGTTCATTCCGTTTATCGGTGCCTGGATCGCCAATATGCTGACCCACCTGCTGGCCTCGCGCCTGTCACGCGGCGATGAGTACGAGGCGGATGAATATGCCGCCGCCCTGTTGACCAAGGCCGGAATCGGCATCGGGCCGCAGAAATCCCTGTTTCACAAGCTGGAAGATTTGACGCAACAGCGCGCGGGGGTTGTTCCCGCCTGGTTGATGAGCCACCCGAAGACGGATGAGCGTATCGCGGCGCTGGAAACGCTCGAGCAGCGTTGGAAGCAGGGGTGAGCGTAGGTCAGCCTCGCACGCTCTCCGGAAAATTATAGCCAGACGAAATGGAACCCGTCAGACGCTCAGGGCTTTGCCTAGGCGTGGCAGACGGGCTTTTTTCATCAGGCTGCGCAGGGTCCACTGGTCGCCGGACAGGCGGTTGGCCTCAGACAGAACACCTTCGGCTAGTTGAGTCATTCCGTCTGAATCATCGACAAAGAACCCGTGCAGCAAGGTATCGGGATCGCGTCGTTCCAGCCCTTCTTCCGCCAGAATGTTCCTTGGAAAGTCTTTTGCGTTGACCGTGACGATCACATCCGCCGAGCACGCCACGGCAGTTGCGAGCACGTGGATATCCGCGGCATCGGGCAGCCAGAGGCGGTGTTCCAACCCCGGCGGCGCTGGACGCTCGGCACCGGGCCACTGAGCTTGTGTCAGGGCGATTTCGGCGCGCGCCTGCGCCTCGCCCGCGGGGCCAAGCTTGCGGGCGGCGCGCGCCCATTCCTCGAGGATGCGTGGGGACCAGAAGGGCGTGAAATGGCCGAGTTTCGCCGCGCCAAGCAGCATTTCCCGCATTACGGTGGGATAGATGACGCAGGTATCCAGAACCGCCTTCACAGCCGGTAGAACACAGCTTTGAGGTAACCGCTTTCGGCCAGTTGCGGCAATTGCGGGTGATCTGGCCCGGCGAATCCGGTGTGGATCATCTGTGCGTGACGCCCGGCCCGTCCGATCCCGCGCGCGGATGCATCGCGAAAACGGCCGAGATCAGCGGCGTGCGAGCACGAGCAGAGGCCCAGATAGCCGCCGGGTTTGACCAGAGGCGCGGCCAGACGGGCAATGCGTTCGTAGGCGCGCAGACCCGCATCCAGTGCTTGTTTCGATGGGGCAAAGGCAGGCGGATCGCAGATGACCACGTCAAACTGCGCGCCCTCGTCGTTGAGTTGGGTCAGCACCTCGAAAGCATCGCCGTGCCGGGTTTGAAAGCGGTCTTCGAACCCCGACGCCATCGCCCCTTGCGCCGCCAGATCGAGAGCGGCAGCAGAGCCGTCCACCGCAAGGGCTTGCCCTGCGCCACCAGCCAGCATCGCCAGCCCGAAACCGCCTACATGACTGAACACGTCGAGAACCTGTGCGCCCGGTTGCACCAAGCGTGCGGCAAAGGCGTGGTTCGGACGTTGGTCGTAGAACAGACCGGTCTTTTGACCGCCGGTCAGATCGGCCATGTAAGTCGCGCCATTCATGGGGACCGGCACCGGCGCATCGGGTGTCGTGCCGCGCAAAGTCAGGCTGACATCATCCAATCCCTCAAGCCCGCGCGTGCGGCCTGAGGCGTTTTTCAACACTGTCGTCGCGCCGGTCACCTTGATCAGAGCATCGGTCAGAGTCTCAAGATGTTGTTCGGTCCAAGCCGCGTTGGGCTGGATCACGCAAACCGCGCCAAACCGATCAATGATGACGCCAGGGAATCCGTCGGCCTCGGCGTGGATCAGGCGGTAATACGGCGCGTCGAACAGTTGCGCGCGCATATCGAGCGCGCGGCGCAGACGTGTTTCGAACCATTCTGGCGTCAAGTCGGCGTTCAGATCGCGGTCCAGAACCCGGCACATGATTTTTGAATTCGGATTGACCGCAACCAAAGCTATCGGGCTGCGCTTGTCATCCTCAAGCACCGCCAAAGCGCCCGGTTCGATCTTGCGCGTGCGGCGGTCGGTGACGATGTCATTGGCATAGACCCAGGGAAAGCCGTGGCGCAGGCCGCGCGCATTGGCTTTGGGTTTCAGGCGGATGCGGGGGCGGTCGGCGGTCTGGGTCATTGCGCCCTCATAGTCGCGAACGCGCGTCGGGGAAAGCCCCCTACCGCGCCCGGCCGCGCCAGCCGCCGCGTCGTTTCGGAGCCTGCGCAGTTTCCAACCCTTCGCGCAGCACCTGCGTCATCGGGTGATCGGCATGTTGGGCCGCGTACCCCGCGTGCAAAACCGCCAATGCCTTTTGCTGATCGCGGTCGGGTGGAAACCCAAGCGCCCAGTCCAGAAAGATGCTGCGGCATTCGGGCAAGGCGATACCCTCGATGCGATAGGCCTCGCGGATCAGCCCTTTGGGATCGTTTGGATCATCACTGCGCGCCATCTTTGCCCTCTTCGACTACCGCCTGGATCAACGCGGCGGCGGTTGTGTAAGTGTCCGCCAAAGCGGCCTGAAGGTCGTGAACCTGATCGAACCCGGTCGCGCGACACAAGAATGCCGCGCCCCCCTCGCCGATCCGGTCCGACTCGATCGCGTTGCCGGACAACAGCCGCGTCGCGCATTGTACCGACCAGCATAGATCGTAGCATTCTTTCAGAGTCTGCCCTTGCGCGACATCCAGCAGACCAGCAGCGACAGCACCGTCGAGACCGGAATGGACGTCGCGCTGCGCTGTTCCTGACAGCAATGCACCAGTTTCGGCGATCAGTTCGATATCCATCATCCGCCCCGGTCCATTCTTGGCGTCCCAGATGCCCGCAGGGGATTTGGCGGCGGCGAGCCTGTCGCGCATTTCGGCCACTTCTTGCAGGACCTTGCGGTGATCGCGTGGGCGCGACAGGAACTCGGCACGGAAGCTCTCAATATCCGTGGCCAGTCCGGGATCACCGGCAACCACATGCGCGCGTGTCAGAGCCAGATGCTCCCAGACCCATGCTTCGTTCTGCTGATAATTGACGAAGCTGGCCCAGCTTGTGGCGACGGGCCCCTGATTTCCGGATGGGCGCAGACGCATGTCGACCTCGTACAGCCGCCCTTGCGACATCGGCGCGGACAACGCCGTGATGAGCGCCTGCGTGAAGCGGGCATAATATGTCCGTGTGGCCAGCGGGCGCGGCCCGTCCGACATGTCCTGATCCAATGGGTCATAGATCACGATCATGTCGAGATCGGATTGCGAGTTTATCCGCGCGGCCCCAAGCGAGCCCATGCCCAGGACAGTCGCCCCGCGCCCGGGTGCAGGCCCGTGCTTGTTGGCGAATTGCGCCGCGACGATGGGCAGAATGGCAGCGATGACCGCGCGTGCCAGATCGGCGTATTGCTGACCCGCCTGCGCCCCGTCGATAAGCCCGCGCAGGTGGTGAACGCCAACGCGAAAGTGCCATTCCTTGCACCACCGCCGCGCCAGATCGAGTTGCGATTCATAGTCTCTTTCAGCCGCAAGCAACCCGGTCAGTTCTTCTTGCAACGCCCCTTGGCCGGGCCAGTCGAGAAAGAAACTGCCACCAATCACCGCGTCAAACACCGAAGCGTTGCGCGACAGATGCGAGGCCAGCGCGTGCGAGGTGCCGACAATGTCGATCAGCAGGTCGATCAATTGGCGATTGGCCTCGAACAGCGAAAACACCTGAACACCGGCAGGCAACCCGGCCAGAAATCCGTCGAGGGCCAGAAGCGCCTCGGCGGGTTGCGCGGTCTTGGCCAGCCGGGTCAGCAATTCTGGTCGCAGGCGTTCAAAAATACGTCGCGCGCGCTGCGAGCGCAGCGCGGGATAGGTTGGCCAACGGGCCAGCACGCTTTGGTCAAATTCGATCTCGTCTGTTGCAGGTGTCGGCGCGCTTTGACCCGGCGCAAAGAAACCCTCGGTCAGTTCATGGACTTCGGTCAGCCGATGGGTAAGGTCGGCGGTCAGCTCTTCTCGGCTGATCCCCATCAGACATGCGACGCGCTCGATACCATCGTCGGAGTTCGGCACCTTGTGGGTCTGCGCATCGTGCACCATCTGGATGCGGTGCTCGACATCGCGGTGCGCACGGTAATGATCGGTCAGCTTTTCGGCCACATCCTGCGGCACCCAGCCTTTTTCGGCCAGCGCTGCAAGACCCGGGACAGTTCCGCGTACGCGCAGATCAGGATCGCGACCGCCCGCGATCAATTGCCGGGTCTGGGTGAAGAACTCGATTTCTCGGATGCCACCCTGCCCCAGCTTCATGTCGTGCCCGGGGATCACCAGCGCGCCACCCGTGCCTTTGTTTTCGCGAATGCGCAGACGCATGTCGTGGGCATCCTGAATGGCGGCAAAATCCAGGTGGCGACGCCAGACAAACGGGCGCAGCGTTTCCAGAAACCTGTCACCCGCAGCCATATCGCCGGCGCAGGGGCGCGCCTTGATATAAGCCGCGCGTTCCCAGGTTCGTCCAAGGCTTTCATAATATCGCTCGGCGGCTTCCATTGCCATGCAGACCGGGGTCACCGCCGGATCAGGCCGCAGGCGCAGATCGGTGCGAAACACATAACCATCGGCCGTCTTGTCGCTGAGCGTGGCGCAGAAGTTCCGCGTTGCCCTTACCATTCCTTGCCGCGCATCATAGAAGTCATCCGGATCGAACCGGGTTTCGTCGAACAGCACGATCAGATCAATATCCGAGCTATAGTTCAGCTCATGCGCGCCCATCTTACCCATTGCCAGAATGACCATACCGGCGGCGGTTTCGACGTCATCGGGCGTCATTCCCGGCAACTTGCCGCGCCGGATCAGGGCCGCAATTTCGGACTTTGCCGCAACATCCGCAGCCAAAGCGCCAAAATCGGTCAACGCCGCAGTAACCTTTTCCAGGGGCCAGGCGCCTGCCAGATCCGCGAGCGCGGTCAACAGCGCCACGCGCCGCTTTGCCACCCGAAGCCCCGGCTTCAACTGATCCGGCGGCAGGTCGCGCGCGGCGGCCATGATGTCGACAAGGGCCTGATCCGGGCTGTGCAGCGCCACTGGCAGCCAATCTGACTCGCGCTCAATCAACCCCTTCAGATAGGGGCTGGATCCTGCCGTGCCCGCAATCAGATCGGCCTGCTCGGGCGTCACATCACATACCAGTCCGCGGGTTTCCTCGCCTAGCGCCGTGTCATATGCGCGCGGCAAACGCTGAATCGACAGAGGCGCGGTCATTTGCGATCCAACGGAGTATCCTGGCTGAAACTGTTCACCCAGACATCGTGTCGCCGCTCCCATAGCGACGAGATCAACATCGTCTCTGTCATCTCAGAGCCCGGCCGCTGATAGTCGGCCCGGTAGGACAGTAGCACGATATCTGGCGTCAGCACACGCAGTTGGGTTTCGCTCAGTTCAAACCGCGCCATGGTCGGCGCATCGGCAAACTGGCCCACATGATCGTCGCGATTGGCAAACCCGCTGGGATAGACACCCAGAAAATCCGCGCTCAGCAATGCGCGATCCGCCTGCGCGTCGCCTTCGACCAAAGCGGCCCAGACCCGCTTTTCCAGCGCAAGGATTTCAGCAAGTGAGGGGGCGGTTTTTCGTTCCGTGACAGACATTTTGGCAAATTGCTCTGTTACCCTGGCAACGTCAACCGGACAGGTCTTTCTACAAAATGTAAATCTTTTTCACATTGACCCCTTGCAACCCCATTCTCCCCGCCCCATCTAGGAAATGTAAACAGTTTTTACATCAACCCGGAGACCACAACATGACCGCATTATCCGAACCCGCCGTCCCCGAAAATCCGGGATGGCTTTACCGCGCCGAAGCCTGGCTGGACAGCAAGGGCAAAGGGGCCTGGATCGCTGCCATGGTCCTTGGCTTTATCTTTTTCTGGCCCATCGGCCTGGCCTTTCTTGCCTACATGATCTGGAGCAAACGTATGTTCAGCAAATCCTGCGGTCGCCGCAAATCCTGGAACAGCCACATGAGCGCAATGAAACCGTCGGGCAACAGCGCCTTTGACGCCTACAAGGCCGACACACTGGCCCGGCTCGAGCGTGAGCAGAAGGACTTCGAAGCCTTCCTGCGCCGCCTGCGCGACGCAAAAGACAAGGCCGAGTTCGACCAGTTCATGGACGAACGCGCCCGCGATAACCACGACGACGCGGAAAACGGCGAACGCGCCTGATCCAGACTTGCCCTGTCCCGCATTTCGGGACAGGGTTCTTCCCAAGATTACCACCCGGAAAACCTGAAAATGACCCACCTGCCCGACCCAGACAGTCAGCCAGAATTCTATCAATCCGTCGCAACCAAAAGGTTCGTCGCGTGGCTGTTTGACATCGCCTTCATCTCGCTGCTCTGCACCGTCGCCATTCTGTTGACCTTTGGCATGGGCTTCTTCATCCTCGCGCTGATCTACGCCGTCGTCAGCTTTGTTTATCGCGTGGTGACCATCGCAAATGGCTCGGCGACACTGGGCATGCGCTTCATGGGTATCGAGCTGCGGGATTCGTTCGGCGAACGCATGGACATGGGCAAAGCCGTGGCGCACACAGCCGGTTACTTTGTCAGCATGGCCTTTCCGGTTCTCCAGATCATCTCGGTCGTCATGATGCTGACCAGCGCCCGGTGTCAGGGCCTGACCGACGCCTTTCTGGGCACGGTCATGATGAACAGACGCGCCTGACACCAAGATCGCGTGAAACACTTGGCGGGTCCTGAAACCGTTGCTATCATCGCGCCACGGGAAACACAGGACCTTCATGCGACACACGCTGCCTATCGCGCCACAATTCTATGTGACGGCACCCCAGCCCTGCCCTTATCTTGAGGGCAGGATGGAGCGTAAGCTGTTCACCGCCTTGCAGGGTGAAGGCGCAGATCAGCTGAACAACAGCCTGTCCCAGCAGGGGTTCCGTCGCTCGCAAAACGTTCTCTATCGCCCCTCTTGCACCGATTGCGCCGCCTGCCTGTCGGCACGTATCGACGTCGCCGCGTTTCAACCGGGCAAAAGTCAGAAACGCGTGTTGCGGCGAAACAGCTATCTCAAACGCAGGGCCACATCGCCCTGGGCCACGGACGAACAGTTCGATCTGTTCCGCAAATACCTGGACGCGCGCCACGCGGATGGCGGCATGGCCGACATGGACGTGTTCGAATTTGCCGCAATGATCGAGGAAACCCCGATCCGCAGCCGCGTCGTGGAATATGCCGATCCCGAAACCGACACGCTGATTGCCGTCAGCCTGACAGACGTTCTGGATGACGGGCTCAGCATGGTCTACTCGTTCTACGACCCGCTCAAACAGCAGGACTCACTGGGGACCTACATGATCCTTGATCATATCGAGATCGCGCGTGAGGCTGGCCTGCCCTATGTCTATCTGGGTTATTGGGTCCCAGGCAGCCCCAAGATGGGCTACAAGGCCAAGTTTTCGGGATTTCAGGTCTACTTGGGGGGATCGTGGCAAGCCGTCAAAGACCCAAGCAAGTTTGGTGACGCCGGGCATCACCCCCTGTCTTCGCCGCCCATTGCCGAACAGGTCGCCAATATCCAACTGCCTGACCGTCACCCGACCAAGGGCTAAGGCATGCGGCAATCCCTTCACGCGGTGACGCTGGTCGTTCCCGACTATGACGCGGCCATTTCTTTCTATACTCAGGTTCTAAGCTTTGATTTGCTTCAGGACATCGATCTGGGCGCGGGCAAGCGCTGGGTGCGCGTTGCACCGCCGGGGTCCACTGGCGGCTCGCTGCTCTTGGCACAAGCGGTCGGCGAGCAACAATCCGCTGCGATCGGCAACCAGACCGGCGGACGCGTCGGCTTCTTTCTCGAGACCGACGACTTCAATCGCGACCACGCGGCGATGCTTTCGGCAGGTGTGGAATTCGAGGAACCACCCCGACACGAACCTTACGGAACCGTCGCGGTATGGCGAGATCCGTTTGGAAATCGCTGGGACCTGATCGAATTCACGGTCTCCAAAAGCGCGTAATCGACAAACCCAATCCTGACCGCAGCGCGGCACGCGCTGCCCGGCCCAACCGGCGGAGATGCGCCGCAAGGCGTGTCGAAAACGGGCGGGAGCGCTCACCCATTAGCGCGCGGGCTGATGTCCTGGCCGAAAAACACCAGCGTTCCATCCTCGTCGATCACGTGGAACTCACGCTGTTGGTAGGGCTGATCAAAGGGCGGACGCACCCGCCCTTCGGGCAGATCCGACAAGCGCGGTGCCAATGCCGCATATAAGTCATCAATGTCCTGAACATCGACGTAGAACGACTGATTGTCACCTAGCGGCCGCCCGTCCGGGCGCGGCGGGCATTCCAGCAGACGTATCGCAATCGACCCGTTAGACAGATAGGCATAGTTGTCCTGCGTGAACCCGCAGGTAAATCCCAACCGGTCACAGTAGAACGCGATCTGATTTTGCAGGGACGAGCACAAAACAAACGGCGTGAGCTGCAATATTTTGGCCATCTGAACCTCCTGAATTCAATGAGGTCCAACATACCGCGTCCCGCCTCAGTCCAATAGCTGATCTTTCCGGTTCCCTTCGCGCTCATAATGTTGGGGCAGCACCCGGCCATATAGTTGGCGGGTGCGCTCGACCCCTCCGCACATGCCTTCGGCTTCGACGAACGAGAATATGCCGACATAGCGTCTGCGCGCGCCTTCCACCGGGGCGACCCGATGCAGCGCATAGCGCCCTTTGAAGATCTGGAGATCGCCAGGCTGCAAATCCAGTTGACGAACATCGCTCATGTCACCGTCCAAAATCGAGGCAACCGCGCCAAAGTTCTCTTCTTCGGGGGTGCGCAGGTTGGGAACATACTGAAAAGCTCCTCCGTCCTCGCCGTTCTGAATGGCCAGAGTTACGGTGTAATTGTTGGTATCGAAATGCCAGGGAAACCCCTGCCCTTCCTCAACGACATTAATGATGACGTCCGCCAATGGGTCATCGTAGCGAAAGAACCGTTCGGCCGGTTCACCCAGCGCGGCGCGAATGAAGGGCATGAATGACGGGTCTTCGTAAATCCGGCGCAACGGTCCCGATCTTTTGAAATTGTCGGCAGGAACAAATGCGTTCGAGCGGTCATAGAACCTGCGGATCGGGTGGCCAATCCCGAAACGCGGATCGTCCTTTGTGAAATAGGCATTGGTGCGATTGAACGACCGATATGCGTTGCCTGCGACCGCGTCAGCCTCGGCCAGTATTTTCTCGATCCCCTTGTCATGGACAAAACCGGTCAGAACCGCGCAGCCCTCTTCGTTCAGGTCACGCTGAAGATCCCTGATCAGTTGCGCGTAGGCCCATGAGTCCGGGCGATCAATCGGATACCGTCCAACGTCAATCAGATCGTGCAACATGATCCGACCCTCCCTTTTACCGCTATCAGCTCCACCCTGTCGCAGCCAAAGGCACCGATCATGCCCGTTTCAGACATCGGCCTGACGCTTTTTGACCTGAAAATTCGCGTCTTTCCCGGCCAACTCTGGAAGGATTTCCTGAAAATTCCCGCCATGCGGCATTTCGCGCAATAAAATTTCGAAAAAAACGTCTTCTCGGTTACGAAATTGGTTCAATTGCCTGTTGACGCCCCTTTCCCCCGCTCATAATGTCGCTGCAACGCAAAAAAGGAGCCTCTGGCGATGAAAGCGCTAGTCGTAATCGTGGGAACAACGCGCATGGGCCGGTAACGGAAAACCATACTCGAACCCATGCGCCTCCGAAAAGTCGGGGGCTTTTTTTATGCGGAACGCAAGACACATGTCGCGAACGGAGCAAAGCAGATGACACGTGAGATGACCGGCGCAAAGATGGTGGTTCAGGCCCTCAAGGATCAGGGTGTGGACACGGTATTCGGATATCCCGGCGGCGCCGTCCTACCGATCTATGATGAGATCTTTCTGCAAAACGACATTCGCCACATTCTGGTGCGGCACGAACAGGGCGCAGTTCACGCTGCCGAAGGGTACGCCCGGTCGACCGGCAAACCCGGTGTTGCGCTTGTGACCTCTGGCCCCGGCGCGACAAACGCTGTGACCGGCCTGACCGACGCATTGCTCGACTCGATCCCGATTGTGGTTCTGACTGGTCAGGTTCCGACCTTCATGATCGGTTCGGACGCATTTCAGGAGGCCGATACCGTTGGCATCACCCGCCCCTGCACCAAGCATAACTGGCTGGTGAAGGACACGGATTCGCTGTCTGAAACCATGCATGAGGCGTTCCATGTCGCAACTTCGGGCCGCCCGGGTCCGGTTTTGGTCGACATTCCCAAAGACGTGCAGTTTGCGAATGGTGAATACAAGGCACCCAAACCGTCGACCTCGCATTACCAGCCCACGCTGAAAGGCGATCTGGAAGAGATCACAGAACTGGTCGCAGCGATGGAAACCGCCAAGAAACCGGTATTCTACACCGGTGGCGGCGTCATCAACTCGGGCCCTGCCGCCAGCCAGCTTCTGCGTGAGCTGGTGGACGCAACGGGCTTTCCGATCACCTCGACCCTGATGGGATTGGGTGCCTATCCTGCCTCGGGTGAGAACTGGTTGGGCATGCTGGGCATGCATGGTCTCTATGAGGCCAACCTGGCGATGCATGACTGCGATCTGATGATCAATATCGGCGCGCGATTCGACGACCGGATCACCGGTCGCATCGACGCCTTCTCGCCCAATTCGAAGAAGGCGCATATCGACATCGATCCGTCCTCGATCAACAAGGTCATCCGTGTCGATATCCCGATAGTCGGCGACGTTGCCCATGTGCTCGAGGACATTCTGAAGGTCTGGAAAGCGCGCGGGCGCAAGACCGATGCTGCAAATGTGAAGCAGTGGCAGGCCCAGATCGCCGAATGGCGCAAGGTCAACTGCCTTGCCTTCACCAACAGCGAAAAGTCGATCAAACCGCAATACGCGATGCAACGTCTTGAAGAACTGACGAAAAAGCACGATCGCTATATCACGACCGAAGTCGGTCAGCACCAGATGTGGGCCGCCCAGTATCTTGGGTTCGAGGACCCCAACCGCTGGATGACGTCGGGCGGTCTGGGCACGATGGGGTACGGCTTCCCTGCCTCGATCGGCGTTCAGATGGCGCACCCGGATGCGCTGGTGATCAACGTGGCGGGTGAGGCATCGTGGCTGATGAACATGCAAGAGATGGGCACCGCCGTACAGTATCGCCTGCCGGTCAAGCAATTCATCCTGAACAACGAACGTCTTGGCATGGTTCGCCAGTGGCAGGAACTGCTGCATGGCGAGCGGTATTCGCATTCCTGGTCCGAAGCCCTGCCCGATTTCGTCAAGCTGGCCGAGGCATTCGGAGCCAAGGGCATCATGATCAGCGACCCCGCCGATCTGGACGACGCAATCATCGAGATGATCAATTATGACGGTCCGGTGATCTTTGATTGTCTGGTCGAAAAGCACGAGAACTGCTTCCCCATGATCCCGTCGGGCAAAGCCCATAACGAGATGCTGTTGGGTGAGGCTGAAACACAGGGCGTGATCGACTCGAAAGGGTCGGTTCTAGTTTAACTTCTTTGCGTAAGACTCAGGTAATAAATAACAAATCGATCAATGAAACAGATGGACCTAAATCGCGATCAGGAAACCCAGCGCGCCGAGGCGCGGTTGGCGATTTTCAAAGGGCGCAGGGGCTGGCAGGCTGGAACCCTGATGCCCGCGCTTTTGTTAGCGTTTTGCGCGATCTGGATTTCGTTGAGTTGGATTGAACTGCTCGAGGACGGCAAAGCGTCGTTGAATGTGGATTTCCGAGTGTTCTGGGCGGCCGCAACTCTGGCCGCCTCCGGCGCACCGCTGGATGCGCTGAACATCGATCAGTTGTCTACCGTCCATGGCGTTTTCGACGATGAGTGGATGCCCTGGGCTTATCCGGCTGGATTTCTCGTCGCCTTGATGCCACTGGGCCTTTTGTCGTTCTCTGCCGCATGGCTGGTTTTTACCCTAGCCTCAATCGGTGCCTCGCTGGTTGCGTTCCGTCCGTTCTCGGGTGGCATCACGCCGGTGTGGCTGGGATTTGCACTGGCCCCGGCAATGATGCCCAACCTGACCATGGGGCAAACCAGCGTTCTGTGGACTGCGGGCATTGTTGGTGCATTGGCGCTGATGCGCGCCGAACGTCCTATTCTGGCGGGCATTGTCATCGGGTTGCTGACGCTCAAACCGCAACTTGGGCTGCTTATCCCTATCGCGCTGATCGCCGCATCGGCCTGGACGACCTTTGTATCGGCAGCGGTCACGACGATTGTGATCACCGCAGTTTCGACGCTCATCGTCGGCGTTGAATATTGGCCCGAAATGGTCGCAATGATGCAATATCACTTCGACAATGTCCGCGGAGCCAGCAACGAAAACTCGCTTATGATCAGTGCGTTCTCGGCGTTTTCCGGTCTTGGAATTTCGGATCAGGCGGCGCTGATACTGCAATGGATCATGACCGGGTTGGCGGCTGTTATCGTCTTCGTTGCCTGGCGCAGCCCGAAGATCGGGTTCGACCTGAAGGCCGCGACGCTGTTGCTGGGCATTGTTACCTCGACCCCCTATCTGTGGTTCTACGAATCCGCCCTGCTTGCACCTGCAGCACTGTTTCTGCTGCGCGCTGGTGTTCTGGGTGGCAACACAGCCGGGCTTATACTCGCCGGTCTGATGTGGCTGGGTATCACACCTGCCTTTCTGATCATGTTCTTTACCGACCTGCCAAACATGGGCATGCGGTTCGCATTTGCTCCGGTCGCGCTGGCCGCCGTTATCGTATGCGTGTCCGCCATTGTTCGTCGGCTTCGCACTCCCCTTCCTGCTCCTTACGCTTCATAGGAAACACCATGACACCGCTAAACATCGTCAAAGGCTCTACCCGCCACTCGGCCTATAACCTACGGCCCACCTTCTCGGACGAGCAGGAGCGCCATACGATTGCGCTGCTGGTCGAAAACGAACCCGGCGTGCTGGCCCGTGTGATCGGACTGTTCTCGGGGCGTGGATATAACATCGAAAGCCTGACAGTGGCCGAGGTCGACCATACCGGCCATCTGAGCCGCATCACCATCGTCACTACAGGCACGCCGCAGGTGATTGAGCAGATCAAGGCGCAACTGGGCCGGATCGTGCCTGTTCATGACGTGCATGACCTGACGGTCGAGGGTCCTTCGGTCGAGCGGGAACTGGCGATCATCAAGGTTGTTGGCGAAGGTGAAAAGCGGGTCGAGGCGCTGCGTCTGGCGGATATTTTCCGCGCCAACGTGGTGGACAGCACGCTGAACTCATTCATTTTCGAGATCACAGGCGTGCCCGACAAGATCGATGCCTTCGCAGACCTGATGCGCCCGCTGGGCCTGGTCGAGGTCGCCCGGACCGGAGTCGCGGCCCTGCTGCGCGGCGACTGAGCACCAATTCCCAGCCCGACGGGCTGACCCACCTGCGGTCAGCCTTGCAGCCTGCGCGTCCCGATCCGCCATCGGAACCAATAGAACCCAGTAGCGTGTATTGTTCTTAATCGGGAAATACCGAGCAAAAGAGCATGCAAAATGCGAAAAAGCCTGTTGCGTTTGCCACATCCGCCGCTAGCTTAAGGGCCGCAACGTGACGGTGTTCGCCGTCCGATGGGGTCTTTTTGGTGATTTTGGCTGCAGATCGGTCTCGCGGACCGACGGGGTCGTGTTTTTTGCTGAAATACCGGCAGATACTGGGATGGACATGACCAATCGCTCTCGCAGCCCTGAAGAACTGCGCACTATGTTCGGAGCAAACCTGCGGCTTCTGGCCCAGAACTACCCTTCGGTTTCAGAGCTGTGCCGGCAGCTTGGCATCAACCGGACCCAGTTCAACCGCTATCTTTCGGGCGAGAGCTTTCCCCGGCCTGATGTTTTGGATCGGATTTGCGGGTTCTTCAATGTGGACGCCCGTATTCTGCTAAAGCCATTGGGCGAATTTGAAACCCAGCCGCGCCATCCTTCGATAGATTTCCTGGATCAGTTTCTTACGGCGCACCGGCAACCTGATCTGCCTGTCGGATTCTTTCATTCGGCAGAAACCGATCCCGATGACACCGATCACGTTCAAAACCGGCTGTTCTACGTCCGCAAGACCGGACAGACGACGTTGTTGCGCGGATATGAACCACGCGCGCTGATGCCCGAAAAGCCACCTGCCGCACGCGAGGTTCGAGGGATTGTCTGCCGCTCGGGGTCGCGGGTATTCGTGCTGATGTCGCGCCGCGGTGGAAGAGATCACCGGGTGATGTCTGTATCTGAAAGCCCCAGCGATGGCGCGCCAATCTGGACCGGGCACATAACCTATCTGGCAGGCGCGTCCGGCAAACAACCGGTCACGCGGGCGACTGCGCTGGTCCATCTGGGCGATAGCCTTCCAGTCGCGCTCAACCTGGGCCGCGCGGCACCCGAAGCACCGTCGAGAACAGACCTCACCACCGCACTTTCGTAAGCGCTCTCATATTGCAGCCGCCGGATCAGCCGTCTTGCGTGACCGAGCCGCTGTCGTCCGATATCAGCCGATACAGGTGCCAACTGGCATGTCCCAGCACCGGCAACACAACCAACAGTCCCAGAAACCAGGGTACCATCGCAACAAAGGTCACGATTGCGATGAATGCGCCCCACATTACCATCACCCGGAAGTTTGTGCTGACATAGGAATAGCTTGAGATCATGGCGGTGACGAAATCCAACTCGCGGTCCAGCAGCATCGGAATTGACAGCACTGTGATCATATACAGCACAAGCGCAAATACCGCCCCGACAGCTGATCCGAAAGCGAGCATGGTCAAACCGTTCGCGCTCAGCAATACCTCGAAAGAAGACGAGACATTGGTCATCGTCGAAAGCCCCAGAAACAGGGCGAAAATCATGTGTCCAAGAAAGAACCAGAACAGAAACATCACAACGATGATGGCACAAATGGATGGCAACTGACGGCGGCCTTGCTGAACAACGACGCCAAACACGCCTGCGAAATCCAAGGGCTCGCTTTGTTCTAAACGGCGTGAAACCTCGTAAAGACCAACGGCGGCAAAGGGGCCGATCAGCGGGAAGCCAATGGCGGCCAGCACCAGCCAGAATGACGTGCCGGTTTTCAGCGTCACCCAGGCCATCAGCCAACCGGCAAGAACGTAGAACCCGGCAAACAGCAGCCCAAACACCGGTGCACGACGGAAATCCAGCCACGCCATCGCAAGGGCCTGCCGCAACATTGCCGTATCCACAGGCTTTAGCGGCGGTACGCCAAACGGTCTTTCCATTCCCAGTTTCTCCTCCTGCCAGCCGGTGTCACATGGCCGGCTTGTTCTGCGGCCATTGCGTCGCGGCGTGATAGGCCGCCCCGATCGACAACAGGCGAGCATCCGATCCGCGCGGGCCAAACATCTGCACCCCCATGGGCAGACCCTGCGCACCAAACCCTGCAGGAGCGGACAGGCAGGGCAAACCCAGCAGGCTGACCGGTGTGACGACCTGCATCCAGCGGTGGTAGGTGTCCATCGCCGTTCCTTCGATCTCGGTCGGATAGGACAATTCGACGGGAAACGGCCAAATCTGGGCGGCCGGCAGGATCAGCACATCGAAATCCTCAAAGACCTCGACGGCCTGCCTGAACCATTCCGAACGGATCACGCTCGCCTGATGGACCTCCATCGCACTTAGAGCGAGCCCCCGCGACAATTCCCATTGCGCGCTGTCCTTCAGCTGCCCTCGGCGGTCAGTGAGCGGCAGCAACCCAGCAGCAACACTCCACGATCGCAGTGTGATCCAGCTGTCCCAGATTCGATCCGCATCAAAGGGTGGTGCAACCTCGTGTATCTCGGCGCCAAGATCCGCCAAGACGCGTAGCGTGTTCTGGCAGGTCTCCAGCACCCCCTCTTCGCAGGGAAAGGCACCACCCCAATCGCCCAGCCAGCCAATCCGAAGCCCAGCGAGCTCCACCTTTTCCAGTGGCATAACTGGTGCAACGGGGCGGCTGTGCGGTTGCCTCGGGTCCGGCCCGGACAGCACATCCAACAACAGGGCCAAATCCTCGGGGCTGCGCGCCATTGGACCTGCGGTGGAAAGCTGGTGCAGAAAACCATCGCCGATCGGCTCGGACGGGATGCGCCCCCAACTGGGTCGGAACCCATAGACGTTGTTCCACGCGGCCGGGTTTCGCAAACTACCCATCATGTCCGATCCGTCCGCCAGAGCGACCATGCCTGTTGCAAGAGCAACCGCCGCACCGCCCGAAGACCCGCCACAGGACAGCGTTGGGTCGTAAGGGTTCAGCGTCGCCCCATAGACCGGGTTGAACGTGTGTGATCCCAATCCGAACTCGGGCGCGTTGGTCTTGCCGATCAGGATGGCCCCCGCGGCCCGCAACCTGGCGGCAAGCAGGTCGTCTTTCGCGGGCACATGATCGCGAAACATCGGCGAACCATGGGTCGAGACGATACCGGCCACTTCGACCAAATCTTTTACGGCTATGGGCATTCCGTGCAGCGGTCCGCTGACAGCGCCCGCATCCTTGGCGCGGGCCTCAGCCAGTAATGCGTCGGCGTCGCGCAGTGCAACGATCGCATTCACCGCGCCATTCACAGCTTTGACGCGGTCAAGCGTTGCCTGCATCAATTCCTCTGACGACAGACGTCCAGAGGACAGTTCGGCCTGCAAGTCAACGGCAGATGATCGGGTGATATCCATCAGGGTCTCGGGGCTTTCGCAGCTATTCGGGTCTAGCCTAGCGAGGGTCCACCCTCATTTAAACCCACAGTTTGAATACATCTTTTCTGGCAAGAGCGACGTGACTTACCGAATTTTCAGGTCAAACCGCAAATTGCTGTCTCGACCAAGACAGCGTCTGAGGCACCAGAAAATCGCCAACAGACTCAGCAGCAACCACAATCCACCCCATATCATCGTGGTGCCTCCGAATTCTTCGGCCAGCATGTAGGCATCCGAGCGAATGCCCGAGCGCCTGATTGTGTCGTCAAAGATGTCGTAGGGAACGTAGATCATACTGGTCAGGCCGATAATCCGCAGCACCAGATCGCAGATCGGACGGCTGAGATACCACGCCATCGCAATCATCGCGGCACCAACGCCCGCACAGAACGCAATGGCAAAACTGTCGCGCACATAGAGAACGGCGACCAGCAGCATGACACCGCCAAACCCGCCGAGCACCGCTTTGTCCCAATGCGTACGCAGGGCGATGAGCAACAAACCCATGCCCAGCAGCAACGACCCAAGATAGCCAGCGGACAAGCTGAAGAAGCGATTGCCTCCGCGCCCCACAACCAGCCCACCCTGTTGCGGGGATACTGAGAAGCTTTCGACCGAGCCTCCGGTCACGATGATCATGATGGCGTGTGACAGCTCGTGCAGAAAAACAACCAGTATCTTCAGCGGCAGCACGAAGGGCGTGCCCCAGAAGATAAAGACCAATGCGACTATCGCGATCAGCTGCCAGTGGCCTTTGATCAGGTTGATCACAGCCCGATCAGCCCTCGCCCTGCGCCTCGGACCGGCTTTTGCCCGATACGTTCATCGCCAGCGTCGCGGCCATGAACCCGTCCAGATCACCGTCCAGCACACCCTTGGTGTCTGAGGTTTCGTGGTTGGTCCGCAGATCCTTGACCATCTGGTAGGGCTGCAGCACGTAAGACCGGATCTGGTTGCCCCAACCGGCATCGCCCTTGGCCTCGTGCGCGGCGTTGATATCAGCGTTGCGGCGGTCGAGTTCCTGCTGATACAGGCGAGATTTCAGCGCCTTCATCGCAATGTCGCGGTTCTGGTGTTGCGACTTTTCGGAACTTGTCACCACGATTCCGGTCGGGATGTGCGTGATCCGCACTGCCGAGTCCGTGGTGTTCACGTGCTGACCGCCCGCACCCGAGGACCGATAGGTATCGATGCGAATATCCGAAGGGTTCACCTCGATCTCTATGTTGTCGTCCACAACCGGGTAAACCCAGACCGAACTGAACGACGTGTGCCGTTTGGCCGCTGAATCAAACGGAGAAATCCGCACCAGCCGATGCACGCCGCTTTCGGATTTCAACCAGCCATAGGCGTTGTGGCCGGAAATCTTATAGGCGGCGGATTTGATCCCCGCCTCTTCACCCGACGTTTCGGATTGCAGTTCGACCGTATACCCCTTTTTCTCGGCCCAGCGAACATACATCCGCGCCAGCATCGACGCCCAGTCGCAGCTTTCAGTGCCGCCTGCGCCCGAGTTGATTTCCAGGAACGTGTCGTTGCCGTCCGCCTCGCCGTCCAGCAGCGCCTCAAGCTCTTTCTTGGCGGCCTTGGCTTGCAGCTTCTTGATCGCGTCTTCCGCGTCCTGAACGACCTCTTCATCCTCCTCCATCTCGCCCAGCTCGATCAGCTCGATATTGTCGCTGAGGTCGGTTTTGATGGATTCATAGGTTTCGATGGCGTCGACCAGCATCTGCCGGTCCCGCATCAGTTTTTGCGCGTTTTCGGGGCTGTCCCACAGGTTGGGGTCTTCGACACGGGCGTTGAATTCCTCCAACCGGTGCGGCGCGGTTTCATAGTCCATGCGCTGCGCCAGCAGCTCCAGCGACTTTTCAATTTCCGCCACGATGTTCTGGGTTTCGGCGCGCATGGTCTTGTCCCAAATTGCTCAATCAGGCCTGCGTGATAGCAAGAGCTTGGGGCCACCACAAGACAAGTGAGGCGGGAATGCAGGACGTGCCAGACAAGATTTTGTCCCGTTGGGGTCTGACGGTCATTGCCGCCGTCTCTGAGACAGGACATGCCCGGGTGTGGAATGTCAAAACGGCTGCAGGGGACACGGCGGCGCTCAAGGTGTATCGGCGTGCGAACCGGGGAAACGAGGCCCCTGGCATCCGGTTGCTGCAAGCCTGGGAAGACAGGGGCGCGGTTGTAATCATCGCTGAAACCCCGACCGCCGTGTTGATGAACTGGCTGGACGGGCCGTCGCTGGGCGATATTGCCTGCGGCGGCGAAACGGATGATGCGGTCACACACCTTGCCGATATGGCCCGCCAATTGCACCAAAGCCCGCCGCCTGATGTTCCCGGTCTGGCCTCACTCCAGTCTGTGCTGGCACCGTTTTTCAACTGCCGCTTTGCCACGACATGCCCGGTCGGTCTGAAAACAGACATGCAGCGCGGAATGGAACTTGCACGGCACCTGCTGGACAGTCAGCACGTTCACGTGCCCCTGCATGGCGACCTGCACTATGACAATGTCCTGCTCGTCGGTGGTGGATTGCGGGTCATTGATGCCAAAGGATATGTCGGCGATCCCGCGTTCGAGATGGCGAACGCCCTGCGTAACCCAAAGGAACTGCCGGAACTGGTGCGCAATCGCCGCCATATCGACAAATGCCTGGACCTGTTTTCCGAGGCGATGAGCGTCTCACGCAGCCGTCTGGCCAAGTGGTCGGCCGCCAAATGTGCGCTGTCGATTTTCTTGCGCTCGGGCCGCGTTGTCACCGAGGACGCCGAAGCGGACCTGCTGAACCTGCTGCTGCGCGCGGCGGATCAGTAAAGCCCGCCGCCCTGCAACTCACCCTGACTGGCGTTTGGCCCGACGAGAATCTGATCTCCGGTCGAGGTTGTGACCTGCCGTCCTCCTCCGCGCACCTCTTCAAACAGAGGCAGATCGGATCCCATTGCAAATCCACCATCGAACACGCGGTCGATAAAGCCGTCGACACCATCACGGAAATATTCGGCAACCACGTACTCGCCACTGGCATTGTCCGGCAGACGCGCGCCGCTGAACCGGTCGATCTTGATGAAATGACCACCCGGAGGAACGTCGAACGGCCCGCCGCCGTACTTCTCGACCGCCTTCTCCATAAAGCTCTGGAACACCGGGCCGCACATCGTGCCCCCATAGGCCCCCCGCCCCATCGCGCGTGGACGGTCGTAACCGATATAGCAGCCGGCCACGATGTTGGACGTAAAGCCGATGAACCATGCGTCTTTGGAGTCATTGGTGGTGCCGGTCTTGCCCGCCGTCGGCACGGGCAGGTTGACATAGCGCGACGCGGTTCCGCGATCGACCACGCCCTTCATCATCGAGGTCAACTGATAGGCCGTTATCGCATCCATAACTTGACTGCGATCCGTGATGATCGTGGGCGATTCATCCGGCTCGAGCCAGCTTGAATTACAATCCGTGCATTGCCGGTCGTCGTGGCGATAGATGGTCTTGCCAAACCGGTCCTGAATTCGGTCGACCAGAGTGGGCTCGACCCGCTCGCCGCCATTGGCGAACATCGCATAGGCGGCAACCATCTTGTACAGCGTGGTTTCCTCGGACCCCAGCGAGTTCGCCAAAAACGCGCCCATCCGGTCGTAAACCCCGAACCGCTCGGCATAACCGGCAACCACCGGCATGGTGATTTCCTGTGCCAGACGGATCGTCATCAGGTTCCGTGACTGTTCAATTCCCGTGCGCAGGGGCGTTGGTCCGTAGAATTTGTTCGACGAGTTCTTGGGACGCCACAGACCCTGCGGCGTGTTCACCTCAATCGGCGCGTCCACCACGATGGTCGCGGGGCTATAGCCACTATCCAGCGCGGCGGCGTAGACAAAAGGCTTAAAGCTGGATCCCGGCTGGCGCTGCGCTTGCGTTGCGCGGTTAAAGACGGTGTCCTGGTAGGAAAACCCGCCCTGCATCGCCAACACACGGCCCGAGTTCACGTCCATCGCGACAAAGCCGCCCTGCACTTCGGGCACCTGACGGGCAGACCATTGCCCCTCTTCCCCCGCCATCACAAGGATGACATCACCGCGTTTGAAATTGGCGGCAAAATCGCCCTGCATCCATTTGATATCCGAGCGCGGGATCACGCCATCTGCGGGGCCATCTTCGATGCCGACCGTTAGGGACTGCTCGGCCACGTTCAATACAACGGCCGGGTACCATTGGGTCGGCAGCACGACGTCACGCGGGATTTCGATGATCGACAACGCCTCGCGCCACTGGGTTTCGTCTGCCAGCTTTTCTTCGGCGATCACCTCGCCGGTACCCCGCCACTTGCCACGGGACAGGTCGTATTTCTGCAACGCCTCACGCAAGGCCCGCGCAGCTTCGACCTGCATCTCTTCGTCCACGGACGCGCGCACGGTGAAACCGCCGGTAAAGAACTCACCCTCACCGAAATCCTCGCTCAGCTGGCGGCGGATTTCATCGGTGAAGTAGTCACGCGGCGGCAACGCGGTGCGGAAGCTTTCAAAATCGCCGTTCTGCACCGAGCGCAGCGGCATCTCGACCTCGGCATCATACGTCGCCTGGTCGATATACCCGTTCTGCCGCATCTCACGCAGCACATAGTTACGACGGTTCAACAGGCGTTCTTTCTGGCGGACCGGGTGATAATCCGACGGCGCTTTGGGCATCGCGGCCAGCATAGCGGCCTCATGCGGTTCGAGCTCTTGCAGCGTCTTGTTGAAATAGGTCTGCGCAGCAGCGGTCACACCATAGGAGTTCTGACCCAGAAAGATCTCGTTCATGTAAAGTTCGAGTATCTGTTCCTTGTCCAGCGTATCCTCAAGCCTTGTGGCGAGGATGATCTCCTTGATCTTGCGCTCGGCCCGGCGGTCGCCGGACAGCAGGAAGTTCTTCATCACCTGCTGGGTGATAGTCGAGGCCCCCCGGACGGTTTCGCCCTTGGTGCGCACCGCCTCAACCCCCGCAGCGATGATACCGCGCGGATCGTATCCCTGATGGGTGTAGAAATTCTTGTCTTCGGCCGAGATAAATGCCTGTTTCACCAGATCGGGAATTTCCTCGGACGGTGTGAACAGGCGACGTTCCTGCGCGAATTCATCGATCAGTTGACCTTCGCCCGAATAAATCCGGCTGATCGTCGGCGGTTTGTACTGCGCCAGCGATTCATGGCTGGGCAGGTCGCGGCCATACATCCAGAACACCGCGCCGATCACCAGCGCAGCCATAAAGATACCCAGGGTCACGAGGCTGAAAATCGCCCCGAAAATCGAAAGAATGAAACGGATCACGTTACTGCCTTTTGCTCGCGGTGCCGCCTATATAGTGTCGCCCCCGCGCGGGGTCAAAACACGATGGCCAATAATAGCCGGTTTGCGCCGTAGGGTCACTGACCAATCAGGGATCGCTTGACCAGATCGTCCTGCCGCCAACGCTCTAACCCGTTAACGATCCCTTGCGCCATTCCAGCCCGCCATTCCGGATTCTGTAGGTTTTTCAGATCGCGCGGGCTGGACATGAACCCAAGCTCGATCAGAACCGAAGGGATATCAGCCGCTTTGAGCACCGAGAACGACGCGCTTCGCAGCGGTTTGCTGTTCATCGGCCCACCCTGCTGACCCATCCCATCGGCCAACGCCCGCGCCAGCGCATCGGTACGCGGGCGCGTTTCGCGGCGCGCCATGTCCAGCAGAATATCCGCCACCTGATCATCCGAGCCGCTCAGATCGACACCCGCGATCAGATCGCCCCGGTCGTGACGTTCGGCCAATTTCTGGCTGGCAACGTCCGATGCTTCGTCAGACAGCGTATAGACCACCGCCCCATGTGCGCGCCCTTCAGACAGCGAATCCGCATGCAGCGAAATGAAGACATCTGCTCCGGCCCTATGCGCCAATGCAATGCGCCGCTCCAGCGAGACGAAATGATCGTCAACGCGGGTCATAACCACTTCGAAACCGCCAGACCGCAGCAGCACTTCGCGCAACTCGCGCGCGAAGGTCAGCATCAGCGTCTTTTCGTTGGTTCCAGCTGCTTCGGCCCCGGGGTCGATACCACCGTGGCCGGGATCAAGCATAACGCGCACCGCCCGGGCTGCGTTCTGTCTGGGCTTGACTGGTTCGATCGAAGGCGCGGGAAGATCCCAACCCGGCTGACGCGGTGCGCCTGCGCTGGTAGCGAAGGTGCTGAAATCCGTGCCTTTGAGGTTCAGCGTCAGTTGCGCGCTTCCGCTATCTGGCTCGACGCGCAGCTCAGCTGTGTCAACGGCAAGCGGCGCGCCCAGTTCAAGAACCATCCGCGACCAGCCGGGCACATAGGCACCGTATTGCACATCGCTGATGCGGCGGCTTTGCAGGAACCCTTCCCGATCCAGTCCGGTCCAGTCAACCTCTTGAAAATCCAGCACCATTCGGTAGGGGTCTTGCAGGGTGAAAATGCGGTACGGAACCCCTTGGCTGAGTGCAAGGTCGACCCGTACGCCCGCGCGCCCCTGATCGGTGATGCGGGACTGTTCAGGCAATATGCGTGCCAGCGCGCTGAAGTTTTGCGCGAACGCAGCACTGCCCAGCGCCCAGATCAGCGCGAATGCGAAGATAATCCTGCTCATGGCCTCAAGTTTTTTTACCGAGATCGTTGTGCATGACCCTAGCGCACCCGCCGGATTTTGTGAACGCCTTAAGCCACGGTTGTGATCGCACCCCGCGCGGCCATGAAGTCCCGCAACCGGCCGAGCCCCTCTTGGATGTCAGCCGTTGAGCGCGCGTAGGAGAACCGCAGCGTTGTGTGACCGCGTTCGGGGTCAAAATCCAGCCCCGGGGTGACCGCAACACCGGCCTTGTCCAGAATCTCGGCAGCAAAGGCGCGGCTGTCATCCGTCAGATCCGACACGTCGGCATAAACGTAAAAGGCACCATCTGGTGGTGCGATGTTCATAAAACCCGCTTGCGGAAGCCCTTGCAGCATCAGTGTCCGGTTCGCCCGGTAGACGTCCAGATTGGCCTGCAACTCGTCCTCGCACTCCATCGCCGCCAGCGCTGCGACCTGACTGGCGTGAGGGGCGCAAATGAACATGTTCTGCGCGATACGTTCAACGACGCGCACTTGTTCCTCGGGTACGACCATCCAGCCAACTCGCCAACCGGTCATCGAGAAATACTTGGAGAACGAGTTGATCACATAGCACTCATCCGTCAGCTCCAGCGCTGTGACGGCTTTGGCCTCGTATTCCAGCCCGTGATAAATCTCGTCGCTGATGAAGGATGCGCCCTGCCCGCGCGCCGCCTCGATCAGCGCGCTCATGGCGGCGCGGTCCAGCATTGTCCCGGTCGGATTCGCCGGAGATGCCACCATCAGGCCCTGCAAATCCAGTCCGGCGATATCCTGTGCCACTGGCTGCAACCGGTTCTCTGGCGCGGTGGGAAGGTTCACCGGCACCAGCCCCAGCGCCTTTAGAATCTGGCGGTAAGATGGATACCCGGGCGCGCCGATGCCAACACGGTCACCGCTGTCAAAAAGCGCCGTGAAGGCCAACAGGAAGCCGCCCGACGAACCGGGTGTGATCACCACACGCTCGGGGTTCAGGTCGACGTCGTACCAGTCGCCGTAAAGCTGCGCGATCCGTCGGCGCAGCGCAGGCAGACCAAGCGCGACGGTATAGCCCAAGGGTCCCTGCTCCATCGCCTTTGCCAGAGCCTCGGTCGCGGCTTTCGGGGCGCCTGTTCCGGGCTGGCCGACCTCCATGTGGATGATGTGGCGTCCGGCCTCTTCTGCTTTGCGCGCGGCCTCCATCACGTCCATCACGATAAAGGGATCGACCCCGGACCGGGTTGAGTTTCTCATGGCCTTCTCCCATGTTGCAGCCATGGCTTTTGAACGCGTATCCAGGCTGGCGTCAATCCCGGCCCTGTTGTTGGTGGCAATGACATGGATCGCAGGCGCGTTGCAGGCCGATGCAAAAGGTCTGATCCGCGACCCCGATATCGAACGCGGCCTGCGCGAGCTGGCCTTTCCGGTGCTGCGCGCCGCCGGGTTGAACACCAATCGAGTGCGGATTTTCGTTGTCAACGACGCCACCTTCAACGCCTTTGTCATCGACTATAACGCGATTTACCTGAATTACGGCCTGATCCTGTCGGTTGACAGCCCCGAGATGTTGCAGGCGGTGATCGCGCACGAGGCCGCCCACATCGCCAACGGCCACCTGGCACGCCGGGTTGAAAATCTGCGCGCCGCCCAGCGCAACGCGCAATTTGGCACCGCATTGGCGCTGATCGTCGGTCTGGCGGGGGGTGGAGAGGCCGCGGCAGGGATCGCCGCCGGAACATCCTCATCCGCGCTGCGCAGTTTCCTGGGCCATACCCGTGCGGAAGAAGCGGCAGCCGACCGCAGCGCCGCCAGCTATCTGCGATGGGCCGACATCTCACCTAGTGGTATGGTCACGCTGCATCGCAAGTTTGCCGGGCAGGAGTTGCTGAGCGAGGTTAATCAGGACCCCTACATGCGCTCGCACCCAACCAGCCGCGAACGCCTGCGCGCTGCCGAGGCCTTTCTGGATGAATTCGGCGATCAGGCGAAGCGAAACCCAAATGCCGATTACTGGTTTGCCCGTGTCAAAGGCAAACTGTCCGCCTTTCTGCGCGCGCCCGGCTGGACCTTGCGCCGGGCCGCCGAAGAAGACCATCGCGATATCCGCCTGATGCGTGAGGCATCGGCACATCATCAAAACCGCAGTCTTGGGCAAGCCCGTGCCGCCATCAACGCCGCGCTTGAGATGCGCCCGGACGACCCGTACTATTACGAGTTAAAAGGCCAAATATTGCTGGAAAACAGACAGGTATCTGAATCTGTTAAAGCGTATCGATCGGCAAACGAGATGGCACCGTACGACTCGCTGATCCTGGCCGGGTATGGGCGCGCACTGCTGGCGGATGGGCAGACGAAAAAGGCGCTGGAAATCCTTGAGAAAGCCCGCGCCAGAGATTACCGAAACCTCAGACTGATGCGCGATCTGGGTGTTGCTTACGCTCAGGTCGGAAATAACGGCATGGCCTCGGCCGTGACCGCAGAACGATATGCTTTGCAGGGCCGGTTGGCCGATGCGGGCATCCATGCAAAACGCGCAATCGGGCAGTTGCCCGAGGGGTCTCCGGGTTGGCAAAGGGCGCAGGATGTGCTGATTGCTGCGGAGCGCGCACAGAAAAAGAAAAGGAGACGGAAATGATCCTCAGACATGCTGCACCCGCCCTTCTGGGGCTTTCCCTGATCACCGGTCCCGCACAGGCGCTGGACCTGAATGCGATGACCGACGCCGAAAAGGCCGAGTTTGGCGCGCAGGTCCGCGAATACCTGCTGGAAAACCCCGAGGTGATCATCGAGGCGATCAACATTCTGGAAGAGCGCAACGCAGCAGCCGAGGCCGAGGCCGACAAGCAGTTGGTGGCCGACAATCTGGAAGAGCTGATCAATGATGGCTACAGCTGGGTCGGCGGTAATCCAGATGGCGACATCACTCTGGTCGAGTTCATGGACTACCGTTGCGGCTATTGTCGCCGCGCCGTGCCCGAAGTGGCGAGCCTGTTAGAGTCCGACGGCAACATCCGGCTGGTGATCAAGGAACTGCCGATTCTGGGCGACGCTTCGGTCCAGTCCTCACGCTTTGCGGTGGCCACCAAGCAGGTCGCGGGCGACGACGCCTATAAACAGGTCCACGACGCATTGCTGGAATTCAGCGGTGAGCCAAACGAGGTTACCCTGCGCCGCATCTCGGACGGTCTGGGGCTGGACAGTGACGCCATCATCGCCGCGATGGAGACCGATGAGGTCACCGAAGAGATCAACAGAACCCGCGCATTGGCGCGCGCGCTGAACATCTCGGGCACTCCATCCTTTGTTTTGGGCACCGAAATGCTGCGCGGCTTCCTGCCTGCCGACCAGATGCAGCAGATTGCAAACAGCGTCCGCGCAGAACAGGGTTGAGCGCAAGGGGCGGATTAGCAGCTTCAACACATAACACTTTGGGTTCAAAGAACTTTGGACCCAAAGTGTCTCTTTCAATAAATTCGGATACAAAGTGATTTCAACAGCGAAGAAATTTACACCAGTGAACAAAACTATAACCTGCGCAATACTCCTCGGGCTTTTATCGCAACTGTCCTGCACTGAATCTGCACCCAACAATAACCAAGTTACTTCCAAGCGGTACTTGACCACATTTGGCCCCAGCGTGGTTCAGAAACACTCCAACCAACCGCTGGCTCCACGCGTAAGCGAAGCATTCAGCCGTGCTGTTAATCGCGGAGACGGTGCATTCGGGGCGTTTTACATCCGACCGGACGGCGGCAGCTGGGCAACAGTGACGGGTCGGTTTTCCGAAGTCGACGCAAAGCGAATGGCAAAGATCGACTGCGATATCGTGTCCGGTGAAGACTGCATCCTGTACGCCACCTTTGGCCCCAGAGATAAGCCTACTGAGCATTCGATCCCCAACAATCACAAGAGTGTTTTGGCAACCGCAAAGAGCGACACTGCCCCTGGCAATTTTCTGGCGGTCGCAAGCAACCCAGCTGGCTATGCAGGGTTTGGTGTCAATTACGCCACTCAAGCAGAGGCAAAAAACAGCGCGATGAAGGCTTGCACTGAGACTACCCAAACAGCGCTGGCAAACGAAGAAGCGCGATTTAGATCGGCTTATAAGGCCGCCGGCTTGTTAGAGTGCAAGGTGTTTGGCGTTTATCGCTAATCAAGCTTTGCCAGACTGCCATCCCAACCGGCGTTGCTATTGAAGAGGCCAAAGAAGATCGAGTCTACGTCGCACCTGCCGTTGGATTCAGATCTTCAGGTTTGCTTGATGCACCGCTACTCTGCTGCCTCGGCGGCCGCATCCAGCTCGGCGGCCTTTTTCTCGACCTCTTCCACGATATGGTCGATCATCTGGTCGTTGGACATCTTGTGGCTGGCCTTGCCCGCCAGATAGACCATACCGGAACCGGCACCTCCGCCAGTAAAACCCACATCGGTCATCAGAGCCTCTCCGGGACCGTTCACGACGCAACCGATGATTGAAAGGCTCATAGGAGTTTTGATGTGCTCAAGCCGATGCTCCAGCGCCTCGACCGTCTTGATGACGTCAAACCCCTGTCGGGCGCAAGACGGGCAAGAGATGATGTTCACGCCACGGTGGCGCAGGCCCAGTGATTTGAGGATTTCAAAGCCCACTTTAACCTCTTCCACCGGATCGGCGGACAGGCTTACACGGATCGTATCGCCGATGCCCATCCACAGCAAATTGCCAAGCCCGATGGCAGATTTGATGGTGCCCGAAACCAAGCCTCCAGCCTCGGTGATGCCCAGATGGATCGGAGCGTCCGTCGCCTCGGCAATGCCCTGATAAGCGGCGGCGGACAGGAAGACGTCGCTGGCCTTCACACTGATCTTGAATTCGTGGAAATCGTTGTCTTGCAGGATACGGATATGTTCCAGCCCGCTTTCGACCATCGCCTCGGGGCATGGTTCGCCATATTTCTCAAGCAGGTGCTTTTCCAGAGAACCCGCGTTCACCCCGATACGGATCGAGCAATTGTGGTCGCGCGCAGCCTTGATGACCTCTTTCACCCGCTTTTCGTCGCCGATATTGCCGGGATTGATCCTCAAACAAGCAGCCCCGGCTTCGGCGGCTTCAATTCCGCGTTTGTAGTGAAAATGGATGTCCGCAACGATCGGCACCGGGCTTTCGCGCACAATCTCTTTCAGCGCTTTCGACGATGCCTCATCCGGGACCGAGACCCGCACGATGTCGGCCCCTGCCTCGGCGGCTGCCTGAACCTGCGTCACGGTTGCGGCCACATCGGTCGTCAATGTGTTGGTCATGGTCTGCACGGCAATCGGCGCGTCGCCACCCACCGGCACGTTCCCCACCATGATCTGACGGGACTTGCGGCGATAAATGTCGCGCCACGGGCGCACGTGATTGAGGGACATGAGGGCGGGTCCGGGATAGCCTGCGTTGCGCTTTAGATAGTCCGACGACCAACGCTTCGCAATGGTCAGATCACTCGGCAGGCTCTTCTGCTGCCTGTGTCCGAAGCTCGGCCACCAGCTGTTTGAGCGCACTGTTCTGTTCGGCCTCAAGGTCGGCGACCTCATACCGTTCGGCAACCGCGTCCTTGGACAGCACGACGCCCTTGGCAACCGTCCCCGGAGCGCCGGCCGGGCCAAAATGCTGTCCGTTCATCGAGAAGAACACCGAGCCCGAGGCACCCGCACGCAGTTGCGGCGGCTCTTCCGTCAGAGGTACTTCGAACACGTTGCCCTGCTCGACCGTCCCCAGAGTGCCTTCGAATATGACGCTGCCATCTGCTGATGTCACCCGCATCCAGGCGGGATCCACGGCCACGATCTTCAGTGTCGTATCAACCTGTTCCACCACCTGCGGCAAGGCGGGGCGTTCCACCGTATGCACCTCGGCCACTTCGATCTGCGGCGGTTCCGGGGCGCGGAACGTACCAACCGAACGCGGATCAAGGGTCGAGATCGGCGCATCCCGCGCGACCAGAACCGGCACATCCAGCGCTTGCGGACGGTAGAGGCGATCCAATGCTTCGGCGTTTGGTGCGTCGACGCTGGCAATTTCGGTCGTATCCGCCTGCGTGCGCGCAGCTTCGAGCGGGTCGAGATCGGTCAGCACGACCGGAGCTTGTTCAACCGGACTGACCTGAACTTGCTGGATGCGGTTCAGAACCGACCAGCCGCCATAGCCAATACCGCCGATCACCGCCAGCAGCACAAGCGACGACCCGATGGCGCGCGGCTCGATCTGGCTGACGAAGGATTGCTTGCCCGGGATATACGGCGTGTTCGGTGAAATGAACGGATCGCGGCCCATCGGACCGCGCGCGGGCAGATCGCCCGGCGACTTGCGCACCACGGATGCCTGAGCCGACATACCATGAGCAACCTCGAACCCGCTTTCTTGGCAGAAGGTGGTAAACGTCTCGTCCGGGTTCATGCCCAGATAGCGCGCATAGGAACGCACATACCCGGCGATGAAGCCGGGCGTGTCAAAAGCGTCAGGGTCCGCGTTTTCGATGGCAGCGATGTAGTTGGCCTTGATGCGCAGTTCGCGCTGTACGTCCAATAGCGATTTGCCCATTGTGGCGCGTTCGCCGCGCATGACATCGCCAAGCCGTACTTCGTAGTCGTCAAACCCTTTTGGTCTGACGTCAGTATCCTCTTCGGAATCGCGCTGTGATCTGCGCCCAATCATTCCTGCTGCCCCATTCTGCCTTTTGCGTGTTACACGCCAGCGGCGAATCATCCCCACAACGATTCGTCCACTTCTTTTGTTAGCGTAAGCTTAACACGCGTCAAACGTAATGCACACTTTGGCGTTAGGTTATCCGGCAAGTTCGGCGCGATTTAGCGCACAATGTGACCAAAGTTCGTCCATTGCGTGGATCAGGCGGTTCATCTCGCCCGGCCCATGCACCGGCGACGGGGTAAAGCGCAGGCGTTCCGTACCACGCGGCACGGTCGGGAAGTTGATCGGTTGCACATAGATTCCATAGTCATCCAGCAACCGGTCGCTGAGGATTTTGGTATGCACCGGATTGCCGACGATCACGGGCACAATATGGCTGCCGTGATCGATCAGCGGCAGGCCCATTCCTTTCAACCGCAGCTTGAGTACCTTGGCTTGCGCTTGATGCTGCTCGCGCAGCTCAGACGCGCCTTTGAGGTACGCAACCGACGCCGCCGCACCAGCCGCAACCGCAGGGGGCAGAGAGGTCGTAAAGATGAAACCCGGCGCATAGGACCGCACCGCATCACACATTTTCTCGCTGGCCGCGATATAGCCGCCCATGACGCCAAAGGCCTTGGCCAAGGTACCGTTGATGATGTCGATACGATGCGCCAGACGATCCCGCTCGGTCACGCCGCCGCCACGTGGGCCATACATGCCCACGGCATGGACTTCGTCGATATAGGTCAGCGCGCCGAATTCATCGGCCAGATCGCAGATCTCTTCAATCGGACCGAAATCGCCGTCCATCGAATAGACTGATTCAAAGGCGATCAGCTTTGGGGCTTTGGGGTCGTCAGCCTCAAGCAGCTCGCGCAGATGCGCGACGTCATTGTGGCGGAAGATGCGCTTGGCCCCGCCATTGCGGCGCACGCCCTCGATCATCGAGGCATGGTTCAGCGCATCGGAATAGATGATCAGGCCGGGGAACAGTTTCGGCAGCGTCGAAAGCGTCGCATCATTGGCGATGTAGGCGCTGGTGAACAGCAAAGCAGCTTCCTTGCCGTGCAGATCAGCCAGTTCAGCCTCGAGCCGCTTGTGGTAAACCGTGGTGCCCGAGATGTTGCGCGTACCGCCGGAACCGGCACCGGCGGCATCAACCGCCTCGTGCATCGCATTCAGAACAACCGGGTGCTGGCCCATGCCCAGATAGTCATTGCCACACCAAACGGTGATATTCTGCTGCGACCCGTCCGGGCAGGTGCGCACCGCATGCGGGAAATGACCGTTGCGGCGTTCGATATCAATGAAGGTCCGGTACCGTCCTTCGTCGTGCAGCCTGGCAATCGCAGTATCGAGCTGAGCAGTATAGTCCACCGAATTCTCCTTTTGCGCCCGGCTTTGCGTTTCCGCCACCGGACCCGTTCTTCCCCGGATGACATCCCCCGAGGTTTTGCGTCCCTTTGATACCATGACTAATGGCGATTTCAGAGTCGCAGCATTGATTTGCATCAATTATCCCCGATCCGTCCTCCCGACAAGTAAAGTTACGCCCCTAAGACGCGAGGAAACGACGCAGGCAGATGCAATCGCAAAGCCAGTTTCCGTGAGTATACCCGATTTTCGCGCGGATATGCACTGGACGGCGCGGCGCGCGCTGCTAGGCTCGCCCCGATTTTACGACCATCCAGGAGAATCCCATGTCGCTTGACGCCGTTCTCAGCAGGATCGACACCGACCTGTCCACCTCCATCGACCGGTTGATGGAGTTTCTGCGTATTCCCTCGATCTCGACCGACCCGGCCTTTCAGGAACAGGTCAATCAGGCGGCAGATTGGCTGGTTGCCGACCTGCAAAGCATCGGCATCGCAGCAGAAAAACGCGAAACCACCGGGCACCCCATGGTCGTCGGTCACGTTGGCGAAGACAGCGACGGGCCTCATGTCCTGTTCTACGGCCACTATGATGTGCAACCCGTCGACCCGTTGGAATTGTGGACCCGCGACCCGTTCGATCCGGCGCTGGAAGAGACCGAGAACGGACAGGTCATTCGCGGTCGCGGATCGTCGGACGACAAGGGCCAACTGATGACCTTTGTCGAGGCCTGCCGGGCATGGAAATCCGTTCACGGCACCCTGCCCTGCCGCATCACTTTCTTCTTCGAAGGCGAAGAGGAATCAGGCTCGCCGTCGCTGGTGCCTTTCCTCGAAGCCAACAAAGACGAGTTGAAGGCTGATCTGGCGCTTGTGTGTGACACGTCGATGGTCTCGCGCGGCGTGCCGTCGATTGCCTCGCAACTGCGGGGGATGCTCAAAGATGAGTTCACCATTATCGGCCCTCGCATCGACCTCCATTCCGGCCATTACGGTGGTCCTGGCCTGAACCCGCTGCGTGAATTGTCGAAAATTGTCGCCTCTTTCTATGATGACGACTCCGGTCGCATCGCCGTCGACGGATTTTACGAAGGAGTACACGAGGTTCCTGCGGAACAACTGCGCCAGTGGGAGAACTGCGGCTTTGACGAGGCTGAATACCTGAACTCGGTCGGATACACGCAACCACACGGGGAAAAGGGCTATTCCACACTGGAACAGCAATGGGCGCGCCCGACGTTGGAGGTCAACGGCCTTTGGGGGGGCTATAACGGCGCCGGATCGAAAACAGTGATCCCGTCCGAAGCGCATTGCAAGATCACCTGCCGACTGGTCGGCGACATGGATCCAGACGCGCTGCGCGACAAAATCCGCAAACACGTTGAAGATCGTTTGCCAACGGATGCAAAAGTTGTCTGGGACAATGACCTTGAAGGGTCACCCGCATCCGTCATGAACCTCGACCGCCCCGAGTTCGAAGCCGCGCGCGGCGCCTTGTCTGATGAATGGAGCCGCGAGGCCGTCTTTACCGGAATGGGCGGATCAATTCCGGTGGTTGGCTATTTCGACAGCGTCCTGGGACTGGATTCGATGCTGGTCGGTTACGCCAATGACGATGACGCGATCCATTCGCCCAACGAAAAATATGATGTGAAAAGCTTCCACAAAGGCATCCGGTCCTGGGCGCGCATTTTGGACGCTTTGACCAAATAGGACTTTTTACAAGGCGCTGCCTCATGCTCAGGGGAATTCGGCCAGATGAAGTAAGGATCCCCTACTTCATCTGGCCGAATATCTCAGGTGAGTTGCGGTTAGCCGCGGCGGCGCAACACCCCTTAACTTACATATGAATTACGCGCCCATAGGCGTCCAAGACGCTTTCATGCATCATCTCGGACAGGGTCGGATGCGGGAAGACGGTGTTCATCAGATCTTCTTCGGTGGTCTCCAACTGGCGGCCAACGACATAGCCCTGGATCAACTCGGTCACTTCCGCACCAATCATGTGTGCGCCCAGCAATTCTCCGGTCTTGGCGTCAAAGACTGTCTTGATCAGACCCTCGGGCTCACCCAATGCGATGGCCTTGCCGTTCCCGATGAATGGAAAGCGACCGACCTTGATATCATAGCCAAGCTCTTTCGCCTTGGCTTCGGAATACCCAACTGAAGCCACCTGCGGCTGGCAATAGGTACAACCGGCGATGCTTTCGGGTTTCACCGGGTGGGTGTGCTTTCCAGCGATCAGTTCGGCGACCATAACGCCTTCGTGGCTGGCCTTATGCGCCAGCCAGGGCGCGCCTGCTATATCGCCGATGGCATAGAGCCCATCGACCCCGGTGCGGCAGAATTCGTCGGTGACAACATGGGTGCGGTCGATTTTGACGCCCAATGCTTCGAGCCCGAGGTCTTCGACATTGCCGACAATCCCGACCGCCGAAATCACGGTGTCGAAATCATGCTTTTCGACTTTGCCCTTGACCTCGATATGCGCAGTGACCTTGCCTTTGGCGCGATCCAGCTGCTTGACCATCGCTTTTTCCATGATGGTCATGCCTTGTTTGGTAAAGGCTTTCTTGGCAAAGGCGCTGATCTCGGCGTCTTCGACCGGCAGCACACGATCCATCACCTCGACCACGGTCGTATCGGCCCCAAGCGTGTTGTAGAAGCTGGCGAATTCGATGCCGATCGCGCCCGAGCCGATGACCAGCAATTTCTTGGGCATCCGCGGCGGTTGCAACGCGTGCTTGTAAGTCCAGACCAGATCGCCGTCAGCTTCGAGACCCGGCAATTCGCGGGCACGGGCGCCGGTGGCAAGAACGATATTCTTGGCCGTCAGCTCCTCGGTGCCTTTGTCCGTTTTCACGCTGACCTTGCCCTTGGCTGGCAGCGTCGCCGCGCCCATGAAAACCGTTACTTTGTTTTTCTTCAGCAGATGGCCGATACCGCCGGATAGCTGCGCAGCAACCCCACGCGAGCGTTTGACGACCGCATCCAGATCATACCCAACCTTGTCCGCTTTCAGTCCGAAATCCTTGGCGCGCTCCATCAAGTGGAACACTTCGGACGAGCGCAGCAGTGCCTTGGTCGGGATGCAGCCCCAGTTCAGGCAGATCCCGCCCAGGTGCTCACGCTCGACCACGGCGGTCTTGAGACCCAGTTGCGCGGCGCGGATGGCGGCGACATAGCCTCCGGGGCCTGCCCCGATAACGATCAGATCAAAGGATTGTGCAGCCATGTGTACCTCTCGGCGCGGGTCGGTTGAAAACTAGTTTACCATTAAACTATTTTTTACAGGGCATCAATCGTCGCGTCCGCGACAAATGTGACGCAGGGTAATTTCAGCGCGATCGCGCCGGTTTCAGCCTATACCGGCATGAAAGCTGACGCTAGATAAAGAGAAACCCTGCCCTCTAAATTACCAATCAGATTGAATGTCGAAGGTTTTATCATGGCTAAAACGCTCAAGGACCTATTGCTCGCCCTCTTAAACGCAACACTGATCCTGCTGGCCTTGTGCCTGTTTCTGGGCTGGAAGCTGGTCCAATCAGCGCAAACCGTGCGCGAAGGATTCGCCGAGAGCCTGCAGGTGGTTGCACCTCTGCGTGAAGAAGCGCAGGGCATTCGTGGTGAATTGGCAGGGCTGCGCAGCGATCTGGCCGCGATCCGGGATCAGGGGGGTGCGATTGATTCCGCCGCCCGCGCCAAACTGAACGGGACGCTAAATCGGCTGAACGACATTGAGACCAAGCTGGAAAATGCACAGACCCGGCTTGCGGGACTGGCCGAGAATCCCGAAGACCTGATCAACCACGCAGTCACGACATCAGCCGAAGCTATTACCGATCAGGTCTTGATTATCCGGGGATGCGCGCCGTCGTCCTAACCGGCGGCCTGCAAGGCCCGCACAGTCGAACCGTAACCACCAGCACTGACATAGGCCGCTTCATGAGGCGTCATTGGCCGTTCCAGCGCTTCGTTCCGATAGGGGAAGCGACCGAACTGGCGGATCACCTCGCGATGCGCCCGTGCGTGCAGAAGGTTACTGTCGCGGTTTTCTGGCATCCGCTCGCACATCAAACGCACACAGCGTTCCTGATCGCACAGGTTTTCCGAATGCATCAACGGCAGGTAAAAGAATTGCCGGGCGGGCTCATCAATCTTCATGTCCCAGCTTTTGTCGATGGCACATTTCGCTGCCGACAACGCGGCGCGATCTGTTGAGAAGGCGCGCTTGCTGCCTCGGAACATGTTGCGGGGAAACTGATCCATCAGGATGATGTAGGCCAGCGAACCACTGGGATAAGTCAGCCACAGCGAAAACCGCCCGTCGCATGCAGCAGCCCATGTTTCCAGAAACCTGTCACGGATAGTGGCATCAAGCGTTTCATCCTGATCGTACCAACCGTCGGGGCCAATCTCATCCAACCAAAAACTCAATACTTCTTCGGGACCAACCATGCCCTGAACTCCGTTTGTGCCCTCCCCAGGGACGTAAGGTCATATAAGGACGTTTTACAGAAGTGTTACAGTAACATATTGCAACACCGACGTCACATTTCCTGAGCTTAAGCGGGTTCTTGCCCGTCCGAGTCGTCCTGTGCGGCCTCGATGACTACCTCCTGCGCCACTTCAAGCGCAACGGGCGAGGCGGTTGGATAGATCGGCGCAATGGAACCGGTCTCGTCAACCGGGACATAAGCGCGCTGTGTCATCCGGAATGCGGCATAGGCCACTGTCACGAACAGCAGGGCGGCGATGAACAGGAAAAAGCCCTGCGGCCCGAACACACCCTCGCCCATAAGCCAGCCGGTTATCAGCGGGCCCGCGATCGCTCCAAGGCCGTTGATGAATACCAGCCCGCCCGAGGCGGCAGCCATGTCGTCATATTCAAGGTAGTCGTTGGTATAGGCGATCAGCAGAGAATAAAGCGGGTTCGACATCCCCCCAATGCAGAAGGCCGAGGTCAGAAGAACCGGAAAGGTTACTCCGAATATCATACCCACGATTGCGGCGCTCCCGCCGATCGCTGCAACCACAAGGATCAGCAACCGGCGGTCCATCCGGTCAGATAACCAACCCAGCGGGTACTGCAGAACCAAGGCACCGACATAAAAGGCGGCGACAAAAGTCGAGATCTCGACCAGCGACAGGCCCGCATGCGCGCCATAAACGGCCGCCATTGCGAATTGCGCGGAAAAGACGCCGCCCAGCAGGAACATACCCACGCATCCCAGCGGAGAGGTATTGTATAGTTGCCGCAAAGACATTGGCTTCGTTGTGTCGAAGGCCGGAGTTGGGGAAATCGACAACAGGATCGGCGCGAATGAGATGGAAACAAGGATCGAGGCGATCACAAAGGTCTCGTACCCGGCCGGATCGCCGACCAGCATCAACGCCTGCGCGCTGACGACTCCGGTCATCTGCACGATCATATAGAGCGACAGCGCCTGACCGCGGTTTTCATTGCTGGCGGCGTTGTTCAGCCAGCTTTCCGCCGTCACATACACACCCGAAAAGCAGAACCCGATCAGCACACGCCCAAGGGCCCAGGCGATTGGATCGGTCAGCAGGGGGTACATGATCATGACGGCCGAAATGAATGACGCCAGCGCGGCGAAGACCCGCACATGGCCGACCCGCCGGATCATTTCCGGCGCAAGCCGTGAACCACCCAAGAATCCCAGAAAGTAAGCGGACATGACAAAGGACATCTGCAGGGTCGAAAACGACTCGATCTCACCCCTGACGCCCAGCAGCGTGCCCTGCAACCCGTTGCCCACCATCAACAGGCCCATCCCAAGCAAAAGCGCCCATGCGCTTGAAATCACCTGAAGCATCAAAGGCCCCCTTTGCAGTCACCCGAGTGTTTTGCCGCTTGGTGCGATCAAATATCGCCCCGGTCGCGCCTGTCTACGACATTGTGTCGAATTGATCCGAAATTTCTGCCGATCACGGAATCAGTAATGATGCATCTCCGTATGAGAAGAACCGGTATTTCTGTGCGATCGCATGGTCATACACCGCCTTGACCCGATCCTGCCCCATCAGGGCCGACACCAGCATCAGCAGCGTGGATTTCGGCAGGTGAAAATTGGTCATCAGCGCATCGGTTACATGAAATTCGAAACCTGGATAGATGAAGATATCGGTCTCACCTTCCCAATCCTGAATCTCACCACTGCGCGCTGCGCTTTCGATCAGTCTAAGCGCGGTCGTTCCCACCGGTATGACCCGCCCTCCGGCGGCTTTGGTGGCCCTGATCTCGGCAGCGGCCTGTTCGCTGACCTGCCCCCACTCGGCATGCATCTTGTGCGTGGTCACGTCCTCGACCTTGACAGGCAAAAAGGTTCCAGCACCGACATGCAGCGTCACATGGCTGGTTTCGACACCCTTTGCAGCCAGCGCCTGCAACAATTGCTGATCAAAATGCAGCGAAGCGGTGGGGGCCGCGACCGCGCCCGAGTTACGGGCCCAAACGGTCTGATAGTCCGTCTTGTCCTGCGCATCAGCCGGACGTTTGGCGGCGATATAAGGCGGTAGCGGCATCGACCCAGCCTTATCGAGCGCGCGGTCGAAGTCTTCGCCCTTGAGGTTGAACCGCAGAAAGGCATGGCCACCTTCGACCCGCTCAAGCCGGGCGGACAGGGTGTCGGAAAACACAATCTCTTCGCCTGGCTTAACCTTTTTCAACGGCTTTATCAGCGCCGACCATCCGCCATCGGCCTGCGGGTCCAGCAATGTGGCCTCGATCGCGGCAGAGACCGGGCCTTGCGCAGAATTGCGGTGCCGCCTTCCGTTGAGACGTGCGGGGATCACCTTCGTGTCGTTCAGAACCAGACGGTCGCCGGGGCGTAGCCAATCCGGCAGATCAAAAACCCGCTGATCATGCAGCAAGTCACCCTGCGCCACCAACATGCGCGCGGACGAGCGCGGATGCGCGGGTCGCGTTGCGATCCGGTCTTCGGGCAGGTCAAAGTCAAAATCACTCAGTTTCATGGCCGCGCCATACATCGCCGAAACAGATTCGGCCACCGCTGCGCTCAGCGATCCTCGCCCCGTGTCTGCGCCGCCGGATGATCCTTGATCGGCCGGTTGCTGGTGGCATTCGGTCCGTCCGAGACCGTCGGCGCTGGTGCCCGCAACAGGTTACGCAAAAACAGCGGTGCAAGTCCTGACAGCGGGTTCACCGAAACCTTGGGGTCGGTCAATGGCCCCTTGAGGGTGTAGTTGAAGGCAAAAACGCCCTCGCCCTTGCGCGTCAGAACGCTGCCGACCGCGTTCAGCAGATAGATCGGAGAGATTGCGCCGCGCAGGTCCAACATCCCGGCCACCGTGTCGATGGTGCCATCGAAGGACAGGCCCATCGACGGTCCGACCGCGCTGCCGCTGAGGACCTTTATCTGGGTCGGCGTGACGCGCATCTGGCTTTCGATTGACGAAAAATAGATGCCCTGCCCGGCCATTTCGTCCAACAAGCCGACAAGGCTGATGGCATTCAGCAGGGCTGCCATTGCGGGCGCGTCCTTGATCCGCGTATTGCCGATCTTGAGACCGACATCATAGTTGCCCTCGGCAGCGATCGGGTCCAACTGAAGGGCAAAAGAACCGCCACGCGCCTGTGTGATCACCCCAGCCGAGCGCAGCACGGCCCCGGCATCATCCGAAGTCAGACTGACCGCAGTTCGCCCACCTTGTGGTGCAACCTGACCACGGATCGCCGCCCCGCCATTGACCAGAGCCGAGAACGCACCGGACAGGCCACCGGTCGTCTGAAATGCGCCTTTGAGACCTGTCAGCGCAACGGATTCGGTCACCTGCAAGCGATCCAGCGCCACATCCAGTTTTGGTCCCGCGCCCGAACCCGACCCCTCGCTTTTACCGAAGGTCGATTTGCCCAGGTTCATTACGCCGCCCAACACCCGAATGTCCGGCACCGCGTTACCACGACCGATCAACTCGGCCGGAACCGCCAGCCAGTCGCCCAGTTCGAAACTGCTGAACCTGACCCGGTCCAGGTCACCATTGCGAAAGGAAATCGAGGCCAGGCTGCGCAGCCCGGCAGCGTTCAGGCGCAACGACTGAACAGCGGGTTGTGCGCCCAGCGTCGCCTCAAGCGACAGCGTACCCGCAGTGCGCGCAGCTTTGCGCCAACCCAGTTCCGGGATGGCCAGCCCGACCCCGACCAGATCGGATTGCGCCGTCAACGACGGCGGATCGCCTGCGCCGATATCCAAGGTGAAATCGGCTAGGCCCTGTCCCGTCACCATACCGGACGGCAGCCCCGCGCCGATCTGCTTCATTAAAAGATCAGACAACTCGATCCGTCCGGTCAACGTGCTGCGCTGAGGCGTGCTGCCCCCGATGGGCTGTGTCCACGCGGCGCTAACGGGCACTTCTCCGAAGTACCCGTCGCCGTCTATCGATACCTGTGTCTGATCGCCAGTCAGACGCAGACCAGCGGCGCGAACGTTGGTGTCGGGGACAAGCTTGTCGCTGCCGATATCCGAAAGCGCGGCGGTATAGTGAAACTCCGTGTCTTCAAGCTTCAATCCCTTGACCAGTGGCAAAGCCAATGTGCCTTGCAACGCGACCTGCCCCTGCGCCAGATCTACCGGCAGATTGGCCTTAGTCATCACCTGCAACGGTGGTTGGTCCAAAAGCGACAACGCCGCCGTCACGCTGCCGTTCGCCTTGATACGCGCAATCGCAGGTGCCTTTTTGCGAATGCCGATATCGGGAATGATGAACGAGGTCCCCGAGGCATCGACCAAGCCACCCTGTTCGGCTTTGACGACTCCCTTCTGCGCCGTCACAGTAAACCTGCCGTTCAGCATGCTGACTTGACCCTGCGCCTGCTCGACCGGAGGCAGCGTCTTGGCAAACCGGACCTTTGCGTCGTCGAATTCGAAACTCGCAAAAACATCAGGCTGCGTGTCGGGTTTGAGGCGAAGGGCGAATTCAAGGTCGGACAATTGTCCCTCAAAAATGTTCTCATCGACCCAAATGCGCGGTTTGGCGGCCAAGCGGGGTGGCCAATAGCCCAACACCTGACCGACCTTCATCCTGTCGATCTGCCCGTCGATGCTGGCCTTCCAGCCATCATCCAGACCAGCCAGATCGCCGCTGAGGCGCAACCGGTGATCGCCATCTTCGACCCGCATCTGCCCCAGCTTCAGCCGAAACGGGGCCAGCTTCATCTGAAAGTCGATATCCGCATGCGTCAGGGTCAGCGGGTCAAGGAACAGGTCGGCGGGGTTGATTTCGATTCCGCTGAGTCGGAATTGCACATCCATGCTTTCCAGCCCGCCTGCGGGACCGCCCTGCAAATAGGCTTTGCCATCGCCTCGAACCGTTCCCCAGACCGAGTCGATCGACACCTCGTTGAAATCCAGCACCTGCCGCGCCGGGTCATATGTGAAATAAGTGCGCGCGGCCTCGAATTTGACTGGCAGAGTTTCTGGCGTCGGCTGGACTGCGCCCGCCCCCAGATTCAGCGTGGCAAAAAGCGGACCCAGCGCACCGTCGGCATTGACGCTGCCGCGCAGCGCCCCCGAAATCGGGCTCGTCAGCACCTGCATCCAGGCCAAGGCCGGGGAATGCCCGCCGATATCCTCGGCCGGAAAATCAGTGATCGAAACTCCGAACTGGGCCGCCGCACTGTCCAGCGTGCTGGTATAGTTCGCCTCGATCTCGCTGACATAATCCCGACCGGCGAGGATCGAAAAGCTGGTCGCCAGCCGGACCTCGCGTGCGCTGCGGGTCATCTGGATGCGGCCCCCGTCCAGCACCCAGGACCGCCCCTGGCGCAGATCGCTGTAGTCGAGCGTTATCGCGTCCAGCTCGACCGATGTCAGAGCCGACAAGATCGGCGATTTAAAGACGTCGTCCGATGTTTCGATCAACTGAGCAAGGTTTGGCGCCGCGCCAACGGGCGCGCTGCCTGAGCCGACGGTCAAGGTCAGCGCCCCGTCCTTGCCTCGGGTCAGCGCGATTTGCGCCCCATTCAGGACGATACGCTTGGGGCGCACGTGACCACGCAGCAAGGGGCGCATGGCGAGGCTGGCGCGCATATCCGACACTTCGGCGATCTGTTGGCCTGCGGCATCGCTGATCTGCACATCGGTCAGGCGCAAACGCGGGCGCCACCCCTCGTGAATGATGAAACTAACATCACCGAACCTGATCTGAACGCCTCCCAGCGCCTGATCCAAGCGCGCCTCGACCCGGTCGCGCAGCCAGACCGGCGCGTGCATGCGCTGCCCGATCACCATGAACGCCGTGATGACTGCAAGCAGCACCAGTACCACGACACCGCGCATGGCCCACAACCCGGCAGTGCGCCGGCGCGACCGGCGACGGGGTTTCTTGTCCGCCTGCTGATCACCCTGCTGTTCTGGCTGCACCAATTTGCGTTCCACGTCTTTCAACCTGCCCGGCGCGCCCTATGATACGGGCAACCGAAATTTCCAAGCCGGAGTTTGCATATGCCCGACGTTTCAGACATCGCCCCCGATTTCACTCTGCCTCGCGACGGAGGTGGCGAGGTGAGCCTTTCGGATCAGCGTGGCCAGGCCGTCGTTTTGTTCTTCTATCCCCGCGATGATACGCCGGGCTGCACCAAGGAATCCATCGGATTCTCGGAACAACTCAAGGACTTCGCGGATGCGGGCGCTCACGTTTTTGGTATCTCGCGCGACAGCGTGGCGAAACATGACAAGTTTGTCGCCAAGCACCAGTTGACGACGCCGCTGTTGTCGGACGAAGAGCAGAGTGTTTGCGAGGATTACGGCGTCTGGGTTGAAAAGAACATGTACGGGCGCAAATCCATGGGGATCGAACGGTCGACCTTTCTGATCGATGCCGAGGGCAAGATCGCCCGCGTCTGGCGCAAGGTCAAAGTCCCCGGCCATGTGGATGAGGTGCTTGAAGCCGTGCGCGCGCTGTAGACCTGCACCGCCATCTGGTCTATGCCCCGCCGAAACCCTGATACCGGCGGAGCGTCCCCCGTGCCCAAAACATTGACCCAGATGGCAACCGAGGTTCTGACAACTGCGGACGGGCGGGCCAAGACCGCCCTGTCCAAACGTTATGCCGCCGACTGGTTTGCCGCACGCAAAGGCGACGCGCCCGAAATACCGGTTGGCACCGCAACACCTCCGCTTTCCCCGGCGCGACCGGACAGGCCCGAGTTGCTGTCTCCGCGAGATGTGCCAAAGCGCCGTCCTGGAACCGAGGCCGGACGTATCGCTCTGCTACATGCTGTGGCGCATATCGAGTTGAACGCGGTCGATCTGCACTGGGACATCATTGCCCGCTTTGGTCATGTGCCGATGCCGATTGGGTTCTATGACGATTGGGTCAAATGCGCCGAAGAAGAATCGCGCCATTTCGAAATGGTGTGCGACTGTCTGGAGCAGATGGGCAGCCACTATGGCGCCCTGCCCGCCCACGCTGGCATGTGGCGCGCTGCCGAAGACACTGCTGAGGACCTGATGGGCCGTCTGGCGGTCGTTCCCATGGTGCTTGAGGCGCGCGGGTTGGACGTAACCCCCGGTATGATAGACATTTTCCGCAAGGCGAAAGACGAACAGGCGATTGCTGCGCTGGAAGTCATCTATGCCGAAGAAGTCGGGCATGTGGCCTATGGCTCGAAATGGTTCCATTTCCTGTGCGGTCGCGAGAACGCCGACCCCAAGGATGTGTTTCATGCGCTCGTGCGACGCTATTTCCACGGCGTGCTCAAACCCCCCTTCAACGAAGAGAAGCGCGCTGAGGCCGGATTGCCACCAGATTTCTACTGGCCACTGACCGAAGATCTGGCGGCGCCGGGCACCTCGGCAGGATGAAGATCACAGTGCGCATCGGCAACTTCCCGCCGATATCCTGCGGGAATTCCCCAGTTACGTGACGCCAATTGTCAAGAATGTTGCCCAAAAGGTCATGTTCCTTTACGCAATCGCCCCAAGAGGCGGCTACTCACTCACAACCTGCCTCGCTTATGGGGACAATTGAGGTACGGCGCGTGCGAACACGTCTGGCAATCAAACTACACTCACTATTCGAGCGGCACTTTCCGGAACGCCGACTCTTTTTGAAATCCGACACCGATACACGGTACATCCGACTGAGTTCCGAAACTCAGGTCGCGGCGGTTGCTGGCGTCGCCGTCATGGTCGGCTGGACAGCCGTTGCCACGGCGATCCTGCTGATGGACAGCATCGGGTCAGGCAACTTCCGCGAACAGGCAAAACGGGATCAGGCGACCTATCAGGAACGGCTGAACATCCTGTCCGCCGAACGCGACGCGCGCGCTGCAGAGGCGATGGCCGCTCATGAGCGGTTCAATGCGGCGCTTGAACAGGTTTCGGCGATGCAATCGGAACTGCTGAAATCCGAGAACCGCCGACACGAGCTGGAAACCGGGATCGAGGTCATTCAGACGACTTTGCGCGCGACCATGAAGCAACGCGAGGCGGCCAAGACTGAATTGGCAGAGTTGCAGGCAACCACGGACGGCGATGCCCCTTACATGACGGCATCCGCCAACCCGGCGCAAATGGCGTTCATGACCGATGCGTTGACCCGCACAGCGCAACAGCGCGATCAGATCGCCGCCGATGCACAGGGCGCGCTGGACCAGCGCGACGAGCTTGAGCTGGAAATCCGCCTGATGCAGGAACGCAGCGACGAGATTTTCCGTCAGCTTGAAGAGGCGATGGTGATCTCGGTCGAGCCGCTGGACAAGATGTTCCGCAAGGCGGGCATGCCCACAGATCGTATCCTCGACGAGGTTCGGCGCGGATATAGCGGTATGGGCGGTCCGCTGACCCCTTTATCCTTCAGCACGCGCGGTGAGGAACTGACCCCCGACCAGATCCGCGCCAATGTCCTGCTGGAACAGATGGACCAGCTGAACCTGTATCGCATTGCGGCCGAAAAGGCCCCCTTCGCCAGTCCCGTGAATGCCGCCGTACGCTATACCAGTGGATATGGTACGCGTCGCGACCCCAAAACCGGTGGCCGTCGCATGCATAACGGTGCCGATTTCGCTGGCGCCCCCGGCACCGATATCTTTGCCACAGCGGACGGAGTCGTGACCCATGCGGGCTGGCAATCTGGCTTTGGTCGGCTGGTGAAAATCAAGCACGCCTTCGGGATTGAGACACTTTACGCTCATAACACGAAGATCCGCGTAAAGGTCGGTCAAAGGGTCTCGCGCGGGGATCATATTGCTGATATGGGTAGCACCGGACGGTCCACCGGAACGCATCTGCACTACGAAGTACGCGTGAATGGTAAACCCGTGAACCCTATGACCTATATCAAGGCTGCGAGAAATGTTTTCTAAGAGCAAAATCAACGAGCCCGGATCCAAAGAGGCTGAGGCAACAAAGCCGGCTGCACCGGCAACTCCGGCATCCCCGGCACCGACTGAAACCAAGGCAAGCACGGCACCCAAGCCCAAGCCGCCCGCATCGGTTCTGTCGTCGGATCTGCACATCACAGGCAACCTCAAGACCTCAGGCGATATTCAGGTTGAAGGCACCGTCGAAGGTGACATCCGTGCGCATCTGCTGACCATCGGTGAAACCGCCACCATCAAGGGTGAAGTCACTGCCGATGACGTCGTGATCAATGGCCGAATCGTTGGCCGTGTGCGGGGCCTGAAGGTGCGCCTGACCTCGACCGCGCGCGTCGAAGGGGACATCATCCATAAGACCATCGCGATCGAAAGCGGTGCGCATTTCGAGGGCTCGGTCCAGCGTCAAGACGACCCGCTGAACCCCGGCCGCAGCGCCAAGTCGGGTGCCAACCCGGCGGCAGAGGTCAAGCAGTAACCACTGCCGATCCAGCACGGATATCTTTGAACGCCGCAGGTCTTCCTGCGGCGTTGTTCTTTGTAGGTTGGGCGTCAGAGCGGAACTGAGCTTAGTTCACAAAATGCAGGCGGTCGAATTCACCACGCCAGGCCGAGACCTCGGGTAGAATTTGTTTGCCGCTCAGACCGCGCGTGATCAGGTCGGCCAACCGCGCGGCGTGATCAGAGGTCATGCCCCAACGAACCAATTCCGGTGTGCCGATCCTAAGACCGTTCATGTCGCCTTTGACCGGATCAACGGGCAAACCAATTCCGCAGGCAAGGAAACCGCTTTGACGCAGCAGTTTCGAGGCCGCCTGCCCGCCGCCATAGGGGGCTGCAAGAACGGCAAACTGATGCGAGTTGGTAAAGCCGTGTGTACCAGCAAAGACCGGAACGCCACCGCCATCCAAAGCCTTTGCCAGGGCTTGGGACATGGCAATCATCTCGGACGCATAGGCCGCCCCATGATCCTTCCAATCCAGCATTGTAACCGCAAGCGCGGCGGTTTTGGCGGCGTCGAAATTGGCCGTCATTCCCGGAAAGGCAATGGCATCCAGCGCCTGCGCAATATCGGCGTCGTTGGAAACGATCAAACCTCCAGCCGGGCCTCCGAGGCTTTTATAAGTGCTCATGGTCATGAAATGTGCGCCCTCTTTCAAGGGATTGGACCATGCACGACCTGCGATGATGCCGCATTGGTGGGCGGCATCGAACATGACCTTTGCGCCGACCTCATCCGCGATGGATCGCACCTCGGCCACCGGGTGTTCGAACAGGTTCAAACTGCCGCCAATCGTGATCAGCTTGGGGTTCTCGGCCCTGGCCAAGTCGCGTAGTTGGTCGAGATCAACGGTGTACCCATCCGCGTTCACCGGCGCTTCGAGCGTGCGAAGGCCAAAAAGCCCGGCGCAACCAGCCAGATGATGCGTCACATGCCCACCAATCGACGCAGGCGGCGCAATGATCGTGTCGCCCGCTTTGCAGGTTGCCATAAAGCCATACAGGTTGGCGATTGCGCCCGATGGCACCCGCACCTCGGCGAAGCGGGCGTCAAACACTTGCGCGCACAGCTCGGCGGCGATGATTTCGATCTGTTCGATCGCCTCCAATCCCATTTCGTATTTGTCACCCGGATAGCCCAGCGACGGTCTGGACCCGATACCCGAGGACAACAGCGCCTCGGCCCTGGGGTTCATCACGTTTGTGGCCGGGTTGAGGTTGAAACACTCTTTCTCGTGAATCTGACGGTTTTCTTCAGCCAGGCGCTCGATCCGCGCCAAAAGATCGTCCGAAGACGCCGATGCGGTCTGATGCGCGGTCTTTTGAACCAAGGTTTCACTGAGCGCGGGCACCCAGTCTCTTTGTGCTAGTGTCATCCGACATTCTCCTGTTTGAACCGAGTGTGACCGCTGCGGCGTGACATCGCAAAGCAGAATTGCTATTTCTTGGCGTAGAAAAACTAAGGCTAAGAGAATGAGCGTCGCCCCGAAACGCCCCAAGGGTCCGCCCCTGAATGCCATGCGCGCCTTTGAGGCTGCGGCGCGACATGTCAGCTTTGTCGCCGCGGCAGAAGAATTGAGCGTCACGCCCGGCGCGATTTCGCAGCATATCAAGGCCCTGGAAGGCTGGGCCGGTGCGCCGCTGTTTCGCCGGAACGCTCAAGGGGTAGACCTCACGCCCGAAGGCCGGTCGCTTGTTGCAGGGTTCTCTTTGGCCTTTGACCAGTTGGCCGACGCAGCCCGGGCCTTGCGCAACCTCAGGCCCAATGCCGATTTTCATATCGCCGCCCTGCCCGCCATCGCCCAGCTTTGGCTGCCGCAACGGCTGCGCCGGATCAGGGCGCAGTTTCCGGACGTCAATTTCTCGGTCACCGCGATGGAGACCCCGCCCAGCCTGTCGCGCGAACTGTTCGATCTGTCGGTCTTCTTTGCCGTTCCGAATGGGTCCCCGGATCAGGTTGAAGTCTGCGCGGACGAAATTACCCCGGTTTGTGCGCCCATGCTTTTGCAGCAAGTGCGGCGCACAAGCGGTTTTCAAACGGTCCCGCTGTTGCACGATCAGGTGTGGAATGATGATTGGACCTTGTGGTCCGAAGCGACTGAAACGCGTTTGCCCGACGACAAAAATGGCCCTCAGTTTTCGCTTTACTCTCTGGCCGTGGAAGAGGCCAAAGCCGGTGCAGGCGTGTTGATGGGGCATTTGTGTCTGCTCGAAGAGGCGTTGACCGCGGGCGCGCTAAAGACCGCACATGCGCAATCCTGCCCGACAGGTCGGTCCCTCGTGATCCAATTGCCCCGACAATCGCGGCGTCGGCCGGAAACGGATGATGTCGTTGCATTGCTGGCGACTTGACCCGACCCGTTGTCACCACGCTTGCGCCGGCGACCGATTTACCGGAGGTTAATTTTGGTCGGTTTGTGGATCGGGCCGATGTAATGGGTGCAAACCCTGTGAAGCCCACGCGCCAGAAAGGAAACTGATAAGATGATTGCCTACGTCACTGTTGGTGCGGACGACATCGCGCGGTCAAAGCGGTTTTACGCGGCCTTCCTGCCCGCCCTTGGTTACGGGCTTGAAGAGGGCCCTGAGGGTCTGAGCTATGCGCTGCCGATGGAACCGGGTCTGTCTGTGGCTTTGCCCGATTTCTACGTCAAGCCAACCTTTGATGGGCGCCCGGCATCTGCCGGGAATGGCTCGATGGTTGCCTTTGAGGCGCGCAACCAACAGCAGGTACGCGACCTGCATGCAGCCGCACTTGCGGCGGGTGGTTCTGACGAAGGTCAGCCCGGTTTTCGCGCCGCATATGGACCGCATTTCTATGTCGGCTACCTGCGCGACCCGCAGGGCAACAAGATCGCTCTGTTTTCAAGCGACCCGAACGAGCCAGGGCGCGACGGGTAACGCGGCTTGTACAATCAAATCCAGGAAAAACCGATCCGCGTCGTCAGGGCAACGGCATTGATGCCCTCCGCTGTCCGAGTACTGTATGTAAAATCTCTGCCCTTTATTTCGGTGTCCCATTCAGGGTTCGTACCTATACCGCGACCGCATTATCGGGCGCAGATACACTGACGAAAAAATTCCCCGTGCCCACAGTTTCACAAAACGCACTTTTTGAATTAACCTAAAAACCATTGTTTTGTGGAGGACTTTTCATGTCATCAAAACTCATGGCCGAATTCTTCGGTACATTCTGGTTGGTACTGGGCGGATGTGGCAGCGCCGTTCTTGCAGCGGGCGTCGCGGACGTGGGCATCGGCTGGCTGGGTGTCTCATTCGCCTTTGGCCTCACCGTTTTGACCATGGCCTATACGGTCGGCCATATCTCGGGCGGGCATTTTAATCCGGCGGTAAGTCTGGGCCTGATGATCGGCGGGCGTTTCGAGGCCAAAGACCTGCTGCCCTATTGGGCCGCTCAGGTTGTTGGCGCGATTGCCGCTGCGCTGGTGCTATACCTGATCGTCAGCGGAGCACCCGGTTTTGAAGGCGTCGGCGGGTTCGCCTCGAACGGCTATGGCGAGGCGTCGCCCGAAGGCTATTCGCTGATGTCGGCCTTGATTATCGAAATCGTCCTGACCGCGTTCTTCATCCTGATCATACTTGGAGCCACCTCTGATGGAGCCCCTGCCGGATTTGCCCCCATCGCGATCGGACTTGCGCTGACCCTGATCCACCTGATTTCGATCCCGGTGACAAACACCTCGGTCAACCCGGCGCGTTCGACCGGCGTTGCGTTGTTTGCGGATGGTCCAGCGCTGGCACAGCTTTGGCTGTTCTGGGTCGCACCCCTGATCGGTGGTGCCATCGGTGCGATTATCTGGAAAGTTCTAAGCCCCGACGACTGATCCGTCGGACGATCCCGGTGCCGAAACCGGCGCCGGGTATAAACCTATTCGGTCACAGTGACCTTTTTCATCGCATCCGGTTGACCGATCACGGCACCATTCTGGCCCTCGCCGCGCTTGATCGCGTCAACGACGTCCATGCCGCCGGTCACCTGGCCGACAACGGTGTATTGACCATTCAGAAATGGACCTGGCTCGAACATGATGAAGAACTGCGAGTTTGCGCTGTTGGGGTCCTGAGCCCGCGCCATACCGACAACCCCACGGTCAAAATTGACGTCCGAGAACTCGGCAGGCAGGTCGGGGCGATCCGAACCACCGGTTCCGGCGCGACCGAGGTTTCCACCCAGACGGCCATGTTCCACATCGCCGGTCTGCGCCATGAAGCCATCGATCACTCGATGAAACACAACGCCGTCATATTTCCCCTCGGCAGCCAGAGCGGTGATCTGCTCGACATGCTTGGGGGCGACATCTTCGAACAAGTCAACGGTGACGGTGCCATTCGCCCCCTCACCTTCGATCTCGATCTCCAAGCCCGTTGCAAGCGCAGGGCCTGCCAGCAAAACGAATGCAGCGGCCAGCTTATGCATCGGCAGCCACCTTGACGCTGATCATGCGATCGGGGGTTTCTGGCGGCTCACCGCGAACAATGGCGTCCACATGCTCCATCCCGTCGATGACGCGGCCATACACGGTGTACTGGCCGTTCAGGAAGTGGTTGTCCTTGAAGTTGATGAAGAACTGCGAATTAGCCGAATCCGGGTTCGCCGACCGCGCCGCGCCCAGCGTGCCGCGATCATGGGGCAGTTTTGAGAACTCGGCCGGAACATTCGGCAGCGACGAACCGCCAGTGCCCGCCATACGCAGGTTGAACCCGTCTTCCATATCGCCGTGCTGCACGTCCCCGGTCTGCGCCATGAAACCGTCGATCACTCGGTGAAAGGCCACGTTGTCATATTCACCACCGCGCGCCAGATCCTTCATCCGGGCCGAGTGCTGAGGGGCCACATCGGGCAGCAGTTCGATGACGACATTGCCGTCCTTCAGCTCGATGATGATGGTGTTTTCGGGGTCTTTGATTTCGGCCATGAGGCCCTCCTGTCGTGTTAACTTGCGCAAATACCTAAGACGCGGGCGCGCGAATGCCAAGTGACGCATTGACCTGAGGGCAAAATGCAGGAAAAGAACCGCCTAAACCGAGTTTACGCTAAGAGGATCGCACGATGGGCTGGAAAACGCTGAACGACATGGACCTGAACGGAAAACGTGTATTGGTGCGCGTCGACATCAACGTGCCCGTCGTCGATGGTGTCGTCACCGACGCCACCCGCATTCAGCGGATTGCACCCACGGTGCGCGACATCCTGAATGCAGGCGGCAAGCCCATCCTGCTCGCGCATTTCGGCCGCCCGGGTGGTGAACGCCGCGAGAACCTTTCGCTGAAACAATTGGTCCCAACGCTGGAAGCCGCTTTTGACGCCGAAGTTCTGTTTGCTGCGGATTGCGTCGGCAGCGAGGCTGAACTGGCCGCGGAGACACTGCAGCCCGGTCAGGTTCTGTTGCTTGAGAATACGCGGTTTCACGCGGGCGAAACCAAGAACGACGCAGACCTTGCCGCCGGCATGGCGAAACTGGGCGAGGTTTATTGCAACGACGCCTTCTCGGCAGCGCACCGCGCCCACAGCTCGACCGAGGCGATCGCGCGGTTGCTGCCCTCTTGCGCGGGTCGCTTGATGCAGGCAGAACTAGAGGCGCTGGAGGGCGCACTGGGCGCGCCGAAACGTCCGGTGACCGCAGTGGTTGGCGGCGCAAAGGTTTCGACCAAGCTCGAGCTGTTGGGCAATCTGATCGAAAAAGTCGATTACCTTGTGATCGGCGGCGGAATGGCCAACACGTTTCTGGTGGCCAAAGGGATCGGTGTGGGCAAGTCATTGGCCGAACGTGAAATGAAGGACACCGCCTCGGACATTCTTGCAAAGGCAGATGGCACCGGTTGCAAAATCGTACTGCCAACCGACATTGTCGTCGCCGAAAAGTTCGAAGCGCGCGCACCGAGCCAGGTTCTGCCTGCGGATCAATGCCCCGACAACGCCATGATCCTGGACGCCGGCCCCGAGAGTGTGGACACAATTTCCGAGGTCTTTGCAAAAAGCCAGACCCTGATCTGGAACGGACCGCTGGGCGCGTTCGAACTGGAACCATTCGACGCGGCAACCAACGCGGCAGCGATGAAAGCGGCAGCTCTGACGCGGTCTGGTCAACTGATTTCCGTCGCGGGCGGTGGCGATACGGTTGCGGCGTTGAATGCCTCGGGCGCGGCGCATGACTTCTCGTATATCTCGACCGCAGGAGGTGCGTTCCTTGAATGGATGGAAGGCAAAACCCTGCCCGGCGTTGCCGCGTTAGAGCAGTAAGAACCCCTGCGGTAAGTCGTTGTAATTTTTCGGACTCACCAAGGCGATTTTGCGAATCAGGGGATTCACATCCCGAATCACCTGTGACATAGTGCCGTGAGATGCCCGAAAAGGGCACGTTTTTGAGGCAAGTTTCATACGGCGGTAAACAGAGTGTCCCGTTCCCATCGGCCCGGTCTGGGCTCAGTTGCTTTCTTCATGGTGGCGTTCATGCTGGGTGTCTATTTCACCTTTGCCGCCGTGCAGGGCGACTATGGTCTTTTCCGCAGGGTCGAGATCGCAGCGGAACGGGATGCTCTGTCGCGCGATCTGGCGGCGCTTGACGCAGAAATCGCCAAAATGGAAAACCTGACGCTCCGCCTTTCCGATACCTATCTGGATCTCGACCTGCTGGATCAGCAGGCACGCTCGGTTCTGGGTATGATCCGCGCGGACGAGATCGTCATTCAGTAAATCTGCGATCCGCAAAACACACCCCAGTTTCGCAGTACCAATCCCCAAATCAATCAATTCCCGCGTGTCCTGCCCCCGCGTCACATTAGCACTCGCCAGATCGCGCGAAATGCTTTAAGAGATAGTTTAACGCTAAACTATCTTGCCGAAAGGGGGAGGTCGCCACAATGGCTGCGCGAAAAACCACAAAGAAACCAAACGTTTCTGCGGAAGAACTTACCACCTATTACCGCGAGATGCTGCTGATCCGCCGATTCGAAGAAAAGGCTGGCCAACTTTACGGCATGGGTCTGATCGGCGGGTTCTGCCACCTCTATATCGGACAGGAGGCTGTTGTTGTGGGCCTCGAGGCAGCCGCCGAGGAAGGCGACAAGCGGATAACCTCCTATCGCGATCACGGCCATATGCTGGCCTGCGGCATGGACCCGGGCGGGGTGATGGCCGAACTGACGGGCCGGATCGGAGGGCTGTCCAAAGGTAAGGGCGGCTCGATGCACATGTTCTCGAAAGAAAAGCACTTCTACGGCGGTCACGGCATCGTCGGCGCGCAGGTGCCGCTGGGTGCCGGGCTGGCCTTTGCCGACAAGTACAAGGAAAACGGCCGCGTGACGTTTACCTATTTCGGTGACGGCGCAGCCAACCAGGGTCAGGTCTATGAGACCTTCAATATGGCCGCCATCTGGAACCTGCCGGTGGTCTTCGTGATCGAAAACAACCAGTACGCCATGGGCACCGCGCAGGCGCGCTCGACCTCGACCAAGGATATCTACCATCGCGGTGAAGCTTTCGGCATTCCAGGCGAGATCGTCAACGGCATGGATGTGCTGGCGGTCAAGGAAGCCGGAGAAAAGGCTGTTGCCCACTGCCGCGCGGGCAAGGGTCCCTACATCCTAGAGGTCAAGACCTACCGGTATCGCGGTCACTCGATGTCGGACCCGGCCAAATACCGTACGCGGGAAGAGGTTCAGAAGGTTCGCGAACAAAGCGACCCGATCGAGCATGTGCGTGAGCTGCTGCTTAGCGGAAAACATGCCTCCGAAGACGACCTGAAAGCGATCGACAAGGAAATCAAAGAGATCGTCAATCAGGCCGCCGAATTCTCGAAAGAAAGCCCCGAGCCTTCCGTCGAAGAGCTCTGGACCGACATTTACGCCTGAGAGGACGATTAAGACATGGCAACCGAAATTCTCATGCCCGCCCTTTCGCCCACGATGGAAGAGGGCACGCTGGCCAAATGGCTGGTCAAAGAAGGCGACACCGTATCCTCGGGCGATATCATGGCCGAGATCGAAACCGACAAGGCGACGATGGAGTTTGAAGCCGTCGACGAAGGCATCGTCGGCAAGATCCTGATCGGTGAAGGCACCGAAGGGGTTAAGGTCAACACGCCCATCGCAATTCTGGTCGAAGAAGGCGAAGACGCCTCCGCCCTGCCCGCGGCTGCGCCCGCAGCCGCAGCGGTGGCCGAGGCCGCCCCCGCGGCGGTTGAGGCCCCCGCTCCTGCCGCAGCACCGGCTGCTCCGGTCGTCGATTTGTCGCCCGATTGGCCCGCAGATGCGGAAATGAAATCCGAAACCGTCCGCGAAGCCCTGCGCGATGCCATGGCCGAAGAAATGCGCGGTGATGAAGACGTCTATCTGATGGGCGAAGAAGTCGCCGAATATCAGGGCGCGTATAAAATCTCACAAGGTTTGCTGGATGAATTCGGTGCCAAACGCGTGATCGATACGCCTATTACCGAACACGGCTTTGCAGGCATTGCGGTTGGTTCCGCTTTTGGCGGCCTGAAACCGATTGTCGAGTTCATGACCTTTAACTTCGCCATGCAGGCGATTGACCAGATCATCAACTCGGCCGCCAAGACGCTCTATATGTCCGGTGGTCAGATGGGCTGTCCGATCGTGTTCCGTGGCCCCAACGGTGCCGCCGCCCGCGTGGCCGCGCAGCACTCGCAGGATTACGCCGCGTGGTACATGCAGGTCCCCGGTCTGAAAGTCGTCATGCCCTACTCGGCCGCCGATGCGAAGGGTCTGTTGAAATCAGCCATCCGCGACCCCAATCCGGTGATCTTCCTGGAAAACGAAATCCTCTACGGTCGTTCCTTCGACGTGCCACAGGTGGATGATCTGACCATCCCGCTTGGCAAAGCCCGCATCTGGCGCGAGGGCTCGGATGTCACCATCGTCAGCTTTGGCATCGGCATGCAGTTCGCCCTGGAAGCCGCCGACAAGCTGGCCGAGGACGGCATCAATGCCGAGGTTATCGACCTGCGCACAATCCGCCCGATGGACACCGGCGCGATCATCAACTCGGTGATGAAAACCAACCGCCTGGTGACCGTTGAAGAGGGCTGGCCGCAGGGCTCGGTCGGCAGCTACATCTCGTCCGTCGTGATGCAGGAGGCGTTCGACTATCTCGACGCGCCCGTCATCAACTGCACCGGAAAGGATGTTCCGATGCCCTACGCCGCGAACCTGGAAAAACTGGCGCTTGTCACCACTGACGAAGTGATCGCGGCCGTGAAACAGGTGACCTACCGGTAATGGAGATCAGGGGCCGTGATCCAGCAACCGAATGCTACCGCGTCGAGATCGACCTCGATAATCGCACTGTGCGGGCGCTTGTGCCCGAGCGGCTGGCGGCGGATATGCGGTTGATCGGCGCGCGGCCCTCTCACCAGACAGCCTATGTCTGGTTGGCTGAGAACAAAGAGAAAATCGAGGCTGCGATTGCGAAACTCGCACGCAGCACCGGGCGCCCCAAGGCGCCCTTTGACCAAATTACTCTGATTGAGGAGCGCTGAGATGCCCACCGAAATCCTGATGCCCGCCCTGTCCCCGACGATGGAGGAAGGCACACTTGCAAAATGGCTGGTCAAAGAGGGCGACACAGTCTCCTCGGGCGACCTGCTGGCTGAGATCGAAACTGACAAGGCCACGATGGAATTCGAGGCCGTCGACGAAGGCACCGTTGGCAAAATTCTGATCCCGGAAGGCACCGAAGGGGTCAAGGTCAACACCGCAATCGCGATCCTGCTGGAAGATGGCGAAAGCGCCGATGACATTGGCACCGCTCCTGCTGCAACCCCCGCGGCTGCACCCGCAGCCGCTGCGGGCAACGAGGCTGCCGCGCCTGCGGCACCCGAGGCGCCCGCCCCTGCCCCGGCAGCTCCGGCTAAGGCTGATGGCGGTCGCATCTTTGCTTCGCCTCTGGCCCGTCGTATCGCAGCCCAAAAAGGTCTGGACCTGACACAGATCGCTGGCTCTGGCCCTCACGGTCGGATCGTCAAGGCAGATGTCGAAGGCGCAACCGCAACGGCACCTGCGCCTGCTCCGGCGGCTGCCGCTGCACCATCCGCGCCTGCGCCCGCCGGTCCATCGGCGGACGCCGTGGCAAAAATGTACGAAGGTCGCGACTACGAAGAGATCAAGCTCGACGGTATGCGCAAAACCATTGCCGCGCGCCTCAGCGAAGCCAAACAGACCATCCCGCATTTCTATCTGCGCCGCGATATCAAACTGGACGCGCTGCTCAAGTTCCGCAGCCAGTTGAACAAGCAGTTGGAAGGCCGTGGCGTCAAGCTCAGCGTCAACGACTTCATCATCAAGGCGGTCGCCAATGCGCTGCAACAGGTTCCCGAATGTAATGCCGTCTGGGCAGGTGATCGGGTGCTGCAACTGAAACCATCGGACGTGGCCGTTGCGGTCGCAATCGAAGGCGGCCTGTTCACGCCGGTCCTGCAGGATGCAGATACCAAGTCGCTGTCCGCACTGTCGACCGAGATGAAAGACCTCGCAAGCCGCGCCCGCGACCGCAAGCTGGCTCCGCATGAATATCAGGGCGGCACTTTTGCGGTCTCGAACCTCGGCATGTTCGGCATCGACAATTTCGACGCCATCGTGAATCCGCCCCATGCCGGTATCCTTGCGGTCGGCACTGGCCTCAAGAAACCAGTTGTCGGCGACGACGGGGAATTGACGGTCGCCACAGTGATGTCCGTCACCATGTCGGTTGATCACCGGGTCATCGATGGGGCGCTTGGGGCGCAGCTTCTGCAAGCCATCGTCGACAATCTAGAGAACCCAATGGTCATGTTGGCTTAAACCACTCTGACCTTGCTCGAAAAAAGGCCGCCTTGAAGAACAAGGCGGCCTTTTTTGTTTATTCAATTCGGCTTACTGGTCTTTGCCCAGCATATGATCCATCGAGATTGACGGTTGGTCACACCCGGCTTCGCCAACGATCTTGGCGGGAATACCGGCAACCGTTGTGCAAGCAGGCACTTCCTGCAAAACCACCGAGCCCGCCGCGATGCGGCTGCAATGACCGACCTCGATATTGCCCAGTACCTTGGCACCGGCACCGATCAGAACGCCATCTCCGATGGTTGGATGGCGCTGCTCTTCTTCCTTGCCGGTCCCGCCCAGCGTTACCGAATGCAGCATCGAGACATTGTCGCCCACAACTGCCGTCTCACCGATCACGATGGAATGGGCATGGTCGATCATGATACCCTTGCCAATCCGGGCCGCGGGATGGATATCGATCCCGAAAATCTCGGATGACCGCATTTGGAAGAAATAGGCCAGATCATGCCGTCCCTTCTTCCAAAGCCAATGGGCCACACGGTAGGCCTGCATCGCTTGGTAACCCTTGAAATACAGGATCGGCTGCAACAAGCGGTGGCACGCCGGATCGCGTTCATAGACGGCCATCAGGTCGGCGCGCGCGGCTTCGAGCAGCGCCTTGTCGTCGGCATAGGCCTCGTCCACGATCTCTCGCAGCACCATCATCGACATCTCGTTCGAACACAGCTTGGCCGAGATACGATAGGACAGCGCCCTCTCAAGGCTGCGGTGATGCAGGATACAAGCATGCACCAACCCGCCCATCAGCGGCTCTTTCTCGACGGCCGCGTGGGCCTCAGAGGTGATGCGATCCCAGACCGGGTCCACAGGTGTCACTTGGCTGCGCGTTTCAAACATGGCTTTTCATCCTTTGCTGCGCCTAGAATAGCCACTTAAGTCCAAAATGGCCAAACGCAAACCCTTGATGAAGATTGCAACAAAAAATGAACGACGCTGATCTGCAATATTTTGAACGTTTGATCCGGGAACGCCTGACCGCAATCGAAGACGCCTCGGCATCGGGGCAAGCGGCGCAATCGGTGGTCGAGCTGGACCAGCAAGCCGTTGGACGGCTAAGCAGGATGGATGCTTTGCAAAATCAGGCGATGGCCAAGGCCCAGCAGGCACGGCGGGATCTTGAAGCGCGTCGTCTTAGTGCCGCACTCGCCCGCATGAGCGAGGGCGAGTACGGCTATTGCGAAGATTGCGGCGAGCCGGTCGCCCGGGGGCGACTGGAGCTGGATCTGGCCGCCACCAAATGCGTTAGCTGCGCATCCGGCTGACTTGAAATCGGGTCAGTTGATGCAGAACCATTTCAAAACACTCGCAATATTGAATGTCATCAAAACTTGGCTCATCCACCAGCGGGCGATTACGCGCCGTCGCCATCAACGAGCCGTTTCCGTGCACCGGGTGCAGCAGGCCTGTTCTGGACACATGTTGATGCGCCAGTTCGGCCTCGACCAGCATCCGCGCGCACAGGGATGGCCTTGCCGCCCGCGGCACAGCCAGTAAGGCGCGCGCCGCAGAACTTACATCGCCGTGCAAAACCGGTCGCATCCCGGTTTAGCCCACGACCACGTTGGCAAACACCCCGGGACCATGGATTGCCGAGACCTGAGCGACCTCAATCGTGTAGGGCCCGCTAACGCCATCCGCTGTTTTCATGACCGCAGAATACGTCCAGTTTGGAACCGCTGTGACCTCCTCACGCTGAATGTCGCCACCTACGCGAACACGAACAAGGTAGGTTTCGCTTTCCTCGCCCAGCGGGACGTCCAGGCCGCTCCAGTCATCGCCATCGATCCGGGTACGCCGCACCCAGGTGATCAGATCCGCGCCAGCGCCGCTGGCGACATGCAGATGAACCGGTGCATAGGGTCGAAGGCCATTGCCATCGAAAGTCTCTATCTGATGCACATAGGATGGGTCGTCATATCCGCGTGTTGCCGGGCCAATGCGATAGTGCTTGGACACACGCCGTTCGCTGCGCAGAAGGTTCAACTGCGACACCCGATCGTCCAGCAATACGAAAGTTGAGCCTTCTGACCAAACTTCGGGCATCAGGCTGTCGGTGCCCAACTGGCCGCGCAAGCGACCCGACAGCGTGTAAACGCCTGCTTCGGTCAATTCGGCATTTGCGAACTGGAACACCTCCCAATTTCCCGAGGTTCCGTCGCCGATTGCCGCCAGATTGGCACCGTTCAGCAAGGCAGACCGAGGCCGGGATTCCAGCAACCCGTGGATCAGATTCACACGCAGCGGCGCGCCTTCGTCCCAAACGCCTGCACTGGCGCGCCAAAGCGGCGTCTCGGTAAACCCGATAACCGCTGTGTCCGAGATCACCTGACGCAAGCCATAATCCTCATCCTGCGCCGCCGCATAGACCGCCACGTTCCCCGGCCAGGGGTCAGCAGATACCGCTATGTAAGGCGCATGCGCGGACTCGGCCCCTGTAATCAGTGGCAGATCCATGAACATGGGCAGCACGGGCACCGGAGCGACATGGGGCTTGGCCGTAACGCCGTCATCCTCGATCTCGGCAGGGGCATAGACGCCCGGCTCGATCCGAACGGCATCGGCAAGCTGCAATTCGGCCTGCTCCATCCGGTCGATCCTGAACTGCGCACCATTGATCTGGTTTTCACCTGTCAGGCGAACCACATCGCCCGCCCCCAGATGCAGCATGGATGGCGGCAGAGCAAAGCGCGCACTTTCGCGCGACACTCGAGACTCGCTCAACCAGCGTTCGACCGTCTGTCGACCCTCGGCGCGCGTCATCGACAGCGGCATTTCGCTGACCGAAACCGCGTGGGTCCGGTCATCGGGCAACACCGCCTCTTCTGCGATGATGTCGTGGTCGGCATCGGACTGAACAAAGCGCAATCGGGCGCGACCGGTCATCTCGGCTTCCGCTTCGCGGCGGTACTCGACCGGCCCGTCAATGTCCGAGGTGATGGCAATTCTGTCCGGGTCTACCTCGACAGGTCTGCGGCCGTCCCGAGTGCGGAACACCAGTTTGCCATCCCGTTCGATTGCATCGAACCCATAGCGAAGCATCAGGGGTTGCAACGCCTGGCGCGCATCCATGACGTCTTCGATCGCGTAGCCGCGCACCACTCCGTAAAGCGCAGACACGTCAATCTCGGTGACACCGGCACGCAGACAGATCTCGGTCACGACCGACGCAAGCGTCCGCGAGCCAGACCGCCCGTTCAGCCAGTGACCCCGGGCATAGTTTGCCCCATCAGACCATTGGGACCGCAGGTTTGGAAAGGTTGGATAAGGTCGCGCGTCCCACGCCCAGACATAGGCGTTGGCCATATCGATCATCGGGCTGCCGTAGATTTCCGAAACAGGATTGTTCTGCGGATCGGACCAGTAGCCCAACATCGCCTTGAGGTACTGGACCTGTATGAAATCATCTCGCTGCCCGTTGGAATATTTGGGCAGTTTCGACTCGGACGATTTCGGGTCCAGAAATTTGTTCGGCTGGTTGGTTCCCTTGTCGATTGCTGCGCACCCCAGTTCATCCACCCAGGCCGCATCGAACTGCGGACCGCGCAGCCCCTCGGGGTCATGGGCCGAAAACGCCTGCGCCTCGGCCCCGTTGGGCCAGACCAGCTTGCGTTCCGATGCCTTCCAAATAGGCCGACGATCCGGCGGCGAGCACTGCAATATCCCGCTATCGCCAAATATCATCACATCGCGCACTTGATCAAAGGTCTCACCGACCAAAGCCACACGACACGCCTCGCCCTTATCCAACGGCAATGACCCCTCGACCACAGACCGCACCCATTCGGACCCAGCGCGCGTCTTTCCCGCGCCGCGCCCGCCTATAATCACCCATGACCGCCAGTCGCCCTCGGGCGGCAACTGATGCGGCAGCGCCCAGAACTCGAACAGGAAAGGGAGGGCACACAGCCCTCCCTCCCCGATCTCACTCAGAAACCTGTCCTGCACCGCAGCAGGCGCGGAGGCGAGCCAGCCTGCACCCGATCTCAGATCGTGCCCGATCAAGGTCGAGCGCATAGCCCCCTTGGGCGATACCGGCTTGTCTGTGATGTTGTTCGACAAAGCTTGTCTCCACTTTCTGGCAACTTCGGATCAGCCCCTCTAGCTGACCCAGTTGCTTGCCTGTTCCGGCAAGGTCTGCATCCTCCCCGGCACCAATCTGCCTGCGCAGTTCTTCCGCTGCCTGGCGCAGATCGCGAATGGATCGCTCAAGCGACTGCAACAAATCAGCCGTCTGAGAAATCCGCTCTTCCGGGGTAATCAAAGTCATGTTTGCCTGTGACCTCATGCGTGAGTTTTCTCCGCACGAGAGAAACGAAAAACGGCCGCCGGGTTGCCCCGGGGCCGTTGCCCACCTCTTCTAGCATGACACAACCTATACGCGATCACGCGCGCAAAGTCAAGGTTTCGCGCAACACCCCGCAACAGCTACCGTACTGAAATCGTTAATTTTTCTTAAGGAATAGGCTCACAATATTGGCAATGGCCCACGTGTTTTTGTTTGCCTCAGAACAAAGTTGCTGCGCGTATCGCGCACAAGCCCAGATTTCAGCAGGCGTTGCATTATGAAGTGTTCAAGATCTTCGGGTGTCTTGGCATAGACCTTGAGGATGAAATCATGATCCCCGGTGATTGACGCACATTCGACGATCTGAGGTTCCGTTTCCACAAGGCGCAGGAAGGACGAGATGCTTTCCTCCTGATGATCGCGCAAGGCAACATGCACATACGCAATCGCGTTCAACCCCACAGCTTTTGCAGCAACCTGCGCTCGGTATCCTGACACAACGCCCGCGGACTCCAAATCGCGGACCCTGCGCCAGCATTGCGAAGCGGACAAACCCGTCCGCTCGCCCAAGTCCTGCATCGAAAGACGCCCGCTGATCTGCAGTTCGCGCAGGATTGCTATGTCAGCAGCTTGAAGATTCTCTTTCATAAATTCCACTTTTACGAAACGTTTATATCAATTTTGCCACAACCGTACTGCCTTTCAAACATTATTCATGGCTCGTCGCGCATAGAATAATTGCAGGAGGACAAACGGAATGCCCAAATCTACCAAATACATCGCAAAGACAGCCGACGCGCGGGGCCATATCGAGTACACCGCCGAAGAAGATGCAGTTTGGGCCGACCTCTATGCCGCGCAGGAACCGAACATTCACAGCCACATGGCAGGCGAATACCTGGATGGTCTGGAACGTCTGGAATTGCCCAAAACCAAAGTCCCTTCCTGCGCGGATATTTCCGAACGCCTGCTCGACTTGACTGGCTGGAGGGTTCAACCGGTTCCGGCCCTGATCGGTTTCAAAGACTTCTTTGAGATGTTGGCAAACAAGGTCTTTCCGGCCGCCTCTTTCATCCGCTCGCGCGAGGATTTCGACTACATCGAAGAGCCGGACATTTTTCACGAAATTTTTGGGCATACGCCCTTGCTCAGCGATCCACGCTTTGCAGCATTCAGCCACGCGATTGGGAAGGCCGGTAAGCGTGCGGACCCATCCGACTACACCTGGCTGATCCGCTTGTACTGGTTCTCGATCGAGTTCGGATTGCGGCGTCAGGATGGTCTGATCAAGGCTCTTGGATCCGGCCTTGCGTCCTCACCGACCGAGTTGATCTATTCGGTGACCAGTGACATTCCCGACCGTGATCCTTTCGACGTTCTGACCATCTTGCGTACACCCTATCGGATTGACATGCATCAGATGGGATATTTTGTCCTGGACGATCCGGAAACGCTGTTCGCAGCCGCCGAGCGTGATCTTCTGGCCGACATACGGCAGGCGCGTTCAATGGGGCTACTGCCAAACAAGTTCCCGCCGAAAGTTACCGCCGCAGAATAAAATCCGAAATCCACCGAAGTATTTGCTGACAATTGAGCACATGGCATCCGCCAGCCTGACGGATCGCTTGACATTCTGGCCTGAAACGCGCATCAGCCGCGCGAAAGACCGCGCTGACGCGTGAAATCGGGCTATGCCCGATCCCAAAGCGCACCATATTCTCCAGTTCCCCTTCACGCAGGGTTCTTGATGCGACAGCCGGATGTAGAGGACTCGCCTCTGTATCCCGAGGCTTCGCCAAACCCTGCCGGTCACGCCGCAAGCGTGATCTGACACCCCGATTCCGCGATGCAATGACGTCACGGATCATAAAGGATTGATACTTGTTCGACTTTGATATGCTCGGCCTTGCGCCAGCTTTGAACGACGCGCTCAAGCGCGCCAACCTGACCCAACCCACGCCGATCCAGAACCAAGCCATCCCCCTGGCGATGGACGGTCACGACATTCTCGGCCTGGCACAAACGGGCACCGGCAAGACATTGGCGTTCGGCCTGCCCCTGATCGACCACCTGCTTGCACAACCTGGCAAACCTGCCCCCAAAACCGCCAAAGCGCTGGTGCTGGCCCCGACGCGTGAGTTGGTCAACCAGATCGCTGAAAACCTTCGCAACCTGACCGGAAAGACCAAACTGCGCGTCGCCACCGTGGTTGGCGGTCAGTCGATCAACAAGCAGATCATGTTTCTGGCGCGTGGCACCGACATCCTTGTCGCCACCCCGGGGCGCTTGATTGACCTGATGGAGCGTGGCGCGGTTGATCTAGGTTCCGTCCGCCATCTGGTGCTGGACGAGGCCGACCAGATGCTGGACCTTGGCTTCATCCATGCCCTGCGCAAGATAGCCCCTGCATTGGGAACCCCCCGTCAGACAATGCTGTTCTCGGCCACCATGCCAAAACAGATGGAGGAGCTGAGCAGCGCCTATCTGACCAACCCCCAGCGGGTGCAGGTCTCGCCTCCGGGCAAGGCCGCGGACAAGATCACCCAATCGGTACATTTCGTCAGCCGGGCCGCGAAGCCTGAAAAACTGCGCGAAATCCTCTCGGCGGACACAAACGCCCTGACTCTGGTGTTCTCTCGCACAAAGCACGGCGCGGAAAAGCTGATGAAAGGGCTGGTCGCCGACGGCTTCAACGCAGCCTCGATCCACGGCAACAAAAGCCAGGGCCAGCGCGACCGCGCCATCAAGGCGTTTCGTGCGGGCGAGATCAACGTGCTTGTTGCCACCGACGTCGCCGCGCGAGGAATCGACATTCCGGGCGTGGCTTACGTGGTCAACTACGATCTGCCCGAAGTGCCCGACAACTACGTCCATCGCATCGGGCGCACCGCTCGCGCCGGGCGCGAGGGCGAGGCGATTGCATTCTGCGCGCCTGATGAGGTCGATCAACTGCGTCAGATCCAGAAGCTGATGAAGATCGAAATCCCTGTTGGCAGCGGCGAAATGCCTGAATTCGCCGAGCCCAAGAAACCCGCACGCCGTCAAGGTCAGCGCCGCCGGGGACCAAAGCCTCAGCACAACGGCAACGGCGCAAAACCACATGGGCAGAAACGCCGCCGTCCACGTCGGCGGTCCGCAGCCTGATCCAACAAGAAAACGGCGGGCACTGGACCCGCCGTTTTTCATTTTCAGATCAATAAACTCAGTTGCCCGAGTTACGCTCGGCTTCGATCTCTCGCCATTTTGCGACGTTACGATTGTGCTCTTGCAACGTCTCGGCAAAAGCGTGACCGCCCGTTCCATCGGCAACAAAGAACACAAAGTTCGTGTTGTCCGGTGCAACAGCCGCCTCAAGACTGGCAAGTCCCGGATTGGCAATTGGCGTCGGTGGCAAGCCGTCGATTTGGTAGGTATTCCAAGGTGTTGGCCGGTTCAACTCACTGCGCCGCAATCCGCGCCCCAGAACGCCGCGACCCTTTGTAACGCCATAGATCACCGTCGGGTCCGTTTGCAGTTTCATGCCTTGATTCAGGCGGTTGACGAAGACGCTGGCCACTTGCCCGCGCTCTTCCGGCACACCGGTTTCCTTTTCGATGATCGAAGCCAGGACCAGCATCTCTTCGGGGTTTTCCAGCGGCAAGCCATCCTGACGCGCTTCCCATACGGCATTGATCCGCAGCTGCTGTTTTTCTTGCATATCGCTCAACACCGCATTGCGGTCATCGCCAGGGGACACTTCATAGCTGTCCGGGGCCAGCATGCCCTCGGAGGGGATCTCGGCAACCTCGCCGCCCAGGAAATCCGCCGACTTGAGCGCCTCAACCACCTGCCAGCTAGTGACACCCTCTGCCAGCGAGACGCGATACCGGGTGTCCGACTCGTTGCGCTTTTGTCCATAGACATCGGGAGCGTCATCGACCCCCACTTCGAACTCGGCAATGTCGACAAAGTTTAGTGTTGCCGGGTCCAGCTCGCGCACACGAACCTGCGCCCGCGTCACACCGATCCGGTACTCGATCTCGGTCCCGCAGGTGCTTGCCCCGCTTTTGGTAATATCGTCAATGATCTGTTCCATCGACGCGCCTTCGCGCACCAGAAAGCTGCCGGCTTTCAATTGCTGGGATTTGTCGGTGTAGTCAGCCGCCATTCGAAACAGCATCGCGCTGTTGACCGCGCCCTGATCTTCCAAATCACGACTGACACGCGTCATGTTCGATCCGCTTTCAACCCGCAGGCAGATGGCGGTTTCCAGCGGGCCGTCAGACGAATACTGCGATTGCCCCCACAGGATCAGACCGCCCATCAGGAACAGGCCGACCACCAGAATGGTCAGCATGTTCGAAGCGAGTGCCCGCCACATTTAACTGACCTTTCCGAAGATCACGCTTGCGTTGGTTCCGCCAAACCCAAATGAGTTCGAAAGCGCCACGTTGATTTCACGCTCGCGCTTGGCATTTGGGGCCAGATCGATCGGCGTTTCAACCGCCGGGTTGTCCAGATTGATCGTTGGTGGCGCAACCTGATCGCGAATCGCGAGGATCGAGAAGATTGCTTCAATCGCGCCCGCCGCACCCAAAAGGTGGCCGGTCGCCGATTTGGTCGAGGTCATTGTCGCGTTGCTGGCATGATCGCCCAGCAGACGCTCTACAGCACCCAGCTCAATCGTATCCGCCATGGTCGAGGTGCCATGCGCGTTGATATAGTCCAGATCCTTCGGCTCCAGACCTGCACTGCGCAGCGCGGCCCGCATCGAACGTTCCGCACCGTCGCCATCTTCGGATGGCGCGGTAATGTGATAGGCATCGCCCGACATCCCGTAACCCAGAACCTCGGCATAGATCTTGGCGCCGCGCGCCTTGGCGTGTTCGTAGTCTTCCAGCACCACGATGCCCGCGCCTTCGCCCATGACAAAACCATCACGGTCCACGTCATAGGGGCGGCTCGCTTTCTTCGGATCATCCGCGTATTTGGTCGACAGCGCTTTGCAGGCGTTGAACCCGGCAATGCCAATCTCGCAGATACAGCCCTCGCCACCGCCCGCGATCATCACATCCGCATCACCGGCACGAATAATACGGCTGGCGTCACCAATTGCGTGGGCACCGGTCGAACAGGCCGTCACGACCGAGTGGTTGGGACCTTTGAAACCAAAGCGGATCGAGACCTGACCCGAAGCCAGGTTGATCAGCGCCCCCGGAATAAAGAACGGTGAAACACGACGCGGACCTTTGTCGCGGATCAGGTTCGCGGTGTCAGCAATGGAGCCCAGACCGCCAATGCCAGAACCGATCAGGACACCCGTCCGCAGGCGGTCTTCCTCATCCTCGGGCGTCCAGCCAGCGTCCTTGCAGGCCATTTCCGCCGCCGCGATGGAATAGAGGATAAAATCCTCGATCTTGCGCTGCTCCTTTGGCGGCATCCAGTCGTCAGGGTTGAACGTGCCGTTGGTGCCATCGCCGCGCGGTACTTCGCAGGCATAGGTCGTGGTGACCCCGGTTGCCTCGGCATCAAACAATGTAATCGGGCCCGCGCCGGACTCACCGTCCAGCAGCCGCGACCAGCTTTCTTCGACTCCGCTGGCCAAAGGAGTGACCAATCCCAGACCGGTTACAACGACTCTGCGCATGAAGTGCCTCTTGCCTGCTTCCTGTTATGAGAACCGTCCATACCCCGCCCCGGGGTCCGGGGGCAAGAGCAACGGTATGTTCCGCACCGGCATCCTGTCGCCAAAATCGGCAAGAACTGCAAAAACAACGCCGGGCGAACAAAAAATCCGCCCCTTCACGGTTTGCAAAGGGGCGGATGCCCGGGGATTGAGGGCCGATTTACTGGAACTGTGCCACCGGTTCATGCGCGGCCTGGGCCATATCCAGCGCCTCTTTCAGATCCACGGTCTTGCGGAACAATGCGCGCCCGACCAGCGCCCCGGCGATGTTGGGGATATAGGCAAGACGCGAAACATCATCGGCCTTTCGCACCACACCGCTGGCAACAACAGGTGTGCGGGAATGCTGCGCCAGACCCGAGATCAGGCCGAGCTGCGCCTCGACATCTTCCATATCGCTGTCGATATCTGTGACCAGAATGGCGGCAAACGGGACGCCGTCAAAAGCGTCAATGAACGCCTCGGGGGTAAATGCGCTTTGGGTGCGCCACCCCTCGGTCATCACCTGCCCCTGCCAGACATCAACGGCCAGGACGATCTGATCGGGATAACGCTTAGCCAGTTCCTTGACCAGATTTGGGTCCCACGCGGCGAGCGTCCCGATAACGATCCGCCCTGCCCCTTTGTCGATCCAGTGCTCGACCTGTTCGCGTGTGCGCATACCACCGGCCAGCTGCACCGGAATCTCGGCGCTGCGAATGATCTCTTCGACCAGTGCGGCATTGCCATCTCGTCCTTCGATGGCATCGAAGTCGGTCAGGTGCATCCACTCGGCCCCCGCCGCAGCCCAGCCACGAGCGGTTTCCACTGGATCAACATGCCAGATCATAGCATCGTCCAGACGGCCCTTGTCCAATGTGACACAACGGCCGTTCTGCAATTCCATTGTGGGGTAAATCCTCATGAGCTTGCTCCTCCGCCCAATCGCTCTGGAAATCCATGATACCATACACGACCGGCGAACTGGTGATTCCACCAGTTTCGGCACCCAAAGGTCAATTTGCGGCATTGCGGCACAAAGCGCGGCTCAGACCCGCGCCGGAGGTCCATTTCTTCGAAACAGATGAACCGGGGTGTCCTGGTACTCGGCCTCGCGCAGCAATTCATAGCCCAGCTTCTCGGCCAACCTGCGCGAGGCGGTGTGATCGGCGTCAATCAGCGCAACAAGCGGACCCGGAATGACCCTGTCGAACCAGTCATGCGCTGCCTGCACCGCCTCTTGCCCGTAACCCTGGCCCTGCATGTCCGGGGCCAGAATCCATCCGGCCTCGGGGAAGCCATCGAAATCCTCGCCCAGCGACCGGTTGCTGTAGAAGAACCCGGCCTGCCCGATCAGTGTGCGGTTCGATTGCAATACCACACCCCACTGGCCAAACCCGGTCATTTGCCAGTGCCCGGCATTACGCAGAAACTTGTCCCACGCTTCACCTCGGGTCAGGGGGGTGCCACTGATGTGGCGCACAACTTCGGGATCGCGCCAAATCTCGGCGAACCGATCAAAGTCTTCTGGTCGCATCGCGGACAGCGTCAGCCGCGCCGTATTGATCATCGGGGTGGATCTTATCATGCCCTTGCCCGTCTGGAATTTGCCTCGACGACCAGAGTGCGAACACCCCGCCCGCCGTGCAAGCGCGAATTTCAAGCACGCACAAAAAAACGGCGCCTCCGTTGCCCGGAAGCGCCGCTTTTTTAGGTATTCGAAACGATCAGGACGCTTCGGTGATGAATTTGACGGCGTCGCCAAAGGTCTGGATGGTTTCGGCTGCGTCATCGGGGATTTCGATGCCGAACTCTTCTTCGAAGGCCATAACCAGTTCAACGGTGTCCAGGCTGTCTGCACCCAGATCATCGATGAACGAAGCGTTCTCAGCTACCTTGTCTTCTTCCACACCCAGGTGCTCAACAACGATCTTCTTAACGCGATCTGCGACGTCGCTCATGTCTATTCCTCATTCCTTTTCAGGGCGCTTTGCCCGGTTCTGCCCATGCCCGCGCGGGGTGGCCTTGATGTGCCCTTTCCGGGCGGTTTGGGTCCCGGATACCCGGGAAACAAGAGAACCGGTCAACCTGACCGGTCCCTAAGCATATGCGCCGCCTATAGCACAGACAACGCGCAAGGCAAACGCTTTCGCACCTGCCCTCAGTTGCGCCTACAACATGGCCATACCGCCATTCACATGCAAGGTGCTTCCGGTAACATAACCCGCTTCGGGGCTGGCAAGATACAGCACGGCGGCGGCAATTTCCTGCGGATCACCCATGCGACCGGCCGGAACCTTAAGCAGCAAGCCCTTTTTCTGCTCATCCGTCAGCTTTTCGGTCATTGCAGTGGTGATAAAGCCCGGTGCGACTGCGTTCACCGTAATGCCACGGGTAGCAACCTCATGCGCAAGGGCTTTCGAGAATCCGATCATGCCCGCCTTGGACGCGGCATAGTTCGCCTGCCCCGGGTTGCCGATTGCCGCAACCACGGACGAGACATTCACGATCCGACCCCAGCGTGATTTCATCATGCCGCGGATCACGCCCTTACACAGCTTCATGGTTGAAGTCATGTTCACGTCGATCACGCTCTGCCATTCTTCATCCGACATACGCATGAACAGGTTGTCACGAGTGATGCCGGCGTTGTTGACAAGAATGTCGACCGACCCCATCGCCTCGGCCGCTTGCTTTGGCAACGCCTCAACCGCCTCGGGGTCGCTCAGATTACACGGCAGGACATGGGCGCGCTCACCCAGATCGTCGGCCAGAGCCTGCAGAGGCTCAACGCGCGTACCTGACAGGCCCACGGATGCGCCTGCGCCGTGCAAGGCCCTTGCGATGTCCCCTCCGATGCCACCCGAAGCCCCAGTGATCAGGGCGTTCTTACCAGTCAAATCAAACATTCTTCTTCCCTCGTCCAGCGCCCCTAACGGGACGCATGTTTTTCTCAAGATTCGGCCTGCAGGGCCTTCTGCACATCTTCCGGCGTGCCAACCGCCTTGACTGTGACCGCGCGATCAATCTTGCGGATCATGCCCGACAAGGCTTTGCCAGCGCCGATTTCCCACGTTTCCGTCACGCCCTGCGCCGCCATATACTGAACGCTCTCGCGCCACCGGACAGACCCGGTCACCTGTTCGACCAGCAATTGCCGGATCACGTCCGGATCACTGACCGCCTCGGCACGCACATTGGCGACCAGAGGCACGGCGGGTGCCTTGATTTCGACAGCAGCCAAAGCTTCTGCCATTACATCTGCCGCAGGCTGCATCAGCGCACAGTGAAATGGAGCACTTACGGGCAACATAACTGCGCGTTTTGCGCCTTTTTCCTTGGCAATCTCAGCCGCCCGCTCGACAGCAGCCTTGGACCCGGACACCACGACCTGAGTCGGATCATTATCATTGGCCGCCTGGCAAACCTCGCCCTGGGCAGCGTCTTCGGCGACCGCGCGTACCGCTTCCAGGTCCAGCCCGAGGATCGCGGCCATCGCGCCCTCGCCCACCGGAACCGCGCTTTGCATGGCCTGACCGCGCGTGCACAGCAACCGGGCGGTGTCGGCGACGCTTAACGCACCTGCCGCCGCCAATGCCGAATACTCCCCAAGCGAATGGCCCGCGACAAAGGCCGCGTCTGTGACCAAGACACCTTCTGCCTCCAACGCGCGCACCGCCGCCATCGACGTCGCCATCAGAGCGGGTTGCGCGTTCTGGGTCAGGGTCAGGTCTGCGATGTCGCCTTCCCAGATCAGGGCGCTCAGCTTTTCACCCAGCGCATCGTCTACCTCGTCGAAAATGGCTTGCGCGGCGGGATAGGCTTCGGCCAGAGCTTTGCCCATTCCGATGGTCTGGGCACCCTGCCCCGGGAAAACGAACGCGCGTGTCATTGCAACCTCATGGATGACGATAGATTGCGGCGGGGTGTAAACTGACAAGCCGCGCGGCACAAGCATTGCCTGCGTTCTGCATCTGGGCACCTTCAATGTGCGATTCCTGCGGTTGTGTCTCCGTGTACTCTCTTTAGGTTGGGCACAGCCCAGCAAACCCCGGAGTGTACGATCCATGGCCGCAACCAATTCCTTTTCCAGCTACGGAACAGTGACCAAGAGTTTTCACTGGCTGACGGCTCTACTAATCTTTACTGCCCTGCCGCTGGGCTGGTTTGCCAATAATCTGGCGCACGCAATCTACGATCCGTCCATTCCTACAACCGAAGCGGACATCGCACAGGCTGCGCGTCTGTTCTCGCTGCACAAAACCGTCGGGATTGCAGTGTTCTTCGTTGCGCTTGCCCGAATTCTGTGGGCCTTGACCCAAACCAAACCCGGCTTGCTGAATGCCGAAAACAAGCCCGAGGCCTTCGCTGCCGAAACCGTCCACTGGCTGCTTTACGGCTCACTTGTCCTTGTTCCCCTGACAGGTTGGGTGCATCACGCCGCAGCCGAGGGGTTTGCGCCGATCCTCTGGCCCTTCGGCCAAAACCTGCCGCTGGTCCCCAAATCCGCAGACCTTGCCGAACTGACCGCCAGCCTGCATTGGCTTTTCATTCTGGTTCTGGCCGGGTCTCTGGTTCTGCACATCGCAGGCGCTCTGAAACACCACATAATCGACAAGGACAGCACATTGCGGCGGATGCTGCCCGGACGCTCGGACGCGCCCGAGCCACCGGCGCAGCACCACTCCGCGACCCCGGCAGTCGCTGCGTTGGCTGTTTGGTGCGCAGTTCTTGCTGGCGGTTGGTACAACGGGTCGTTTTCCCATCATTCCGACGCTGGCACCGACACCGCAGAATTGGCCGAGGTTCAGTCTGATTGGCAAGTGCAGGACGGTGCCCTGTCGATCACGATCACGCAATTGGGCAGCCCGGTTACCGGCTCATTCGCCGACTGGACTGCCGCCATAGCATTCGAAGACCCTGCCGAGCCAGGCCTGGCCGGAACAGTTGATGTCGAGATTGCTATCGGGTCGCTTAGCCTGGGTACCGTCACGGATCAGGCGATGGGCGCGGATTTCTTCAACAGCGCGCAATTCCCAACGGCACAGTTCGATGCCGACATCTACAAGACCGAGACTGGGTTTGAGGCGCGCGGCCCTCTGACGATCCGCGACAAGACGCTGGATATCGTGCTGCCCTTCTCGCTGGACCTGCAGGACGGAACCGCCACCATGGCCGGGTCCATCGACCTGAACCGGCTGGACTTTGATGTCGGCACCTCGCAACCGACCGAGGATTCGCTGGGCTTCGGCGTCACTGTCTCGGTCGAACTGTCGGCCAGTCGCGCTGACTAGCCCAAAAGAAAACCGCCGGGGATTTACCTCCGGCGGTTTCGTATTTGAAAGAGGGCGAGGACTTAGTCTGCCTTCTGCGCCTCGATCGAAATTTTGATTTCAACTTCATCGCTGACGAAAGGCGCGAACTGTCCCAGATCAAACTCGCTGCGCACCAAAGTGGTGGTAGCGTCGAAACCGGCCCAGGGCTTGTTTGCCATCGGGTGGTCACCAACCTGGTTCAGCTTGGCGTCCAGAACAACCGATTTGGTCACGCCGTTCATGGTCAGGTCGCCGGTAATGTTCGCGGTATTTTCGCCGGTCACTTCGATAGCGGTCGAGGTAAAGGTGATCAGGTCGCCCTCGGCCACACCAAAGAAATCTTCGGTCATGAAGTGATCTTCGCGGGGTTTCCAGCCGGTGAACATTTCAACGACAGGCATCGACACGCTGACGCTCGACGCAGCTGGATCTTCCTGATCAAACATGATCTCGCCTTCAAAGCCCGAGAACATGCCGTAAGTGGTAGAGAAACCAAGGTGGTTATAGTTGAAAATGACCTGGCTGTGGCTGGGGTCCAGAACGTATTTCTCGGCGCTGGCAAATACCGAGGTCGCCGAAACGGCCAGTGCAGCAGCAAGAAGGGTGGATTTCATAATATACTCCGCAGTTTTGGATGCAGCCCGATGGGGATGCTCGCAAACAAAAATGTGCCGCCCAAGGGCGGCACACAAGTATTTTCGATTCACAAACTCTGTTCCTTTTTGAACAGACGGAAATTCAGCCGAAAATCGTTACGTTTTGGCTGAGTTGTCCTTTCAGCGCTCGGCTGACATCCGCCGATTCCAGCGGCAGCTTCATCAGCAGGCTGCCATCCACATCGAATAGTTCGACTTGTTTGTCTTCGAACCGGGCACCACCCAGCGAGTCATAGCTGCGGCGCAGAACGGTCTGAGGACGGCCATTGGCGTTCTTTTGCAGGATCCGGACTTCACGACGGATCGGATCGAAATAAGCGTCGGGACGGCTGTCCATGACTTCGATCGTCAACAGGCTCACGCCACCGATCAGGAACATCAGCGAGGCTGCCAGTTTGATCGGCCAAACCTCGGCCCCCATCACCGACCCGGGCATCAGCCACATCGAAAAGGCCGAAACGACCAGAAAGGCACCCAGCATTCTTACAAGCACCAGCCGCGCCTTCCAGTTCGGCGCGAAGGTGATCAGAACGGGTACGGATTTGTCATAGGCGGCTTTGGTTGCCGACTGTTCAAAAGTGTTCGTATTCATCACGGCCATTGTCTCGCCCTGTCTGTTTTTAGATATCCCGGGTGCTCCCGGCTTCATGAACAACCTCGGGGCGAAAAGCGTCAGGAATTGGGCAGGTCGGTGGAAATTGGGCGACTTCACAAAGGCATGTGTGGCAGGGCTTGCCCCGCCCGCTCAAACGTGTATATGGGGCCATCCTTCGCTAATCGTATGAATCGCGCAGCCTCTCGTGGCAGGGTCGCGAAGGGATAATGACCCCGCCTATGAAATGCGCCTTGATAGAAACAGGAGTGCACATGCCACTGTATGAGCATGTAATGATCGCGCGTCAGGACCTGTCCAACGCGCAGGCAGAAAGCCTCGTCGAACATTTCGGCACCGTTCTGGCTGACAACGGCGGCAACGTCGTCGACAGCGAGTACTGGGGCGTCAAGACGATGGCCTACAAGATCAACAAAAACCGCAAAGGCCACTATGCCTTCCTGAAAACCAACGCCCCCGCCGGCGCGGTTCAGGAAATGGAACGCCTGATGCGCCTGCATGAAGATGTCATGCGCGTTCTGACCATCAAGGTCGACGAGCATGCCGAGGGCCCCTCGGTCCAGATGCAGAAGCGCGATGAGCGCGAAGGCCGCCGCGAGCGCCGCTGATCTCAGCCTGACGAAAGGACACCAAACCATGGCCGCAAAACCATTTTTCCGCCGCCGCAAGGTCTGCCCGTTCTCGGGCGATAACGCGCCGAAGATCGACTACAAAGACACCCGTCTGCTGCAACGCTACATCTCTGAGCGTGGCAAGATCGTTCCTTCGCGCATCACTGCCGTTTCGGCAAAGAAGCAGCGTGAACTGGCCCGTGCAATCAAACGCGCCCGCTTCCTCGCCCTGCTGCCCTACGCCGTGAAGTAAGGAGAGACTGACATGCAAGTTATCCTTCTGGAACGCGTTGCGAAACTGGGTCAAATGGGCGACGTCGTTGACGTCAAGCCTGGCTACGCCCGCAACTTCCTGCTGCCCCAAGGCAAAGCGCTGAGCGCGTCCGAGTCGAACATCGCCTCGTTCGAAGCCCAGAAAGCGCAGCTTGAGGCGCGCAACCTGGAAACCAAGAAAGAAGCTGAAGCCCTGGCTGAAAAGCTGGACGGTCAGCAGTTCATCGTGATTCGCTCGGCATCGGATGCTGGTGCTCTGTACGGCTCGGTCACCCCGCGTGACGCCGCAGACGCCGCGACCGAAGCAGGCTTTACCGTCGACAAGAAACAGATCGCCCTGATCGCACCGATCAAGGAACTGGGTCTGCACTCGCTGGCGGTCAAACTGCACCCCGAGGTCGAGGTCGAGATCCAGATGAACGTTGCCCGTTCGGAAGAAGAAGCCGAACTGCAAGCGTCCGGCAAGTCGATCCAGGAACTGGCTGCCGAGGAAGAGGCCGCTGCTGAATTCGAAATCGCCGAGTTGTTCGACGATATCGGATCCGCTGCTTCTGAAGATGAAGATCTGGTGGCAGACGAAGCGCCGGCCGAAGCACCGGCCGAGGAAGACGAAGCCAAAGCCTGATCTGGCTCAAAGCGAACACAACCGGGGCCGTGCAACCTGCGCGGCCCCTTTTTTTGTGCCGCTGGGTCAGGCAGCAAACTTTGGCCACAACAACCGGGTAGACTTGCAGTCGGTTTGATCATCCATATCATCCGCCTCAGACAGTCGGAGCACGCCTCATGAAAACCCATCTACGCCGCAGCGTTCTGGCCCTGATCCTCGCCTCGCCTCTCATGGCATGTGCAGGCCCCGATACGCCGACGCAGAATGCCAACACGTTCGAGCCGCCGCTCTATCCGAACGAAACCCCGGAACTGCGCGCGTCGATCAACAAATGGGCTGATCATTACGAACTGCCTCGTGAACTGGTGCATAAGCTTGCCATCCGCGAAAGCACCCACCGACCCTGGGCGGTCAACCGACCCTATTACGGTTTGCTTCAGATCCTGCCGGCAACAGCGCGATCGATGGGATACAAGGGCAACGCAAAGGGGCTGCTGGATGCCGACACCAACCTGGAATTCGCAGGAAAATACCTGCGAGGGGCGTGGCTGCTATCGGACGGCGATCAAAGCCGCGCGATATTCCTCTATGCCAAGGGGTATTACCCCGAGGCCAAAAAACGCGGTATGTTGGTGGAGACGGGCTTGGTTCCCGCACCGTAACTCGGAAATTCACACTAAAAAGCCTGCTTTCTGACCGGTTCGAGGGGCCAAAAACCCCGGAAAACCCGAAATTAGATGCAAAAAGCACACAAAAACGACATTATGTCCGCAAAAAATGGCGTCCAAGGCACAACTCAACCAAAAAGGCAGACATTTCCCCCGTGTTCTTGTCATACAATGGAAAGTGTGATGTGTTGTTTGACGTCAGGGAAGACCCACTCTTCTCCTCTGACGCTTTAGGGATGCCTCCGCCCCAGCGGAGTTAACTGGTCGTTGACGAATGGAAATTGTTGATCTCAGCACCCTGCCCCAGAAGGATACTCATTACGATGAGTTCCTTAAACAGGTGTGCGAGAAATACGAGATGGATCATGCGGCATACGCCGGAATGAACCCTGCGGCCGGAGCGATCCATGGCCACGTAACCTATAGCGACGACTGGAAAGTTCACTATCAGGAACAAGGCCTTCACCTGATTGACCCCACCCTCCACATGAGCCAACGCAGCATTGCCCCGGTGGACTGGAGCCGCCTGGAACGCGGCAAGGATTTTCAGCGTGTTTTCCGGGATGCGCATGATTTCGGCATTCCTGATCAGGGGATTACGATCCCGGTCCGCGGGCCCTATGGCGATATCGGGCTGCTCAGCGCGACCCGCGAATGCAGCCGGGAAGAATGGAAAAAGCTGGTTGGCAATGTCATAACCGACCTGCAATCGCTGGCTGTGCACATCCACGACCATGTCATGACATCCGATTCGATAAGCCGGATGTTGTACCATCCCACCCTGTCCAGCCGCGAGCAGGAGATCCTGCAATGGGCGGCTGCAGGCAAATCTCAGCAGGATATCGGCGATATTTTGTCGATTTCGCACCGCACGGTAGAAGTACACTTGCGTTCTGCTCGGGAAAAGCTTAATGCCCTCACCACTCCGCAGGCTGTAGGTCGAGCCATCGGAATTGGGCTAATTTACCCAGGTTAAAACAAAAAAAAGCCAAACTACGGGAAACCCCCAATAGATTCGGTGTGAAAACACGGTAACGATGAAGTTACGGACACACCACTCTAAGGGGGATGATATGATCTTAGTAGTTGATGGCCTGAACAGACATCTGTTCAGCGAGGTACTTGACGAGATGTTTGAACTGCGGGCGCGCGTTTTTGGCGGGCGACTCGGTTGGGATGTCAAAATCGAAGACGGCAAAGAAATCGATGAATTCGATCATCTGGATCCCGCATATGTAATCGGACTCGACGACGGGGGGAATGTCGTCGCAGCCGTACGTGCGCTCCAGACCACAGGTCCGCATATGCTTTCGGATGTGTTTTCTGCAATTCTGTGTGGCGAGGCGCCACTGCGCAGCGCGACCATGTGGGAATCCACCCGCTTCTGCGTCGACACGCAACGCCTATCGCGCGGCAAGGACAGAAACTCGGTATCGTACGCCACATGCGAACTGATGGTCGGATCGCTGGAATATGCCCGTAGCGCGGGTATCCAGGACATCATCACAGTTATCGATCCCATCATGGATCGCGTTCTGAAACGCTCGAACTGCGCGCCATATGACTATGTCGGCGAAACCGTCCCAATGGGCAAGGTATCGGCACTGGCGGCTCTGCTGGATTGTACCGAAGAACGGATTTCCGGCGTCCGCGAGTTCGCTGGCATCGAAGGCGATGTCTTTATCGAAGAAGAAAAGGCGCTGGAAATGTTCGCGGCGAAAAAGGCTGCCGAAGTCAGTCCCGCAAATCGCGATCACAAACCGCTGACCGATCTAGAAAAATACTTTGTCGAACAGATGCACGCCGCCAAAACGGAAAGCGAGCGTCAGGCAGTTCTCGACCTGATCGAAACATTGACCGATAAGTTCACGCCAGAGCAAAAGACCGCTCTGTTAGGAACCCCCCGTGCTTTTGCTCATGAGGCTTGACCCCCTCACCTCATAAGTTGAAGCCACCCACGCGGAGCCGCCTTATTTCAGGCGGCTCCGTTTTGTTTGTGCCCATGTGGGATAGTGGGCGGAAGAGGATTACTCCTCTTCCAGTGCCTCAACAGCCTTCTGCAGGTCGTCCTTGCTGACTTCTTTGTCCGACACCTGGGCCAGTTCAAAGACGTAATCGACAACCTTGTCCTCGAACAGCGGCGCGCGCAGCTGCTGTTGCATCTGAGCGTTCTGCTGCACGAACTCAAAGAACTGACGCTCCTGACCCGGGTACTGACGTGCCTGGTTCATGATAGCCTGCGTCATTTCCGAGTCGGTTACTTCAACTTCGGCCTTCTGACCCAGCTCGGCCAGCAGCAGGCCCAGACGCACGCGGCGTTCGGCCAGTTTGTTATGCTCGTCGTTGGGCTCAACCGGCTCGTGATCGTGGCCTTCCACGTCCGGGTTTTCCTCGTGCCACAGCTGATGCGCGATCTGCTTGGCTTCCGCCTCGACCAGCGACGGTGGCAGATCAAACGACACTTTGGTATCCAGAGCGTCCAGCAGCCCACGCTTCATGACAGCGCGCGAAGCACCAGCGTATTCGGCCTCCAGACGTTCCGCGATCTGGGTTTTCAGAGCCGCCAGGTCTTCTGCACCAAATTTGGTGGCCAACTCGTCGTTAACCTCGGCGGCAACCGGCTCTTTCACCTCTTTGATGGTGCAGGTGAACACGGCGTCTTTACCGGCCAGATGCTCGGCACCGTATTCCTCAGGGAAAGTGACGTTGACGTCTTTTTCTTCCTCGGCCTTTACGCCGACCAGCTGCTCTTCAAAGCCGGGGATGAAGCTGTTTGAACCCAGAACCAGTGGGTAATCCTCGGCCGAACCGCCTTCGAACTCTTCACCGTCAACTTTGCCGACAAAGTCGAACACGATCTGGTCACCGTCCTTGGCTTTGGAACCCTTGCGGCGCGCTTTGAAATCCTGCGCGGTTTCGGCCAGGTTGTTCAGCGCTTCTTCGACAGCCGCGTCGTCAGCCTTGACCACCAGTTTCTCCAACTCGACCGATTTCAGATCGACCTCGGGAATTTCAGGCAGCGCCTCATAGGACATGGCCACTTCGACATCGTCGCCTTCTTTCCAGTCCTCGTTGGTCATCTTGACCTCGGGCTGGAGCGCAGGGCGTTCACCGCTGTCTTCAAAGTGCTTGTTCATCGCACCGTCGATGGTTTCCTGCATCGCCTCGCCCAGCAGGCGTTGGCCGAACTGCTTTTTCAGCAACGCCATCGGCACCTTGCCTTTGCGGAAACCCTTCATCTCGACTTCGGGCTGCGCTTCGGCCAGCTTTTCGTTGACTTTGTCGTCCAGCTCGGCGGCGGTGACGGTGATGTTGTAGCCGCGTTTCAGACCTTCGTTCAGCGTCTCGGTTACCTGCATTCTGGTAGTCCCCATAGGATTCGGGGCGCGCAAAACGGCGCGCCGGGCAAATTTGACGCCTTCTATTTGCCCTGCCGCCCGCGTGCAAGGGGCAAAGGCTAAATCGGCCCCGATTTGCCCATAAATCACGCAAAAAAACGCCCCGGTGCAGGGCGTTTTTTCATAGTCCGTCAGGTTCGATCAGAACCTCCAGCGCGCGCCCAGAACCCAGGCCTCGTTCTTGTCAAACTCGACCGAGTCATCGAAATCGTGGTTGCGGTACTTCAGATAAGCATCGGTATTGATACTTTTAATCTTCTGAACAACGGCAATGCCCCATGACTTGGTGCTTGATCCGCTGTTCTGGAAATCCGAACCGTCAAAATAGTCGATACCAATTCCGGTTGTGCCCCATGACGGAATCCAATCGTCAGTTTCGTAGGCGAGTTTCGCGTACCAATAGTCCGGATCGCTGGCTCCATCCCGGGTATCGTCCCGCGAGCCCGCTGCGGCAGTAAAACTGATGCCACTTTCCAACTTAACCGAGGCAGAGCCTATGGTGTCTTTTCGCTCACCCGGGCCACCATCGAAATCACGCACGGCATATGCAATCGCGGCGGCAAACTCCACACCGTTCGCGAAATTTTCGTTGTAGCGGAAGGCGATGTCATAATAGTCATCGTCGTCACCGCTGGAGAGAATATTCTCCCCGTAGGCGATCGCTGCCGAGAACCCGGTGTTGTCCGAACTGCCCCCGAATTTCGGCGTATCATAGCGAATGCGACCACGGCGCGCGCCGTCAAAGTTGCTTGCAGAATCCCCGACTGTGATGTCGCTCAGATCGCCGTCGGGATCGCGGTAGAAGAACGCGCCGTTTTCATCGTTGGTAAAGGAATAAAGCGCTGTTCCGACATAGGACAGATCAACCTCGGCCGCACCGTCCGATGCCATGCTCCCTTGACCGGCAGAAAACTTGCCGTAGCTGCCAGCAAGCGAGAAGTCGACGTGACGAATATCTTCGCGTGTCCAGCCGTTGGTATTGGTGCCATCCTGATTTGCCGTCCCGGTGCTGGGCAGACCCAAGCCGGTTTCAAACTTGAACATGAACGTGCTGCTGCCGTAAGGCTGCACGACGTCCAATCCCACGCGGCTGTTTGACAGATCATTGTCCAGCAAACGGGTCTCGGTCTCTTCGCCATCGTCAACAGAAACAATGGCAGGATTGAACTGCCCGTACAGCTTGACGTAGCCGCCGCTGCCGTTTTCGTATTTCAGCCTACTCTCATCGGCCGCCGCGGGAATTGCTGTCGTAGCGGTCAAAACCGCCACAATAGAAGTCCATTTGTAATTCACTGCCATGTCAGTCACCTTGAATGTTTCAAGTTCTCTTAAGTTCAAATGTTGCTTCAGCTTTAGCGACCGGCTCATCACACGCGCAACAGACCGACGTGCATCTCCAAAGGCATAGCTGCGTCTATATTTCCACTGTTCTTCAAATATTTAACCAAAAACTCGACGCGAATACCCCTTGCGCCCAAAAATCCAATCCTGCCCGACATGAAGCTACGTCACGCCCCGGCGTGGCCGATCAGAGAGTCGCTGATAATGCCTCCCTTCACTCGCCAGTTTTTGCCAAATCCGGTTAAATATCAAGCTTTTTGAATACTGCGGGCAATTGCTCTGGCAGGTCTTCCGCAATCAGACCGGGACCAAAACTCAGGGCGCATTCCACATGCAGCCAAGCAGCTGTTCCCGCTGCCTGCATGGGCTCGAATCCTCGCGCTAACAAACCGGTTATGAACCCGGCCAAAACGTCTCCGGAACCCGCCGTAGCGAGCCAGGGCGCTGCGCGTTCAAAGCACGCCCCATTGACCATGCATCGCCCGTCCGGCGCGGCAATGACCGTATCCGGACCCTTGAACAGCACCACGCAGCCCGCGCGTTCGGCAGCCTCTTGCGTCGCGTTAACCTTGGAATAGGCTGGCCCCTTTGTTGGTGTGGCCGCGAGCCTCTCGGCGATATCCGGGAACAGCCGCGCAAACTCACCCCCATGCGGCGTCAGAACGCACGCTTCATGCAGCATCCCAAACAAAACGTCGGGATCGCCCGCAAAGGCCGACAAGGCATCCGCATCCAGAACCGTCGGCCGTTTCGCCGCCAGCGCAGAAGGGACCAGTTCTCGCGCCCGCTTCTGCCCAAGACCGGGCCCAAGACAAAGGGCGTTCAGTCGGCTATCCTGTAAAACCTCAGTCAGTGCATCACCGCCCTCAACCCGCTGCAGCATAAGGGCCGCAATCTGGCTTGCCGCTTCCATCTGCGCTGCCGGAGGCACCCCCAACGTCACCAACCCCGCTCCAATCCGTAAGGCGCCTCGCGCTGCAAGCCGTGCCGCACCGGTCTTACCCGGACCGCCTGTAAGGATCAGGGCGTGGCCGTGGGCATATTTGTGATCGGATGCGCGCTTTGACAGCTGAGACCCGTCGCAAGAGACCAGCGTTGTAACATGTGCGTCTTCCCGACGCTCAAGCCCGATTGACTTGGTTCGCACCACACCGCACTTGGCCGGGCCATCGCCCAAGGCGTGCCCAACCTTCATGTCATGAAACGTCACGGTCAGGTCAGCGGCAATCGCCTGTCCAAGCACACGCCCGCTGTCGGCACATAGGCCGCTGGGGGTGTCGATGGCGACAATCCGCACACCGCGTTCTTGAAACAAGGACTTGGCCTCTTCCATCGCCAGCAACGAAAACACGCCGCCAAAAGGCCGCGTCAGCCCTGTTCCGAACAAGCCGTCGACAATCAGATCTAACTTGTCCGGAAGCCGAAAATAATCGTCTTTGAACGGCGGTGAGTCGACCGCGCGAATCTGAACGTTTTGGACACTGGCCCACCGCTCGTAATTCGTCCGCGCATCAGGCGGCAGTTTCGCCGGGTCGCCGTACAGAAACACCTCCAACTCCCAGCCCAACTCGCGCAACAGCCGCGCCACCACAAAACCGTCGCCCCCGTTGTTTCCGGGTCCGCACAGCACCGCCGCGCGCAAAGGATTCCTTTCATCTGGCTGCAGGATGCCCGAGGGGTTGCCCCCTCGCCTGTCCAACTCCGGCCACTCTTCTAAGATTGCCTCGACGACGCCCTGCCCGGCACGCTCCATCAGTTCCAGCCCGGTCACCGCGCCAGACTCAATCGCTGTCTGTTCAATCGCCCGCATTTGTGCGGCTGTCAGTAAATCGGTCACTCGACCTTCCCCGCGATTCAAAACTGATTATTTTTTATGCAACTCGATCAAAAAATAACCGACCGCCTGTTTTCTCTGCACATTGACCCGACCAATTCCGCAATCACATTGCCGCCCGATCTTAGACGTGATCACTCCCGTTCTGACAAGAGATATAGGGAGCCCGGGATGAAGAAGATCGAAGCGATCATCAAGCCGTTCAAACTGGATGAAGTGAAAGAGGCGTTGCAGGACGTTGGTGTCCAGGGTCTCAGCGTGATCGAGGTCAAGGGATTTGGCCGTCAGAAAGGTCACACCGAACTTTATCGCGGTGCCGAATACGTGGTCGACTTTCTGCCCAAGGTGAAGGTCGAGGTCGTTCTGGACGACGATCAGGTAGATGCCGCCATCGAGGCGATCGTGTCTGCCGCCAAGACCGACAAGATCGGCGACGGCAAAATCTTTGTCTCGCCCGTCGAGCAAGCCATTCGCATCCGCACCGGTGAGACCGGCTCGGACGCACTCTAACAGACCAAATCTTCAAATTCAGAGGAATCAAGAGAATGAGCAAGGACGCAGTTCTTCAGCTGATCAAAGACGAAGGCGCCGAATACGTCGACGTTCGTTTTACAGACCCGCGCGGTAAACTTCAGCACGTGACCCTGATGGCCGATCAGGTTGATGAGGACTTTCTGGAAGAAGGCTTCATGTTCGACGGTTCGTCCATCGCGGGCTGGAAGTCGATCGAAGCATCCGACATGAAGCTGATGGTCGACACCGACAGCGCCTATGTCGATCCCTTCTACGCCGAAAAGACCATCTGCGTGCATTGCTCGGTCGTCGAGCCTGACACGGGTGAAGCCTATGAGCGCGACCCACGCGGCACCGCGCAAAAAGCCGAGGCTTACCTGAAATCTTCGGGTATCGGTGACGCAGCTTTCTTTGGCCCCGAAGCCGAATTCTTCCTGTTTGACGATGTCCGTTTCTCTAACAGCATCAACAAGGTATCCTACGAAGTTGATGCAACTGACGCGTCGTGGAACACCGACACCGAATACGAGATGGGCAACATGGGCCACCGTCCGGGCGTCAAGGGCGGTTACTTCCCGGTCAACCCGATTGACGAGGCACAAGACCTGCGTTCGGAAATGCTGTCGACCATGAAGCGTCTGGGCATGAAGGTCGACAAGCACCACCACGAGGTCGCCTCGTGCCAGCACGAACTGGGTCTGATCTTCGATAGCCTGACCAAGCAGGCTGACGAGTTGCAGAAGTACAAGTACGTCATCCATAATGTGGCACACGCCTACGGCAAGTCGGCCACTTTCATGCCGAAGCCGATCGCAGGTGACAACGGCACTGGCATGCACGTGAACATGTCGATCTGGAAGGACGGCAAGCCTCTGTTCGCTGGCGACAAGTATGCCGACCTGTCCGACGAAGCGCTGTATTTCATCGGCGGCATCCTGAAGCACGCCAAAACCCTGAACGCCTTCACCAACCCGGCGACCAACAGCTACAAGCGTCTGATCCCTGGTTTCGAAGCACCCGTCCTGCGCGCCTATTCGGCCCGTAACCGTTCGGGCTGCGTGCGTATTCCGTGGACCGAAAGCCCGAAAGCCAAGCGTGTCGAGGCTCGCTTCCCCGATCCGGCTGCAAACCCCTATCTGGCGTTTGCTGCGCTGCTGATGGCTGGTCTGGACGGCATCAAGAACAAGATCAATCCCGGCGAAGCCATGGACAAGAACCTGTACGATTTGCCCGCCGAAGAACTGGCCGACATCCCGACCGTTTGCGGCAGCCTGCGTGAGGCTCTGGAAGCTCTGGCCGCTGATCATGACTTCCTGTTGCAGGGCGACGTGTTCACCAAGGACCAGATCGACGGCTACATCGCACTGAAGATGGAAGAGGTCGAAACCTACGAGCACACTCCGCACCCGGTCGAATACGGCATGTACTACAGCTGCTGACCGGAAACTTTCAGCAAAGTTTACGAAGGGGCGCCTGACTGGTGCCCCTTTTTTGGTTGCGCGCACCGGATTTGACGGATCGCATGTGATCTTCCAAACTCAGCCCATTCCGGAGAGGAAAGAGCCATGCCATCCGACGATCCATTCGCGCAATTCTCGGACTTTGTCACCTCGACCGGGCAGTTGGAGCAAGTCACCGGCGCGCCTCTGCCTCAGATCATCGCCAAGGAACTGTCAGAACTAGACGAGATGTGCCGCGAATTTGTTGCCGCATCGCCGTTCTGCCTGATTGCGTCCGCAAACCCGGACGGGCATCTGGATATCTCTCCGCGCGGAGACCCGGCGGGATTTGTTCAGGTTGTCTCTGACACGATGATCGCCATACCCGATCGCCCCGGCAACAAGCGTGTCGATACGTTCCACAATGTTTTGCAAGACCCCCGCGTCAGCCTGATCTTCTTTGTTCCCGGCAAAATGGAAACGCTGCGCCTTCGCGGCACTGCGCGCATCTGCGCCGATCCCAATTTGCTGGGCGGGATGGCGGTCGGAGGGCATGCTCCCAAACTGGCGCTTCTGGTACATGTACGGACTGTCTTTGCGCATTGCCCCAAATGCGTCATCCGCGCAAACCTCTGGCAGCCTGAACAATGGCCGGATTCGTCCCATCTGCCGAATATGAACGCGATGATGGTCAAACATGCCAAAATCGACAAAACGCCCGACGAATGGTTCGAGACCCTGAAAGAGACCGGGGAACTTGACCTCTATTAATTTGCGGATTTCCCGCGCGCCGCTTAGGCTGACCCTGATTTTCACCGCCGGATTTTCTTCAATGTTACGCTTCGCCGTCTTTATTCTTGTCCTTTCCGTCCCATTGCAGGTTCACGCGGCCCCCTGTGGCAACACCAGCAGCGGGTTCGAGGCCTGGAAGGCGGATTTTGCGCGCAAAGCCAAACGCGCGGGCGTAAAGAAAAAGGGACTGCAGGCGTTGGCGCAATCGCGATACGCGACGCGCACAATCGCCGCCGACCGCAACCAAAAAAGCTTCAAATACTCGCTGGACAAGTTCATGCAGGTCCGCGGGGCGAACACGATTGTCGCACAGGGTCGCAAACGCAAGGCGCGCAACCCCCAATTCTATGCCGCGCTAGAGCGGCAATATGGCGTGCCCGCCGGTGTTCTGATCGCCATTCACGGCATGGAAACCGGCTTTGGCAACTTCATGGGCGACAGCCAGGTTGTTTCCGCAATCACAACATTGGCCTACGATTGTCGCCGATCCGAGTTCTTTGTTCCACATGCCATAGGTGCCCTGAAAATGGTCGACAACGGTAGCATCACGGTGGCGACAAAAGGGGCAAAACATGGCGAGCTGGGCCACACCCAGTTCCTGCCCGGCAACGCGCTGACCTACGGCGTGGACGCCACCGGCGACGGGCGTGTGGACTTTTACAACATGACCGACGCGCTGGCCTCGACCGCGAATTTTCTTCGTAAGAAAGGGTGGAAGCCCGGTCGCGGCTATCAACAAGGTCAGCCGAATTTCGCGGTTATTCAGCAATGGAACGCGGCTACCGTTTACCAGAAATCCATTGCCATTATGGCGGCCCGAATCGATGACTGACCCGGTTCGGCGCGAAACAGCGCCAAACCCCAATTCGGCCACATTCTCGCCACAGAGTCTTATCAAATTGCCTAGTTTCTTGGTTTCCAAAGCGTAATCAATAGCGCAAAAAACTCATTTTTTTGCATTTTCGTCAAATTTTGCCCGTGATCGCCGCGTAGTATGGTGATCAAGAATTATTACGGCAAAGGAACATGCTGTGACCGCAAAGCAGAGTTATCATGGTGGCCTGCAATTTAGTGGCAGTGCAGACGGGGCGTTGGATCGGTCCTGCGAAATCGTTGTCGCGACGCTTGAGGACTATGGTCATCTGGTAGAGCGCAAGACCCTCCTCAGCGCGACCGAAGCCAGTGTCGTCACCAGCCAATATCTGATCCGCCTGTCGCTGGAGACCGACGAAGAAACCTCGTTTGACCGGTACGAGCGGATGGACCGCGCTGCGGGCCTGAAGACGCTGACGCGCAAGCCTGTGACCCTGCCCCGCAACCGGCTGACCATTTCGATCTCGCCAGTGTCCAAGATCCTGGACGACAGCGAGATTTCGGAACTGATGATGGTCGTCATTCTGTACCGCATGGTCGATATCTGCTCGACCCAGCGCGTTGAATGGCTGTCGCCCAACACGGTGCTGACGGTCGAGCAATTCATGAGCGCCTTTGATTCAATTGCGCCGCGCAAACCACGCAATCGGAAACAGATTTTCGAAGCGGTCTCGGGTCCCTTTGCCGGTCTTGATCTGCCTGACGCAGAGCCAGCAAACACAGCGCCCAAAGCGGCACGGCCGATTCAGCTGAGCGACGAACAATTGCTGAGCATAGCCTTTCGGAACGAACCCGAGCCCCCTCTTGGCGCGCAGGCGCATGCTCAGGCCGACGACGAGGACGATCGCCCAAGCGACATTCTGCGCCTGACAAGTTGGGGTATGACCGGCGCGCTGGCCAGCGTGTCGATGCCGGTGGCTGTGTCCATGGCCGCCGTCAACCTGATCCGGGGCGAAGATTTTCGCCTCAACACTCAGGTTCTGTCGCTGACCACGGCATTGTTCGCTTTGAATTCCACCAGCGCCTTTGCCGGAGTTGCGAACGCGCTGGGCTTGTAAAGAACGACCAAAGACCCTCCTAGGAAGGCCCCGCTATCAAGCGGGGTTTTCCATTTTGGGCAGGCTGCGTTCTGCCAGTACATAGGTATGGATTGAAAACACAACAGCTCTGGTTTCCGGCAGTCGCACCAGCGTCTGGCGTTCACTGCGCAAGTATCTTGCAGTCCCTCGGCCCCGGATTTCGCGCGGATTGTTGATACGACGAGGCTGAAACAGTTCCGCGTCATGGTACCAAAGCGCATTGAAACGCCACAATGGGCGGCCGGGCTGGATACCGTCGAACAAACGCTGTACCCGCCGGGCGATATCGCCATCATAGGGGTCAATCCGGTCATGTATTGCGATCAACGGGCGCATAAACTTCTCGGATAGTCGCCAACTGGCCGGAAAGCACAGGATCGCTCCGGTCAAAACATGTTCGTCGCCGTGTTTCTGCAAGATGCAAAGGTCCTCCTGGACCAGATTGCACAAGGTCTCCAGCGGCTTTTCGCGATCGATCCCGACCCGCACGCCATCGGGCCGAAGGGCAGTTTCAACCGCGTCGGGGTAGGCGTGATCCAGAACCAGATCCAACAGCTCCTGCGCGGGTGCCAGCGCCTGAGCGTCCATTGCCAGAACCTCGGCCTTGTGTTCGGCCAGCAATCGGCCCCGATGTTGCATCTGGTCGGCAAAGGCGTCGTCACGATGCAGCCAGTTCTCCATGCTGGTGGGCTTTATCCCGGGCAGAGGGCTTGGCGACAACGGATCATAGGGTATGGCGTGCTGCAATATCTCGGGCATGATCTTGAATTAGCATCCCATTCCCGGATTGTCGGTCCAAAAGCGACGTAATTCCGGTCGCAATTTTCTGCGACGGGTCTTTCCCTCATCCGCACAGTCGGAGTGCAAGCAAATGAGGCCCGCCGTGAACAAACCCTATCGTGACACCCGCAAGATCGACCCGACCAAAGGGGCCACGCTGGGTGATGGTACACCGAACAACAATGATCGGATCGAGATCGGGCCGACTCAGCTTGCATTTCGCGAATGGGCAGCGGCGGGGCTGGAATTGCCCAACCTGGAACGGATGCGTGAATTTCGCTGGAAGCGGCTGACACAAGCGGTTGTTGACCGTGGCTACGGCGGTGTGCTGATGTTCGACCCTCTGAACATCCGCTATGCAACCGACAGCACCAATATGCAGCTGTGGAACACACACAACCCGTTTCGGGCGGTATTGCTGTGCGCCGACGGATACATGGTCATCTGGGACTACAAGAACTCTCCGTTCCTGTCCAAGTTCAACCCGCTGGTGCGCGAGCAGCGCTCTGGCGCGGACCTGTTCTATTTCGACCGCGGCGACAAGGTCGATGTGGCAGCGGATGTCTTCTCGAACGAAGTGCGCGCGTTGATCGACCAGCACGGCGGCGGCAACAAGCGCCTCGCGGTCGACAAGATCATGCTGCACGGTCTGCGCGCGCTCGAGGCGCAGGGGTTCGAAGTCATGGAGGGCGAGGAACTCACGGAAAAAACCCGTGCAATCAAAGGGCCGGACGAAATCCTTGCCATGCGCTGCGCCAGCCACGCCTGTGAAACCGCCGTGGCAGAGATGGAGACTTTTGCCCGTGCCAATGTCGGTGACGGAACGACCTCAGAGGACGACATCTGGGCTGTTCTGCATGCCGAAAACATCCGCCGTGGCGGCGAATGGATCGAAACCCGTCTGCTTGCGTCAGGCCAACGAACCAATCCCTGGTTTCAGGAATGCGGGCCCAGGATCACACAGAAGAACGAGATCATCGCCTTTGATACCGATCTGATCGGTTCTTATGGCATCTGCGTCGATATTTCCCGAACCTGGTGGATCGGCGATCAAAAGCCGCGCGCGGATATGGTCTATGCCATGCAGCACGCGCATGAACACATCATGACCAACATGGAAATGTTGAAACCCGGTGTCATGATCCCGGAACTAACCGCCAATTGTCACAAGTTGGACGACAAGTTTCAGGCCCAGAAATACGGCTGCCTGATGCATGGCGTCGGCCTGTGTGACGAATGGCCGTTGGTGGCCTATCCCGACAAGGCGGTCGACGGGGCCTATGACTATCCGCTTGAGCCCGGCATGGTTCTATGCGTCGAAGCGGCGGTTGGCGAGGTAGGAGGTGATTTTTCGATCAAGCTGGAAGATCAGGTTCTGATCACCGAAACCGGCTATGAGAACCTGACCAGATACCCGTTTGATCCTGCCCTTATGGGGCAGACCTAATCAATCAGCGCCGTTCGGCCAGTGTGACCTGCGCACGTTGCCGTGCCAATCCTCGTCCAAGGGTTGTATTTGTGCGTTTGGCGCGGGTGTGCCGATCTGCCAGTTCTGTCCCAGGGCAAAACCGACTGCGACGGCCAGAATCAGAACGACCGGGGTCAGAGCGCCTTCATTGCGGGCGGATGCTGTATGTGCCATTTTGGCTCTCCTTTCAAAATCTCGGAACAAACGGAATATTGGGATTGCACAGAAATAAGTAAATTGAATGTTTGATTGGAATAACTTCACATTTCTTGATGTATTTGAGCAACGGCGCCCCCTCAGATTTGCCGCGACGCACGGCGAGAACTGATACCGTCAACTCACCTTCCCGTTACGCTGATGACACATGGGTTGAGGCGCGCGTTGGATGCACACAGTATTAATCCAACCTCATGTGTTGAAGGAATTGCCATGCCCACCGAACGCATCACCTTTGCCGGCCATGACGGCAGTCAGCTGGCGGCGCGACTGGACTTGCCGGATGGACCTGTTCTGGCCACGGCTTTGTTTGCGCACTGCTTTACTTGCTCAAAGGACATTCCGGCGGCGCGTCGTATTTCGGCTCGGCTGGCCGCGATGGGCATTGCCGTTCTGCGGTTCGACTTTACCGGTCTTGGACACTCGGGCGGAGAATTCGCGAATACGACATTCACATCGAATGCCGACGACCTCGTCGCAGCCGCTCAGTATCTGGCTGGCCGCAACATGGCCCCTGCCCTGTTGATCGGGCATTCACTGGGCGGTGCGGCGGTCCTGAAGGCACGCTCTGGCATACCGTCGGTCAAAGCGGTCGTGACCTTGGGCGCACCGGCGGACCCGGGTCACGTGGCGCATCATTTCCACGATGCCCTGCCCCAGATTCAGCAGGACGGCGCGGCAGAAGTCACTTTGGGCGGGCGTCCGTTCCGCATCGGTAAGGCCTTTGTCGATGATATCTCGGAATCTGCTTTGACCCCGGCTATTGCAAACCTGCGCGCGGCGTTGCTGATCCTGCATGCGCCACGGGATGAAACGGTCAGTGTCGACAATGCAAGCACAATCTTTCTGGCAGCAAAGCACCCCAAAAGCTTTGTGACCCTTGACGATGCGGACCATCTGATCACCCGGGCCAAGGACGCGGAATATGCGGCGGATGTGATCACTGCGTGGGTGTCGCGCTATGTCAAACTTTCTCCGCCCGCTCCACCTCCGGGTGCACCGGAAGGAGTTGTTCGTGTTACCGAGGCAGACCCAGACGGGTTTCTTCAGGACATCCAGTCCGGCCCCCGCCACCATGCGGTCGCAGACGAACCTGCGTCCTATGGCGGTACCGACCGGGGTATGTCGCCCTATGGGTTTGTCTCGTCCGGGCTCGGGGCCTGCACGTCGATGACCATAAGGATGTATGCGCGACGCAAAAAGTGGCCCCTGACAGCCATTACGGTCGATGTCTGCCATGACAAAGTACACGCCCAGGATGCCGGGCTGGCCAATGAAGGCAAAGTAGACCAGTTCCGCCGCAAAATCCGGCTGGAAGGCCCGCTGTCACAGGAGCAACGGGCCAAACTGTTGGAGATTGCGGATAAATGCCCGGTCCATCGCACGTTGGAAGGATCGGCGCATATCACGACCGAGCTACTGCCACCGGCCTAGCGCCGAACCGTTCAACGGCGTCGCGGTGACGGTCGATGTATCGGCGGACGCGCCGCAGGCGGGCGTGCCACCGGTGGACGTGGACGCGAAGGAGGTTTGGCAACCGGCGGTTTCGGTCGGTCCGGTTTGGTCGGACGATCCGGGCGATCCGGTCGGTCAGGCCTGTCAGGCCGATCCGGCCGGTCGATATCGATGTCCACATCCACATCATGGTAATAGTCGTTCCACAGCATCGAGTCATAAAACGGGTCATACCCGTAACCGACACCAACAGTGACACCGTCACAACCAGACATGGTAAAAGCAGCCCCGCCCAGACCCAGCACCAGCAATGATCGTTTCACAAGTTTCATCGTCATTGCCCTCACCGTATCGCCCGGAATGACTCGAAGACCGCGTTCAGGTCCTCGACATAAGCAGGGTCAGCGCCATCGCGCAGCACCGCAATCGCAACGGCCACACGCCCGCGCGGCAGGTCGATCACTGTGGCGGTAAAGTTTACACCGCGCCCATCGCGCGTACCCGTTCCGCGGTAGACCTGCGCAGGCAGCCCTCCGATCGAACGTCTTTCGCTTGCGCTGACCTCGGCGTCGTTGACCAGAAATTTGTCGACATCCTGCAGGTACCGAATTCCGTCGTCGATGGTCGCCACGCCTTGCGGAGATACAAAGCCCATCCAGACCGTATCGTCGGTCACGGGACGCAGCCCCATCACCCGCGCAACGGCGCGGGGATCGCCCAAACTTGTGTCTTCAATCTCGCGCGGACCGCCGACACGCAAGGCCCAGAAATCCGGCACGACAAAGCGGAACAGCGCCTTGCCGGCATCGGTATAGGTGACAGCGGTGTCTGCCCCAGCGGGGGCGATGCTAGCCAACCAGACGGCAGCATAGGTCGCAAGGGCCTTTGGAAATAATACGCGCATATCTCAATAACCTGATGACTTCAGCGCTGTCAGATTGCCCCCTGATGGGCCACTTTGTCCAGCACCGCGTTGGTTTGACATGAAAAAACCCGCGACCGGATTGCTCAGGCCGCGGGTTGATTTTCAGCCCAAAGGGCAAGGGTCAGGTGCGGGCGTTGCCCACCAGCTTCCACAGTGCGGGGATCAACAGCGCGGCCAGCGCCAGCTTGATCGCGTCGCCGATTAGGAATGGCGTCAGGCCCCATTCCAGGATCGGTTGGTCCCAACCATAAAGCTGCCCCAGCCACAGCAGGCCCGGCGCATAGATCACGACGTTTGCCAGAACCAACGCCAACGCCAACTTTCCGACCGAGCGGTCCCAGCCGCGTGCGGCCAGCGCACCTAGAAGAACCGTCGCCAGCAGATAGCCGACCAGATACCCTCCGGTGCCGCCCATCATGTAGGTCAAGCCGTATTTCTCGGCCGAGGAGCCTGCAAACACGTCAAAGCCAAGCGCGCCGATCAGCAGATACCCCAGCATGGTCACCAAGCCCAGCCGCGCGCCATAGGCGGTGCCAATGGTCAGAACCGCGAAAGTACCCATGGTGATCGGAACCGGCCACATGGGAACCTTGATCTTGGCAGCGACGGCAAGCGCCAGGATACCCAGCGCGACCAGAACCACCTGTTTGACACGCAGCGCCGTTCCTTCGCGCGGGCCGATTGCTTGGGCCAGAACATTCGCATTCATATCGTTTTCTCCGTATTCGGACTTTTTGCATATGCAGCAATGCCTCTTTCGGACCTGTGCCGCAAGATGATTACGCTATCGTAACCTATATTCGGTCCGCATTTCATATGATTTTCGCGGCCCGGATACCGCCCAGCGCACAGACCAGACCGGCCAGGCCGAAAAATCATATCGCGCATCATAACTGTCGGGCGGGCAATCGTGATGATCCGATGCGTGTGACACGCCCAGTTTCAACCTGTGGAAATAACGCTCGTCATCAAAATGTATCGCGATGCCGTCTTCGGTTTCGCGCCAAAGATACCGACGCGTTCCTTTCATTGCGGGCTGGCCGGGAATTCGAACCGTGACGTCCTCGTCATAGATCAGACCATTGTCTGCCAGGCGCAAATGGGCCGACCCCTCGGCCTGGACGACCTGCCCCGCCCGGGCATCCTGAATGGTTCTGGTCAGGGTCCAGGACCCGGCAAAATCGGCAAGCGTGTTCGGAAGGTTCACCGCACAAAGGTCCCGTCGGTGATGCCGCCGTTGTCATCGACAAACCGGATCACCTCTCCGCTGCGCAGCACGTCATAGCAGGCCCACAGGTCGGACGGCGGCCAGACCGAGCAATATCGGTTCTGTCGAACCGCCCATCGCCCGGCGCTTGGCCGACCCGAGAAGTATTGCGTCGACATCGACGCGTCGAAGGTCTGCGATATGCCCTCGCCATAGTCGAGTTTCTGGCCCACTAGCGCCGCCAGTATCTGATCTCCGGTCAGCGCTTCGAAATTTTCGGCCACCACTACAGCAGGCCATAGGGCTAAAATCAGGGCAAACCGTCTCATCCGTGCACTCACGCCTTGTTCCTGCGACGGCACAGGTTTAAACCCCGCGGCATCGCCTCCTGCCAAACCACAATAAGGTGCTGTTGCCAATGATTCCACGCTATTCCCGCCCCGACATGGTCGCGATCTGGTCGCCCGAGACCAAGTTCCGCATCTGGTACGAGATCGAGGCTCATGCCTGCGACGCGATGGCGGATCTGGGCGTGATCCCGCGTGAAAATGCCGAGGCCGTCTGGAAGGCCAAAGACGTGGAATTTGACGTCGCCCGCATTGATGAGATCGAGGCCGTCACCAAACACGACGTCATCGCCTTCCTGACCCATCTGGCCGAACATGTGGGCAGCGAAGAGGCGCGTTTTGTACATCAGGGCATGACCAGCTCGGACGTTCTGGATACCTGCTTCAACGTGCAGCTAACCCGCGCCGCCGATATCCTGATCGCGGACCTCGAAGACTTGCTGTCCGCGCTCAAGCGTCGTGCGATCGAGCACAAGAACACCGTCCGCATCGGCCGCAGCCACGGCATCCACGCCGAACCTACGACCATGGGCCTGACCTTTGCCCGCTTCTACGCCGAGATGGACCGCAACCTGTCCCGCATGCGCGATGCCCGTGCGGAAATCGCCACCGGAGCGATCAGCGGCGCGGTTGGCACTTTCGCCAATATCGATCCGGCAGTCGAAGAGCATGTCTGCGACAAGCTGGGCCTGGTGCCCGAGCCGATCAGCACTCAGGTGATCCCACGCGACCGCCACGCCGCGTTCTTTGCAACCCTCGGTGTCGTTGCCAGCAGCATCGAAAACATCGCCATCGAAATCCGCCACATGCAGCGGACCGAGGTGCTGGAGGGGGCCGAGTTCTTCTCGATGGGCCAAAAAGGCTCATCCGCCATGCCGCACAAGAAAAACCCTGTGCTGACTGAAAACCTGACCGGGCTGGCGCGCATGGTCCGGGCGGCAGTGATCCCCGCTATGGAAAACGTGGCGTTGTGGCATGAACGCGATATCTCGCATTCCTCGGTCGAGCGCATGATCGGTCCGGATGCGACAATCACACTGGATTTCGCGCTGGCCCGACTGACGGGCGTGATCGACAAGATGCTGATCTTCCCCGAGAACATGATGGAGAACATGAACAAGTTCCCGGGCCTGGTGATGAGCCAGCGGGTTCTGCTGGCGCTGACCCAAGCCGGTGTCAGCCGCGAAGATGCTTATGCCATGGTTCAGCGAAACGCGCTGAAGGTCTGGGAACACCGCACCGATTTCAAAGAGGAACTGCTGGCCGACGCCGACGTCACGGCCGCGCTGAGCCCCGAAGAGATCGAGGAAAAGTTCGACCTTGGCTATCATACCAAACACGTCGATACGATTTTCACGCGCGTTTTCGGCGAATAACACCGGAAATTCAGGCAATTGCAGCAAGGCTCGGAGGGTTTTCGCCGTCCGGGCCTTCTGTTTTTTGCCTGACCCGTCTAATTGCGCTATGCTGACACTGCATTTTCCGCAAAGGAGAGACGCAATGATCCGCACCCTACTCTGCGCTGTTGGCCTGACAGTGGCCGCGTCGGCTGGTTTGGCATGCACGTCAAAATCGGCGCAAACGCAGTCCTGTGCCGAAGGCACAATCTGGGACAGTGACGCCCAAAGCTGCGTGAAACTGGTCAATAGCTGACGAAAAGTTTTCCTGCTTGTGAATAAAAACAGCCGCCAGGTTGTTAGATTTTCTGTAGACCGCGCTATTGTTCCAGATAGCGTCCAGAAAACGGAGTAGGATTATGCGTCTCGTATTTGTTTCAGCAATTGCACTTCAGGCTTTTGCATTTGCCCCGGCAGCTCTTGCCGCAGGTGGTGACAGCAGCCCGCCAAAACCCACCAACACGACCAAGAAATGTTTCTTTGGGCGCGTCTATGACGAGGCCGCCGGAAAATGTGTAAAGCCGAACAAAAGCAATTTCACTGAAGATCAACTTTATGACGCGGTCCGCGAACTGGCCTATGACGGTCAATACGACAACGCCCAAAGTATCCTGCGTATCATGGATCAGGACGATGACCGTGTTCAGACCTATTGGGGCTTTACCTATCGCAAGATGGGAGAGTTGGAACTGGCCAATCTGTTCTACGAAAAAGCCATTGCCAGCAATCCCGACAACATTCTGGCCCGCAGCTACATGGGCCAGGGGTTCGTAGCCGAAGGTAAGACGGATCTGGCGATCGAACAGTGGCGCGAAATCAAGGCCCGAGGTGGCGAAGGCACCTGGGCTGAAACCTCCCTGCGTCAGGCGATCCGCACAGGCCTGACCTACAGCTACTGAACTTCAGGGATTCTTTACCTGACTCTCCGTATTCTGCCGGTGACAGAAAACTAAGGTACCACAGGCAGATGCAGGATACACAGGCACTGGTTCAGATGACCCCCGGCGCGCGCGCGCCTGCAAGCGATGCCGGGGACGACCCGGCGCGTGTCGTGCCACGCGCACTCAGCAATCGGGAAAAGGCAGCCGTCATCGTACGGCTGCTTTTGAATGAAGGCGCGGATATCCCGCTTGAGGAGTTGCCCGACCCGCTACAGGAAAAGCTGACCCATCAACTTGGGCGCATGGGGTTGGTCGATCGCGTCACATTGGCCTCGGTGGCGGAAGAATTTGCCGACGCGCTGGACAGCGTTGGCCTGTCATTTCCGCATGGGCTGGCGGGTGCGCTGGATGCGGTGAATGGCAAGATCGCCCCCGCGACCGCCGCTCGCCTGCGCAAAGAGGCGGGTGTACGCCAGATCGGCGATCCGTGGGAGAGGCTGCGCGCAGTCGCGCCCGAAGATCTTGCCGAAATGGCGCAGGCCGAAAGCACCGAAGTGGCGGCCGTTATGCTGTCGAAACTGGACACCGCCAAAGCCGCGCGGTTGTTGGGTCTTCTCCCCGGCCCTACGGCTCGGCGGATCACATATGCGGTGTCGAAGACAGCTAATGTCACGCCCGAGGCGGTCGAACGTATTGGATGGTCTCTGGCCGGTCAGTTGGATCAGCGCCCGGTGCCTGCATTCAACGACGCTCCGGGTGCGCGCATCGGGGCGATCCTGAATCAATCTGCGGCAACCACTCGCGACGGGCTTCTTAACGCGCTGGACGAGGAGGACGCCGATTTTGCAACGGTCGTCCGGCAGTCAATCTTCATTTTCAGCCATATCCCCACGCGCATCCTGCCTCGCGATGTCCCGGCCATTCTGCGCGGCATCGAACAGCCGGTTCTGGTCAGTGCTTTGGCGGGTGCCGCAACCGAAGCAGACCTCGCAGCGTCGGAATTCGTCCTGTCCAACATGTCGTCCCGGATGGCCGACAATCTGCGCGAGGAAATGTCGGAACGCGGCAAGGTCAAACAGGCCGAGGCCGAGGACGCAATGTCCCAGATCGTCGGCGCCATCAGAACCTTGTTGGACGAAGGAGCAATTGCCCTGATCGAACCGGAGGGCGAAGAAGGCTGAAAACACTAAGCGACGAAATGGTAGCCCACGCGAGACGGCAGGTACTTGAGGTCATGCAGGCGCGATAGTATGTCTGGCCACTCAGATCACAGCAATTGGTGAACCTTCCATGCCCGCAGCCAAGTCCAAGCTAAATCGATTTGAGCTTGCGAAATATTACACCGCGAATCTGTTCCTGAAAGGGGTTATCGGAGGGATGCGTTTGCTGCCCTACGAGACGCGGATTGCAACTATGGGCAGGATCGTGCGCTGGCTTGCGCCATTGGTTGGCTTTCGCACCCGTGTTCGTCGCAACCTGAAACTGACCCGCCCCGACCTGTCAGAGAGCGAGATCAAGCGCATCTGCCGCAACGTCCCCGACAATGCCGGGCGCGCAATCATGGAACATTTCTCGCCCGAAGGCTTTATCGAGAGGCAAAGCAAAGCCAAGATCTCGGGGCCAGGCGTCGCGGCCTTTGATGCGGCTGTCGCCGACGGGCAACCGGTCATGATGATCACCGCCCATTTTGGGCACTACCTGGCTGCACGCGTTGCGCTGCAAACCCGCAGTGGCAAGCCGATTGGCTGCCTGTATCGACGCATGGCCAACCCCTATTTCAACGACATGTATGTCGATGCCTTCTACAAAACCGGCTCACCCATGTTCGAACAGGGCCGCCGCGGCATGGTCGAGATGGTTCGCACATTAAAGAGCGGCGGCATCATCGCCATCGTTTCGGACCTACATGCAATGGGCGGCGAAGAACTGACCTTTTTCGACAAGCCAGCCGTGACATCGGTTCTGAACGCGGAACTGGCGATCAAATACAAGGCCGTGATGATCCCCTGCTATGCTGTGCGGCAGCCCAACGGGATCGATTTCGAAATCGTTCTGCACGATCCGGTGCCGCATTCCGACCCCAAGACCATGACGCAATTCACCAATGACGATCTTGAGGCGATGGTGCGCGAGCACATGGGCCAATGGTTCTGGATTCACCGGCGCTGGAAAGCATGGAAGGGTCTGGGTGTTCAGCCCGAAGACATGCCCTGATCACCTGACATTGGTCGCTGCAACGATCGGCCCGTGCCCGACACGCTGCACCAGAACCACCGCGGGCAGATCTTGCGTCAAGGTTGCCGAGAATTTCTGCGACGCGCTGCCATCCCATTGACCTGCGATCTGCCAGTTTTCAACGACATTCGCGTAATCCAGATCATGGCCCGCCAGCTCTCCGCGCCGGATTGAAGCATGGCGCAGCGGCGAATACTGCACCACCCGGATGTCATAGATCGCGCCTGCGGGCAAATCGATCGGGATGACTTCAACCGTGACCGAATCGCCGGACCTGACCGCGTCGACGCTGGCCTCGGGCGCTGCGGTCAGATGGGCGTTGATGATCCGATCCAACTCACCCGCTTGCGCACCAACCACGTCCTGTTGCCCGTTGATCACCATTTGGGGCGTATAGATCATTGTCCGCCCGCCTTCGCGGGCATAGGCCCGCTGACGCTGCGTGTGATCGGGATCGGCATATTCGTCCTTCCAGCCGATATAGTCCCAATAGTCCACATGCAGCGCTAGCCCGATCACATCGTCCCTTTTGGCCAGTTCGTGCATGATCCGATCTGCCGGCGGACAGGACGAACATCCCTGAGAGGTAAACAGCTCGACCACGACCGGATCGCTATCAGCAATCGCGCCAGCGGCGCAGAACAGCGAGAAAGTTGTACTCAGCAGGACAGATTTGAACATGGCGTTTGGCCTTGAGTTTGGCGAAGGGCTTAGCTTGTGTAAGACGGAATGCCTTCAACAGCCAATCAAGGATTCTTGAGATCGCATATTTGCGATGCTATATGTATACAATGGTACACCGAACTTACCGCAAACCGATTGTTGGACCTTGATCCGCCGCGAAAGGTGATACAGATAACATTCAGCGAATCCCGTGATCTAAGTCATTTCAGAGGGAGGCCATTAGATGCCCATCAAAGTTGGACAGGACACCGCCAAGACCCGCCGCAGCCTGAGCGTGAATGGCAAATCCATTTCCTATTACTCGATCCCCGCCGCGCAGGACGCTGGTCTGGGCGATTTCTCAAACCTCCCCGCCGCGTTGAAGGTCGTGCTGGAAAACATGCTTCGGTTCGAAGATGACGGATTCTCGGTCTCGGTCGACGACATCAAGGCATTTGGCGAATGGGGGGCCAATGGAGGCAAAAACCCGCGTGAGATCGCCTATCGCCCTGCCCGTGTGCTGATGCAGGATTTTACCGGTGTTCCGGCCGTTGTCGACCTTGCCGCGATGCGCGACGGGATCAAAGGTCTGGGTGGTGACGCACAGAAGATCAACCCGCTGAACCCGGTTGATCTGGTCATCGACCACTCGGTCATGATCGACGAGTTCGGCAACCCGCGCGCGTTCCAGATGAACGTGGATCGCGAGTATGAACGCAACATGGAGCGATACCAGTTCCTGAAATGGGGCCAGAACGCGTTCAACAACTTTCGGGTCGTGCCCCCCGGCACCGGTATTTGCCACCAGGTAAACCTTGAATATCTGGCCCAAACCGTCTGGACCGATACTGATCAGAGCGGCGAAGAGGTCGCCTATCCGGACACGCTGGTCGGCACCGACAGCCACACCACCATGGTTAACGGCATGGCCGTTCTGGGCTGGGGTGTCGGCGGTATCGAGGCCGAGGCCGCAATGCTGGGTCAGCCGATCTCGATGCTGATCCCCGAGGTTGTGGGTTTTGAGCTGACCGGTGCAATGGTCGAAGGCACCACCGGCACTGACCTTGTCCTGAAAGTCGTTGAAATGCTGCGCGAAAAAGGTGTGGTCGGCAAATTCGTCGAATTCTATGGCGAAGGACTGGATCGTTTGCCCCTGGCAGACCGTGCGACGATTGCCAACATGGCACCCGAATACGGTGCAACCTGCGGCTTCTTCCCGATCGACGGCGAAACCCTGCGCTATATGCGTAACACCGGACGGGACGAGGATCGCATCGCGCTGGTCGAAGCCTATGCCAAAGAGAACGGTTTCTGGCGCGGCGACGACTATGCGCCGATCTACACCGACACCCTGTCGCTGGACATGGGCACCATCGTGCCCGCAATCTCGGGGCCGAAACGCCCGCAGGACTATGTTGCGCTGACCGATGCCAAGGCCGCTTTTGCCCAAGAGATGGCGGAAACCTTCAAGCGCCCGATGGGCAAACAGGTCGAGGTCAAAGGCGAAGAATACGGCATGGAATCGGGCAAGGTTGTGATCGCCTCGATCACGTCCTGCACCAACACCTCGAACCCGTATGTCATGATTGGCGCGGGTCTGGTAGCGCGCAAGGCAGCCGCCTTGGGCCTGAACCGCAAACCGTGGGTCAAGACCTCGTTGGCACCGGGTTCACAGGTCGTCTCGGCCTATCTTGAGGCCGCCGGATTGCAGGATGATCTGGACGCCATCGGCTTTAACCTTGTTGGATATGGCTGCACCACCTGCATCGGCAACTCTGGTCCGATCCAGAAAGAGATTTCCGAGGCGATTGCTGAAGGTGATCTGGTCGCCACCTCGGTCCTGTCCGGCAACCGTAACTTCGAAGGCCGGATCAGCCCGGATGTGCGCGCCAACTATCTGGCCTCACCGCCGCTGGTCGTCGTGTATGCGTTGGCCGGGACGCTGGATATTGACCTGACCTCGGAACCCATCGGACAGGACAAGGACGGCAAAGATGTCTTCATGAAAGACATCTGGCCGGATCAAAAGGAAATCGCCGATTTGGTTCAGCAAACCGTCACGCGTGAGGCGTTCCAATCGAAATATGCCGATGTCTTCAAGGGTGACGAAAAGTGGCAGGCGGTCGAAGTTCCGCAGCAGGAAACCTATGATTGGCCGCCCACATCGACCTACATCCAGAACCCGCCCTATTTCCAGGGTATGGGGCCTGAGCCGGGCACGATCTCGAACATCGTAGGCGCCAAAGTTCTGGCAATTCTGGGTGATATGGTCACGACCGACCACATCTCACCCGCTGGATCTTTTGCGACTACCACGCCTGCGGGCAAGTATCTGACGGATCGTCAGGTGCAACCGCGCGAGTTCAACTCGTACGGTTCACGCCGCGGCAACCACGAGGTCATGATGCGCGGCACATTCGCCAATATCCGCATCAAGAACGAGATGCTGGACGGTGTCGAAGGTGGCTATACCAAGGGGCCGGACGGCGAACAGACCTCGATCTACGACGCGTCGATGGCCTATCAGGAACTGGGCGTTCCGCTGGTCGTCTTTGGCGGCGAACAATATGGGGCTGGGTCGTCCCGTGACTGGGCTGCTAAAGGCACCGCATTGCTGGGCGTCAAAGCGGTGATCGCCGAGAGTTTTGAGCGCATCCACCGTTCAAATCTAGTTGGTATGGGCGTCATACCGTTCGAATTCACCGGTGGCGATTCGCGCAAAACGCTTGGGCTGAAAGGGGATGAGACCGTTTCGATCCACGGATTGGATTCGGTTGAACCTCTGCAAGAGGTGCCATGCTCGATCACCTATGGCGACGGAACCGAAAAGACGATCACATTGAAATGCCGGATCGATACCGCGCCCGAGATCGAATACATCGAGAACGGTGGCGTGCTGCAGTACGTGCTGCGGAACCTCGCCAAGGCTTCATAAGCCAACGGCGAACATATCTTTCTCAAAACCCCGGCCAATCGCCGGGGTTTTTTGATTTCTGGCCATTCATTCCAAAATCTGAAACTGTTCAGGTAAGGTCGGCAAGCGGAAGACAATCGCCATGAAAAAGCCCAACGCCCTGCTCGTTTGCTCGCTCAGCGTGATCGCGGTGATCGGGCTTTGGGGTGTGATCGACATTCAGAGCCTGGTGAACTGGGCCAACGGCATAGTCCAACAAACCTTTCGCAGCCGGGGCTGGTTCGTGATGCTCGCCGCCTCGGGCATGTTGATCGGCTGCCTTGTTCTGGCGTTTTCACCCTATGGCACAATTCGCCTTGGCCGAGACGATGAAGAGCCGGAATTCTCCACCATCACATGGATTTCCATGTTGTTTTCCGCCGGTATGGGTGTCGGATTGTTGTTCTGGGCGGTGGCCGAGCCGTTGACTCATTTCAGCTTTATCTCGGGCATGGCACCGGATTTCATCGCTGCACAACAGGCCATGTTGGCCACGAATTTTCACTGGGGCCTGCACGCTTGGGCGATCTATGGCTCAACTGCACTGACCATTGCCTATTTCAGCTTTCGGCGCGGGACGGGCATGATGGTCAGCGCACCGATCAAAAGCCTGTTTCCAGGCGAACGCTGGGCTGAATGGGTTGGATGGCTGTCCGATTTCATGGCCATTGTTGCAATTGCCATCGGTGTTGGCGGCTCGATGGCGATGGGCGTATTTCAGGTGGCTGATGGCATCGCGGTTTTGGGCGGCCGCGACACCGTCGGGGCACTTTTGATAGGGATCGTTTTCATCGCGATGGTTGCCGCCTATATTCCGGCGCTTCTGATCGATCTGGGTCAGGGCATGGCGCGCCTGTCCAACGCCGCAATGCTGATCGCTGTTGGCCTTGTGGCCTATACCGTGATCCTTGGCCCGACCGAGTACCTGTTGAACACGGTCGTTCAGGGGTTTGGGGATTACATCACCAATGTCATCCCGCGCGGGTTTCAGACCTTCACATTCTTCGGCGATGATGTCGCCAGATGGTTCAGCGACTGGACCCTCACCTATATGGTCTGGTGGATCGCCTGGGGGCCTTTCGTTGGCGTATTTGTCGCCCGCATCTCTCGTGGACGCACAATCCGCGAGTTCGTGATCGGCGTCCTGTTCGCACCCACACTGTTTTCGGTTCTCTGGTTTGGCGCGTTCGGCGGTATCGGACTGTTCGAAACCCTCAACGGTGCCGGTGAGCTGCTGACCCTGACGCAGACAAACATCGAACGGGTCACCTTTGCCTTGCTCGAACGGCTGCCTCTGACCTTGATCACGACGCTTGCAACCGTGCTGGCGGCGTTCCTGTTCATCGTGACCAGTGTTGTCAGTGCGGCCTTCGTTCTGGGGACGTTTTCTTCGGAAGGGGACGAAAATCCTGCCCCCCGTATTCGCCTGATCTGGGGCGCGCTTTTGGGGCTGTTAAGCGTCGCGATGATCCTATCGGGCTCGGTCGATTCGGTGAAAATTCTGATCTCGCTCGGCGCGCTACCATTTGTGTTCATCTCGGTGCTGCTGATGGTCTGCCTGATCCGCGGATTGCGAGAGGAAGGGAAAAGCGATGCTGATCGGTGATCTGACGGATACATTGATGAACCTGGTGACCTTTGCATTTATCGCCGCCATGATCTGGATTCTGGTGCGCAGATAGGTGCTTGGCCGCCGGCACCTTGGCTTGGCTGGCGCGAAAATTGGCATTGAACCCGGCAGGAATTGCGCCTCTTGTGTGGTCCATGGACAAAGTTGCTCTCATAACCGGAGGCGCGCGCGGGATTGGCCGGGCGATAGTGGAAAACCTGCGGCGTGATCACCGGGTCGCCTTTACCTGGCTCACCTCGAAACCGGATTCCTCGCTGACCGAGGGTGGTACCCTGCCCCTTCAATCTGATCTGACCGAACCGGATCAGCCCGCGACAATTGTTCAGCAGATCCTCGAAAGGTTCGGGCGGCTGGATGTTATCGTGAATAACGCCGGGCTGGTTCGATCCACACCGAAAGAGCAATTTGAGCCCGAAGATCACCGCGCCATTCTGGACCTCAACCTGATTGCGCCAATGGCTTTGCTAACTGCCGCCCTGCCGCATTTGAAACCCGGCGCATCCATCGTCAACATCTCGTCGATGAACGCGACCTTGCCCCCGCGCGACGCGGCCACCTATGGGGCCAGCAAAGCGGCCCTGAACCTGTGGACCCGGGCGATGGCCAAAGAACTGGGGCCGAAAGGCATCCGCGTGAATGCCGTGGCACCTGGCGCGATCAACATCCCCGAAGCGCCACGCTCCGACGATCTGACGGCGCAGTTTGTCAAAGATACCGCGCTTGGCCGTGCCGGGAGGCCAGAGGACATAGCAAAGGTCGTGCGGTTTCTGGCGTCCGAAGATTCGGGCTTTGTGACCGGTGAAATTCTGGGCGTGACCGGCGGGTACAGGCTGTAGCGCCGCTCAATCGGAACCAGCAGCCTTTTCCAGCGCGGGGCGGATCGTGCTTTCGATCACGCGTTGGGTGATCGGACCGGCAAAGCGCAGGACGATCGTGCCTTCTCCGTCGATCACGTAGGTCTCGGGCACGCCATAAAGGCCCCAGTCCAGCGCCATACGGCCCTGTTCATCGCGCCCGATTGCCTTGTAGGGATCGCCAAGTTCGGTCAGGAACGCCTGTGCGTTGCCCAATTGATCTTTGTAATTGATGCCGTAAACCGGGATACCTTCGTCCGACAGCGCCTCAAGGTTGGGATGTTCTGCCCGGCACGGCGCGCACCAGCTGGCCCAATAGTTGACCAGCTTGACCTTGCCATCGCGCAGGGTCGCGTCATCGAACATCGTTTTGCCGGGAAATTCGGTCAGGACAACTGGCGGGGCCGGCTGGCCTTCGCGCGCCGAAGGCAGGGCGTCGGGATCATCACGAAACATCCCGATCCCGGCAAGCACGGCAAAGGCCGCAAAGATCAGCGGCGGCGCGATCATCAGGGGTGAGACCTTAGCCATCGCGACGCATCCTTTTTTCAATCGTTTCCATCTCGGCCCGCACCTTGCGTCCGCGCAGCACACTGATCACCACAAGGGCAACAAGCAAGGCCAGCGACGCGCCATAGGCAGACAGGACCGTGTCGGCATATTTGCCCAGATCGGGGATCATCCGCCTATCCTTTCCCGTGCCAGCAAGGTCTTGATCCGACGCGCCCGGATTTCTGTTCCGGTGCGGTATAGCACCAGCGCTATGAACAATAACACAAAGCCCACGATGCACAGCAACAACGGGTAGAAAAAGACATTGCTGACCTTTTCTTCGGTGTCGGTTCCGGTCACCGCCCCGGCGCGCATCACCGATGCACCCTGATGCAACCCCTGGTTCCAAAAGTTCACTGCATAGCGGCTAAGGAACGCAAAGACCGAGCCGACCAGACACAGGACCGAGGTCAAGTCGGCGGCCGTGTCCGGGTCTTCGATCGCTTCCCACAGGGCGACATAGCCCAGATAGAACAGGAACAGGATCAGGAACGACGTAAGGCGCGGATCCCAGGCCCACCAGGTGCCCCACATGGGTTGCCCCCAGATTGCCCCGGTCGCCAATGCAATCAGCGTCATAACAATGCCGATCGGTGCTGCCGCACGGGCGGCCAGCGCGCTGACATGGTGCCGCCGCACCAACCAGACCAACGAGGTCGCCAGCATCATGATCCAGCAATTGATCGCCATCAATGCGGCGGGCACATGCAAATAGATGATCTTGACGGTCGAGCCCTGTTTGTAGTCATCGGGTGTCAGGAAGAAGCCCCAGATCAGCCCTATTAAAAGGCACAGCCCCGCCGAGATCCAGAAAAACGGCAGTACACGCTCGCTGGTTGCAAGAAACTTGCGCGGATTGGCGTATTCCCAGAGGGCGTTGGCTTTGGCGGCGATCGACATGGGCCTTATCTAGTCCGACTTTGCATTGTTCTCAATTGACCTCGGTCAAACATAGGACACCTTACCGCAGATTGATGCGCAACACCGCAGCACTTGCAAAGGGCAGCAGTGCAATGGTTGCGGCGGTGATCCCGGCGAGCAGCAGCAGAGGGGTCTGCACCTCCATCCCAGTCGCACCGCGCCGGGCGACCTCGGCCCCGAAGATGAGCGTTGGCACATAAAGCGGCAAAACCAACAGTGATAGCAACAGCCCACCGCGTTTCAAGCCCACGGTCAGGGCGGCACCGAAGGTTCCGATCACGCTCATGGCGGGGGTACCTATCAGCAGCGAGATGACAAGCCAGGAAAATCCCGGCACCGGCAGGTTCAGCAGCACACCAAGGAAAGGCGCTGCCAGAACCAGCGGCAGGCCGGTTGTCAGCCAATGGGCCAGCGCCTTGATCGTGACCACAGATTCAAGCGGCAGGGGCGCGGTGGCCAGCAGGTCCAGCGAGCCGTCTTCCCAATCCAGCGCCAACAGACGATCCAGCGACAACAGACAGGCCAGCAAAGCGCCAAGCCACAAGATGCCGGGTGCGATGGTGGACAACAGCGCGGATTGGGGGCCGACGGAAAAAGGCACCAGAACCGTCACGATCAGGAAAAATGCCAAGCCGAGGCCAAAGCCGCCCCCGGTTCTGAACGCCAGTTTGAGATCTCGCATCAACAGGGCGATCACAGGAAACCTCCGTCATCGTCGTCGATGGGGATGGGCTTGGCCTTATAGGGGCCGACGTCCAGAATGTCACCTTCAAGGCCCAGGTCGATATGGGTCGCGATCAGCGCCGCGCCGCCCTGCCTCAGATGTGCGCGAACCGCGTTGGCAAACATCTGTACCGCATTACGATCAAGCGACACTGTGGGTTCGTCTAACATCCAGATCGGCCGCCCTGTTACCAGCATCCGAGCCAGTCCCAAGCGGCGCTTTTGCCCGGCCGAAAGGTTGCCCGCCTGCCGGTCAGCCAGATCGTTCAGGTCAAACGCCTCCAACGCAGGCCCAATGCTGTTGGTGCCAAACACTTTGGACCAAAAGGTCAGGTTTTCGGTCACGGTCAACGTCGGTTTCAGCCCATCCGAATGTGCGGCATAGGCGATCCGGTCTTCCGCCCCTTCGATCCGTCCCGACAAGGGCGGCTGCAGACCTGCCAGCGTGCGCAGCAGTGTGGTCTTGCCGATGCCGTTGGGTCCGCGCAGGATCAGCGCCTCACCCGGACGTAGGGCAAAGCTTAGCCCCTCCAGCACAGGCAGCCCCCCTCGGGCGATGGCAAGATCGGTCACGCTCAGTGTCATGATGTCCCGCTTATCCCAATGCGCCCACGGGCAAAAGGTGGGAATTGCCGCAGGGCGTTCAGGTGAGTGTCTGCGAGGGATCGGGTCGTTCGCTAGACGGGTGTCAGCGCCAGCGCGATGCGGCGGCCTTCGGCTAACAGAATGTTGTAGGTTCGGCAGGCTGCGGGCGAGTTCATTATTTCCACCCCAAGCCCAGCGCCTTCGAGCGTGCGGCGCAGGTCTGCGGGAATATGCGCCATCTCGGCACCGGTGCCGATCAGCAGCACGTCGGTGGTCTCAGACAGGGCCAGCAGCGGCGCGGCGTCGTTATAACCACCCCAAAGCGACGTACCTGCGGCGCTGGTCAGAACAGGCCCCTCAAAAACCTCTCCGCCAATGCGGAAAAAGCCGGGGCCGTAGCCGTCGACGGGGGTTGCGTTGGTATAGGTGACTTCGTTGAGGCGCATGTGCGTTTCTAGCCCCAAAGCGGCAGGCCGGACAAGGCTGCAAGCACGATGGCCACGTAAGACACGCCTCGATAGACACGTTCTTTCGCTGGATCGAACAGCCAGCCCCCCAGCCAGTTACCCACTAGATTCGGGATCGCCAAAATCAACCCAACGGCAGCCGCCGCCCATGAAAGTTGGCCCATGAGGCCAAGGTAGCCGAGGATCAGGAAATCAAAGGCAAACAGGAACAACAGGATTGTCGCACGGATAACCGCCACGGGAACCGGACGCGCCATATAGAATAGGATCACCGCAGGCCCCGGTATGCCTGCGATTCCACCGAGAAACCCGGCGATACCGCCAATAAAGGTCACCATGCCGCGCGTAACCGTGCCGTGATAGCGCAGGCCAAGGATCAAAATGGCCACCATGGACAGCGCAATCAGGCTGACGGCATAGCGGAATACCTCGGGTGGGACCTGCGTCAACAGCCACAGGCCGACAGGCAGAACAAGGGCGCAACCGAACACCAGCCGGGCCAGGTCGGGCTTGCTGACCTCTTGCCAGGCGCGGCGCAGGTTGGGAAGCGGCCCAAAGACATCCATGAGCGTCAGAGCAATCAATGCGCCGAACGGTGTCAGGAACTGTCCGGCGATCGGCAAGAAGATCAACGCCGTGCCAAAACCGGAAAAACCGCGCACCATCCCGCCGACAAAGGCGGCCAGGGCAAGGATGGTCAGCCCCAATGGGGACTGACCGGCGATATCAGGCATCGATATTGGCGAACTGGTTGCCTGCGGTGTTCGACGGCTTGGACCAGTCGCGCTTTACGCCAAGCCACAGCAGGATGGTCGAAGCAACGAAGACCGAAGAATATGTCCCGACGATCACGCCCCAGATCATCGCGAAAACGAAGCCCCTGATGACGTCTCCACCCAGCACGTAGAGCGAGATCAGTGCCAGCAGCGTAGTGACCGAGGTCATCACCGTCCGGCTGAGCGTTTCGTTGATCGAGATGTTCAGAACCTCTTTCAGTTCCTTCTTCTTGTACTTCCGCAGGTTCTCACGCACGCGGTCGAAGACAACGACAGTGTCGTTCAGCGAATAGCCCACGATCGTCAGCAGGGCGGCGATGATGGCCAGATCGAACCGGATTTGCAGTTCCGAGAAGATACCGATGGTCAGGATCACGTCATGCACCAATGCGGCCACCGCGCCCAGCGCGAACTGCCATTCAAAGCGTAGCCAGATGTAGACGAGCACCGCACCGATCGCCAGCGCCACCGCGATCACGGCGGTCTGGATCAGTTCGCCCGAGACCTTGGGGCCCACGGATTCGACGGAAGGGAAGCTGATATTATCGTAGGTGAACGTCACCGATCCTACTGTGGTCGCGGCTTTCCCACCTTGTTCAATCTGGTCTCGCAGCTCAAACGGCGATCCTGCTGGGAAGACGAAAACCTCCCCGCTTTCACCGTCCTGAACGCCACCGAAGTTTCTTAGAACGTTGGTCAACGCAGCAGTATCAACGGGTCCGCCGTCCCTGCCTTCAAAAGTTGCGAACATCTTGCTGCCGGTTGCGCCGCCAAGCACGTGTTCGACTTGCGAGATCGTATCTGCTGTTACGGCCTCCTCACCTTCTTGAGCCTGAATGCGGATCATCGCAACATTTTCATCCGGGCCGAAGTTGGGATCAAAAATCTCGGTGATTGTCACATCGCCCAGTTCAAGGGGTGCAATCGCATCCCGATATGCGCCCACGTCGATCTCTTGCGTGCTCTGGGTGCGGATCGTGGTACCGCCGCGGAAATCGATGCCGAAGTTCAGGCCTTGCAGCATGAAGGACACAAAGGCGAGGACCATCATAAGGCCCGAGATTCCCAGCCAGACTTTCCAGCGGCTGAAGAAATCGAACGAGGTGTTCTGGGGGACAAGTTTCAGTCTCATGTCAAACCTCGATCATTTTCGGACGGCGGCGTTCGAACCACAGGACAATCATCAGGCGCGTCACGAAAATCGCGGTGAAGACCGAGGTCAGAATACCAAGACCCAGAGTGATGGCGAAACCCCGCACGGGGCCACTGCCCATGGCAAACAGGATCGTTGCGGTAATGAAGGTGGTGACGTTGGCGTCCAAAATGGCCGACAGCGCCTTTTCGTAACCCAGTTCGATGGCACGGGCCGGACCTTTGGCGGATTTGAGTTCTTCGCGGATACGCTCGAAAATCAGCACGTTGGCGTCGACCGCCATACCAACCGTCAGCACGATCCCCGCGATGCCCGGCAGGGTCAGTGTCGCACCGATCAGCGAAAGCAAGCCAAACAGCAGGCCCACGTTGATGATCAGCGCTATGTTGGCAAAGACCCCAAACAGCCCATAGCTGAGCGCCATGAAGACAAGTACCGCAACAAAGGCCACAATGGTGGCAACTTTGCCTGCGTCGATACTGTCCTGCCCCAGTTCGGGGCCGATGGTGCGTTCTTCAAGGAATTCCAGCCCGGCAGGCAAGGCACCGGCACGCAACAGGACGGCCAGATTGGTGCTTTCCTCGACGGTGAAGTTTCCGGTAATGATGCCGGATCCACCCGGAATGTGGCTTTGGATCACCGGGGCCGAGATGACCTCGTCATCCAGAACGATGGCAAATGGAGCGCCGATGTTTTCCAGCGTGTAATCACCGAATTTTCGCGCACCCGAAGTGTTGAACCGGAAGCTGACCGCCGGGCGGCCATTCTGGTCGAACGAGGGTTGAGCGTCCACAAGCTCTTCACCTGTCACAACGGGGGCGGCATCGATGATGTAATAGACCCCCTCATCATCCAGCGACGGAACAACTTTTTGCCCGGGCCGCACCGAGACGTCCGGGTCCGTTCCCCGTGGCCCCACAACAGCGTTGAACGTCAGCTGCGCTGTGGTGCCGATGATTTCTTTCAACTCACCTGCGCTGCCAATGCCCGGGACCTGGATCAGAATACGATCTGCACCCTGACGCTGAATCGTGGGCTCTCGTGTTCCGACTTCATCAATCCGGCGGCGGATAATTTCCAGCGCCTGACGGACGGTACGGTCGTCGGTGGCCAGCTTTTCCGCTTCGGTCAGGTTCACGATGATCGTGTCGCCCTCGGCGCGGGCTTCGATATCCGTCGCCCCTACACCGGTCAGCGTCTGCACCTGACGCGCCAGTCCACGCACAACTTCCAGTGCGCGGGCCATGCCCTCGGGTTGGCTGATGCGAACGCGAATCTCATCCGGGGCCGAGTCCTGTTTGCGGATCGTGCCGACAGTTGCGCGTTCATCCCGCAGGGCGTCGCGGATTTCGGGCCACATCGCCTCCATCCGGGATTCATAGACATCCTGAACCTGCACCTCGGCCAGCAGATGTGCGCCGCCGCGCAGATCAAGGCCAAGATTGACCAGTGACGACGGCAGAAAATTTGGCCATTCCGCCGCCTGAGCCTGCATCTCGGGCGTGTCGATGCCAAGCTCGATAGCCGCCTTAGCGTCGTTGGATTGCTCGACTCTCGTATAGAACGCATTCGGCAGGGCAAGGATCAGGCCGATCACACAGACCGACCAGATCAGAACCCGCTTCCAGGTATCAATTTGCAGCATTACCCTGCCTTTTCAAGGAATTGTCGCGCGAAGTTACTTCGCCGGTTCGGTCTTGTTCAGCACCTGAGCAATGGTGGCCTGTACCACACGAACCTTGACGCCTTCGGCAATCTCAACCTCAAGCTCGCCATCATCCTTGACCTTCGCGACCTTGCCGATCAACCCGCCTTGGGTGACAACCTGATCGCCCCGGCGCAGCGACTCGACCATGGCCTTGTGTTCCTTCATCTTCTTCTGCTGCGGACGGATCAGCAGAAAGTACATGATGCCGAAAATCAGGATCAGCGGGAGAAACTGGGCGATTGCGCCACCTTCCATGGGATATTCCTTTGTTCTGTTGATACGGAGCGCTGTCCGCAAAGTTGGCGGGAACCTATGCCTTGCACCCGGCGTTTGCAAGCAGTGGCCGCGCCTGAATACCCCAAGGCGGGTCAATGCATCGTGCAGATTGCCCCGACCGTTGCAGATATGTCCTAGGCAGGTGGGCTGACTGGGATATAGTCAGGGGATCGGAGGACGTATGGCATCACTTTTCAACCCCTTGCGATTGCTGGCGCATTTGCTGTTTGCCGCCACGGTCCTGCTGGCCGCACCAGTGCCTGGTTGGGCCCAGGACACCGCCCCCGAGGAAACCGCGGTCGAGGATGCGGAATCGGATGTCTTCAAAGCCCCGGTCATCGTCGATGGCGACATCCTGTTCAGGCTGCGAGGCTCAAGCGCGCTGCCCGCGCCCGAGCGCGCGGAACGCGTTCAGAATATGATCGTCGAGATCGCCGAAGCCTCGGATTCCACCGAGGTCGAAATAACCTTCGAAGAGACCGAATTCGGCATCCGCATCCTTGCTGATGGTCAAATCGTCTCGATCGTCACCGAAGCGGATTCTGAACTCGATCAGATGGAAGTCAGCGTTCTGAGCTTGCTGCATGGTGATGCGATCCGGGAATCGATCCTGTCCTATCGCGCCAACCGCACGGAAGAGGCCATTGTTTCGGGCACAATCGAAGCGGCCGCCTGGACCATAGGGTTCGTTGTTTTCGTCTTGGCGATCCTGTGGCTGCACCGCCGGATCAGGCGGCGGACTTTGCGGTTCGTACAGCGCTATCTCAAGGGCATGGAAACGGCCACCGCCAAGCATGTTCAGGCCGAAGCCATGGCCGCGCTGATACGGTACGGATTGAATTTTGTTCTGCTCGTCATCTTCTTTCTGGGCTTTTACTACTATCTGTCCTTCGTTCTGCTGGCCTTTGCCGAGACGCGGTATTTCGCGCAACTGCTGCTGACCTACCTGACCGAGCCGGTCCTACTGATCTTCAAAGGGATCATCAGCTATTTCCCCAACCTGATCATGCTGGCGCTGATCACTTGGGTAACCATGTATGTTATCAAGGGGATGCGCGTCTTTTTCGAAGCGGTCGAGGCCGGGACATTCGAGCTGGGCGATTTTGAGAAACACTGGGTCAACCCGACGTTCAACATTGCGCGTGTCGTCGTCATCCTGATCGCGCTGGTCTTTGCGGTCCCTTACATCCCGGGCTCGGATTCAGCAGCGTTCCAAGGGCTGACCATTCTGGTGGGCGCGATGCTGTCGCTGGGCGCCAATTCGGTCGTGTCGAACATGCTGGCGGGGCTTTTTGTGATCTATCGCCGTTCGACCTCAATCGGGGATCGCATTCAGATTGGGGATCACATCGGCGACGTCGTGCAGATCAAGCTGATGGAAACGCATCTGAAATCGATCAAGAACGAGTTGATCTCGATCCCCAACGCGCAGTTGATGAATTCTGACGTCGTCAATTTCTCGAAGAAAACCGATGGCAGCGGGCTGTTACTGCACACGACGGTCGGTATCGGATATGAAGAGCCCCCGGAAAAGGTCGAGGCGATGCTGATAGAAGCCGCAAACCGGACCAAGGGGATCAAGGCGAAGCCCGAGCCCTTTGTTCTATGGACCGCATTGGCGGACTATGCGATCAACTATCAGATCAATGGCTTCACCACGCGCGGCAGTATCATTCCGAAGATCCGCTCGGACCTGCATCGCAACATTGTCGCCGTATTCAACGAGAACAACGTCCAGATCATGACGCCATCGTATATGGCCGATCCGGCCGAGCCGAAAATCCCGGCACAAGAGTGGGACGGCCATCTGGCGCATGAAATCCACGAGGAAGCGGATAAGTCGTAACCTGCTCTACACCCTGCCATTCAGATGATGCATAAGCGGTTTCAGTGATTCACGCTTTCAAGGATCTGAGACATGCACGACATCCGCGCCATTCGCGAAAACCCTGCCGCCTTCGACGCCGCCCTTGCGCGCCGCGGGGACGCGCCGGTGTCGTCAGACCTGCTGCGGCTGGACGAAAGTCGCCGCGCCAAGATTCTGGCCGCCGAAACTGCGCAGGCCGAACAGAACAAGGCCAGCAAAGAGGTTGGTGCTGCCAAGGGCCGAGGGGATGAGGCAGAGTTCGAACGCCTGCGCGCACTGGTGGCCGAGAAAAAGGCCGAAATCGCCCGCATGCAGACCGAGGCCAAGGATCTGGACGCGCTGCTGACCGATCAATTGGCTCGCATCGCCAACTTGCCTGCCGACGACGTGCCGCAAGGCGCAGATGAAAACGACAATGTCGAGGTCAACCGCTGGGGCAGCCCGCGCAACTTCGACTTTGCGCCGAAAGAGCATTACGAAATTCCTGCCGTAGCTGCGGCGATGGATTTCGAAACTGCGGCCAAGACCAGCGGCAGCCGGTTTGTGAACCTGTCCAAAGGGGTTGCCCGCATCCACCGCGCGCTGGCACAGTTCATGCTGGACACGCATATCGACAAGAACGAGCTGACCGAGATGCAGACCCCCGTTCTGGTGCGGGATGAGGCGATGTACGGCACCGACAAGCTGCCGAAATTCGGCGAAGACAGCTATCAGACCACAAATGGCTGGTGGCTGATCCCGACCTCTGAGGTCACACTGACCTATTCGGTTGCGGGCGACATTCTGGACGAATCCGCCTTGCCCATCCGCATGACCGCTCATACCGCCTGTTTCCGATCCGAGGCGGGCAGTGCCGGTAAGGACACTGCCGGAATGCTGCGCCAGCACCAGTTCGAAAAGGTCGAGATGGTCTCGGTCACGCATCCGGACAAATCGGATGACGAACAAAAGCGTATGCTGCGCTGTGCCGAGGACTTGTTGGAACAGATGGGCATCCCCTATCGCACCGTCGTTCTGTGCACCGGGGACATGGGGTTCGGCGCTCGCCGCACCTATGACATCGAGGCATGGTTGCCCGGCCAGAACGCCTATCGCGAGATCAGTTCGGTTTCGACCACCGGCGCGTTTCAAGCGCGGCGCATGAACGCGCGGTTCCGACCCGAAGCCGGCGGCAAGCCGGAATACGTGCATACCCTGAATGGATCGGGTCTGGCCGTTGGGCGGTGCCTGATTGCTGTACTCGAGAACGGCCAGAACGCCGATGGCACGGTCACCCTGCCCGATGTTCTCGCGCCATATCTGGGCGGCAAGCTGACTTTGAAAGCCGACGGTACGCTGGCATAAAAAGGGCGCCCCCGGAGGCGCCGATCTTTTGAAACGGGCGGGGAAGGGTTACTTCTTCGCCTTTTTCTTTCCCTTTTTCTTGTCGGATTTCTTGTCCGACTTCTTGTCTTTTTTCTTATCCGGCTTTTTCTTGTCGTCCTTCTTGGACTTTTTACCCTTCTTGGACTTTTCCTTCACCTTTTCCTTGGCGCTTTTGAAAACAGCCTCCATTTCGGACTTCTTCTTGGCAGCTTTCTCGGCCTTGGCCTTTGCTTTGGCCTTTTTCTTGGCCTTTGCTTCGGCTTCGGCCTGTTCGGCTGCAGCGCGCTTTTCGGCCGCTTTGCGATCGGCCTCGGCCTTTTTGGCGGCAGCGCGCTTTTCGGCCGCTTTGCGATCGGCTTCGGCCTTTTTGGCGGCAGCGGTGGCAAGGGCGGCGGGGGTCCGGGCAGCCGGTTTACGCGTCGCAGGTTTGCGGGTCGCGGGCTTTCTGGCCGCGGCACGTCGCGCAGGAGCTTTGGCGACCGGTTTGGCACTTGCGGCCTGCTTGGCAGCGGCAATCAGGATCGGAGCGCGCGCGGCCCCGATACGCGGGACCTTGACCAGATCTGCGGGTTTGGCTTTGGCCAGATCCTCGGCGGTTTTGATGCCAATCGCGCTCAGCGCCTGTGCCAGCGCAGGTCCTACGCCACGCACTTCGGTAACTGCGGTCATTTCGGGTCCTTTCGTTGTCTCCCCAATCTTTGTATATACACAGCATATACGCCCAGACAAGAGCGATACTGTGCGCGTGTTTCAGAACTAGCCGCTTTGGGCGAGTTGTGTAGACCCGTGCTTGGGAAAGGGCACCAGACGATTGGTATCCTCGTCCCAAAGCTTCAGGGTCAGCGCCGCAACCGCCTCGGGGAATTTGATCCGGCGGGGCGTGTATTCGGGTGGCAGGTTATAGTGGCACGCCCGCAACCGGTAAGACGGAATCCGGGCGTTGAAATGATGGATGTCGTGCAGTGTAATGCAGGCAACCGCGTTGTCGAACCACCAGCCGAAATCCAGTGCCGATGACCCCTGTAGGGCCGCCAGTTGCGGGTCCAGATCCGGGCGTCGATCCCAATAGGTGTCCTCGAAGTTATGTTGAAGATAGACCAGAAACACACCCAGCATTCCGCCCAGCAGTGAAAACACCAGCCAGACCAGAATGCCCGTCATACCAGCGATCCAGAACAGAAGGCCAAGGAACACAACGATCGACAGGTTGTGCAACACGACGCCCTTCACCCCGAAACGCACCGTATTCTTGGGCCAGCGGTAGCGGATGAAATAGGTAAACAGCGCCCCCACCGGCACCAGGATAAAGGGGTTGCGATAGAGGCGGTAGAAAAGACGCGACTTCCAATCTGCCTCGTTCCATTCCCGAACGGTCATGGTGTGGATTTCACCTGTTTCGCGGTGGTCGAGATTGCCGATCCCCGCGTGATGCAGGTTGTGGTTCTGCTTCATCACTTCGAACGGAGCGAAGGTAAAGGGTGACAGGCCGTGCCCGGCCCATTCATTCTGCTGGCGGGTTTCAAACAGCGAATGATGGCCGCAATCGTGCTGAAGCACGTAAAGCCGCACGGCCGAGAACGCAAAGATGATGCCCGCCGGCACCATCACGTACCATTTGTCGACATAGACAATCGCCAGCGTCAGCGACGCGAAATACACGGCAAAAGTCCCAAAATAGCTGAGCGCAGCCAGCCGGTTGTCCTGAACGGCATATTGCCGCGTATATTCCCTCAAATCCATCAAGCCCGCTCCCCACGATGGCCCTGTAGAAAGTCGATCAAAAGCTAAAGCGGAAAATCCGCGTGGCAGCGCGCGCGAAAACAAATGCACGCAAGCGAATGCTAGCGTGCCGTTCGGGGCCTGTCACGCCCCGCAAGCAAAAATGCATAAAATTGGCGCAGTTACGCCCGACCTTTGAGATGTTTGGCCAGCGCGCCTGCGTTCTTTTTGCGCCGACCCTTGTAAGGGTTCTTGTCGCCCTGCCCGCGCAAAGTCAGACGGATCGGGGTACCCGGCATGTCGAAATCCTCGCGCAGACCATTGACCAGATAGCGCGAATAGCTGTCGGGCATCTTGTCGGGATGCGAGCACATCACGACAAAGCCCGGTGGCCGTGTCTTTGCCTGCGTCATATAGCGCAGCTTGATCCGGCGGCCCTGCGGGGCTGGCGGCGGGTGTTGTTCCAGCATCGCCGTCAGCCAGCGGTTCAGCGCGGCGGTCGGTACTCGACGGTTCCACACGTCATGAGCGCGCAGGATGGCGGCGCGCAATCGCTCCAGCCCGCGGCCCGTCTTGGCCGAGACCGTGATCAGAGGCGCGCCGCGCAACTGCGGCAGCAGACGTTCGAACGACTCTTTGAGGTCGCGCAGCTTTTCCTGCTTGTCCTCTTCGATGTCCCATTTGTTGACTGCGACGACGACGGCGCGACCTTCACGCTCGGCCAGATCGGCAATGCGCAGGTCCTGTTGTTCAAACGGGATCGCGGCATCCAGCAACACCACAACGACCTCGGCGAACTTGACCGCGCGCAATCCATCCGAGACAGAAAGCTTTTCAAGCTTCTCCTGCACTTTGGCCTTTTTGCGCATGCCGGCGGTGTCGAAAATCCGCATCGGCGTGCTGCCGCCATCGGGGTCGGCCCAGTCGATACGCAGGCTGATCGCGTCACGAGTGATTCCGGCCTCGGGACCGGTCAGCAGACGATCTTCACCGATGATCTTGTTGATGAGCGTGGACTTGCCCGCGTTCGGGCGCCCCACAACGGCAACTTGCAACGGCTTGCTGTCCGAGATCAGCGGTGCTTCGCCCTCCCCGTCTTCGTCCAGCGCGATATCCGTTTCGGGCGCGTCGTCCTCGGCCTTTTCTTCCGCCGCATCCGCCAGAGGCATCAATTGCGCGTACAGGTCAGTCATCCCTTCGCCATGCTCGCCCGACAGGCGCACGGGTTCGCCCAGACCCAGATTATATGCCTCGAGCACGCCCGCATCAGCGGCATTGCCTTCGGCTTTGTTGGCCGCAAGGATCACATGTTTTGACCGTTTTCGCAGGATTTCGGCGAACATCTCGTCGGTGGGCGTCAACCCAACGCGTGCGTCGATCATGAACAGGCACACATCGGCCATGTCCACCGCTCGCTCGGTAAGGCGTCGCATGCGGCCTTGCAGGCTGTCGTCGGTCGCATCCTCAAGACCCGCCGTATCAATCACGGTAAAGCGCAGATCGCCCAGACGCCCCTCGCCTTCACGCAAGTCGCGCGTCACACCGGGCTGGTCGTCGACCAGCGCCAGACGTTTGCCCACAAGGCGGTTGAACAGGGTGGATTTGCCCACATTCGGGCGTCCCACGATGGCGAGGGTCAGAGACATCGATTCAACTTTCAAGACTCAAGATGCGCCCTTTAGCGCATCTTGCGGTCAACGGAAAGCGTGCAATTCGCCCTTGGTCGACACGACGTACAAAGTCTGGCCCGCGACGACAGGCGCTGTGGTCGCGCCGTTTGGCACCTCGACCCGGTGTACCAGAGATCCGTCGACCGGGTTGAAGAACCGCAGGAACCCGTCGTTCGAAGCGACAACGACCCGCCCTCCGGCAACAATTGGGCCATAATGCGCAAAGATCGGACCCCGGCGACCGGGCCTGTCCTTGATGAAGCCCGGCAGGTCCTGCGCCCAGACGATCGAACCATCCGCCGCGTCCAACCGCACAAGCTGGCTGCGATCACTGATCAGGAACACGCTGTTACCCGCAGGCCAGACGGTATCCACCGCCCCTTCGGGCGCTGTCCACCGGCGGTCGCCATTTGACGCGTCAAAGGCAACGGTGCGGCCCGAATGGTTGCCGATAAAGATCGTGCTGCCTGACACCATGGGCCCACCGGTCACATCCACAATACGCGCGGCGGCACGGCCACGGCGTCCCCCGGCCACGGATGCGTTCCAGCGGCTGATGCCGCCCCTTTTGAAGGTCGCTGCGATATCGCCCGAGCCAAATGCAAAGATTGCCAGATCCGAAGTCACTACCGGCGCAGGTGCGCCAAGAACGTTGCCGACGCTGGGCGTACCCTCGATCTGCCAGACAATCCGTCCGTCTTTGGTGTTGATCGTCCAACCGGTCTGATCCCCAGCAACAAGATACAGCAGGCCATCGCTAACCAGCGGCGCGCCGCTGCCGGTGGCGTTCAATCGCTTCTGCCAGCGTTGTGCGCCGGTCTTGGCATCCAGCGCAGTCAGGCGGCCAAACCCGGACGAGACATAGAGAACACCGTTTGCGTAGGCGAGCCCGCCCCCGGTGGCATCCTGTTCTTTCTCGGTCGCCGGAATCACGTTGGTGCTCCACGCGACCTGTCCCTGTGGGGTGACCGCCGAAACCGTGGCTCCGGCATCGAGCGTATAGATCAGACCTCCGGCAACGACCGGATCTGCGGTAATCCGCTGTTTGCGCGCGTCGCCAGCCCCGATCGAGGTCGACCAGACCCGCTGCGGTGCCGACCTGAGGGCGGCATTGGTCGTGCGGAACGCCGGTGTACCCGGGCTTTGCGACCAGTTGGCATTGGCGCTTTGCGCAGGCAGGCTGATCGGCTTCGAACCGCGCAGTTCAACCGTTTCATTGTCGATGGCCGGGCGAATATCCTCGCGCTCACCGGGCAGAACGACCTCGGGTTCCCGACAAGCACTCAGGGTCATCGCAGCGACCGCCGAGGCCACCAGTCCAAAACGTGAAAAAAATCGTGCTGCCATACTCTTTGAACTCGCCTGTCGTTTTCTCGTTACCGCTGCGCTCAGCCTTGTTGCGCCACCAGCGGCTCGGGTTCGCCGCCCAGCGCCACGATCAGCTGGGCTGCGCGTTGTTGCAGGTCAAAGCTGGCTTCGGCGTCCTGACGCAGAGCTTGCAAACGGTCGATTGCGGCCTGCGTGTCGCCCTCGGTCATGTCGATAAGTGCCAGTTGTTCTTCGGCCAGCAGGCGCAACGGGGCGCCCGGCGCGGCCAGAGCCTCGAACTGTTGGCGGCGATCGGCCGCTGGCAGGGTGTCGGTTTGCAACAACAGCGCCTTGAAACTGGCGATCGAGCGGTAAATTTCTGGCAACTCACCCTGCGTCGCGATGGCGTTCAGGCTTTCGACCGCTGCCTCTTGCGACCCAGTTTCCACCTGCGATGCGGACAACAACATGTTCAGCACCGCATCACCACCGGCAGATTGCGTCGGGACCTGCCCCAGATCGGTCGCCCTTGCGGCCGAGTCGTTCTGAGCCAGCGCAGCCAGTATCGCATCGCCCAGCGCCTCGGCCTGGCTGGTATCACGGGCCTTGCGAAATTCGTTGAACGCGGCCCCGCCGACAATGGCGACAACGGCAACGACACCAACCCAGCCCCAACGTCGCAACAGCAGGTACATGCGGTCGCGGCGCACCTCTTCGGTGACCTCTTCAATGAAACTGTCGGCGTCGCTCATCCTGCCCCCGGGCTATATGTTCAGCTTTCTGGCGCCATGTCATACCCCGGCGCCACCGCCAAGCCAAGTGCCCGAATCCACACATTTGATGAACTTGCCGCGCCTCTTGCCTAAAAAACGAAACCGAACTAATTAGTTCAGTATGGACATGCGGGGGAATCGACCCCATCTCAAGGCATGAATGCCGATATTTTCGGCGAAGACATCAAAGCGAGGCTTTCTATGCGGTTGATTTCTTTTATCAACGCGGTTTTGGTCACCGTCGCATTGTATTTGTTGGTTTTTCAGCGCGACGCGCTGTTTGCTTTTGCCGGCCTGGGTGACGATCCCGCCGAGACGTCGGCAGATGCCGAAGACGGCGCGGCACCGGTCGCGGCAGACGCTGTTGGCGTGGTCGCATATCGCTCGGTCGCGCGCGAGATTGGCAGCGCCGTGCAGCTGCGCGGACAGACCAAGGCGAACCGGCAGGTCGAAGTTCTGGCCGAAACGACCTCGACCGTGCTGTCCGAACCCAAGCGCAAGGGAACCTTTGTCGAGGCAGGCGATCTGCTGTGCGAACTTGATCCCGGCACCCGCCCGGCCAGCCTGGCCGAAGCAATGGCAGGCAAGCTTGAGGCCGAAAGCCGCATCCCCGAGGCCGAAGCCCGCATCGAAGAAGCGCATGCCCTTGTGGCCGAAGCGCAGATCAACCTGAAAGCTGCCAACAGATTGTCCGAAAGCGGATTTGGTTCGGAAACCCGCCGAATCTCGAGCGAAGCAGCCATGAGCAGTGCCGAGGCGGGCGTCAAATCCGCTGAAGCCGGGCTTGAGGCCACGCAGGCCGGGATCGAGGCCGCCACCGCCGAGGTCGCAGCGGCCCGCCGCGAAATGGACCGACTGACCATCGAGGCTCCGTTCAAGGGTCTTCTGGAAAGCGACACGGCAGAGTTGGGCAGCCTGATGCAACCCGGTTCGTTGTGCGCCACGGTCATTCAGCTGGACCCGATCAAGCTGGTTGGGTTTGTGCCCGAAACCGAAGTGAACCGTGTTGTGGTCGGCTCGACGGCATCGGCCCAGCTTGCGACAGGTCTGCAGGTCGAAGGCCAGGTGACCTTCCTCAGCCGGTCGGCGGATGAAACAACACGGACATTCGAGGTCGAGATCACCGTTCCGAACCCGGATCTGCGGATTCGCGACGGTCAGACCGCAAGCATCTGGATTAATGCCGAGGGCGTAAAGGCGCACCTGCTGCCGCAATCCGCCCTGACCCTGAACAATGACGGGCAATTGGGTGTGCGCACCGTCGGCGACGGCAACGTGGTCGACTTCATGCCGGTGCAACTGCTGCGCGACACCGCCGAGGGCGTCTGGGTCGACGGCCTGCCCGAAACCACGGATGTCATCGTCGTTGGCCAGGAATTCGTGACCCGCGGTGTCTCGGTCGCGCCAACCTATAGGAATGCATCGCAATGACGGGCATTGTCAGTTGGGCCGCAAGCCGGGCCAGAATGGTGCTGGCCTTCATCGCGATTTCCCTGATCGTTGGTGGCTTTGCCTACGTGGGACTGCCGAAAGAGGGTGAGCCGGACATCGAGATTCCGGCCCTGTTCGTCTCGGTCCAGTTCCCGGGCATTTCGGCTGAGGATTCCGAGAACCTTCTGATCAAGCCGATGGAAACGGAACTGGCGGATCTGGACGGTCTGAAGGAAATGTCCGCCACCGCCGCCGAAGGATATGCCGGTCTGGCGCTCGAGTTTGATTTTGGCTGGGACAAGACCGCGATCATGGCCGATGTGCGCGACGCCATGAACAGCGCGCAGGCCGATTTCCCCGAAGGGGCCGAACAGTATTCGCTGCATGAGATCAACCTGTCCGAGTTCCCGATCGTCATCGTCAACCTGACCGGCGCGGTGCCCGAGCGTACGATGGCGCGTATCGCCAAGGACTTGCAGGATGATCTCGAAGCGCTTGATTCCGTGCTTGAGGCCGGGATCGCAGGCAATCGTGACGAGTTGCTGGAAGTCATTATCGACCGACTACGGCTTGAAGCTTACAACGTGTCGGCAGATGAGCTGATCAATGTTGTACGCAACAACAACCAGTTGATCGCCGCGGGCGAGGTCGAAACCGCGCAAGGTACGTTCTCGGTCAAGATCCCGTCGTCTTTCAAAACAGCCGAGGACGTCTATAGCCTGCCCATCAAGGTCAATGGCGACCGGGTCGTCACCATGGGTGAACTGGCCCAGATCAACTATACGTTCGAAGATCGCGACGGCACCGCCCGTTTCGACGGTGAATCCACGGTGGCCCTGCAAGTGGTCAAACGCAAAGGGTTCAACCTGATCGACACCGTGGCACAGGTCAAAGAAACTCTGGCCGCCGCGCAAGAGAAATGGCCAGCCGAGATGCGTGCCGCTGTCGAGGTTGGCACCTCGAACGACCAGAGCCGCATCGTGGACTCGATGGTGCGCCAGTTGGAAGGCTCTGTCCTGACCGCGATCGCCCTAGTGATGATTGTGGTTCTGGCCTCGCTGGGCACCCGCGCTGCGCTGCTGGTTGGATTTGCGATTCCGACCTCGTTCCTGCTGAGCTTTGCGTTTCTCGCGGTGATGGGCGTCAGCATCTCGAACATGGTGATGTTCGGGCTGATTCTGGCTGTCGGTATGCTGGTCGACGGGGCCATCGTGGTGGTGGAATACGCCGACAAGCGCATCAAGGAAGGCATCGGCCCGATGCACGCCTATGTCGAGGCGGCGCAACGGATGTTCTGGCCGATCGTTTCCTCGACCGCAACGACGCTCTGCGCTTTCCTGCCAATGCTGTTCTGGCCCGGCGTCCCGGGTGAGTTCATGAAGATGCTGCCAATCACGCTGATCTTCGTACTGTCCTCGTCGCTGATTGTTGCGCTGATCTATCTGCCCGTCGTGGGCGGTGTCTCGGGACGCATTAGCCGAACGTTCGACCGTACCTCGAACTGGTTACGTCGGGTGGCTCCGCAATGGCTCCGTATGGTCCTGGTACCTCCGTCGCTGTACATGATCTTCCTGGGCGCGATGCAGATGCTGAACCCGGATTACCTGCTGCCGGGCGGTAGAATTGCGGGCGTGATTCTGTTCCTTGTCGGTGCCTTTGCCGGGTCCATAACCCTGAGCGCCGCAAGGATCGAGCGCCACAAGGAAGAGCGCGTGCACACGGCGCGCGAACGCACTCCGTTCGGCCGGGTAGTCAACTTCATTGTCGGCAATCCGATCATGCCGATCGTGTCGATCATTGCGGTGGGTTTCAGTGTCGTCGCCGTCATCGGCCTGTTTGCGGCGAACAACCGTGGGGTCGAATTCTTTGTCGAAACCGAGCCGGAACAGGCTACGGCGTTTGTGCGCGCCCGGGGCAACCTGTCGCTGCATGAAAAGGACCTCATGGTTCTGGCTGCCGAAGAGGTTATCAAAGCCCACCCTGCCGTCACCAACGTGTTTGCCTTCGCTGGCGAGGGCGGGTTGACGCAGAATGATGGCGGCGCATCCTCGCCCGCTGACACCGTGGGTCGGGTTCAGTTCGAGATCACCCCTTGGGAAGATCGTCCGAAAGTCTCGGAGCCCGCGCTTGGTGGGCTTTTCCAGCAGGAAACCATCGACCCCGAATATGACGGCGACGTTGTTCTGGAACAGTTGACCGCAGAACTTGCGAAGATCCCGGGGATCATCGTCGACATCCGCGCTTTGGAACAGGGCCCCGCATCTGCCAAGCCCGTGCATCTGCGCATCAAGGGCGATGGTTGGGACGAGCTGACCGCATCCGCGCAGGCTGCACGCGAGATGTTCGAGGCCACTCCGGGTCTGATCCAGATCGAAGACACCATGCCCCTGCCCGGCATCGACTGGCAGATCGACGTGGATGTGGCCAAGGCCGGTCGGTTCGGCGCGGATGTCGCCACCGTGGGCGCGATGGTGCAACTGGTCACGCGCGGCATCCTGCTGGGCGAGATGCGCCCCGACAGCACCGATGAAGAGGTCGAGATCCGCGTCCGCCTGCCCGAGGAAGACCGGGTTCTGTCAACGCTGGATTCGCTCAAGGTTCGCACTCCTGACGGGCTGGTACCCTTGTCGAACTTTGTAACTCGCAAACCGGTGGCCAAACTGGCCGAGATCACGCGGATCGATCAGCAGCGGTATTATGACGTCAAAGCGGACATCATTGAGGGACTTGAAATTCTCCAGATGGTTCCGTTGGATGACGACGGAGACCCCGTCGAAGACGGTTTGTTGGATGTTGGATTCGGCTATAGCGTTTCGGAGGAAGAAGCCGAGAACGGTGATCCTTACAACGTGACGTTAATAGAAGAACGCGGCTTTCCGTTCTCGTTGATCTTTGGCCCAGAAACGTTGCGATACAATGTTCCGCAAGTCGCGCAAACTATCGATTTGGATATCGTTCAGAGCCAGCTTGATGCCGGCAAGGCTATTGTTCAGTTGGTTCCGATGACTGCGAATGAGCGCATCGAAAAGCTAACTCAGTGGCTTGAAACCAACCCGTTCTCGAACGTCATCAGCTGGGAATGGACCGGCGATCAGGAGGATCAGGAAGAATCCGGCGCCTTCCTGATGAACGCCTTCATGGGGGCCTTGGGTCTGATGTTCGTGATCCTGCTGGCGCAGTTCAACTCGTTCTACAACTCGGTGCTGGTCCTGCTGGCGGTCGTGCTATCGACGACCGGGGTTCTTCTTGGCATGTATTTTCGGGAGCAGCCTTTCTCGATCATCATGACCGGCACCGGCATTGTGGCGCTGGCGGGGATCGTGGTGAACAACAACATTGTTCTTATTGATACCTATCAGGAATACTGTCGCAAGATGCCGCGGATCGAAGCGATCGTGCGCACCGCCGAGGCGCGTATCCGCCCGGTTCTGCTGACCACACTGACGACGATGGCCGGCCTGACACCGATGATGTTCGGGCTGTCGCTCGACTTCGTCAACGGCGGCTATACCGTCAACAGCCCAACCGCGCTGTGGTGGAAACAGCTGGCCACGGCCGTTGTGTTTGGTCTGGGCACTGCGACGGTACTGACCTTGATCGTGACGCCGTCCTTCCTGGCGCTGCGGGTTTGGGTCACTACATACGCAACCTGGCTGGCGAAGCTGCTGGCACGGGTCTCACCCAGCCAATCCAGCCGGGCAGCTCAGGATATGCTGATGGGCCGCGCCGCGCGTGAAATCCAATCGACCGAGGTGATCTGGACAGATGAGGGCGAGCTTGCCGCAGCCCGACCCGACATCCGGGATGAGCGCCCTGACCATCCGCCGACAACACCGCTGAAGGCGGCAGAATAAAAAAAGGCGAGCCCGGTGCTCGCCTTTTTCCTTTGAACATTGCTGCGCGTTATTCAACGAAGGCGTATTCACCCAGCTCGCACAGATCCAGGCCATAGTCTTCGACCGCTTCTCCGTCGCTGAACACGCCGCGAATGTCATAAACGCAAGTGCTGAGCCCGTCGGCGATCAGAACACCGACCTCAAAATCCGACGCCAGATAGCCGCCTTGCAGCAGGTTGCCTTCCCAGCTGTTGGATGACGCCGGAGAGACGTTGAATTCGACCAGATCGACGCTGGTTTCGTTGATGATCAGGAATTCAAGGTCCTCGGCAACCGCCGCGGTCGCCATCAAACTGGCCGCGGCCAACGCCGCCCCTGCTCGTATCTTCATAATTTTTCCTCTGTTTGTATTTCAGCTTTCGTGCCTGGCACGTCGCCCAGCTTGCACAGTGTCGCCAGACGCGGTCGGCGTCAAACGCAAAACCGGATCATTCCCGACGGAATTCCAACCCGGGCACGCTGCCAGGCTAGGCCGCCTGGCTGTCGGCCTGCTGGCGGCTCCACAATTGCGCATACCGCCCGTCGCGCCGCAGCAACTCATCATGGGTGCCCTTCTCGATGATCTCGCCACGTTCCAGCACGACGATCTGATCGGCCTCTGCAATGGTGCTTAGACGGTGCGCAATGGTGATCACCGTACGCCCCTCACCGGCGCGCGACAGTGCGTCCTTGATGTCCTGTTCGGTGTCTGTGTCCAGCGCCGAGGTCGCCTCGTCCAGCAACAGGATCGGAGGGTTCTTCAGCAGAGTCCGCGCAATGCCCACACGCTGCTTTTCACCGCCGGACAGTTTCAACCCGCGCTCGCCCACCTTGGTGTCGTAGCCTTGCGGCAGGCTTTCGATGAAGTCGTGAATCTGGGCAGCCTTGGCGGCGGCTTCGACGTCGTCCTGGCTGGCTCCGTCGCGGCCATAGGCGATGTTATAGCGGATCGTGTCGTTGAACAGGACCGTATCCTGCGGCACCACCCCAATCGCCGCGTGCAAGCTGGATTGCGCGACATCGCGCACATCCTGACCGTCGATTTTCAACGCGCCGCCAGTGACGTCGTAAAAGCGGAACAACAGTCGCCCGATCGTGGACTTGCCGGACCCGGTCGCGCCGACAATTGCGACGGTCTGACCGGCTGGGACGGTCAGAGAAACCCCCTTTAGGATCTCGCGATCCGCCTCATATCCGAAACGCACGTTTTCCAGCGTTACCTGCCCCCCATTTACCTTCAGGTTTGGCGCGCAGGCCTTGTCGGTCACTTCGGCGGGCTGCTCCAGCAGATCGAACATTTGCCCCATATCGACCAGCGACTGACGTATCTCTCGGTAGACGGTGCCCAGAAAATTGAGCGGCACGGTGATCTGTATCATATAAGCGTTTACCATGACGAAATCGCCGACCGTCAAGCTGCCATTCTGAACGCCAATAGCCGCCAGAACCATGACCCCGATCAGCCCGGCGGTGATCAGCATGGACTGACCAAAGTTCAGAAAGGCCAGAGAATAGGCTGTCTTCAGCGCGGCGCTGGCATAGGCTTTCATCGACACGTCATAACGCTCGGCCTCGCGCGCTTCGGCGTTGAAATATTTGACGGTTTCAAAATTCAGCAGGCTATCGATGGCGCGTTGGTTGGCCTCGGTATCCTGATCGTTCATCTCGCGCCGCAGCTTTACGCGCCATTCGGTCACGGCAAAGGTGAACCAGATATACAGCGCAATCGTCGCCGCGACGACGACCAGATACCAGACGTCGAAAAGCCACATCAGAATGATGGCGACCAACAGCAGTTCCAGGATCAGCGGCCCGATCGAAAACAGCAGGAACCGCAGCAGGAACTCGACCCCTTTGACACCACGTTCAATGATCCGGCTGAGACCGCCTGTGCGCCGCGTCACGTGATAGCGCATGGAGAGCTGATGAATGTGCTGAAACGTCTCAAGCGCCAGTGCCCGTAGCGCGCGCTGCCCGACAGGCGCAAATAGCGCATCGCGCAATTGCTGAAAGCCAACGGTCATCATCCGCGCCACGCCATAGGCGACGGTCAGGCCGACTGCGCCCAGCGCCAGCGGCGGCACGCCTTCGCCCGCAAGGCTGTCCACTGCACCTTTGTACAGGATCGGGGTGTAGACGGCGATCAGCTTGGCCAGTACCAGCATGGCCATCGCCAGCACCACGCGGCGCTTAACCCATGGCTCGTCATCCGGCCACAGATACGGTGTGACCTTTCGGATCGTACGCCAGCCCGAGCGGCGTTCGTCCGGCTGAGGCATATTGTCGGAATGCATCGGGGCCGATTTTCTCATCACGTACCTTAACAGCGGTCTGAGATTGCCCGGCCCGTCAACAGGGCCAGAGGGGTTGTCTTATTCGGGGATCGTAAAGATTTGCCCGGGGTAGATCAGGTCAGGATCGCGGATCGCCTCGCGGTTCGCCTCGAACAGACGCACGTACAGGATGCCGTCGCCAAACCGTTCTCGTGAAATCGCCCACAGCGTGTCGCCCTTTTGAACCGTCACCGAACGGATCGTGGGCGTTTGCTCACCAGATGCCTCTTCAGCTGCGCGCAAGGTTTCGATGGGTTCGCGTTTGAACGGCGTTTCAATCCTGCTGACCACCTCGCCTTCGGGCGAAACCTCATCGACGCGCAGGGTGTAGACCCCCGGATCAACGCCTTCGATCTCGCCGCGCCACTGGCCGTCATCGACGGGATCAAGATCGGCGACCAGTTCATTGTCCAGATATAGCCGAACGGTCGATTCGTCCTGTACGCGCCCGGTCAGTTCAACTTCGCCAGCTTCGGAATAACCGATCGTATCCAGCGCAACCTGATCCGGCGGAGTGACGTCCGCAGGAGGCTGAACCAACTCAACCCCCTCTTCGCCCGAGCGCAAGATCGCCACCTGCTGATCCTGCGCAACCTCTGGCTGGGATTCTGCGACAGGTTCTTCCTCGGTTGCCGGTTCCGCTGTTGCAATCTGAGTTTCCGGTTCTTCTTGCACCGACTCCTCGGTCGGCGCGGCAGGGGTTTCATCCGTATCTTTGACCGGCGCCTCCGGCGCGACCTGCGCTGTGTCTTCGGTGGGGGCCTCGGGCGCGGCAGGCTCAGCCTCGGCGATGTTCTGAGCTTCCGCTTCGGGCTCGGGATCAGGCAAGGCTGCGATCAGATAGTCGTCGGATCGAACTGTCTGATCATCGCCCTGCGTCTCAAGAACCAACCCACGCGCGTCGTCTGCAAACGGGATCGAAAGGAACTCGGCAAATTGTCCGGTTTCATCGACGGTAAAGCTGTGAACAGTTTCGCCATCCAGCAGGATATTGACCCGAGATCCCGGTTCTGCATTGCCCGACAGCACCGCATTTCCATCCGGTTCGACAAAAATCTGATCCAGAACCGGTGCGGCAGCAAGTGCCTCTGGTGCTTCGGGTTCTGCGACCTCTGCATTGTCGGTGGGTTCTTCTGTCGCTGGCTCGGGGGTTTGCGCCGCCTGTTCCCCTGCCCCATCATCCGCAGGCTCTGCTTCGGTCGTCACCGCGTCCGTCGCGGCAGGTGCTTGGGCGGTATCGGATGCTTCGGCCGGTTGCTCGGTGGCCGTCTCCTGCGGGGCCGGGGCGCTGCCAAAGACACCCGCCATGTACAAACCACCTGCGCCCAGCAACGCGAGAAGACCCGCAACCAGCCCCCAGACAAATGTTCCAGAGCTTCCGCTTCCCGATTTGGCGTTCATTGTTGTCCTTTCATTCCGCCCCTTAAACACCCTGAGTTGCAGGCATTCCATTGGACGGTTGAGCCAATCTATCAATCCCGCTATCAGGGGTCAAAACCTCTGACACAAGCCCGGAGACACCATTCCATGCCCCAGAAATCCGTCTGTGTGTATTGCGGGTCACGCAATGGCACAAATCCGGCGTATGCGCAGGCCGCCAGCCAGTTTGGAACGCTCTTGGCCCAGGAGGGCTGGCGACTGGTCTATGGGGCTGGCGATGTGGGGTTGATGGGAGAAGTTGCGCGCGCAGCACAAACCGCAGGCGGCGACACGTTCGGCGTCATCCCGGTGCATCTGTTGCGGCGCGAGGTCGGCAAGACCGACCTGACCCGATTCATCGTTACCGAAACGATGCACGAGCGCAAAAAGGTCATGATCATGAATGCCGACGCCGTGGTCGTGCTGCCGGGTGGGCCGGGTTCATTGGACGAACTGTTCGAAGCGCTGACTTGGCGGCAATTGGGCCTGCACGACAAGCCGATACTGGTCATGAACGTGGACGGGTATTGGGACAGCCTGCGCAACCTTCTGGATCACGTTCTGGATCAGGAATTCGCCGATGCGTCGCTGGCTGATTTCCTCACATGGGTCCAAACGCCTGACGACGCAATGTCCAGCTTGCGCAACCTGATCTGAGGTCGGGCGGCCCATGCCGCCCGAAGGCTCTCTGCCAATTCAGGCGGGCTTTGCCAACCGCGACGTCAGGATCTGCTCGACCTTGTGCAGCGGGTGGTTGGTCAGCGTCTTGTCGACCTCGGCCACGACCTTGGCCAGAACATCGCTATGCAGACGCCGCCGCAGCAGACCCAGCACATGCGGGCTGGCGACCAGAACCAGCCGTTTGAACGCGCCTTTCAGACCCTTGCGGTTCAGCAGGTTGGCGACGTCCTGTACGAACAGAGACTTGGCATGCGTTTTCCAGTGATCCTCTTCAACCGCGGATTTCTGCTTGGGTCCGCCGTCATATCGACGCCCGGCGCGGTCGGTTGGCTTGGTTTTTGGTGCGTCCGGCTCCTCGACCGAGACAACGACCAGATTGGGGTCCTGAGCGTCGGTGACATTCTCCATCACCAGCGCCTTTTCCCCGTCTGCAATGATAACCCAAGTTCCCTGTTCAAGTGCTGCCATCGTGTTCTCCTGTTCGGTTCTAACTGCTGGTCCCCCGATAATTCGGCGCAATTTTCCGCTCGCGCGAAGAGTTTCTTTGCGCGCAACAGCGTTGCTTTTCAATTATTTGGCGGATTTCTCCCTCCCGCAAACTATAGCTAGGTATTGCGCGGTGCCGTACAATAGGTCTCAGTCCGAAAGTTGACGTATCGGCAGGTTTTCTCCTGCGGTGGCGCGGTAGCGTCGCCTATGTTTGGACGCGAATTCCGAGTTCGGTTAAGCGGAGAGGCTGTGTGGAAACGCACCGGATCTAGTCTTTTTCTGAGCTTGTGAGTTTTGTTGCGGTTGTTTCGCTGGATTTTTCATTTTCGTGTCT